>CAVXTC010000013.1:0-42237 GCA_963764525.1 uncultured Pseudomonadota bacterium | reverse complement strand
TTGGCGTGAGGGTGCCCATCGACGGCGGCGATCGCCGGAGTGGCGCCGGTTGCGGCCAAAATACCCAGCATCGCCGCCCACCGCGAGGTGCCGCAACGGCCCGCGATCATCGGTCACCCGCCGCCGTTGCGTCCCGGCATAGGACGCAACGGCGGCGGCGACCGCAGGTTTTTGGCCCGCGCAGCGCCGCTCGCGCGTGCTTGAAGGCCAGACCGGTCAGAACTTGCCGATGAAATCGCGCTTGCCGAGCTCGACCCCGTTATGGCGCAGAATCGCGTAGGCCGTGGTCGCGTGGAAGAAGAAATGCGGGTACGAGAAATGCAGCAGATAGACGCGACCCTTCATCGAGCGCTGCTGGCCGCCAGCCGTCCACGTGATGTCCTTGTCCTCGGTGCCCTCGATCTGATTGGGGCGGAAGCCCTGCACGAAATCCAGCGACCGCGCCATGCGGTCCTTCAGTTCGGCGAACGAGGTTGCGTCGGCATCCGGAAACGCCGGCAGCGTGACGCCGGCCAGCCGTCCCGGCGCGTTGCGGCCGAAATCGCTCGCCTGGCGCAACTGGCGTGCCAGAGTGAACATGTCCGGAAACAGTCGCGCCTGAAGAAAGGCGGATTCTTCCAGCTTCTTCTCCGCGACATGGGCGGCCGCCTTGTCGATAATTGAACACAGGCTCCCCAGCATTTGCGTGAATACGGGTACACAGGCATCATACATGGAGAATGACATGCGATGGACCTCCCCTTTGCTGACCGCGGCGCGTGTGTGCGCGGCGATCCGCTGTGCAGTCAAGCCGATCCGCGCCCACTGAGCAACGGCGCAGGACCCGCCCGACGTGTCACACCATGCTGCCCATCTGCTCGTGCATGCCGGCTACGGCGCGATCATGTTGACTATCTGCATCGAAAGCCTCGGCATTCCGATCCCCGGCGAGACCGTGCTGCTTGGGCGCGGCGATTTATGCCGGCACCACCCATAACCTGGATATCACGCTGGTGATTGCCGCGGCGGCGGCCGGGGCGATCCTGGGCGGCGTTCTCGGTTTCTGGATCGGCCGCACCTTCGGCTTTTGGCTGCTGACCAAATACGGCCGCTACATCGGATTGAATGAACGGCGGGCAAAACTCGGGCAATACCTGTTCCTGCGTCACGGCGGCAAGGTGGTGTTCTTCGGCCGCTTCGTGGCGGTTCTGCGCGCGCTTGCCTCGTTCCTTGCCGGCGCCAACCGCATGCCGTGGCCTAGCTTCCTGGCGTTCAACGCGGCCGGCGGAGTGGTCTGGTCCGGCATCTACGGGATCAGCGCCTATGTGTTCGGTAAGCAGATCCACCATCTGCTCGGACCAGTCGGCGGCGTGCTCGCCGTGGTAGCGCTGGTCGCCATCGTGGCCGGATTCATCTTCCTTCGCCGCAACGAAAAGCGGCTGGAAGACGCTGCGGAACGCGCCCTGCCGGGGCCATTGCGCGCGCCTTCCTGAACCAGTCCTGGATATCCGCTTGCCGCCTCATTCCGCCGCGAACCGCAGCACCGACACCGCTGCGATCAGCCACACCGCCCCGGCGATCTCTCGCCATCGTCCGGCGATCAGCTTTACCGCCACATAAACAACAAACCCCCACCCGATCCCGGTCGCGATCGAGAAGCTGAACACCATCCCCAACGCCAGCACCACCGCCGGCACGTATTCGCTCGCATCGTCCCAGCGGATCTCCGCCAGCGCCCGCATCATCAGGCACGCCACGAACACCAGCGCCGGCGCGGTGGCGAAACCGGGGATTGCCGTGGCCAGTGGCGCGAAGAACAGCGCCGCCAGAAACAGCACCGCGACCACCACCGCGGTCAGCCCTGTGCGCCCACCCGCCTCGATCCCCGCCGCGCTCTCGATGTAGCTGGTCGTCGTGCTGGTCCCCAGCACCGCGCCCAGGATCGCGCCGCCGCTATCTGCCAGCAGCGCCTCCCGCAGTCGCGGCACGGTTCCATCCGCGCGCATCAGCCCCGCGCGATGCGTGGTGGCGATCAGCGTGCCGGCATTGTCCAGCACATCGACCAGGAAGAACGTCAGCACTACCGCCGGAATACCGAGCGACAGCGCGCCCCTGACATCCAGCTTCAGGAAGGTCGGCGCCAGCGATGGCGGGGCTGCCACGATGCCATGGAACGCCGTCAGCCCGAACGGTACACCAAGCGCCGCGGTCACCAGGATGCCGATCAGGATCGCCCCCGTCACCCGGCGCGCCGCCAGCCCGGCGATGATCAGGAAACCGATGCAGGACAGCAGCGGCGGCGCGCTGCGCAGGTGGCCCATCGTCACCAGCGTTTCCGGGTTGCCGGTCACCAGGCCCATGTCGTGCAGCCCGATCAGGCCCAGAAACAGCCCGATCCCGGCGCCGATGCCAAGCTTCAGCGAAATCGGGATGGCATTGATCAGCCACTCGCGGATGCGGAACACACTGATCAGCAGGAACAGCACGCCCGACAGGAACACCGCGCCCAACGCGGTTTCCCACGGCACGCCCATGCCCTTCACGACCGAGAAGGCAAAGTAGGCGTTCAGCCCCATCCCGGGCGCCAGCGCCAGCGGCAGGTTGGCCAGCAACCCCATCGCCGCCGAGCCGATCGCCGCGGCGACGCAGGTGGCCACGAACGCCGCGCCGTGGTCGATTCCGGCGGCCGCAAGGATGCTGGGATTGACCACGATGATATAGGCCATGGTCAGCCACGTCGTGATACCCGCCAGCACCTCCGTGCGGACAGATGTCGCGTTGCCCCGCAGGTTGAACATGAACTCAGCCGCCGGGCGCGCCCTGCGTGTTCACATATAGCGAATAGAGCCCATGGCTTGCCGCCATGAACAGCCGGTTGCGCCAGCGCCCGCCGAAACACAGATTGGCGCAACGCTCGGGCAGGCCGATATGGCCGATCGGCTCGCCGGCCGGGTTGAAGACGCGCACGCCGTCCAGCTCGTCGCTGCCCATGCCCCAGCCGCACCACAGGTTGCCATGGATATCGACGCGAAACCCGTCCGGCGATCCGCCCGGCCCGGCATCCAGGAACGTGCGTCCGTTGGCCAGTTTCGTGCCATCGGCAACCACATCGAACACGCGCAACCGGCGGTTCGGCTCGGCACGCGATTCCACCACATACAGCTTCGATTCGTCCGGCGAAAACGCCAGACCGTTCGGCCCGGGAATATCGTCCGACACGACAGACAGCGCTCCGGTCCGGCCATCCAGGCGATACACGGAGGGCGGCAGCTCCGGCTCGTTCTTCTCGCCTTCGTACCAGCCCAGGATGCCGAACACCGGATCGGTAAACCAGACCGAGCCATCGGACTTCACCACCAGGTCGTTCGGGGAGTTCAGCCGCTTGCCGTTGTAACTGTCGGCCAGCACCGTGATGCCGCCGTCGTACTCCGTGCGGGTGATCCGCCGGCCGCGATGCTCGCAGGTGACCAGACGGCCCTGGCGGTCACGGGTGTTGCCGTTGGCGTTCCAGGAGGTTTTGCGGAACACGCTGACGGCGCCGGTTTCCTCCTCCCATTTCAGGATGCGGTCGTTGGGGATGTCGCTCCACAGGACATAGCGGCCATCGCCGAAATACGCCGGGCCTTCGGACCAGCGGCAACCGGTGGCGAGCTGTTCGATCGAAGCGAGCGGCAGGCGGTACTTGTTGAAGTCGGGGTGCAGCACACGCACCGCCGGATCAGGATAGCGCCGGCTTGGTTCCCACATGTCATTTCCCCCGCTGCTCCGTAATTCAATGTATCAGGCACGCGTGGCGGAAAAAAGTAGGGCGGAAAAGCGCAGCGCATTCCGCCGAACCCGATGGCGAAATGCGCTTCGCTTTTTCGCCCTACGAAAAGTCCCTACCCGGTGTAACGGCCGGCAATACCGGCGCGTTCCAAATGCGGGGCAAGCCGGTCGGTCGCGGCCAGCGTCACCATGCGGAAATCCGACAGCAATGCCCAGAGCGGATGACCGAACGTCTCCGGCCGGTTCCGCTCGATCGCGGCGTGCGCGGTCCAGGCCAACCCATACCCCACCGCCGGCGCGGCCAGCAGCCAGCGCCAGTCGCGCCGCGCGGCGGCAAGCGCCAGCGCACCCAGCGCCAACGAGCTGCCCGCATAGTGCAGCGCTCGCGTCGTGGGATGCGCGTGTGCGCGCAGATAGCGCAGCCAGAACGTGTCGTAGTCGGTGTTCATCACGGCCACCCCCTTTTCCAAATTACCCAAGCCGCTAATCTCACGCCGATCGACAACGGGGAACAATCATGCCGAAAATTCTGCTTGCTCATATCGCCGAAGAATCGGCCGAGTTGGCGCGCGAGATGGTACCGTCCGGATTCGAGCTGATCGCCGCGGCGCCGGGCAGCGCGGAATATCGGGCGGCATTGCCTGATGCCGACTATCTGCTCGGCAATGTCGGCAGCATGGAGGATTCGTTCTATCGTGACGCCCCGAAGCTGCGCCTGGTGCAACTGTTCAGCGCCGGCTACGACCGGGTCGATCTGGAAGCCGCGCGCCGCGCCGGCGTGCCGGTCGCCAACAACGGCGGCGCCAACTCGCGCGCGGTCGCCGAACACGCTATCACGCTGATGCTGGCGATATACCGCAAGCTGGTACCGCAGCATACGATGGTTTCCAACGGACGCTGGCGCGGCAACGAACCCGCTCCGGCGATGTTCGAGCTGCATGGCAAGACGCTCGGCATCGTCGGTCTCGGCAATATCGGCAAGCGGGTGGCCCGCATCGCCCTCGGCGGGTTCGACATGAACGTGCAGTACACCGACGTCGTGCGGCTTCCCGAGGATACCGAGGATGCGATGCGCGTGCGCTTCCGGCTGCTCGCAGAATTGCTGCAAACCTCCGATATCGTCACCCTGCACGTGCCTCTGAGCAATCAGACGCGGCGGATGATCAGCACAGCCGAACTGGGTTTGATGCAACCGCACGCGCTGCTGATCAACTGCAGCCGCGGCGAAGTGGTGGACCTGGAGGCGCTGCATGACGCGCTGACGTCCCACCGCATCGCCGGCGCCGGGCTGGACGTGTTTCCGCAGGAGCCGCCCTCGCCGTCCGAACGGGTGCTGTCGCTCGATAATGTGGTGCTGACCGCGCACCTCGCCGGCAGCAGCCGGGAGACGCGGATCAAGCAGCTTCGTAACGCGTTCGACAATGTGCTGCGTGTGGCGCGGGGCGAACGGCCGTCCTGGATTGTGCCGGAATTGCGCGATATGTCGTTGAAGCGCGGCTGACGGAGCCCACCACCCAGTCATTCCATACGTACGCGACCTCCGCGGCAGGGAATGCGCGGACGCAAGACGATCCCTGCCGCGGCGAGCTCCCAGCCCGTTGATGCCCGTCTTCGCGGGCATGACAATGGGAGAGACGATGCTTCGGCGTCGGGTATTACGTCTGGCGGTTAGCCCGACGCACGCAGAGATGTTTCGGTGAAGCCCAAAGTATGGACGGCGGCGGCGGTCTCGATCCCTCTCCACAAGGGGGAAGGATTTTTCAGTAAACCACCAGCTCCCACATCGGGCGGTTGTCGCGTATCCGCTCGTATCCCAGCGGCGTCAGGTCCAGCGAGCGGTATTCGCCGAAGCGGATCAGTTCCGACACCGCGCGCCCGGTCGCCGGGCCGTGCTGCACGCCGTGGCCGGAGAAACCGGCGGCGATGATCAGGTTACCGATCTCCGGATGCCGGCCGATTACCGCGTTGTGGTCGAGCAGGCACATGTCGTAATGGCCGGCCCAGGCGCGCACCATGCGCAACCGTTCCAACGCCGGGATGCGGTGCGCGAGCGCCGGCCACACGACATCTTCGAGCTGGTCGATGTCGGGGTCGAAATCCTCACCTGGATTGGGGTCGTTGTCCGGCTGCGGGGAAATCCCGCCGAGGAAACCCTCGCCTTCGGGGCGAAGCCACGCACCGGTGGTGTCGAACATCAGCGGCATACCGGCGTTGTCCAGCGGCGCACGGAGCACGAACACGGTGCGCTTGCGTGGCTCGACCGGCAGGGGCACCCCGGCCATGGCGGCGACGCGGCCGGAATGGCGCCCGGCGGCGATCACCACATGGCTTGCCGCGATGCGCTCGCCCTTGGCGGTGCGCACCGCCGTCAAGGCGTCGCCATTACGGTCGATCGCCACCGCCTCATCGGCTATATATCGCGCCCCAGCGGCGATCGCTTCCTCGCGCACCGCGCGCAACAGGCTGTAGGCGTCGAACCAGCCCTCGTTGGCCAGGCCCAGTGTCGCGCAGGCCAGGTCTTCCGTGTTCAGCCAGGGGAACCGTTCGGCGATAGCCGCCGGCCCTTCGAACAGCGCGACCTTGGCGCCCTCGGCAAGCTGCATCTGCCGGTTCGCCTTGAGCTGCGCCTCGCCGGCGGCGGTCGCCAGGATCAGGTAGGCGCGGCGCACCAGCCCGACGCGTTCGGCGCGTTCTTCCAGGAATCCGGCGCCGAAGCGCGACATATGCAGGTTCACGGCCAGCGAGAATTGCTGGCGGAACGACGCCGCCGACAGCGTGGTGGAGGCGAACTGGTAGCTCGGGTCCTTCTCCAGCACGATCACCTCGGCATGCGGCGCCAGGAACAGCGCGGTGCAGGAGCCGACGATGCCGCCGCCGATGATGAGTATGGGAGCTGACATGGGTCAGCGCGCCGTGGTGGCGGCACGCCGACGCGGCGCTGGGTTGGTCGGGGTTTCGTTCGGCGCCGCTGACCGAGGATGTCTCATGGCCGCATTCTGCACCAGTATCCTGCAAAAGCCAGAAAGTCGGGCCAACGATCTCTCGCGTGGTCGTTGCTCAATGGAACAGGCGTCCGGAGTCGATGACGACCGTCTGGCCGGTCATGGTTTCCGTGCGGCACATGGTGACGACCATGTCGGCGCAGTCATCCTTGTCGGCCGCCTTTTTCAGCAGTGAGCCGGATGCCGAACGCTCGACCTGCTCGGGCCGGAGGTTGGATGTTGCGCGCGTGCCCTCCAGCAGACCAGGTGCGATGCAGTTGACGAGCGTCTCGGGCGCCAGCGCCACCGCCATGCAGCGCGTGAGGTGGATCAGGCCCGCCTTGGACACTGCATAGGCGATGGATGAGCCCGTCGGCTGGAGCCCGGCGACGGACGCGATGTTGACAATGCGGCCTCGGCCTTGGGACTGCATGAGGGGTGCCACTGCTTTGATGAGGCGCATTGGCCCGGTCAGGTTGACGGCCATGATCTTGTCCCACACGTCTTGCGTCAGGCCGTCGAGGTCGGTGAAGGGAATCGACTGGTTGTAGGCGGCGTCGTTGATGAGGATGTCGAGACGGCCGAAGCGTTTGGTTACGTCGGCGACCAGGTTCTGCACGGCTGCGGCGTTGGTGACGTCGCAGGCGAAGGCCGCGGCATTGATCTGATGGCGCGATATCAGGTCGCGGGCGACGCCCTCCGCCTGATCGCGGCTTTGAGCATACATCACGCGATGTCGGCGCCTTGCTTCGCCAGCGCATGGCAGATGCGCTGGCCGAGCCCACCGTTGCCGCCGGTAACAAGTGCGACTGTGCGTTTGAGTTCCATGCAGGGTCTCCTGTTTGCAGGGCGATCGTTTCGAGATGTCTCGACAAAGACAGATAGCTGCACAAGTGGAGAGAGCCACATGCGCATCGTCGCTCGGGCGCCATACCACTAACGAGCCGCCGCTTCCTCCATCGCCTGCCGGATAGCGGCAAACCGCTTCTCTAGCTCGACCTTCCAGCGCGCGCCGGTATGCGTAAACACATAAAGTTCGTCGTTGCGGATCGCGGTAAGAACCCGAGCAGCGACCTCCGATGGGTCGATCCCGGACCGCACGAGTTCAGCAATCTCGGCGATCAGCGCCCCCGCGCGGCTGGCGGGGTCGGGCGTCTGCATCGGACCGTAGCGCTCCGGCCGATTGCGCCCGCTCTCGCCGATGCGGGTGCGAACAAATCCCGGGCAGACCACAGTCACGCCAATACCAATCGACGAGACCTCCTTTGCCAGCCCCTCCGACATGGCGACCACCGCGAACTTGCTGGCCGCATAAGGACTGAACCCGAGCCCGCCGAGCATGCCGGCCATGGACGCGGTGTTGACGATGTGGCCACCTTCGTCGTGGGCGCGGATGTGCGGAAGGAAGGTGCGGACGCCGTGAAGGACGCCCATAAGGTTGACGTCGAGCACCCATCGCCACGTGTCGAGCGAGATATCGTCGATGCCGCTGCCGCCGGCGACGGCAGCATTGTTGCAAACGACATGGACGTTCCCGAACGTCTCGTACGACACCTTGGCCGCACGCTCGACGCTGACAGGATCGGTCACGTCACAGGTAACCCCGCACACCTCCGGCCCAACATTGCACATGTCCTTGACCGCGGCCGCCAACGTGTCCGTCTCGATATCAGCGAGCATCACGTTCATGCCTGCCTCGGCAAATGCCCGGCCGAGTGCGAGCCCAATTCCGCTCGCCCCGCCTGTCACGAATGCTGTCTTGCCAGCGAGCTCCCGCATGGTTCCGCTCTCGCAACATCTCGTCCTTTGGCCAGGGACTTCACGTCCTACCGCCGCATCAGCCCGCCATCTCGGCGGCCCATCGCGTAACCACCGCGCAGCCGGCGGCGAAATCCTCCATGCGCATCGCCTCGTGCGGGTTGTGGCTGCCGTTCTGGTTGCGCACGAACAGCATGCCGGCGGGGATGCCGGCCTGAGCGAAGGCGGCGGCATCGTGCCCGCCGCCTGATGGCATCACGCGATACGGGATTCCCAGCGCCTCGGCCGCCCGCGCCAGGCCGGCCTGGACGCCGGCATCCATCAGGCTGGGTTCGCTGTTATGGCTTTTCTCGTTCAGCTCGAACCGCACGCCGCGGCGGGCTTCGATCTCCGGGACCAGCCGGTGCAGTTCGGCGAACATCGCATCGATGCTGGCCGGCTGCACGCTGCGGATATCGAGCTGGAACCGCGCCTCGCCGGGTATTTTGGTGAAGCCGGCGGCTTCGGTGGTGGCCAGCACGCAGAACGTGCAGACAAGTTGGTGGCCGCGCGTTTCCAGCGCCGCCCAATGGTCGTCCAGCCGGTGCGCCAGTTCGGCCAGCGCGATCGCCGCGTCGGCGCGATAGCGGCGCGGCGTGGCGCCGGAATGGTTGTATTCGCCCAGAACCCGCGCCTCCCGCAGCCTGCGGGAGCCGGGAATGCCGGTGACGATGCCGAGCGGGATTTCCTCGGCGTCCAGCACCGGCCCTTGCTCTATGTGCAGTTCCAGGTAGGCGGCGGTATTATCGGGGCCGAGTTTGCCGCGGCCGGCCCGCACCGCGTCGGCGTCGAAGCCCTGCGCCCGCATGTGCTCTTCCAGCGTCCGCCCGGTATCCAGCCGGCGGATGCCCAGCGTTGCCGGCGGCAGGCGCCCGAGTGCGGCGTTGCTGCCGGGATAGGAGGCGGGAAACCAGGCGCCGGCTTCCTCGGCACGGATGGCGATCACGGTGATATCGCGGCCGGGGGTGAAGCCGGCTGTTTGCATTCCAGCCACTGTTGCCAGCCCGGCCAGCACACCCGCGGCGCCGTCGTAATCGCCGCCTTGCGGCACGGAATCCAGATGGCTGCCGAGCACCACCCGCTTCGCGCCACGATCCCGGCCGGGCAGCGTCATATAGAGGTTGCCGGCGGCATCGGTTTCGATGTGCAGCCGCAGGCCCTCGGCGGTGGCGCGCACCAGGTCATGCGCGGCCTGCTCACCCGGGCCGTAGGCGTCGCGGGTGACACCTACGCCATCGAATGTCTTCTCGCGCAGGCCGGCGAACAACCGTGCGGCGAGGTCAATGTCGGGGGTGAGGTTCGCGCGCATGGCTGGCTCCGGCGGCAGGGCGGGTGGCAAAGGTAGCTTGATGCCAGATGCAGCGCCATGCTGGCATCTCCACCGCGCGGATCATCCGCCCCTAACCTTTCACGGCCGCAGCCGTCAGGCCCTTGATGAAGTAACGCTGGAAGAAGATGAAAAGGCACGCAATCGGAATAGTCGCGATCGTCGAAGCCGCCATCGCCGCACCCCACATCGGCGCGTGCTGATAGGGCTGGCTGTAGTTGGTCAGCCCCACCGCGAGCACGTTGAGGTCGCGGTCCTGCACAATGACCAGCGGCCAGAGAAAGGCGCCCCACGCCGCGATGAACTCGATGATTGCGAGGCTGATCAGTGGCGGGCCAAGCAGCGGCAGCAGGATGCGCAGAAACATCTGGAATTCACCCGCGCCGTCGATGCGTCCAGCCTCCAGCAGTTCGTCAATGCCGCGTCGTATTCCGGCCAGTTCGTCACCTGGGAGCGCTGTCGCGAAATACGATGGCGACGATCTTGCTTCACTTTGAACGGCACGGCGGACGTCCCGGCTTCGAATGGACCGTTCACCTAACCGGCGCAGATGTCCGCCACCAACCCGGGCTATCCATGCACCAAGGCCGGTCCGCGCTACACTCTGTCTGCATCGGGGGGTTCCTCCGTTCCGCGAAAGCTCTTGTTCAGAGAAGAACCTTCACCGATTCGGAGCCCCGATGCACCTGATTCGCGAGAAATGCGGGTTAGGCCGATTATTGGCGCCGGCGGCGCACCGCGAGGCCCATCAGCCCGGCCAATCCGACCGCCAGAAGCGGCAAGCTGCCGGGCTCCGGTACCGGCACCGGCGCGAATACCGCGATGCAACCCGGGTTCGCGAAACTCGCCGGACAGGGGTCCAGCGTAGTGGTGCCGGCGAGCGCCACGAAAACGTCGTTGTTGAACGGATCTACCGCGATCGAATGCGCACTAATGGTATCCGGCAGGTCCACGGTCTGGCTAATGGTGCTCGCCGCTCCTTTGTCGGTGACGATGTCGAAGAACCGAGTGGTGTTGGTGCCATCATTACCGGTCACGTAGAACGCGCCTGTCGCCGGATCGTACCACAGCTCGTCGGTACCACCCAGCCCGGCGAACGTCTTGACGATCGAGCCGGTGCCTGCGGGATTGAGCAGGATCGCAGCCGCCCTCGCGCTGCCGCAGCCAACCATCAGGTTGCCGCTGCCGCCAACGGCGAGCCCGGCGGGCGAGCACGATGCGATGCCCAGGGATGCGAAACTGATCGTCCGCAGGACGGTGCCGGAAGTGTTGATCTCGGCGACCCCGCCCGGGTCACTGGCACCCCCCGTCCCCAACTGCGGAATAGAAACGAAGAACGTTCCGGTAAACTTATCCCACGCCGGCTGCTCCATGCCGCCCGCCGCAATCCCTCCCTGGCTTGCGGGCACGGTGATGGGACTAACGGAGAGAGTGGCCGGGGAGTGCCCGTTGGTGGTGGAAAACAAATTGCCGTACGCCGGCGTAGCAGCGTTGTTCGCGGCCAGAACCTGCTGCGTCGCCGGCGAGTAAGCCATTTCGTCGACACGGGTGACAGGGGAGCTGCCGGTCGAAATCGACTGCTGCAGCACCGGCGACCGCCGGATTGGTCGCGTTGAAGACCTTGAGTGTGCTATTGCCGTCACCGGCGTAAAGAGTGGTGACCCCTCCCGAGGTGACCGTCAAAACGCCATCCGGACCCGAGACCGATGTCGTCGCCTGCTGCCCGGTGAACCCGGTCGCCCGGCCGATCAACGACAGGCTGCTTCCCGAGAAGATATCGACAGCGGCGTTGGACCGGTCAGCGATAAAGACGTCCCCGGTCACCGGGTCGGCGAAGCTGATGTCGAACGCAGAGAACGCCCCGCCCGGCTGCATATTCGCCGTGTCCGCCGGGACCGGAATAAAGGTGTCGAATGCGACCATTGGCGCCGCGGCTGCCGGACCGGCTGTTGCTGCCAGCGCGACTGCACCCGCCACCGCAACTGAATGAAGATGCCTCATTCCTCTTGTGCTCCCCTGACTTTGACGTTGCGTCGTCAACGAACAACGGCAAAAGCCCTCCATCTCATTAAGAGACAACTCATTAAGAGACAAAGGGTCTACTCCGACGGCTGGCTGCCTGCAGCCGTCGTCTCGTCGGCATCGTGGCGAAGTCTTCGTTTGCGGCGTTGCCCCCGCCGGAATTATTGTTTGTCATGAATGACAGCCAGAACCTTGCACTCTGGGCAACTCACTTTACGGAGATTTCGCCACCGATTAGATGGCTGTTTTGCACAGCTTCGTGTCACTGGGCCTTGTGAGGGCGAGGGGGCTCGCTGTGCGGTGGCTGCTGTGACCTCGGGGGGCCGGAGTGCCTATGCTTCCGTGCCGCCGGCATCCGGGCCAATGGGGGGTACAGGCAACATGGGGGTACAGGCAACACCGAATCGGGGTGGAAACCCCGAAATGCGTCTGGCTGGCGGGGTTTCCGGCAAGTGACCGTGTTGCGTATCTCGCCTTCTAATCGCAGAAGAACCTGCTCGTGCGCCTTCAACCTTCGGACGCGCCGCTGGACGCCAGGAACCTGGAATTGCTCCGCCTGCTACGGGCCAATCCGCGCATCGGCCTGTCCGACCTGGCGCGCCGCATCCGCATGTCGGCCCCGGCGGTGCGCGAGCGTCTGCAACGGCTGGAAGAAACCGGCGTGATCGCCGGCTATCGGCTGGAACTCGATCCCGCCGCGCTGGGCTACAAGGTGCTTGCCTTCGTCCGGGTACGCCCGGCGCCCGGACAGGTCTCCAAGGTCGCCGAACTGGCGAAACGAACGCCCGCGGTCGTCGAGTGCCACCGCGTCAGCGGCGAGGATTGTTTCATTCTCAAGCTGCACATCGAGGCGCTGGACCGGTTGGACCCCGTGCTCGATCAGTTCCTGGCCTATGGACAGACAACCACCTCGATCGTGCAATCGACGCCGGTGCCATGGCGCGGCCTGCCGCTGCCGCAAAAAACCGCCCGCCAAGCGAGCCGGGAGACGCAGACATGAAACCACGACTTGTCGTCGCTGCCCTGCTGGCGCGCGGCGCAACGGACCGCGCCCGCGCCGAGTTCGACGCGCTGGTGCATGAAGGCGCCGACGACATGGGGCCAGACGACGTGGTGCGCGCCGCCACCGACCATCGGGCCGATGCGCTGCTGTTCGCCAACACCCTGCCGCTGTCCGCCGATCTCATAGCCCGCCTGCCGGCCAGCGTGAAAATCGGCGCCACCAGCAGCGTCGGCTACGATCATATCGATGTAGCCGCGGCCAGGGCGCGCGGTCTGGTGGTAACCAACACGCCCGGCGTGCTGACTGATTGCACCGCCGATTTCGCCTTCATGATGCTGCTGGCGGCGGCCCGGCGCGCTTACGAGTACGACGCGATCATGCGAGCGGGCTGGCGGCGGCGGATCGGCCAGGGAGACCTGCTGGGCGTGCGCGTCAGCGGCAAGACGCTCGGCATTCTGGGCATGGGGCGGATCGGCCAGGCTGTGGCGCGGCGGGCGCGCGGGTTCGATATGCAGGTGGTGTATCATTCACGCCGGCGCCTGCCTGATGCGGCCGAGCAGGGCGCCCGGTATTTCGCCGATTTCCGGGCGATGCTGCCGGAATGCCAGTTCCTGTCGCTGCACGCCCCGGCAACGCCTGAAACAGATGGTATCATCAACACTGAAACGCTTGCGCTGCTGCCCGCCGGCGCCGTGCTGGTGAACGTCTCGCGCGGTGGGTTGGTGGACGAGGACGCCCTGTATCACGCGCTGGAATCCGGCCACCTGTTCGCCGCCGGGCTGGACGTGTTCCGAGCTGAGCCGGACTACGACTGCCAATTCGCCACGCTGCCAAACGTGATCCTGTCGCCGCACGTCGGAAGCGCCTCGGTGGAGACGCGCAACGCGATGGGCTTCCGCGCGCTGGACAACATCGCCGCGGTGCTGGCCGGGCGGGGTGCGCTCGATCCGCTGTGGCGGTGACGAACGGGTCCGCCTCTCCGGCTTGCCGGCACGTGGCCTAACCGCTGCGGGGCGCATCGGTTGCCACCGCAGCCAGTTATGCCTGGCTCATGATCGCCCGCATCGTGACCGCCTTCGGGCCATTCTTAGCAATCGGTGCGGTGGCCGCGGGTGATCTTGTCGGGGACAAGCGGCAGGTGGGAGCAACATCGGTGATGTTCGGAGGGTATCCAACGTCCTCAGTGTTCCTGCGGGAGCTGTCATACGATACCAACGCCCTTAAATTTTGACCTGTGCCCAGGTGCGAGTGGCAATAGAAGTGATCGTCTGCGGCATCGCGATCAGGACGGGCCGACGAACTGCCAAGGCTGGCTCGATCTACCGCGGCATGCGCCTTCAGCCGACGAACGGGCAGTCACGCTTCACGTTGGAGCGGATCAAACAGGCTGTCGAAGCCGCCGTCGTGAAACACGCCGACGCGCGCGCCGGTAAGACGAAAGCCTAACCGAGCGCGATTGATCTTCATCAGCTGTCCGTCTGACCCCGGACTACAAGCCGCTGTTACGCGCGGTCTGTTTCGCCACCATGGCCTGCGGTTTCACCCCGCGTTGGGCGCTTGACTGCAGCGACAGCGGCGTCGTGCGCTTCACCGAGATCGTCAACATGATTACCGCATGCAACCGGCCAGGCGGTGCTTCGGAGACTCGGGAAGGCAGTCTTCAATCTGTAAACACAACGATTGTGTGCTCGCATCCTGTCGCCGACCGCAAAATCGTCGCCCACCCGACATTGCGCCTCGTTCATCCGCAAAGCATGGCACCTTCGGCTGGCAGCAACCGCTGTCGCGGCGGCCGCTTCCGCGGTCGGTTCATCGCCATCCACCATTCAATAGGGCATTCCCGATGCCCGCCCTTGCCTCAGCGCGTCGGCGTACCAGACAAACTCGGCGAGAAAGCCTTTTAGCGCCGGCGCGAGCCAGTCCTGCTGCGGCCGCCCCGCATCATCGAGCGCCTGAGCAATACGCGGAATCGGCAGCAGCGTCGGGATGCTGGGCATACCCAGTTCGCTTAATGTCATGCGCAACTGCATCGCCGCGCGTACGCCACCGAATTGGCCGGACGTTCCGGACGCACCGAGCCCAGCAGCACAGGAACGGTCAAACCAGGATTGGCCATGGCAGTGTCTCCATATCCACGCCGGCAGGTTAAATCGCTAGCAGCCAATGCTTGGCTGTGCGCCCGGCCGCCCCGGCCCGATCAGCCGACCACCCCCGGGAAATGGCACGCCACCCGATGCCCCGGCGCCAGCTCCGCCAATACCGGCACCTCCTTCGCGCACCGCGCCACAGCCGCCGGGCAGCGCGTGCGGAACCGGCACCCACTGGGCGGGCTGATCGCGCTCGGGATTTCCCCCTGCAAGATAATCCGCCGCCGCGCCCGCTCCACGGAAGCATCCGGCACCGGCACGGCCGAGATCAGTGTTGCCGTGTAAGGATGCAGTGGCTGCGCAAACAGCACGGCTGCCGGCGCCGTCTCCACCACCTGGCCCAGATACAGCACCACGATCCGGTCGGAGATGTGCCGCACCACCGCCAGATCATGTGCAATGAAAAGATATGTCAGCCCCAGCCGCTCCTGCAGCCCGATCATCAGGTTGATGATCTGCGCCTGGATGTTGACATCCAGCGCCGAGATCGGCTCGTCGCCGACCACAAACACCGGCTCTACCGCCAGCGCCCGCGCGATCGAGATTCGCTGACGCTGCCCGCCGGAAAACTCGTGCGGGAACCGCGCCGCGGACGCCGGCGGCAACCCGACCAGGTCCAGCAGCTCGGCCACCCGAACCCGCGCCGCCGCCCGATCTCGCACCAGCCCGTGCAGACGCAAAGGCCCGGCCAGGATCTCGCCCACAGTCATGCGCGGGTTCAGCGATGCATAAGGGTCCTGAAAGATCATCTGCATGCGCCGCCGCAGCGGCCGGATGCGATACTGGCTCTGGTGGGAGATGTCCTGCCCGTCGAACACCACCCGCCCCTCGGTCGGCTCATCCAGCCGCATCACCACACGCGCCAGCGTCGATTTGCCGCAACCGGATTCACCCACCAGCCCGACGGTTTCGCCCGGAAACACCTCCAGGTCTATGCCATCGACCGCGCGCAGCACCTGCCGGGGTTCCAGAAAGCTGTCCCGCGGCAGCACGAAATGCTTCTTCAGCCCCTGCACCGAAAGCATCGGCTGCCGCGCCAATACCGGCCGAACCACGGCGGCGCCTGAAATCGCCGCCGGTGGCACCAGCCGCGCACCCGCCTGAGTCACCCAGCAGCGCGCCGCACGGTCCGAACCAGCCACCACCGGCAGCAAGTCCGGATGCCGCGCACAGGCCTCCACCGCGAACGGGCAACGCGCGCGGAAACGGCACCCGTCGGGCCAGGCGCGCGCATCCGGCGGCTGCCCCTCGATCGTCGCCAGCCGGCGATTACCGCCGTCGCCCTGGTCCAGCCGCGGCGCCGCGTGCAGCAGCGCCCAGGTGTACGGATGACGCGGGTCGGACAGCAGGTCCTCGGGCGTGCCTTCCTCCACCACCTCCCCGGCGTACATCACCAGCACGCGGGAGCAGAGATTGGCGATCACCCCCAGATCGTGGCTGATCAGGATCACCGCCGTGCCCAGATCGGCGTTCAGCGCCCGCAGCAGATCCAATATCTGCGCCTGGATCGTTACATCCAGCGCTGTTGTCGGTTCATCCGCAATGATCAAGGCCGGTTCGTTGGAAAATCCCATCGCCAGCATCACCCGCTGGCGCATCCCGCCGGAGAACTGGTGCGGCCACGACCGCAATGCCCGCTCCGGTCCGGCAATCCCCATCCGCCCGAGCAGCGACGCCGCCCGCACCAAAGCAGCAGCCGCACCGAACCGCCGGTGCGCCGTCATCGTCTCCACCAACTGCCGGGCGATGCGCAGCACCGGGTTCAATGAGGTCATCGGGTCCTGGAAGACCATCGCGATCTCAGCGCCTCGGATCTCCCGCAGTTCGGCTTCCGACAGAGCGGTGATCTCCCGCCCGCGAAACCGGATGGAGCCTTCGACGATGCGCGCCGGGTCCTCCAGCAGCCGCATGATGGATTTCGCCGCGACGCTCTTGCCCGAGCCGGATTCGCCCACGATGCCCAGCGTTTCGCCCGGGTGCAGCGTGAAGCTGACCCCATCCACCGCGCGCACCACACCCGCATCGGTGAAAAACCACGTGCGCAGGTTCTCCACCGCCAGCAGCGCATCTTCCCCCCTCCCCTTGTGGGAGGGGCCGGGGGAGGGGTCACGCGCCGCAACAGTTTCGACAGAAGCCTTCACCGAGCCCCCACCCCTACCGCCGGCGCGCATGCGGATCGAGCCAGTCGCGCAGCCCGTCGCCGACGAAGTTGAACCCCATCACCACGGACAGGATCGCCAGCCCCGGGAACGTCGCGACCCACCATTGCGACACCAGTTCGCGCCCCTCGGACACCATCGACCCCCATTCCGGCGTCGGCGGCACCACCCCCAGCCCCAAAAAAGACAATCCGGCGAACACCAGGATGGCGTTCCCGAGGTCCAGCGTCAGCAGCACGATCAGCGGCCCGATCGCGTTCGGGATGATCTGCCGCAACAATATGTGCGGCGGCCCAAACCCCACCGTCTGTGCCGCCGCGACGTATTCCAGCGACCGCTGCCCCAGCACCATGCTGCGGGCCAACCGGGCGAATTTCGGCCACCACACCACCAGCATTGCGATCACCGTGTTGCGCGTCCCGATCCCCAGCGCCGCCGCGATTGCCATCGCCAGGATGATCGGCGGGAAACAGAACATCAGGTCGGTGGCGCGCATCAGCGCTTCCTCCGCGAAGCCACGAGCATACGCCGCCACCGCGCCCAGCAAGGTGCCGAACGCCCCGGCAATCAACACCACCGCGAACCCGACGCTGAGGGAGATGCGCGCGCCATAGATCACCCGCGTCAGGACGTCGCGCCCCAGCTCATCGGTGCCGAGCCAGTGCGCCGCCGAGGGCGCCGCCAGCCGCCCGGCAACCTTCACCACATCCGGCGGATACGGCGCGACCCACGGCGCAAACGCCGCCGCCAGTGCCCACGCCAGGATCACCACCGCGCCGGCCGCGGCCAGCCCATACCGCCGCAGCCAGCGCCGCCGCCGCCCCGCCGCCGAACTGCCCGCCGCCGCGGCCAGCAGCGCGACATCGACCCCGCTGAGCGTCCCGTCCAGTGGCGTTGGTGCCGTCGAACTCATCGCCGCATCACCCGCGGATCGAGCAGCGCATAGGACACATCGACCAGCAGGTTCACCACCACATAAACCACGGCAACCACCATGGTGATCCCCATGATCGCCGGAAAGTCGAGGTCACCGCGCTTTGGAAGGTGTATCGGCCAAGCCCGGGCCAGGAAAAGATGGTTTCCGTCAGCACCGTTCCCGTCAGCAGTTGCGCATAGGCCAGCCCGCCCAGCGTAATCACCGGCAGCAGCGCATTGGGCAGCGCGTGGCGCAGCATGATGACCCGCCGCACCAAGCCCTTGGCGCGGGCGACCCGGATATAGTCCTGCGACAGCGCCTCCAGCATCGCCGCGCGCGTGGTGCGCGTGATCAGCCCGAGCGTCGCGGCGGCCAGCACGATTGACGGCAGCACCAGGTGCCGCACGGCATCCCAGAACGTGTCCCATTGGCCGGCCAGCGGCGCATCGATCAGCATCATGCCGGTCACGGTCGGCGGCGGGAACTGGTCCGCGCTGATCTGCCCCGGCCCGGCCGCCCAGCCGAGCCAGCCGTAGAACACCGCCAGCATGATGAAGGCGAGCCAGAAGGTCGGCGCCGACACGCCGATCAGCGACACGCCGCGCGCCAGATGATCGATCCAGGAATCCCGCCGCATCGCCGCGATCACGCCAAGCGGCAGGCCGATCAGCAGCGACAGCAGGAACGCGACCGTGGAGAGCTCGACCGTGGCGGGCGCGTATTGCGCGATATCCTCCAGCACCGGCCGCTGCGAGGAGATCGAAATGCCCAGATCGCCGTGAACCAGGCCGCGCAGGAAAATCCAGTAGCGGTCCCACATCGGCAGGTCGAGGCCCCATTTGTGCCGATACGCGGCAACGATGGCGGGGTTGTTCGCGGCGATATCGCCGAACTGGGTCAGCACGGGATCGCCCGGCACCATGTTGGCGATCAGGAAGATCACCAGCGTCGCCAGCAACACCATGGCCGCGGCGACGAGCAGGCGGGAGGCGATGTAGCGCGGCATCCGTCCGCCCCTCCCCGTTTTTGCTCTCCCTTGACGCGACTATCGCCGATCGGGCGGCGGTCAACAACTTGTCTCGCCGCCGCCGCCGGCTATGATGGCAGCCGAGACAAGAACAATGGGGAGGATGATCGTGCGCGAGATCGGCTGGATCGGACGGCGGGATGTGGTGCGGCTTCTTGGCGCCGGCGGCGCGGCGCTGGCGATGGGGCTGCCGGACCGGGTGCATGCCGCGGCCAGCAAGACCACGCTGGTGCTCGGGCTGGATATCAGCGACACGATCAGCCTGGATCCGGCGCGCGAGGCGCAATACACGCCGCCGATGACGGTCAACGCCGTCTATGACGCGCTGATGACCATGACTCCCGGCGATTATCTGAACGTCAAGCCGGCACTCGCCACCGCCTGGGCGCGCACGCCCGATGGCAAGGGCTGGCGATTCACGCTGCGCCCGGGCGCGAAGTTCAACAGCGGCAATCCGGTCACCGCGGACGACGTGAAGTGGACGATCGATCGGGTCATCAACCTGAAGGACCAGCCGTCGCAATACGTGGCCAATGTCGATCGCGTGGAGATACCGGATCCCGGCACGTGTCGATGTCATCCTGAAGGATCCCACCCAGCCGTTGCTGACCGTGGTCTGCGGCCCGAATTTCGGGATCCTGGAGCGCAAGGTGGTCGAAGCGCATGGCGGCACCAGCGCGCGCCGGCGCCAACAGCACCGACAAGGCGACGCAATGGCTGAACCAGAACTCGGCCGGTGCCGGCGCCTTTACATTGGTCGGCTGGACCCGCAACGCGCAGATACTGCTGACCCGCAACCCGCATTACTGGCGGGGCCCGGCGCATTTCGAGCATGTGGTGATCCGCCACATGGGCGACAGCGCGACCCAGCTTCTGGCGGTGAAGCGCGGCGACATCGACGCGGCGTTCAACCTGATCCCGGAACAGATCGCCACCCTGAAGGGCGATCAAGGACGTGCGCGTGGAAGGGCTGGAGAGCCTGGATTTCGTGTACATGGCGCTGACCTGCGAGCCGGCGTTCAACAAGGCGCTGGCGGTGAAGGAGGCACGCCAGGCGATCTGGAACGCGATCGATTATGACGGCATCATCAACGACCTGCTGGGCGGCCACGCGATCCGCTGCGCCAGCTTCATCCCGATCGGGCTGTATGGCTCGACGCGCGAGACCACCAAGGAAATCGGCTATCACCAAAACCTGGAGAGGGCGAAACAGCTTTCTGCAGAAGGCCGGCTTCCCGGATGGGTTCGAATACAAGCTCAGCTACGGCGACGCGGCGGTGTCCGGGCTGTCTTACGCGGTGCTCGGCCAGAAGCTGCAATCCGATCTGGCGCGGGTCGGCATCAAGGTGGTGCTGGACCCGATGGACCAGGTGAACTTGCGCACGCAATACACCACCGGCAAATCGACCGCGGTGCTGACGTTCTGGAACCCCTCGGGTGTCGAGGAAGACGGCTGGACCTCGGCCACGGTGCAGCGGGTCGCCAAGCGCATCCACTGGACCCCGCCGGACAGTCTCGTGAAGCTGGTGCTGGAAGGCGGCGCAGGAGACCGATCCGCAGAAGCGGTCGGACCTTTATCTGGAATATTCGAAGTTCATGATCGACCAGGCCAACCTGATCATCCTGTTCCAGCCGATCTACCAGTTCGCCGTGCGCAACGTGATCAAAAGCTTCCCGCTGACCGCGGCCGGATGGGAGGTGCAGTTGGACAAGGTGGAGGCGTAGGTGCGTTCGGCGGAACAGCGAAGCGCTTTCCGATCGTGATCGCGACCAGACAGAGCACGAACCCAGATCGGTAATCCGGGTGGGCCCGCGGGAATGATCGCGAGAGAGTCGATCCTTTCGCCGGCTGGTACAAGTAGGGCGGAATAGCGCAGCGTATTCCGCCATCGCGTTCGGCGAAATGCGCTACGTTTTTCCGCCCTACAGATTTTCCGGCTGCGCAAACCGCAGGCTGATGTCCGGCCGCTGCGCCGACACGTCGCCCGCCGCCAGGAATCCGATCCGCAGCGCCGCACTGCCGCCGAGAACCGCCAGTGCAGCAACCGTCGATAGCCGCGGCGACCGCCGCCGCGGCCGCAGGGAGGCAGCATAAAGCCCCAGCGGCAGCCACGTGCCAATCACGGTAGCACCCAGCGTCTCCGTCCTGCCCGGCGTAGTCTGCATCGCCTCGGCCACGCCGGTGCGCCGGTATGTCCCGTTCGCCGCGATCGTCGCAGCCAGTTCCGTGGCCAGCGCCGCGACCGCAATTGCGTCAAGGTCCCGCCCCACCCGCGATCGCCCCTGGCCGAGCGACATGGCAGCCGCGGCCGCAGCGACCGAGGACGCGCCGAACCGGACCGCCGTCGCGCACGGGGCGGCTGCCCAGAGCGGGGTGCTGGTCGCGGACAGCAGGGAGGCCGTGTAGGTGCCGAGGCCCGCACCGGCCACTGCCGCCGGCACCTGCGCCGCCCGTGCAACACGACGCAGCCCGGGGACCCTGCCGAACCAATCCCCAGCCGCCGTCAGCGAGCTGAAAAAGCCGAACGCCACCAGGATCCAGCTCCCGATCGACATCGGCGACGTCGCCTTGAACAGCCGCAGCATGTTGTAGAACCGGCGCGGCGTGTGCAGGTCGGAGATCAGGCAAACGGCCCCGAGGGTCGGTGCCAGGAGCGTCAACCGACGCCCGCGGCGGACCGCACGCGCGGCGCCACGGCCGCGAGCAAGGTCCAGCAACGCCGACAGCATCGCCGCCCCGCCAGACAGGCCGGCCAGAAAGATGTATCCCCCAACCAGCCAGTTGTTGAACGGCGCCGGCTTGAGCTGCTCGCGCCCATAATAGGTGGTGCCGTCCCAGCCGCCGCTTCGGAACCCTGCATCATCCGGCATGGCGCGTCCCCATCACCGGCGAGCGATGGCGGCCAGAGCGAACGCTGCAAGCCCCGCCATCGCAGCCATCCCGGCGGCCAGACTCGGCACCACGCGGTTGGCCGGCCGGGTGGGCGCCGGCGGCAGGTTGTAAACCTCCGGCCGGTCGGTCAGCAGAAAGAACGCGTGCAGGTGCTGCAATCCGCCGGTCGCTCCGGGAGCGCCGGGCGTGCCGTAAAGATACGCATCCGCCACGCCGCCCGCATGAAGCGCATTAACCCGTGCCGCGGCGCGCGCATGCAGTTCGTGCAATTCGCCGAACTGGATCGAATCGGTCGGGCAAGCCTTCGCGCAAGCCGGCTCCAGTCCGCCCTTCAGCCGGTCGTAACAGAGCGTGCATTTGTGCGCCTTCCCGTCCTGCACGCTGATGTCGATCACCCCGAACGGGCAGGCCGGCTGGCAATAGCCGCAACCGTTGCAGATATCCTGCTGCACCACCACGGTGTCGAACTCGGTGCGGAACAGCGCCCCGGTGGGACACGCCTCCAGGCACGGCGCGTTGTGGCAATGCTTGCAGACGTCGCTCATCATCAGCCAGCCGCTCTGGAAGGCGTGCTGGTCGTCGGCACGCACTGAGCGCTCGATGAAGTTCACGTGACGCCAGGTGTCGGCGGACAGGCGGCCGGTGTTGTCGTAGCTGTCGCCGGTCAGGTGGAGCTCGTCGGCGGGAAGGTTGTTCCATTCCTTGCAGGCCACCTCGCAGGCCTTGCAGCCGATGCACAGCGTGGTGTCGGTGAAGAAACCATAGGACCTCCCAGGCTCGATCTTCACACCGGCGGTCAGTTCCGATTCATCGCGGATCATCCGGTCGAGGCTGGATTCCGGGTAATCGAGCGCGCGGGAATGCATCTCCATGCGGCGCTACCGGTCCAGCCGGGTGATAGCCGCGGCGAGCAGGCCGATCACGTTCTCGGCCGCAGTGTAGTCCACGCGCACCAGCGCCTGGTCGCGCTGGAGCGGCGGAAGCTGTTCGGGTTCGAGCGCGGCTTTCCAGGACAGCACGAACAAATGCGAGACGCCGTCGCGGTCAGTGAGCTGGAAGCGGCTCTCCTGGGCTATCGTCACGATCCCCTCCATCGACTGCATGCGCGACTCGCCATCTGGCCCGCTGCCTTAAGCCGCGCCGCCGGGTTTGGTTCCCCCAACGGAACCGGGGCGCTGGCGCCCGCGTTTTTGCCGGGTGTTTCCCTTGCCCACCGGAGTCCCGCCGATGAAAAAAATTCGCCGCCGCATCCCCGAGCGCGTTGCAGGGTTCCTGGAGGATTGGTCGCTGCCCCGCCAACTCGCCGGCCAGAGCGCGATGGGCGAAGCTGCAATGAGCACTGTATCGAAACATCTGCGCCCGAGATTGGAGCAGGCCGATCGCATCGGCACCAGCATCTGCCCGTTCTGCGCGGTCGGCTGCGCCCAGCTTGTGTATGCGAAGAACGGCAAGCCGATCCACGTGGAGGGTGACCCGCGCAGCCCCGTCAACCAGGGCACGCTCTGTCCCAAGGGTGCCGGCACGCTGGGGATGATGCTGAGCCCGCAGCGGATCAATCACGTGCTTTACCGTGCGCCGTATTCCGACAAATGGGAGCAGAAACCGCTCGATTGGGCGATGGAGCGGATCGCGCGGAATGTGAAGCGTACGCGCGATGAAACAATTGTCGAACGGCTGCCGGATGGAACACCGGTCAACCACACGTTGGGCATCGGATCGCTGGGCGGCGCCACGCTGGACAACGAAGAAAACTACCTGATGAAGAAGCTGTTCGGCGGCGGTCTGGGGATGGTGAACATCGAGAACCAGGCTCGCATCTGACACTCCTCCTCGGTGCCCAGTCTGGGAACGAGTTTTGGGCGTGGCGCGGCAACGATGGCGTTGTGGGACCTTGCCAACGCTGACGTGATCACCGTGATGGGCTCCAACATGGCGGAGAACCATCCGGTCGCCTTCCGCTTCGTCACCGAGGCGAAGGCGCGCGGCGCCACCGTCATTCACGTCGATCCGCGCTTCACCCGCACGTCGGCGCTGGCCGACATCCACGCGGCGATCCGCTCGGGCAGCGACATTGCGTTCCTGGGCGGCATCATCCGCTACATCCTGGAGAACGATCTGTGGTTTCGTGACTGGGCGATGGCCTACACCAACATCGCGACGATCATCGAGGACGGCTACCGCGACCCAGAAGACACCGACGGCGTGTTCTCCGGCTTCAACCCGGATAACGCAGCGTACACGGTGGATACCTGGCAGTACCAGGGCGAGGTCGTGCCGTCGGTCCTGGCCGAACATGCACCGCCTTTGCAAACAAACGATCCCACCGCCGACGAGCGCGAGATGACGAAACACGCGCCCCCCGCCGATCCCACGCTGCGCCACCCGAACTGCGTCTATCAGATCATGCGCCGCCACTTCGCCCGCTACACGCCTGAGATGGTGGAGCGGGTGACCGGCTGCAATCGGGCAACCTTCGAGCGCATTGCCGATGCCATCGCCCGCAATTCGGGGCGCGAACGCACCGGCGCGTTCTGCTACGCGGTCGGCTGGACCCACCATTCCACCGGCGTGCAGATGATCCGTGCTGCCTCGATCATTCAGGGGCTGCTCGGCAATGCCGGCCGGCCGGGTGGCGGGCTGATGGCGCTGCGCGGGCATTGCAGCATCCAGGGCAGCACCGACATCCCGACGCTGTACAACATGCTGCCGACCTATCTGCCGCAGCCTAATGCTTTCAAACAGCATCACTCGTTGCAGCAGTTCCTGGATGCCGAGACGCCCGCTACCGGCTGGTGGCACAACTTTCCCAAATACATGGTCAGCCTGCTGAAGGCTTGGTACGGAGAGAACGCGCAACGTGATAATGGCTTCTGTTACGCCCTGCTTCCCAAGCTCACCGGCGATCACTCCCAGCTTCCGATGACGCTGGCGATGGTCGATGGCGTGGTGAAGGGCCAGTTCGTGCTCGGCCAGAACCCGGTGGTGGGCAGCGCGAACTCCGACCTGATCGAACGCGGGCTGGCGAAGCTCGACTGGATGGTGGTGCGCGATTTCGCGCTGACCGAGACAGCGGATTTCTGGCAGAAGGGCCGTCTGGTGCAACGCGGCGAATTGCGGCCGGCGGACATCGGCACCGAGGTGTTTTTCATGCCATGCGCCATGGCCGCCGAGAAGGAAGGCACGCTCACCAACACCAGCCGGCTGGTCCAGTGGCACGACAAGGTCTGCGATCCGCCGGGTGACAGCCGGTCGGAAACTTGGTTCGTCTATCACCTCGGGCGTTTATTGAAGGAGCTGTACGCCTCCAGCACGGAGACCAGGGACCGGCCGATCCAGGCGCTGACCTGGGACTATCCCGTAAGCGGATCGCTGGAGGAGCCCGACGCGGCAGCCGTGCTGCGCGAAATCAACGGCCGGACCGTCGCCGACGGCAAGCTGCTGACCAGCTTCGAGCAAATCAAGGACGACGGCAGCACCGCCTGCGGCGGCTGGCTCTACACCGGCGTGTTTCCCGGAGAGCACGATAACAAATCGCGCTCGCGCAAACCGGACGGTCCGTCCGGACCTGGCAGCCACGCCGGCTGGGCGTGGGCCTGGCCCGCCAACCGCCGCACCATGTACAATCGCGCCTCCGCCGATCCGGACGGCAAGCCGTGGTCCGAACGCAAGAAGATGATCTGGTGGGATGCCGCCGCCGGCGAGTGGACCGGCCTGGATGTGCCGGACTTCAAGAAAACCACGCCGCCCGATCAGCGCCCAAATTACTTGCTGCGCCCGACCGGGATGGATGCCCTGGGCGGCGCCGATCCGTTCATCATGGAACCGGACGGCAAGTGCCATCTGTTCGAGCCGTCTGGCCTGAAGGACGGGCCGCTGCCGACCCATTACGAGCCCGTCGAAAGCCCCGTCCCGAATGCGTTCTACCCCGGCCGGCAGATCAACCCCGCCGCCAAACTGTGGCCGCGTCCCGGCAACGAGTATCACGACGTAGCCGATCCGCGCTTTCCCTATGTGTTCACCACCTTCCGCCTGACCGAGCTGCATTGCGGCGGCATCGCCACGCGCGTCATGCCGCACACCGCAGAGCTGCAGCCCGAGGCGTTCGTCGAGATCTCACCCGAGCTGGCGGGCGAACTGGGCATCCGCAATCTCGACTGGACCATACTGTCCACCGCGCGCGGCAACATCGAGGCAAAAGCGCTGGTCACCCAGCGCGTGCGGCCGTTCGACGTCGGCGGCAAGCGGGTGCACCAGATCGGCATGCCGTGGGTCTATGGCTGGAACGGCTATGCGCATGGTGACATCGCCAACGTCCTGCTGGCGATTCACGGCGACCCGAACACCAGCATTCACACGACAAAGGCGCTGACATGCAATCTTCGCAAGGGGCGCCTATAGCGGACCGAAGGATCGCATCATGCCGGACAACGCCGTAACGATGGAAGGCGACCAGGAACTCGGGACCAGGGCGTTGCAGATCATCGACAAGCTGCTGGCCGAACGTCCCGAACGGATCGGACACGATTTCTCGGAATCCGTGCGGTGCCTGTCTGCCTACCGGGATTCGCTGATCGCGGTCTGGCGCGAAACCGGAGCCGAGACCGACCGCGAGCGGCTGGCCAGCGTGAACGCGGTGCTGAGCGTGGTGGTCGGCGGGCACTACCCGTTGGGCGGCGTGCCCTGGGGACATATCGAGAAGGCGCGCGATAAGCTCGCCGCGATTGTCGGTGGCCGTCGCTGACCATCGTCGTGCCTTATTTCGGATGATAGTTCTGCACCAGCCACAAATTCCGCGTCAGCGCGTCCATGCTGCCCAGACCCAGCAGCACGATCAGCCAGAACAGCGCCGCGACCGCGAAGCCCTTGGCGACCACAGGCGCGCGTCCCAGGTGCATGAAGCCGAATGCAACGATCACCACCATCACAGCCGCAAGAACCAGAACCACCGGCCGGTCGGGCTGCGGCATGTGGGCGCCGCTGATCAGGAACTCGCCGCCCGCCAGCGCCATCAGCGCCACCCACGCCAACCCGAGCAGGATAATCGAACGGATCATGGCGCCCTCCCGATCAGGTAGATCAGCGGCCACAGGACGATCCAGATAATATCTACAAAACTCCAGTAGATGCCCACCACCTCGACCGGCGTGTGATACGCCGCCGAGAAGTCGCCCCGGAGCGCGCGCCGGATCACATACCCAACCAGGCCGATGCCCACCGCCATATGCACGGCGTGCAGCACGGTGCCGAGCCAATAGAAGCTCCAGAACAGCTTGGCGCCACCTTGCAGCGCACCCTTCACCTTGAAGTCCGGGTCAAGCACCCAGGTGTGATCATCGAAATCAAGATGCCACTCATACCCCTTCAGGCAAAGGAACGCGACGCCCAGCAGCAGCACCAGCCCGAGCGTCACGGCCAGTCCGCGCTCGAAGCCGCCCTGGATGAAAACCAACGCAACCGCATAGGTGAAGCTGCTGGTCACCAGGATGCCGGTATTGATGCTGCCGATCCAAAGCTGCGTCTCCGCGCTGCCGGCATCGAACCCGGCAATGTTCCAGTAGCGGCAGTAGATCCAGGTCAGGAACAGCGCGCCGAAAAACAGACACTCCTGTGCCAGGAACAGCCACATGCCTGTTATCGCCGTCTCCCCCTGATGGAAGATGCTGGCGTACTGAAACTCCTGCGGGACGGTCAGCGCGGCCCCTGGCGGCAGATCGGCGGTTTCAGCCATGGATAGTCACGCTGCTCCAGCCGCTCCGGCTCCTTGTAGTCGTACGGCTCCCAGGTCACGATCGGCGTCGCGTAGAAGTTCGTGGTCGGCGGCGGCGAACTGGTCTGCCATTCCAACCCGGTCGCGTCCCAGGGATTGGCCGATGCACGGCGTCCACGCAGCAGCGACCACGGCAGATAAATCAGCGGCAGCAGGTAGCCGAGCGCCAGCACCGACGCGCCAGCCGAGGACATCACGTTCAGCACCTGGAATTGCGGCGGGTAGGTTGCATAGCGCCGCGGCATCCCGGTGTAGCCCAGGATGTATTGCGGCGCGAACGTCATGTTGAAGCCGAGGAATATGATCAGCGCCGCGGCGCGACCCCACATTTCCGGATACATGCGCCCGGTGATCTTCGGCCACCAGAAATGCAGCCCGCCAAAAAACGCCGACACCATCCCGCCCACCATCACGTAATGGAAGTGCGCCACCACGAAATATGTCTGCGACAGGTGCACGTCGGCCGCCAGACACGCCAGCCACAACCCGGTCAGGCCGCCCGAGGTGAACAATCCGATGAAGCCGATCGCATACAGCATCGGCGCATCAAACCGGATGAAGCCCTTGTGCATGGTGCCGATCCAGTTGAACACCTTGATCGCCGAGGGTACCGCCACCGCATAGGACAGCAGCGAGAACACCACCCCCGCATACAGCGACTGGCCGGACACGAACAAATGGTGACCCCAGACGAAAAATCCGATCACCGCGATGGCGATGCTGCACCAGACAACGAACTCATAGCCGAACAGCTTCTTGTGACAAAAGCAGGGAATGATCTCGGTGACCACGCCCATGCCCGGCAAAATCATGATGTACACCGCCGGGTGGGAGTAGAACCAGAACAGATGCTGAAACAGGATCAGGTCGCCGCCAGACTGCGGATCGAACGGACCGATGTGGAACGCGCGCTCGAAGAACGTCAGCAGCAGGGTCATCGCCAGCACCGGCGTCGCCAGCACGTAGATCACGCTGGTTGAATAATGCGACCAGACAAACACCGGCAACCGCGTCCAGGTCATGCCGGGCGCCCGCAGCGTGTGGATGGTGACAATGAAGTTCAACCCGGTGGCGATCGAGGAAAACCCCGACAGGAAAATGCCCGCCGCCGCCACCATCACCCAGCCGTTGCTGTAGTCGGTCGATAATGTCGGATAGAACGTCCAGCCGACATCAACCCCACCGGCGAACAGCGCAAACAACTCGACAATCCCGCCGCTAACGAACAGGTACCAGCTCATCAGGTTGATCCTGGGAAACGCCAGGTCGCGCGCGCCGATCATCAGCGGAATGCAAAAATTGCCCAGAGTTACCGGGATCGATGGCACCAGAAAGAACCACACCATGATGATGCCGTGCATGGTGAACAGCCGGTTGTAGGTCTCCTCCGATTGCAGCATCCCGCCCGGCACGATCAGGTTCCAGCGCATCAGGCCGGCGGCGATCCCGCCGACGAAAAAGAACCCGGTGATGCTGATCAGGAACAGCACCGCGATCCGCTTGTGATCGGTCGTCGTCAGCCAGCCCGATAGCCTGAAATTCTCGCCGAGATAGCTCTCGGTGATCTCGCGGGCCTCGATGGCGGTGCTGCTCATGAATGGGACTCCGTGCCGAGCGACTTGATGTAGGCGATCAGCTTTTCCAGGTCGGCATCGCTGATCTTGCCGTCGAACGACGGCATGACCGGGGTAGCTGGCGACCACCTGCTTCTTCGGATACAGGATCGAATCGCGCAGGTATCCCTCATCGGCAATCACCGTGGTTCCGTTCGGACAACGGCACCGGGCTGTTGAACACGCCGGCCAGGGATGGCGCACGTACCGTGCCGCCGCCATTATGGCATCCGCTGCACCCGAAACGGATGAACAGCTCCTGCCCCGCCGCCACCAGGGTTTGCGAGCTGCCGGTCTGCTCCAGCCAGTGCTGATAATCGGCCGGTTTCATCGCCACCACCTCGCCGCGCATCCGCGAGTGCTCCGCCCCGCAGAACCGCGTGCAGAACAGCTCGTAGGTTCCGGGCACCTCGGCGATGAACCAGATCGTCTCATAACGCCCCGGCAGCACGTCGTGGCGCACCCGGAATGCCGGGATCGCGAAATCATGGATCACATCCTCGGACGTAAGGATAAGCTGCACCTTGCGTCCGACCGGCACGTGCAGCGTGTTGATCTCCCGCTGGCCGCCCGGGTATTCCATCTTCCACATCCAGCGCTTGCCGACCACGGAAACCTTCATCGTGCCCGCCGGCGGCTGATATTCGTCCAGGTAAACCCCCGCTCCCCAATAGAACAGGCCGATGAACACAAGGAAGGTTGCCACCGTCCAGGCGATCTCGATCCGCCACGTCCGCTGGGCGATATCGCCGCGGTCGATCGGGCTGCCGGCGCGGTACCTGATCATGAACGTCCACATCAGCCCGAACACCATCACCAGCATCGCCGCGCTGATGAGCAGCAGGCAGATCAGGATGTGATCCACCTCGGGTGCGAAGTTCGAAGCGGCGGCCAGATGAAAATTCACCGCCGTTACTTGCCTTCGGCCCGCCCGCGTTGGCCAGCCCGGGACCGCCGTGCGCCGCGACCTGCCGCATTGCGTCGTCGATCGGGATGTGCAGCGATCCCGTTCGCCTTATCCACCCAGCCGAACCGATTCAAGCGCTGCAGCTCGGCCTGTGGAACCGCGACCCAGTCCGCCTGCGGGTCCGGCTGAAGCTGCGGCGAAGGGTATTGCCGGCAGCGACTTGGCAGACCTCTGTCATCCGTCGCCTGCGGGAATATCGCCCAGCAGATCAGCCCGCAGTCGCCGAGCGAACCGACCAGCAAAAGGGCCAACATGATAAACGGCCGGAGACGTCGCGCGGTCTCATACCGCGCATCGGGGATCAACGATTTACTCGCCATGCTGAAGCACCAGACCGCGCATGACAGGCAGGCGCGGTGCACGCAGCGCAAGCGCTGCCGCCAGCCCGAACACCGCCAGCATGGCACAGCAGTCCACCCAGGACAGGCTGCGCTGACTGCTCGGGACCACCAGCCACCAGGCGCGCGGAACCTCCGCGGCAATCAGCAGGCCCGAAATCGCCAGCATCCGGCGCCGCGAACGCTGCACCTGCGGCCATAACAGCAGCAGGAACGGAATGGCAAAATGCACCGCGAAGACAACAGCGGCAACGATGCCCCAGCCGTGCGCGACCCGAACGACATACCACGGCGCATCGCTCGCCAGGTCGGAGTTCCACACGATCAGGAGCTGCATGAAAACCAGATAACCCCAGAGCACCAGCAGCCCGAGCATGAGCCTGCGCCAGATCCTCAATCGCCTTTATCTCAGGCGGCGCGACCACCAGCCTCAGCAGTGTCGCGATGGCAAGCGCGAGCAACGTGCCCTCGACCGCCAGGATCATCCCGTAGATAGTGGAGCTGAAATGCGGATCGAGCGACATGGTCGCATCGATGCCCGCATAGGTAACCGTCAGCAGCAGCACGATCAGCCCAGGCGGCGCGAGGCGGTACAGGCGGCCGGGCTCTTCCCGCCGAAGCGCGCCCAGGATCAACGCCCCCAGACCGAGCCACAGCACCAGATACAGCACGCCGCGTCCGCAAACGAACGGCACATTCAGATACGCGGTGTTGCCCAGCCCCTTGGCCACCGCCGGCTGGGCCCAGGGATACAGCGCATGTAGTTCCGCCAGCAACGGAATCGCCGCCAGCAACGCCAGCGGCAGTGTCGTCACCCCCAGCGCAAGCTGCGACCGGATAGCGTGACCCCAGCGTCCGCCGGTCAGCGCGTGGGCCAGCAGCAGCGCCATGCTGCCCAGCGGCCAGCCGATGAAACACGCCGCCGCTGCCAGCCAGGCATGCGCGAACACACGCGGCATGATGATCCAGCCGATCACACAGCCCACCAGTCCGACACCGCCGGCGATCCAAGCGGTCCGCTCGGCCCGCGCGCGCGTCATGGCAGTGCTTTCCGCTCGGCCGGCGTAAGATCGGCAGCCGCGATCTGCTGGCTGAGCTGCAACGCCCGGATATACGCAGCGATGGCCCACCGATCGCTCGGCTGCACACGGGCGGCATAGGAGTACATGATGCCATGCCCGTCCGTGATCACGTCGTAAAAATGCTGCACCGGCGCATCGCGCAGGTAAGCCTCCTCATATGACGGAGGATGCGGGAAGCCGCGTTGCACGATCATCCCGTTGCCGTCGCCAAGCTCCGAATGACAAGGGGTGCAGTAGATGCGGAACTGCCCCTGTCCGCGCTGCAACAGCGCCAGCGTGACCGGCGGCGCGACCGGCGGCGTGTTCTTGAACTGCACAATCCCGGCCGGCCGCTGCGCCGGCCCAACGGCCGGGGAGTACTGCTTCTGGCGCGGCTGATCGGTCATATCGTTGCAGCTCCCCAGCAGCACCAGCAGGATCAGCGGGACCACCGCCCTCATGCCGGAACCTCCGCCAGTGCCGCACCGACTTCCTCGACCGAGTCCGGATGCAACGACCAGATCACCCGCCGAGCCCGGGCCAATTCGGCGTCGTCCTCGCTGTGCACCGCCAGCAGCCACCCCGCACGGCTCGCCTGGCGCAGGCTGGCGCACTCGTCCACCGGATCCCAAAGCCGCGGCAGCCGATTGACCGTCAGATAGCTGATGAAACCGGCGCTTATGGCGCACAGCACGCCGAATTCAAAAGCGATCGGCACGAAAGCCGGCCAGGAGAACGCCGGCCGACCGCCGACATTGACCGGCCAGTTGAACACGTCCGCGTAGGTTTCCAGCCCAAACATCGCGGCCGCCCCAAGCATGCCGGCAACGAAGATCCGCAGCGGTATCGGCGAGCCGTTTCCTGGCTCGTCGTGTTCCAATGGCTGCGGCGTGTACGTATCGATCGTTCCGATCTGCTCGCTGCGCAGCCGGGACAGCGCATGTTCCAGTGCCGCCTCCGTCCCGAACCCGGCGACGATCGCGCTCATGACGCGTGGCGCTTCAGCAAGGGGCGCATCTCATGCATGGCGATCAACGGCACCAGCCGGACGATCAGCAGCATTCCGAAGAAGAAAAATCCGACCGAACCGAGCAGTGTCGCCCAGTCCCAGTAGCTGCCGTGATAGTTGCCCCAGGCCGAAGGCAGATGCGTGCGGTGCAAGCTGGTCACCACGATCTCGTACCGCTCCATCCACATCCCGACGATCACGCCGATGGAAATCACCAGCACCAGCCACTGCCGCATGCGCATCCGCCGAAACCACATAAGCTGCGGCAGGCAGATATTGAACAGGATCGTGCCCCAGTAGATGTACCAGTACATGCCGGTGGTACGCGCGGCGAACATCGTCTTTTCCGCTGCCTCGGCGCCGTACCAGGTGCCGAACGCATCCATCATGTAGGCATACAGAAGAAACAGACTGCTGGTCAGCAGCAGCCGGCACAGCACATCGATGTGCCGGCCGGTGATCATCTGCTCCAGGCGCAGCAGACGCCGCAGCGGGATGATCAGCACCAGGGCCATCGCAAACCCGGACAGGATGGCACCGAATACGAAGAACGGCGGATACTCGGTCGAGTGCCATCCGACGGTCGCGGCCCCGGCGAAATCCAGGCCGACAATGCTGTGCACCGAGCACACCAGCGGCGCCATGATGGCGGCCAGCACCGCATAGGTCGCCCGCAGGTTGCGCCATTCCCGACCGGTGCCGCGGAAGCCGAGCGCCAGGATTCCGTAGAACACCTGTTTGCCGCGCGTGACGGCACGGTCCCGCACGCTCCCCATGTCGGGGATCAGGCCCAGGTACCAGAACAGGACCGAAGCAATGACATAGGTCAGCAGCGCATAAAAATCCCAGATCAGCGGGCTTCGCCATTGCGGCCAGTAGCCCATCGTGTTGGGGTACGGGATAAGCCAATAGAACAGCCACGGCCTGCCGAGATGCAGGATCGGGAAAATCCCGGCGCAGGCCGCCGCAAACAGCGTCATCAATTCGGCAATGCGATTCGTCGAAGTACGCCAGTCCGCGCGCGTCAGGAAGAACAGCGCGGAAATGAACGTGCCGCCGGAGGCGATCCCGATCCACCAGACGTAGTTGATGATCGCAAAGCCCCACATGACCGGCCAGTCGATGCCCCAGATGCCGACGCCGGCGATGAACAGCCAGAGGATCGACCCGATCAGCACCAGGGTCAGCAGCCCGCACGGCGCCAGCGCGATCCACCACCATAGGAACGCCCGCTCGCGCAGCGCCAGCGCGCAGATCCGGTCGGTCATGGAGCCCAGTGTCAGGCCGGGCAGCACGACGGGATCGTCGTTGTGCAGCACCGCTTTGCCGGCAAGCGTGCCGGCGCCTTCGGCGAATTCGCTCACCCGACCGTCTCCCCGATCCTCGGGTTCGGGTTGCGCACCAGCGCCTCATACGTGGTGCGCGGATGGGTGTGCTGGTCCTCCAGCAATGCGTAATTGAGTGGGCTCTGCTTGCGCTTCGCGACGTCGCTGTCGGATTGCGACTGATCGCCGAAGGTGAACGCCTGAGTCGGGCAGGCGGCCTGGCACGCCGTGCGCACCTCCTGCGGGCAGACCTTGCGGTTCTCCCGGTCCGCATCGATCCGGGCAACCGCGATCCGCTGCACGCAGTAGGTGCATTTCTCCATCACGCCGCGCGCACGCACCGTGACATTGGGGTTCCACGACACCGCCGGCCGCCGCTGCTCGCCGCCGTAATCGTAGAAGTTGAAACGGCGCACCTTGTAAGGACAGTTGTTGGAGCAGAACCGGGTGCCCACGCACCGGTTATAGACCATCAGGTTCAGCCCTTCGGAATCATGCACGGTGGCGCCCACGGGACACACCAGTTCGCATGGCGCCTTTTCGCAGTGCATGCACAGCATCGGCTGAAAAAAGGTCTCCGGCCGCTCGGCGGTGCCTTCGTAGTAGCGATCGATGCGCAGCCAGTGCATCTCCCGCTCCATCTCCACCTGTTCCTTGCCGACCGTCGGGATGTTGTTCTCCGCCTGGCAGGCGATCACGCAGGCGTTGCAGCCGATGCAGGAATTCGAGATCGACCGACATCGCCCATGCCGCCGGACCGGGCGGTTTGCGGTGATACAGCTCCGGCTGCTCGGGACGCTTCGCGAACTTCGCGTTTTGCTGGAACTCCGTCAACGTGGCGTGCCGCACGATTTCATCGATGTTGTCGAACACCAGGTTGTGGTGAATCGTGCTGGCCAGCCTGGTATGGTCGCGCGCCTTTTTCACCTGCGCCGCCCCGCCGCATCTCCGGTCAGCGGGTAGAAATCGAACCCGGCCCCGTGTCCCACACCTTCCGCCACGCGCCGGCCATTGCCGAGCCATGCCACCACCACATCAGGCGCCAGACCCGGCTGGATCCACACCGGCACCGGCAAACTCTGGCCGCCAGACCGACAGTTCCACATGATCGCCATTGCTCACGGCAAGCCGGCCTGCCATCGCCGGCGAGATTAGCAGCGGATTGTCCCAGGTCAGCTTGGTCAGCGGCCGAGGCAGTTCCTGCAACCACGGGTTGTTCGCATAACGCCCATCCCACAGCGACGGATCGGGTTGGAACCGCAGCGAAACCCCGGCCGGCGCATCGGCGACCGTCGCCTGGGCGGCCGCCGGCCGCAACGCGACATTGGCAACCGGGCTGGCGCTGTTCGGCAGTACGCCAGTCGCCAATGCGTCGTGCCAGCCCTGATCGAAATTCCCCCCCAACGCCGGCCGCCAAGTCTGCTGCACCAGCGACAACGGCGTCGGCGGAAACGCCTGCATAAACAGGCCCAGCAGCTCGGCCGAGGTGATGCCGCCATAAAGCGGCAACGCCTGCGGTTGCAGGATGCTCGCTGTGCCGTCATGCCCGCGCGCATCGCCCCAGGCTTCCCAGCCATGCGCCATCGGCACCGACCAGGTCGCCGCCTCCGCCGTCTCGTCCGGCTCGCGTGTCAGCGCGAAGCTCAGCTTCACCCGCTTCAGCGCCTCGGCGAACCCGAGCGTCCCAGGCGCGGTAAACACCGGGTTTGCATCCAGGATCAGCAGCGTCGTCACGTGCCCGGCCTGCATGTCGCCGACCAGGGCTGCAAGCGAGTCGCCCATGAGCTGCGGCTCGTGCAAGACCGGCTCGATCAGTTGCAGCGTGGCACCGCGCGCGCCCAACGCCTCGTTCATCGCATGCACGAGCGCGTGAAGTTCCGGCGGCTGCTCGGGTCCGGCATGGATGAACGCCCGCCCATGATGCGCCTTCAGGTCGGCGATGATTTCGCCCACCCAGGGTGGTGCCGTGCCAGGCGCGGCGCCGTGCAGCAGCCCGGCGGCCAGTGCGGCCACCACCTGACGCAATTCGCGCGGACCGGCAACGAACCGATGATCCGCCACCGAACCCAGCAAGCTTGGCGCCGGCTCGATCGCATAGACCCGGCTCATTGCCTGCGTCCGCGTCGGATTGCGCCGGCCGGCGAAATCCCGCGCATAGCGCACCCAGCCCGGTGCCGCTTCGATCAGGTCGCTGTCGATCGCAACGATCACGTCGGCAGCATCCAGCCGCGGAATAACATCCACCGCGCGGCCATAAGCGAGCTCGGTACCCTTCGTCGTGTTGTCGCGGTTGATCGGTTCCCATTGGTGCCACCGCGCATCCGGATACGCACGGCGCACCTGATCGAGCTGCGCCGCCGCGGTTGGCGAGCCGATCGCGCCGCTCAGGATACGAAAGCCGTCGCCCTTGTGCTCGGCAATGTCGGCACGCGCCGCAGCGATCGCGGTCAGCAGCGACTGCCGATCGGATGGCGTGCCGGCCGCGGTGATCGCCATCTCGCGTGACGGATCATAGAAGCTCAGCACTTCCGCCTGGGCGAAGACATCGGTGGCGCCCAGGCTCGATGGGTGGTTCGGATTGCCCTCCACCTTGATCGGCCGGCCCATCTGATGCGTCACCACGGTACCCAGCGCGGTGCCGGCATGGACATGCGCGGTGGCGTAGTGGTTCGGCTGGCCGGGTATGATGTCAGGTGGCACGCGAACGGCAGGGATCAGCACGCCGCCGGGATTGCCGGCGTAGCAGCCGGTCAGGCCGCTCATGGCAAACGCCGCGCCCATCAGCCGCAGCACCGTGCGCCGGCTGGGCTGCGCCGCCAGCGCCTCCCGCAGGCTCGGAAATTCCTGTGCCGCTCGCTCCAGGAACGCTGGATCGCGCTCCATCTCCTGCATGCTGCGCCACTGCCGGGGTTTCATCGGTGACACACGGAGCAGTCCAGCAGGTCGCGGTTGGGGACGTGATATTGCGACAGCAGCGCCTTGGGCGATGGCGTGTCCGCGGTGCGGTGCCATTCGGTGTTGTAGATCTGGTCGGCCGGACGCAGCCGCGGCCCGGGATCGGCATGACAGTCGATGCAGAACGTCATGGTCATGCCGCTGGCCTTGTAAGTCAGCGACATCGTCGCCACCGCGCCGTGGCACTCAGAGCACCCGACGCCCTTGGCGATGTGGATCGAGTGGTTGAAGAACACGTAATCGGGCAGGTTGGTCACGCGGTTCCACACCAGCGGCGTGTCGTTGGCCAGGCTATCGCGCACCGGCGCCAGGATTTTCGCGTTGGTCCAGATTTGCGAGTGACAGGTCATGCAAACATGGGTCGGCGGCATGCTGCCGGTCACCGCGTTCTCGATCTCGACATGGCAATAGCGGCAGTCGAGGCCGAGGCCACCGACATGATGCTGATGACTGAACGGCACCGGCTGATCGACCACCCAGAAACTGTTTCGTCGGTAATCGGTGCGCGGCCAGCCCCACCACCAGCCAACCCCGGCAAGCACCAGCAGCGCCCCCCCGATCAGTCCCACCTTCGACGCAAGGTTTGCCCCGGGCCCGAATATCGCCGCCATTGCGCCTCACACCGTCTGAGGCTGAACATGAGCATGCCGCTACCACATGACGGGACTCAAACAGCCGTGATGACGCACCGCTCACCGGGTTGTGCAACTCTGATCAATCGTCATACCCGGCCGGAAACCGGCGCGCCATGCCACGCGTTGGCCATGGTCGGGGGCGCACCAAGGAGGAAATGATATGGCCGGACGTCCGATTTGGCGCGGGCACCTGCGCCTCGCTTTGGTCTCCTGCCCGATCGCGCTGCACACCGTGCATCGGGCCAGCGGAGAGTTGCGGTTTCACTTCATCAATCCGAAGACCGGTCACCGCGTGGCATGGTGACCCTGGATGCGGAGACCGATGAGGAACTGTCGCGCGGCGATCTGGCGCGTGGCTACGAGTTCGAGAAGGACCGCTACGTCATTCTCGACGCGGAGGATTTCGACAGCGCGAAGATCGAGTCCTCCAGCGTACTTACGATCGATAAGTTCGTCGATGCCGGCGCGATCCCGCCGATCTTTTTCGACGCCAGCTATTACTTGGCACCCGACGGCGAGGCCGGGCTGGACGTTTATGCGGTGCTGCGCGAAGCGATCGCGAAATCCGGCAAGGCGGCGCTGTCGCGCGTGGTGATGTCTCGCCGGGAACGTGCGGTGGCGATCCTTCCGATGGGCGATGGCATGGCGTTGCACACGCTGCACGAAAAGCACGACATCTACGACCCCAAAACGCTGTTCGACCCGGTGACGCACGAGGACGCCGATCCGGACATGGTGAAGCTGGCAACGCAGTTGATCGAACGGCAAACCGCGCCGTTTGAGCCTGCCGACATCGAGGACCGCTACGAAAAACGGCTGCGTGAGGTGATCGATGCCAAGCTGCGCGGCGAAGGCGTGGTCAGCCAGCCGCCGCCCGAAAAGCGGCGCGACAACGTCGTGGACCTGATGGCCGCGCTGAAACAAAGCCTCGGCCGAGGCGCCGAGAGCGCGCGCAAGCCGCCGGCTTCGAAGACGCCGACCAAGGCCGCTGCCGCGCGGCACCGTCAACGCGCAAGCGGGCGTGATCAGCCGGGCAGCACAGGCATCCTGACCGCTTCATTCCGCCGTTCCCGCATCGCGTCCTCCATCGATCGCGGGAACCGGTGCGGCGGGGCCGACACCTTGTCCAGCCGCGCCAGCGCCTCGGCGGGCAACCGCCAACCACCAGCCCGCAAATTGTCGCGCAACTGCTCCGCGGTGCGCGCCCCGGCGATGGCGCTGGTGATGAACCGCTGATCCAGCACCCAGCGCAGCGCCACCTGCGCCGGGGACCGCCCAAGCTCGCCGGCGATTTCCAGCAGGGTCGCCAGGATCTCGTCGCGGTTGGCGGCGAAGAAGCGCAACGGAAACCCCCAGCCCTCCGCCGAGCGCGCCCCGGCCCGGCTGGTTTCGCCAGGCTGATACTTGCCGCTGAGGAAGCCGCCTCCCAGCGGCGACCACACCACGACACCGAGGCCCTTCAGCTCGCAGACCGGCACGATCTCTTCCTCGATGTCGCGTACCACCAGGCTGTATTGCGGCTGGTAGCACTCGAACCGGGCGAGGTCGTGCGTGTCGGCGATCCACAGCGCTTCCATCAGCCGCCATGCCTCGTAGTTGCTGCATCCGGCATAGACCACCTTGCCTGACGTGATCAGGTCGTCGAACGCCCGCAGCATTTCCTGCAACGGAGTCTGCACATCGACATGGTGGATGTAATAAAGGTCGATGTAGTCGGTGTTCAGCCGGCGCAAACTGTCCTCGACCGCGCGCACGATGTGCAGGCGCGACATGCCGGACTGGTTCGGGCCGGGGCCCATCGGATTGAACACCTTGGTGGCGATCACCGTATCCTGCCGCCGGCCGGCCAGCAGTTCGCCCAGCATCGTCTCGGCGGCACCGTTGTTGTAGCTGTTCGCGGTGTCGATGAAGTTCACCCGGCCTCGAAGGCGAGCGACAGCATGCGGTCGGCTTCCGCCTTGTCGGCGCCGTTGCCGAAGGTCATCGTCCCCAGGCAGATTTCCGAGACCTTGAGGCCGGACTGGCCCATGCGGCGATAGTCCATCGTGCGTCTCCTGCAAAAAGCCAGTATGGCGCGACGGACGAAGCAACACACCTCTCCCGCGAGCGCCGACGAGGTGAATGGTTCAGCGTGAAACGAGCGCGGTGGATTGCCCGACGGAGGAAGTCGGCACTGCCGCGAGATGCGCCAGCAGGATCCGCCGCACCTCCTCTATGGTTTGCGGGTTCGACTGCGTCGAATGGCCCGAACGGACCACCAGTTCCGACTCCACGCCCGCCAGATGAGCGCTCGAATACTGCACCACCCCGTCATTGCCGCCGGCGACCGGACCATTCCCTTGCACCGCGATGATCGAGTTCGCCGTGATGCCCGGCGCGATCGGGATCGGTTCCAGCGCCCGCAGAAACGGGCTCCCGGGGGTCATGCCATAGATGCTGCCCAAACGCGCGCCTGACGCCGCAAATGTCAGCGCATCTCGGTTGCCGGTCAGTACCTCTGCGCCGGCCTTTGCGACCCGAAGCGGTGCGGTGACCAGTCGTCCCACCATCTGGCTGATCGAGAAGGCGGCCACGTAGCTGCCGCGGTGCGGGGTGGCGATGAAGATCACCCGCCGAACCTCCGGCAGCGGACGGACGAAAAACATTCGCCGGAGCAGGTCCCTGGTCGCCGGCGTCAGCGAGAGCTCGTCAAGCGGGCGGCGGCTCAATGCGTCCCACAGACGCGGGCCGGGATCGATCGCCAGCATCTTCGCCAGCAGGCCGCCCTGGCTGTGTCCGATCAGCACCATCCGGCGCAGCGCCGGGTCGGCCGCATCGCCACCCAGCCGGCGGATCGCGTCCTCCAGCGCCTCGCGCAGCAGCAGGGCCGAATAGGGGATCGGATTGCCGGTCGCGTAGGAGAAGAACCAGAACTCATAATGATCCGCGATGCGGTGATCATTGAGCAGGTCATTCAGCATATCGGCCCACCGCGCGGCACTGGAGGCCGTGCCGTGGATGAACACCACTGGGATGCGCCCCGGCGCATGCGGCTCCAGCGTTACCAGCGTCGTCGGCGTGCGGTCGAACAGGTCGCCGAACAGGAAGCCGCGGTACTCCCGCGACCACACGTCCGATTGGGCAAGTCCAAGCGCCAGGGCGGCGGTCTGGTCGTACTGCAGCGGCACCGGCTGCCCGTCTATGGTGACGGAGCGTGCATCGTAAATCGTCCGGACCGACAGCGAGCCGGTCAGGTGGTCGCCGGCGATCTGCCGCCTGGCATCCGGTATCAACAGCAGCGCACTGACCGGAATCCGGAGCCGCGGCGCGACCTGGAAGCCCTGCTCGACCGTTGGCGTCCGCAGTGCGGCGGCCAGTGGCGCGCCAAGGCCAGCCGTCCGGTAGTCGTTGCGCATTCCGGCGACCTTCAGCCGGGCGGTCGGCGCGAAATCATTCAGCTCGCGGCCACCCCACTGCAAACTCGCCGGGTCGATCATCACGTCTATGGTGCCGAACGGCAGTGGGTAGCTGCCGGAGCGCAGCACGACCCGGGAACCGTCCGCCGACGCCAGCGCCGAGCTTAGCGACAGGTTGTAAAGATCGCAGGCTTCGCGAAACCTCGGATCGAACGGATCGGGCGGAGCCGACCGGGACCCCGGAAACAGAAACGCATAAGCATAGACCGCGGCGGCAAGATCGTCGGCCTGGTTACCGGTTCCCCGGCCACGCAGGTAACTCATCTCCGACAGCGCAAACAGCTCCGGCGGGCCCCCCTGGCCGGCAACGACAAGCCCGCGCAGGGCGGCGATGGCGCCTTGCTGGTCGCTGTCGAAGCGATCGAGCAGGTCCCACCGGCGCAGCACGTTGCGGGTGCGCTCGCTGAGCCGGTCGCCGGACAGGGCGCTGCCGGCGAACTGGCGATAGGCCGCGCGCTGGTCCAGTTGCGCCACCGAAACCGGCGTGGCGCAGCCGCCGGCCAGCAACAGCACGGCAAACAGCACGGCGGCGATCCGCGCTAAGCGGGGGGCAACGGTCACGGACGTAACCCACGCGGCGGCGGGATGGCGGTACTGCGCGGCTCGCGGTAGAACGCCGCAGATCCTGTCGCGGAGGGGACCATGCCGTTCGATGAAGCCGGCCGGCGCCCAGGGCGTCGTCCATCGCTCAATGTGCTTGGCGGCCAGCTCGACACCTGCTCGATCAGCCCGATGACTGGGTTTTTCCGCAACGGCTGCTGCGAGACCAGCCCCGAGGACCTCGGCAGCCATACCGTCTGCACGGTCATGACCGCCGAGTTCCTGACGTTCAGCAAGGCACAGGGGAACGACCTTTCGACGCCGCGGCCGGAGTTCGGCTTCGCCGGGCTGAAGCCCGGGGACCGCTGGTGCCTGTGCGCGCCGCGCTGGCAGGAAGCGCTGGATGCCGGCGCGGCGCCGCGTGTGGTGCTGCGGGCCACCGAACGCGGCGCTTTGCGCTACTGCGAGATCGACGATCTCAAGCGGCATGCTGTCGATCTGGCGTGATCATTTCTCGAACTGGATCACCAGCCCGTCGGCGCCGAGACTGAGC
>CAVXTC010000012.1:0-116394 GCA_963764525.1 uncultured Pseudomonadota bacterium | reverse complement strand
GTACACCCGTCCGGCCGAGTGGCAGGGCCGCCGCGTGCCGGAGGTGCTGCTGTCCGGCAACCACGCCGCCATCGCCGCTTGGCGCCGCGATGAGGCCGAACGCATCACCCGCGAGCGCCGCCCGGACCTCTGGGCTCGTCACGCAGCAGCCTCCCCGCCGGCGCCGATTGCCACGCGCGCCGTGGCGCCGTAAGCGATCAGGACGAAAGGACCATCCCCATGAACATCATCCAGCGCTACGAGGCCGACGAGATCGCCCGCCTCACTGCCAATCGGGCGGTTCCCGACTTCGCGGCGGGCGATACCGTCCGGGTCGCGGTCCGTGTGGTCGAAGGTGAGCGCACCCGCACCCAGGCATTCGAGGGCGTGGTGATCGCCCGCTCCAACAAGGGGCTGAACAGCAACTTCACGGTGCGCAAGATCAGCTATGGCGAAGGGGTGGAGCGGGTGTTTCCGCTCTATTCGCCGGTCATCGCTGAAATCGCCGTGGTGCGCCGCGGAGACGTGCGGCGGGCGAAGCTGTATTACCTGCGCGGCCGGTCCGGCAAATCCGCCCGCATCGCCGAACGCGCGCGCAGCACCACGGAAGCGGCGCCCAGCACCGCCGCAACGGCTGTCCCGGGCGACAGTGCCGCGGCCGAGTAAGGAGACACCGCATGTCCGCCAGTCGGCCGCGCACGCTGTTCGACAAGATCTGGGACAGCCACGTCGTCGAGCGGCTGCCCGACGGCACCTGCATCCTTTATATCGACCGCCATCTGTTGCACGAGGTCACCAGTCCGCAGGCGTTCGAGGGATTACGCCTGGCCGGCCGCACGGTCCGCCGCCCGGATGCAACGATCGCGGTGGCTGACCACAACATCCCCACCACCGACCGCCGGCTGGGCATCAAGGAAGAAGATAGCCGCATCCAGGTCGAGACGCTGGAGCGCAACGTCAAAGAGTTCGGGGTGCCCTACATCCCGATCCTCGATGTGCGGCAGGGCATCGTGCATATCATCGGGCCGGAACTGGGTCTCAGCCTTCCGGGAATGACGATCGTTTGCGGCGATTCCCATACCTCGACCCACGGCGCGCTGGGAGCGCTGGCGTTCGGGATCGGCACCTCCGAGGTCGAGCACGTGCTGGCCACCCAAACCCTGCTGCAGCGGCCGGCGAAGAACATGCTGGTGCGGGTGGACGGCGCGCTCGGCTTCGGCGCCACCGCGAAGGACATGGTGCTGGCGATCATCGGCCGGATCGGCACCGCCGGCGGCACCGGCCACGTGATCGAATACGCCGGAGAAGCGGTGCGCGCGCTGGACATGGCCGGGCGGATGACGGTTTCCAACATGTCGATCGAGGCCGGCGCGCGGGCCGGATTGATCGCGCCCGACGAAACCACCTTCGCCTACATCAAGGGCCGCGACTACGCGCCTCAGGGCGAAGCGTTCGAGCATGCGGTCGCCGCATGGCGGTCGCTGCCCTCCGACCCCGGCGCGCAGTACGACACGACCGTGGTGATGGATGCCGCCGAGATCGCCCCGATGGTCACCTGGGGCACCAATCCCGGGGCGGTGGTGCCGATCACCGGCGCAGTGCCGGACCCGGCCATCGAGACCGATGCAGGGCGGCGCGCGCAGATGGAGCGCATGCTGGACTACATGGCGCTGAAGCCCGGAACACGAATGCAGGACGTGCCTGTCGATGTCGTGTTCATCGGCAGTTGCACCAATGGCCGGATCGAGGACATCCGCGCCGCCGCCGCGGTGGCGAAGGGCCGCAAGGTCGCCGCCAATGTGCTGGCGCTGGTGGTACCGGGCTCCGGCCTCGTGAAGCAGCAGGCGGAGCAGGAAGGTCTCGACCGCATCCTGCTGGAAGCCGGTTTCGAATGGCGCGAGCCGTGCTGCTCGATGTGCCTGGGCATGAACCCGGACAAGCTGACGCCCGGCCAGCGCTGCGCCAGCACGTCCAACCGCAATTTCGAGGGCCGCCAGGGCCCCGGGGGGCGCACGCATCTGCTGTCGCCGGCGATGGCGGCGGCCGCGGCGGTGACGGGACGGCTGGCCGACGTGCGGGAGTTGGTATGATGGACAGTTTCACCACGCTGACCGCCGTGGCGGCACCGCTGCCGCTGGCCAACGTCGATACCGACAAGATCATTCCGGCGCGCTTCCTCAAGACGATCAAGCGTTCGGGGCTCGGCGTGCATCTGTTCGACACGCTGCGGTTCGATCCGCAGGGCAACGAACGTCCGGAGTTCGTGCTGAACCAGGAGCCGTACCGCACGGCGCAGATCATCATCGCACATGAGAATTTCGGCTGCGGTTCGTCGCGCGAGCACGCGCCATGGGCGCTGCTCGATTTCGGGATCCGTTGCGTGATCGCGCCGGATTTCGGTGATATCTTCTTCAACAACTGCTTCAAGAACGGCATCCTGCCGCTTCGGCTGCCGCGGGCGGTTTGCGACCAGCTCATCGACGACGCGAAGCTCGGCGGCAATGCCCGCCTGACGGTCGATCTGGAGCGCCAGGTCGTGGTGCGGCCGAACGGGGAGGAAATCCGCTTCGAGATCGACCCGTTCCGCAAGCACCTGCTACTGAACGGGCTGGACGATATCGGCCAGACCATGCAGCACGTCGGTGCGATCGATGCCTTTGAGGCGAAGCGCCGGACGGAGCAACCCTGGGCACCTTCCATCGCGCCGCCTGAGGACGCGTCCATGGCCGCCAACAAGAAGCTGCTGATCCTGGCGGGCGACGGCATCGGCCCGGAGGTGATGCGCGAAGTTCGCCGAGTGATCGACTGGATGGATCGCCGGCGCATGGTGTCGTTTGATATTTCCGACGATCTGGTGGGCGGGGCGGCGATCGATCGCCGTGGCACCCCGATCACCGAGGCGACGATGCAGGCCGCCCGGGATGCAGATGCGATCCTGTTCGGCTCGGTCGGCGGCCCGAAATGGGAGACAGCTCGGCTTCGACATGCGGCCGGAGCTCGCCATCCTGCGGCTGCGCAAGGAGCTCGACCTGTTTGCCAATCTTCGCCCGGCCATCGTGCTGGATCCGCTGGTCGGTGCTTCGACGCTGAAGCCTGAGGTGATTCGCGGGCTCGACATCATGATCGTGCGCGAGAGCACCGGCGGGATCTATTTCGGCGAACCGCGCGGGATCGAGACGCAGCCCGACGGCCAGCAACGCGGCTTCGACACCGAATCCTACACCACCGGCGAGATCGAGCGGGTCGCCCGCATCGGCTTCGAGCTTGCGCGCAAGCGGCAAGGCCGGGTCACCAGCGTCGAGAAGGCCAACGTGATGCAGTCCGGGCTGTTCTGGCGTCAGACGGTCACAGCGCTGCATCAGCGCGAGTACGGCGATGTCCAGCTCTCGCACATGTACGCCGACAACTGCGCCATGCAGCTCGTGCGCAATCCTCGCCAGTTCGACGTGATCGTTACGTCCAACCTGTTCGGCGACCTGCTGTCGGACCTTGCTTCGATGCTGACGGGCAGCCTTGGCATGCTGCCGTCCGCCACGCTCGGTGCGGTGCAGCCGTCGGGCAAGCGGCATGCGCTATATGAGCCGATCCACGGCAGCGCGCCGGATATCGCCGGCAAGGGGATCGCCAATCCGCTGGCGCAGATACTGAGTTTCGCGATGCTGCTGCGCTACTCGTTCGAGATGAACGAAGATGCGGCGCTGATCGAGACCGCCTGCACGCAATGTGCTGGCCAGCGGCCTTCGGACGGCCGACATCATGGCAACCGGTGCGGCACGGGTCGGCACCAACGTGATGGGCGAGTCGATCCTGCGCGAGCTGGACAAGCTGGCAGCGTAGCGCCGTTCACCGGTCGGTAATGCACACGTTGTTACCATTGACGGGTGAGCAACGAGCCGGAACATACAATTGTACCGCTGCAACGAACGCTTGCAACCGCGGGCGGCGGGCCCCATGATCCCGGGATGGAAGCGCGGATGGCAGTCCTGGAACAGCGGATGGACCGGCTGGACAGCCGGATGGACCGGCTCGACACCAGAATGGACGGGATCGACGGACGCCTGCGCCAGGTAGAAACCGTGCTGTCCGGGGTCAGCGCCAATGTGGACCTGCTTGCCACTCAGATCGTCGCCAAACTGCCAAGCTCGTGGCAGATGCCGATCGTGATCGGGGCCACTGCGACCATGCTCAGCGCGTTGTATGCGGGGCTGCATTTCCTTCAGGCGCACGGGCTGCAATAGCGGCCGTCAACGGGACGATGCGACCCTCCACGCGATCGCGTTTGAAAGCGGCCGGGTCGCGTTCGGCTTCGGGCCCGTAGCCGCCGGCGCCGGCGGTGACGATCTCCAGGACGTCCCCCGGCCGCAAGCCGCCGTTGCCGTGGTCCAGCGTGGCGCCTTCCAGGCGTACCGCCGCCCTGCCCCCCTCGCCCCCACCTCGCAGACCCCAGGGCGCGCTCAGCACGCGGGCGATATCGACGCGCACCCGGCACTCGGCTTCCGCGCGATAGACCCGCCGCAGCCCCATGCCGCCGCGCTGCCGACCCGGCCCGCCGGAGCCATCGACCAGCTCGTAGCGCAGCAGCGTCAGCGGGTACTCGATCTCCAATGCCTCGAGCGGCAGGTTGGAGGTGTTGGTCATGTGCACATGCACGCCATCCAGCCCGTCCTTGTGCGCCCGCGCGCCGGAGCCGCCGCCGATCGTTTCCAGGTACACCCACAGCGTGTTCGCCGCCGCGTTCCCTTGCGGACCTGTCCGGCAAAGGTCACCGATGTGCAGGCGCCGTTGCTCGCCGCGGTAACCCTGTCGGGCACCGCCTCGGCCAGCGCGCCATGGATCAGATCGACCACCCGCTGGCAGGCACCCAACCGACCGTTCACGGCGGCCGGATGGACGCAGTTCACGATGGTGCCCTCGGGCGCCGACACATGCAGCGGACGAGCAAGGCCGGCGTTGGGCAGGATTGTCGGATCAACGACCGTCTTGATAGCGTAATAGACGGTTGAGAGCAGCGCGGTCCAGGTCATGTTCAGTCCGGCGCGGACCTGGGGGGCACCGTCGAAATGCAGGTGCATTTCGTCGCCGCGGACGGTGATCGCGCAGGACATATCGAGCTCGCCGTCGATTTCGGGGCAGTCGTAGCGGTCGGCGAAGCGATACGTGCCGTCGGGAATGCGGATAATGCCGGCCCGCATCTTGCGCTCGGCGTAGTCCTGCAGGGCATCGCCGGCCGCCAGCACGGTGTCGCGGCCGTATTTGGCGCACAGCGCGGTCATGCGCTGCACGCCCAGGCGGTTCGCCGCCATCTGGGCGCGCAGGTCCGACAGGCGCTCCCGTGGGACCTGGCAGTTCAGCAGGATCAGTTCCTGCACGTCGTCCTGCAGTTCGCCGGCGCGATACAGGCGGATCGGCGGGATGCGCAGACCCTCCTGGTAGATGTGCGCGTGCCCGCGATCGGCGAAATCGGCGTGGTGGGCGAGGTTCACCGCCCAGGCGACGATCATCCGATCAACGAAGATCGGCTCGGCCAGCACGATGTCGGGCAGATGCGTGCCGCCACCCTCATAGGCGTCGTTGCCGACGAACACATCGCCGGGGCGCATCGCCTCGACGGGGTGGCGCTTCATGATGTGGGGCAGCAGTCCGATGAAGCTGCCGAGATGCATGGGGATGTGTTCGGCCTGGCAAAGCGTATTGCCATGCACGTCGAACAGCGCCGTTGAACAGTCCCGGCGCTCCTTGATGTTGGTGGAGTAGCTGGCACGGATCAGTGCCTCGCCCATTTCTTCGACGATCGACGACAGAGCGCTGCCGATTACCTCCACCGTGATCGGATCAATACTGTTGGGCTGCATGCCGGTCATTGCCATTCCAGGATCAGATTGAGCGTGGCATCTACCCGAGCGGCCATGCCGGGAAGCACCAGCGTGGTGGCGTCCATCTGCTCGACCACCGCCGGGCCGGCGAAGCGGTTGCCGGATTGCAACTGGTCGCGGTCATAGAGCGGGCATGTGGCGAAGTCCGCCCGCCTCCGGCAGCCAGACCTCGCGATGCCCGGCCAGGGCGGCGGCTGGCGTCTGATCCCGATGCTGGATGCGCCGGCAGGCTGGCCTTGGGCACCACCCCAGTCGCCTCCACCCGGAAGGTGACGAGCTGCACCGGGTCTTCCTCGGCGGTGAAGCCGTACAGTCGCCGATGCGCCGCCGTGAAGCCGGCCGCCAGTGCGTCCAGCGTGGCGGCGCAGATCGGGCCGTCGCGGCACCGGCACCGCGATCTCGTAGTTCTGGCCGGCGTAGCGCATGTCGATGGTGCGGTGGATGCGGCGATGGCCGGCGAGGATGCCCTCCGCGGCGAACCACGCCTCCGCCTGGGTTTGCAGCGTGGCGAAGGCGGCGATGATGCCGGGCAAGGCGTCCGGTTGCAAAGCGGTCAGCCGGGTGGTGGCGAAATCCGCCCTGAGATCAGTCAGCAGCAGGCCGGTGGCGCACAGGATGCCGGGCGTGCGCGGGACCAGGACCCGGCCGATCTCCAACTCCTTGGCCAGTCGCGCGGCATGCAGCGGGCCGGCGCCGCCGAACGCCACCAGGGTGTAGTCGCGCGGGTCGTGACCTCGCTGCACGCTGATCACCCGGATCGCCCTGGCCATGTTGGCGGTGACCACTGATACGATGCCCTGGGCGGTCGCCATCGGCGCGATGTCCAGTTGCCGGGCGAGCCGGGTGATCGCCTCCCGCGCCAAATCCTGGCGTATCGGCATGCGGCCGCCCAGCAGATGGGTCGGGTTCAGCGTCTGCAGCACGACATTGGCGTCCGTCACCGTCGGCTGCTCACTGCCGCGGCCGTAGCAGACTGGTCCGGGGTCGGCGCCAGCACTGAGCGGGCCGACCTTCAGCAGCCCGCCCGTGTCGATAAAGGCGATCGAGCCCCCGCCGGCGCCCACGGTGTGGATGTCGAGCATCGGCGCTTTTATGGGATAGCCGTGAACGGTGGCTTCCCCGGCCAAACGCGGCTGTCCTCCGGCGAGCAGCGCGACGTCGGTGCTGGTGCCGCCCATATCGAAGGTGATCAGCTCGGGGAACCCCGCGAGTGCGCCGATCGCCTGGGCCGCCACCACGCCGGTCGAGGGACCGGACAGCACGGTGCGCACCGGCAGCCGGGCCGCCTGGTCGAAGCCGATGACGCCGCCGTTCGACTGGGTCAGATGTGGGCGCGCAGTGAGGCCCATGGCGGTCAGCCGGTCCGCCAGACGGCGGATGTAGGCCTGCATGACCGGGCCGAGCGCGGCGTTCACCACCGTGGTGGACAGGCGTTCGTATTCGCGGAATTCCGGGGCGACCTGGTGGGAGATCGATGCGAACGCCTCGGGGAATTCCTCGCCGAGGATGCGGGCGGCGGCCTGCTCGTGGTCCGGACGGACGAAGCTGTACAGGAAGCAGACCGCGACCGCCTTTACGTCAGCCGCGCGCAGCGCCCGGATCGCCGCCCGGAAGGCGGCTTCATCGAGCGGAGTCTCGATGCTACCGTCGTGGCGCAGCCGCTCCGGCACCTCCAGCCGCAGGTCGCGGGGGACCAACGCGGGTGGCTTGTCCACTTGAAGGTCATACAGGTCCGGGCGTTTCTGCCGAGCGATCTCCAGCAGGTCGCGGAACCCGTCGGTGGTGACCAGGCCGGTGCGGGCGCCACGGCCCTGGATCAGGGCGTTGGTGGCGACGGTGGTGCCGTGGCCGAAATAGGCGATGCGATCCGGGGTGGTGCCGACCCGGGCGATGGCCTCGGCGACGCCCTCGGCGATGCCGGCCGAGGGGTCGTGCGGGGTCGAAGGCACCTTCCAGACCTCGAGCCGGCCGGCGGCTTCGTCGAACAGACAGAGATCGGTGAAGGTGCCGCCCGAATCGACGCCGATGCGCCATGCCATGCCGAATGCCTGGAAGTTGTGCGTGGCCAGGGTAGAACGGGACGGCGGTGCGGTCAGCCCCCGGCGGGATTTTCCGATGTACATCGGCGCGCGCCGGGATGCTGCGATGTACATCTGGCGCAAGGCTTTCGTTAACCTTCGGTGCAGGCCCAGGCTTGCCGCTTCGCCGGCATCGAAACGATACGATGACGGCTATTTCGGCGGTTGCCGGTGCCAAGCGGTTATGGTATCAATCACAACCAGATGCCATCTCTGACGCGGGCTGGGGACAATTCTCCGCCGGCTCCGATGTATCCGGCCGGCGGAACCCCATATAGCGAGGTCAAAGACTCGGGTGGGTGGAGTGGCAACTGCGATCGCGATCACAACGGAAATGGTCGATGCGGCTTTCCGCGCAACGGCGGCGCAACCGAAGCCGCCGTCGAGGGATTTGTTCGTACTGGCGATTTTGTCGTCTATCCGACGCATGGCGTGGGTCGGGTCGATCGGGTCGGTCCGGAAGACGTTGCCGGACATCGGTTGAACGTGATCCAAATCTCGTTTGCCGAGAATCGCATGACGCTGCGGATCCCGGTGGTCAAGGCGCGCGCCTCCGGATTGCGGAAACTGGCGACGCCGGAAGCCCTCAACGAGGTATTGGCGACATTGCACGGCCGCCCGCGCACCAGCCGGCTGATGTGGGCGAAGCGTGCCCAGGAGTACCAGGCCAGGATCAACTCGGGCGACATCCGGGCACTCGCGGCGGTGGTGCGCGATTTGCAGAGTGCTCCGGACGGCTCTGGCGCCAGTTTCAGCCAGCGGAACCTGTTCGAGGTGGCGCTCGACCGGCTTGCCGCGGAATTTGCGGCGGTGGCGCAGACCGACAAATCGGCGGCGGTGGTCCGGCTGACGGAAGCCTTGCAGGCCCGCAGCAGTGTCGCGATCGCCTCCGATGCTGACGAGCCTGCCGTCCCGGACGAGCCTGCCATCCCCGAAGAGGCTGCCATCCCCGAAGAGGCTGCCGTCCCCGAGGAGGCCGTCGCGACAGCCTGAGGGCGGCGCGATTTTTTGCTGGTAAATCGCTGTGCGATGCCGCATATAGAGTGCTCGGCGCTTTTCGGCCGAGGTTTGTTTGTACCCTCAAAATGCGGCATTGTCGCATCGGTGCTTCCCCTCATTGAAAAGTATTTCGGCTCGCGCAGTGTGGGCCGCCGGGTTGCATGGAGAGAGACGCAATGTCGCAAGGCACAGTCAAGTGGTTCAACGCGCAAAAGGGGTTCGGCTTCATTCAGCCGGATGACGGTTCGAAGGACGTGTTCGTCCATATTTCGGCCGTCGAGCGCTCCGGCCTCGGCCAGTTGAACGAGGGTCAGAAGATCAAGTTCGACATTGAGCGTGGCCAGCAGGGCAAGCTTGCTGCCGCGAACCTGCAGGCGGTTTGATCGCTGAACCGGCGCTGCCAACGGGGAAACCCTGAGGCAGCGCCGGACTGTTCGGAGAGAAGCATGACCCATCACAAGTTCTCGGTTGGCCAGGTGGTCGATTTCCTGCCCGGCCCGCGTGACGGGAACATCCCGCGCGGACGCTACAAGGTGCAGCGCCTGATGCCGAGCGAAACCGGCGATCTGCAGTACCGCGTGAAGCACGCGTTGGACGGGCACGAGCGCGTCGTGCCGGAAAGCCAGCTCGCTGCAGGCGGCGGGGCAGGCGGTGGCGTTTTCCGCTAGCATTTCGACCGGTGCGCTGACCATCTGCGTTCCATCTTGAACGGCACAGGAGGCGATGATGGCGTTCAAGCCAAACTACAATCACCAGCGGGCCGAACGGAACCGCGCCAAGCAGGCAAAGAAAGACGCCAAGCTGCGCGAGCGTGAGGAAGCGGTAACGCGCCGCAAGGCTGAGCAGGAAACGGGGTCGCCCGCCGAGGCGGAGCCGGACGCACCGTCCGAAGTCGTGACCGGTTTTCTCTCGGGACAGGATGACAGCAATGAAAAGTCGTGCCGTGAGCAGCGTTGTTCTGTTCGATGTCACGTATGTCGATGGCAGCCAGACGTCGCGGCGGAAAGTTTTGCAGTCGGTGGTCGAGGGCTTCGATGGTGAGGCAGCGGCCAGGGCGGTGATCGAGCAGCAGGACCGAGAGATCGGCTTGGCATCCGGCCGCAGCCGCGGCGACATCAAGTCGATGGTACGTTCGCGGACGTAACTCCTCTCTGACGTTCCAGTACGCGAGCCGTTCAGGCCGGCATTCAGCTCAGTTTGCAAACCCCCTGACTGTCCTGGTTGGCAGGAGGCTTTCCGGGAACCGGGCCAAGCTTGACGTTCGCGAAGCTCGGATCGTCGGCCGTCGGGAATGGCTTGTCGCCCGCCGGATAGCAGTTGGAGGCCAGCAGATACGCCATGACCGCCGCATATGCATCGGGCGACAGCGAGTGGGCCGCATTAAGCGGCATCATGGTAAACACCAGGTAGCGAATGATCTCCAGCGTCCAGCCGTTGTGTTGGGCGGCCACCAGGAAGTCGTTGCCGGCGACCGACGGCGCGGCCGCACCCTGCATGTTCGCGCCATGGCAACTGGAGCATTTGGAGACAAAGACCTGCTCACCCGCCCGCGCCTGCGCTGTGGTGTACAACGCCGGGAGCGCATCGGTCGCGGGTGCCGCCGCGGCGTGCTGCGTGGCTGATCTCGTTGCCGGTGCCGCGGCGGCCTGTGTGGCCGGTGTGGCCGATGTTGTTGCCGGCGCCGCGGCGTGCTGCGTGGCCGGCGTGGCTGATGTCGTTGCCGGCGCCGCGGCGTGACCACTGCATTCCTGCGCAACCAGCGGTGCGGCGGCGGTGTGCAGCAGGATCACACCGCCGTGCATTGTTACGTCGGTGCCGCCCGGGTTCTCGGCCAATTCATGCGTTCCATCGCCGGCAGGAACCGCAACCCAGGCGATATAGCCATCGTGGACGCCGAAGGACGGGGTGTTGGGGGGCGCGGCGCACCCGTCCACCACCTGCGCGTCCCCGGGCAGGCCAAGTTCCGTGTTGGCCAGCGCGCCTTCAAGGCCCGCTAGCACGCCGGTTTCAGTCGGCCGGCCCTGCGCCACTTCCAGATACGCCAGCGCGCGCGACGCAACGAGCTGGTAGTCCATCAGCTCGCGCGTGCGCAGGGAATCCTTCAGATATGCCGAGGCCGCGCGCATGTTCGCCTCGGCGCCATGCAACGGCGCTGCCCAGACGCGGGTCTCGGCACGGTCGAGCAACGAGTCGATATGACCGATCGCGCCCTGGGCGTCGCCCGGGGAGCCGGCCTCGGATCGGTATTCGCCGCCATGCGCACCTTCCAGCGCGTTGATCGCTTGCTGGCTGGCACGGTGATAGACGTTGCGGTCGGTGGCGTAGCTGGCGTCCGCCGCAACGAGGGCGGAGATCGCCGCCTTAAGGTCCGCCAGCGCCGCGACCGCGGCCTCGTGATCGCCACCCTGGGTGCCGACGCTTTGGGTGCCGACGCCTTGGGCCATGCACGGAACAGCCAGCGGCAGCAGCGCCAGCAGAAACAGCACCGGCCCGCTGACGCGGGCCGGTGCGAGGCTACGAAAAATCCAGTTGGTCAATGCCGGAACCTTACTTCAGTGTGAAGGCGCTGACGAGAGGCTGCTGCCCGCTGTTCGGCAATTCCGGGATCTCCGCATTGCCGGCCGGTCCCGAGGAGACGACGACGTATTCCTTGCCGTTGACCTCATAGGCTTCGCTTGGCGCCTGGATGTAGGAACCGGTATCATAGCTCCACAACAGGTTGCCGGTCTTGGTGTCGAACGCATTCTCCTCGCCGCCAAGATTGCCGGAGAACACCAGGCCCGACGCCGTCACCAGCGCACCGCCGTAGTTCGGCAGGTCGAAGTGATGCCGCCAGTTGAAGACGCCGGTGGCGACGTCGATCGCATTCATCTGGCCGGTATTGGGTCCGACCAGCTTTGGAAACGCGCCGCCGAGATAGAACTGGCCGGCGATATAGACGACGTCCTTGTTTGCGGTCCACCGGCCGCATTCGTTCTGGCTGGGGAGGAACAGCGCGTTGGTTGCCGGATCGAACGCGCCGCCCTGGTACTCGATGCCGCCGAGGGTATTCGGGCAAGCGATGTTGCCGGTCAGGCTCGGCGCAACGCTCTGCCCCTTCTGGAAGCTCGCCGCCGTGTGATCGACCAGTTCACCGGTGCCGGCGTCCAGGATCCAGACATTGCCGGCCTTGTCGCCGGTCGCCACCAGCTTGCGCTGGTCGTTGCCGACCTTGCCGGTGAACAATATCGGCTGCATCGGCGGATCCCAGTCATGCGTATCATGCGGGATGAACTGGTGGTACCATTTCAGCTTCGGCTGGGGACCGGAGATATCGAGCGCAACCATCGAATCCGAATAAAGATTGTCGCCCTCGCCGCACGCTGCCCAGGAAATCGGGGCCAGGATTGCCGAGATTGAGATACATCAGCTTCGCGTCGGTATCTATGGTGACGCCACCCCAGGTCGAGGCCCCGCCACGCTTCCAGGAATCGCCGCTCCAGGTGTCGTGCCCAGGCTGACCCGGACCGGGAACCGTCTCCCAGCGCCAGATCACATGGCCGTCCTTGGGATCGTAGGCCGACATGTTACCGTTGCCGCCCCAGTCGCCGTTCGACACGCCGAGCAGAAGCTCCTCCTGGTTCGTGGCCGGATCGAAATACGGCACGGGCGCCATCGTGTAGAAGGCGTTGGCGGTGTCATCCACGGTAACCTTGTCCCACACCTTCTGCCCGGTTTCGGCGTTCAGCGCGATCAGGTGACCGTCAAGCGTGCCGATATAGACGTTGCCGTCCAACAACCCGATGCCGCGGTTGGCAGCGAACGCGATGACGTGCGGGCTGTACTTGAACTCCCATTTCAGTTTGCCGGTGGCGGCATCGAGCGCATAGACATGGTCGTGCGCCGAGGTGACGTACATGGTCCCATTATAAACCATCGGCGACGTTTCCATCGGCCCCGGGTCATCGACGTGGAAGGTCCATGCCAGGTGCAGTCCGCTGACATTGGCGGGGCTGACCTGCGTCGCGTCGGTATAATGGTTGCCGGTGTAGCTTTTTGCCGGCAGGATCCAGTTCGCGGTGTCGCTGGCGGCGTTGAGGAACTCCTGCGCGCTCGGGGTGGCCGACGCGCCGGACGATGTGGAAGCGCCAGGGGTGGCCGACGCGTTGGCCGCGGCCGATGCGCCGGGCGTGGTTGACACGTTGGGTCGCGCCGAGCTGGTCGTCTGCGCCAGCGCCGCACCCGAGCCAAGCCCCAATGCTGCGACCACACCAAGCGTAGCGGGCAGAAGACGCGCCGCCCCGGTCTTCAACTGTTCACGGTAAGCTCATCTTGCTTCGCCCCTCCTGAATTTGCGTTTCGTTATCCGGCTCCAAATCCGGAACAACGCCGCCAGTGTTTACCGACGGTCGCACGAACGGAAGGGGCCTCGGGGCGTAATGCAGCGATCGGCGACTCACGTTCGGGTGAACGACGCCTGCCGATGCGTCATCGATCGGGGCGCACAGGTCGCCGTGAACGCAGAGACCATCGGGGCGCCGTCCCGGCGGTCCCGACGAATTTCGTGTCACGCGTCCTTCGTGTTACACGCCCTTCAGTCCGGCCCGTAGCGTGGCCCAGTGGTCCATGCGCTTGGCAATCTCCCGCTCGAAACCACGGTCGCGCGGCTGATAGAACTCCTGCCGAGCCATCCCGTCGGGGAAATAGTTCTGACCGGAGAACGCGTCTTCCGTCGCGTGGTCATAGGTATAGCCCGCGCCATAGCCAAGATCCTTCATCAGCCGCGTCGGCGCATTGAGGATGTGCGCCGGCGGCATCAGGCTGCCGGTTGTCTTCGCGGCCGAGCGGGCGGCCGAATAGGCGCTGTACACCGCGTTCGATTTGGGCGCTGTGCCGAGATAGACGACCGCCTGGGCGATCGCCAACTCGCCTTCCGGGCTGCCGAGCCGTTCATAGGTTTCCCACGCCGCCAGCGCCTGCGGCAACGCGGCGGGATCGGCCATGCCGACGTCTTCGGCGGCGAAACGCACCAGCCGGCGGGCGATGTAGCGCGGGTCCTCTCCGCCCGTCAGCATGCGGGCAAACCAATACAGCGCCGCGTCCGGGTCCGACCCGCGCAGCGATTTGTGCAGCGCGGAGATCAGGTTGTAGTGCTCCTCGCGGTCCTTGTCGTACAGCGCGGCGCGGCGGGCGAGCAGCTCGGCCAGCCCCGCCGGATCGAACGCGGCGGTATCCGGCGGCAACGCGGCAATCTGCTCGGCCATGTTCAGCAGATAGCGCCCGTCGCCGTCGGCCATGGCGCGCAAGGTGACGCGCGCCTCAGGGTCCAGCGGCAATTTGCGTCCGAGATCGATTTCTGCCCGATCCAGCAGCTTTTCCAGCGCGGCATCGTCGAGCCGGCGCAGCACCAGCACCTGGCAGCGTGACAGCAGCGCGCCATTCAGCGCGAAGGACGGGTTTTCCGTGGTGGCGCCGATCAGGGTGATGGTACCGTCTTCAACGACCGGCAGGAAGCCGTCCTGCTGGGCACGGTTGAAACGATGGATCTCATCGACGAAAAGCAACGTTCCGATGATTCTCCCGGCCCGATCCGGCGCCGCCGCGCGGCTTCCTCGAACGTGCGCTTGAGGTCGGCGACCCCAGAAAACACCGCCGAGAGTTGCACGAAATGCAGGCCGGCGTCCGCGGCGAGCAGACGGGCAATGGTGGTCTTTCCGGTCCCCGGCGGCCCCCACAGAATCAACGACGCGAGCGAGCCGCGGGCCAGCATCCGCGTCAGCGTGCCGTCGGGGCCGACCAATTGGTCCTGCCCGACGACCTGATCCAGCGCGCGCGGGCGCAGCCGGTCGGCCAGCGGGCGCGGACCGGAGACGGGATCCGGCTCCGCCGCCGGCCCGAAAAGGTCTTCATCCGATCCGCGCTGTCTGTTCGGCACAGGCGCAGTCTATCGGAAGAACGGCGGTAACGGCAGATCAGCCGCCGAAGCGACGTCCGTCGCGCCATGCCAGGGAGCGGAGGGAATGACGGACAGTTGCCACGCGCTTTCGCCGGAATAATGATCGAGGGCAATTGCTCCGTCACCCGTGGCACGGCACGATGCCTCAGCCGTCTGCAAGAACGGCTCGCACGAACAGGGGAACGTGAGATGCGCATCCGCCGTCGGGAACTGCTCTTGGTTGCCGCTACACTTCCGGTGCTGGCTGTCGGCGCCAGGGCCGGCGCGGCCGAATCTGTGCGGATCGGCGCGCTCTATCCCCTGACCGGCAACTCCGCCGGGGCCGGCGAGGATTGCAAGGCAGCGATCGAACTCGGCCAGGAAATCGTCAACCGACCGCACCCCGAATTGAAGGGTCTGCCGCTGGCGGCGAGCGCCGGGCTGCCGAACCTGGGCGGCGCCCCGATCGAGACGATCTTCGTCGATCACCGCGGCGATCCGGCGCTGGCGCAGACCGAGACACTGCGCCTGATAACCCAGAACCACGTGCCGGCGCTGATCGGATCGTACCAGTCCAACACCGCGCTCACGGCAACGGCGGTCGCCGAGCGCTATGGCGTGCCGTTCGTGGTCAGCAACTCGGTCGCCGCCAATATCACCGGGCGCGGCTTCAAATTCACCTTCCGCGTCACCCCGATCGCACCCAATTTCGCTGATACCTACATGCGCTTCATCAAGGAGATGAAGCAGGCTGGCCGGCCGATCGACAAAGTCGCCGTAGTGGCCGAGAACACCGACTACGGCACCTCGGTGGGCGATGCGATCGCGGCGGCGGCGAAATCGTACGGGATTCCGCTGGCGACCAGGGTGCGCTACTCCGCCAACAGCCCGGACATGTCATCGGAGGTGCTTACGCTGAAAAGCGCCGATCCGTCCGTGGTGCTGTTCGTCAGCTACACCTCGGATGCCATCCTGTACCTGAAGACGATGAAGTCGCTGGACTGGCTGCCGCCGATGATTATCGGCGACAGCGCCGGGTTCTCCGATCCCTCCTTCGTCACCGCGGTCGGCAAGTTGGCTCAAGGGACGCTGAATCGCAGCGCCTGGGCGCCGGGCAGGCCAGACAGCGTGACGCAAAAGGTGAACGCACTGTTTCGGGCGAAGACCGGTCGCGACATGGGCGATGCGAGCGGACGCGTCATGCAGGCGTTCTTCGTGCTGGCGGATGCGATCAACCGTGCCGGTGCGGCAGCACCGGAGAAGATTTAGGCGGCGTTGCAAGCGACCGACCTGAAGCCCGATCAGCTCATTGTCGGCTATCGCGGGGTGCGGTTCGATGCGTCCGGACAGAACCAGGAGGGCGCGACCTACATCACCCAGCTCGTTGGCAACGATTACGTCACCGTGTGGCCGGCCGAAGCAGCCGCGGCGCCGCTGGTCTGGCCGATGCCCGGATGGCGGGGGTAGGGCGGAAAAGCGCCGCGCATTCCGCCATGGCAGCGGTGGAATGCGCCGCGCTTTTCCGTCCTACCCGACCCCCCGACCGGCTAGGCGGCCTGCCGGAAGGTCTTTGGAATGCCGGCTTTTGGCACCTGCCCGTGCAGCTCCTCGTCCGGCAATCCCTCATGCAGCAGATTTCGGGCTTGCAGCAGCTTCGGCAGGTCGATCCCGGTTTCAAAATCCATGCTCTCCAGCATGAACACCAGATCCTCGGTGACCACGTTGCCCGACGCGCCCGGCGCGTACGGACACCCGCCCAACCCCGCCAGACAGGAATCGAACGCCCGGATGCCTTCCTCCAGCCCGGCCAGGGCATTGGCCAGCCCGAGCCCCATCGTGTCGTGCAGATGCAGCCCGTACAGCACCGGCCCGATCGCCTCGCTCACCGCGCGCACCACCTGTTTCACCTGCGCCGGATGGCCGTAGCCCACGGTGTCGGCCAGCATGATCTTGTCCACGCCGGCACGCGCCAGCCCGTCGGTGACCTCGACCACCTTGGCGGTCGGCACCTCGCCGTCGATCGAGCAGCCGAACGCGGTGGATGCACCTGCAATCACCTCCATCCGCCGCGGCTGCGCCTTCACCCAGTCCATCAGCCGGCGCATCTCCTCGATGCTTTCTGCCGGCGTGCGGTTGAGGTTGGCGCGACTGTGCCCCTCACTGACAGAGACCGGCACGCTGATCTTGTGGGTTCCGGCCGCGTAAGCGTTCTGCGCGCCGCGCAGGTTCGGCACCAGCGCGATCACCGTCAGCCCGGGAATATCCAGGCAGCGGCGCACGACTTCCTCGGTGTCCGCCATCTGCGGGACGACCCGCGCAGGCACGAAACTGCCCACCTCGATCTGCTTCAGTCCGGCCGCCGCCATGGCGGCGATCCAGCGCACCTTGGCGTCGGTGGCCATTCGCGTGCTGGCGATCTGCAGCCCGTCGCGCGGGCCGACTTCGCAGATATTCACATGCTGTTTCATGGCGCGGGCACCTCCTGTTTCACGGCGCGGGCACCGCGCATTCAAGAATGCTGCCGGTTTCGGATTCGGTGATCACCAGCGTTTTTCCATCCGGCGCCAGCGCGCAATTGGTGGTGTGGCGGCCGGCGCAGCTTTCGATCCGGTAACGCGGCACGCCGTGCGCATCGACGACCCAGACGCAGCCGTGCCCGGGATTGCTGATATACAGCCGGTCGGCCGCGTCCATCGCCAGCCCGTCCGGGCCGGACGTGCCAGGCGGCACACGGGCGAAGCACTGCGCCTTGCCCACCACTGCATCGGGCCGCAGCACGAAGCGCCATACCTCGCAGGATCGCGTCATCGCGACATACAGATGGGTCTGCGCGGTGTTCAGCACCAACCCGTTCGGGCTCGGCCCCGTCGCGATCAGCCGATCCAGCCGACCATCCGGATGCAATCGCCAGACGCGGCCGGTGGGATCCTGTAGCCCGGTCTGACCCTGGTCGGTGAACAGCACCGATCCGTCGTCGTGCAAGGTCAGGTCGTTCAGTCCCTTGAACCCCTCGCTCATGACAGTCTGCAATCGCGGCGTTGCGGTACCGGCACCAGGATCGATGCGCATCAGCCCTCGCCGGTAGTCGGCCGCGAGCAGCGCGCCATCCGGCAGCACCTTCAGTCCGTTCGGCCAGCCGTCATATTCCGCGACCATCGTCCAGTCGTCGTCATCCACACGGAAGATGCGGCCATAAGGGATATCCACCACGTGCAATCGGCCGGCGGCATCGAAACACGGGCCTTCCAGGAAGCAATCGACCGGCGCTCCGGCCCGGTTGGCGTCCGCCCATTCGCTGCGGCCCATACGACGAAACCGGTCCGGCATGCGGGTCAGCACGCGCGTCGCCAGCCGGGCGGGAGGATCGAACCACATGACGCGAACCTGCCCCCGCACGGCGGTCGAAGCAACGCCGCCGCTTGGCAATCGGCGCGACCCCGGGCAGGATTCCCGCTGACCCGACCGGAGGAACTTCATGCCCGCCATCCTGCACGCACTGTCATCCACCGAAGCCGAGCAGGAGGAATGGCGGTTGCGCTGCGACATGGCGGCGGTGTTCCGCGTTTCCGCCCGGCACGGGTGGAACGAGCAGATCGGCAATCACAACTCGCTGATGCTGCCGGCCGCACCCGGCCAGAAGCCGCTGTTCCTGATCAACCCGCGCGGCTGGCTGTTCCAGGAACTGACCGCCAGTTCGCTGATCGTCTGCGACCTGGACGGACGTGTGGTGAGCGGCAACGGCGAACTGCGCAAGGTGGCGTTCCATATCCACGCGCGCATCCACCTCATGCATCCGCACGCCGCCTGCGTGCTGCACGTGCATCCGCAATACCTCACCGCGCTGTCGTTGCTGGAGGAACCGGAGCTGGCGCTGGCGCACCAGAACAATCTTCTGCTGAACGACCGCATGGCGGTCGATCTGGGCGGCGTGAAGCCGGTGCATGATAACGACGAAGGCGACCGCATCGCAGCGCTGCTCGGCGACAAGTCAATCCTGGTGATGGCGAGCCATGGCGTTACGGTGGTCGGCCCCACCGTGCACGATGCCTTCGACGAGCTGTACGAGGCGGAGCGGACCTGCATGTATCAGGTCACCGCGATGTCCACCGGCCGGCGACTGCGCCAGTTGCCTGACAGTGCGCGGCGGCGCTGGAACGGCGCCTGGGGCGACAAGCTGGACGCGCGGCTGCATCTGGACGCCTGGCGCCGCGTGCTGGATCGCGAGGAACCCGATTACGCGACCTGAGCCTCGGGCCGCGGCGCAATGACGCCGTTCGGCGCGCGGCTGCGGGCGCTGCGCGCCGAACGGGGAGTGACGCAGCGGCGGCTGGCGCAGGAGCTGCAAGTCAGCGCCGCCTATCTGTCGGCGCTGGAGCACGGACGCCGCGGCGCCCCGAGCGCTGGGCTGGTGCACCAAGTGAACGAATTCTTCGGCCTGATCTGGGACGATGCGGAAGACCTTGCGCGACTGGCACGGCTATCGCGGCCCCGGGTGCTGGTCGATACGGCGGGACTGACGCCCGAGCAGACCGCGCTGGCCAACCGCGTCGCCCAGAGCATCCGGCGATTGCCGCCGGAGACGGTGGCCTCGATCCACGCGATCCTGGATGCCACCGCGCCACAGCCGAAGCCTCGATTGCGGCGGGCGGCGCGGCGGTGACGCCAACACTTCACCTCTCCCGCAGGGAGAGGTGAATTCACTCCGCGGCTGGTTTCAGATGTTCCTGCAATCGCGGCATCAGTTCGACCAGGTTGCAGGGCCGGTGGCGGTTATCAAGCTGGAACAGCAGGATGTCGTCCCAGCCGTCCTTCACCGCTCCGGTGCTGCCGGGCAGCGCGAACAGATAGGTGCCGCCGGCGACGCCGCCGATCGCCCGCGACTGCATGGTGGAGGTGCCGATCTTCTGGTAGCTCAGCATACGGAACAATTCGCCGAAGCCCTCGATCCGCTTCTCCATCACCCGCTCGAACGCCTCCGGCGTCACATCGCGGCCGGTGATGCCGGTGCCCCCGGTGGTGATCACCACGTCGATCGCCGGATCCGCGATCCAGCCGCGCAGCCGGCGTTCGATTGCGCCAGGGTCGTCCCTTTCGATCGACCGCGCCGCAAGGTGGTGCCCGGCCTTGACGATGCGCTCGACCAGCGCATCGCCGGAGGTGTCGTTCGCTGCCGTGCGCGTGTCGGACACGGTCAGCACCGCGATGCTGACGGGGATGAACTTCCGGCTGTCGTCGATGCGTGCCATGCTGGTGCCTCCGGGCGGACGCTTCAGTGCAAGCTGACCAGCAGTTTGCCTGTCGGCGGCGCGGAGGTGAAGCGGGGAAATTCCCCGTCGGCCATTTCGTCCAGGCTCGGCGCGGCGATCCCAAGCCGCGCCGCGAAAATCCACGTATAGGTCAGCGCGCGCTGCACGAAGGCGCGCGTCTCGGCGAGCGGAATCGATTCGATGAACAGCAGCGGATCGTCGTGCGCGCGGATGGTGCCGCTCCAGCTTGCGAAGCTGCCCAGCCCGGCGTTGTAGCTGGCGAGCATGGCGATCAGGCTGCCATCGACCAGTCCGTCGCCGGCCAGCGACATCATCCATCGCTGGCCGAGGTCGAGGTTGAAGCCGGGGTCCTTCAACCGATCGCCAGCGAGTTGGGTGTCGCCGGTGATGGTGCGCGCGGTGACCGGCATGATCTGCATCAGCCCACGCGCGCCGGCCGGCGACACGGCATTGGCGTCGAAGTTCGATTCGGCGCGGGTCATTCCGTACACCAGTGCGGGATCGAACCGGAAGCCGCCGGCCGGCTGCAGGCTGGGCAGCGGCCAGCGCAGATCGTCGTGCGGGATGCCCTCGGCGGTCTCGATCAGCTCGGCCAGCTGCGCGGCGAACTGCGTCAGGCCGGCGCGAGCGGCGACCAGCAACAAGGCGTGCCGCAGCGCCGGATCGTCCTGCACGCTCGGCCACATGCAGCGGAATTCCTGCTCGGCGCGCGCGGTCTGGCCGACCTGCAGCAATGCAAAAGCGCGCTGCCCACGTGGCAGCGCTGCAAGCGCGTCAGGATCAGCGATCGCCAGCGTGGTGCGATCAGGGATCAGCCCGATCGGCCAATCGAGCTGCCTCCGGGCGAGCAGGCCGTAGAACGTCAGCTTCTCGGCCGCCGCTCGCTTCAGCCAAGCGGTCGAACCGTCAGGGTCATGCAGACGCTGCGCCGCGCGCGCCGCCCAGAAGGCTCCGGCGGCGTGGATTGCGGCGGGCGCCATCTGTGCGCGTCGGCGGCGTGCTCGAAATCGACCCGGCTTTGCTCGTAGCGGCCACTGCGCCACGCGGCCAGGCCGGCGATGAAAGCAGCCTGTCCGGGGCGCTCGGCGCGTGGCGTGCTGGCCCAGGCAGCAGCACCCACCTGCTGCGCCTCGGCATCCCGGTTGGCGGCGAACAGGCCGCGTGCCACCTGGGCACGCAGCTCCGCCGCGGTGGACGCCTGCAAGCCCTTGGTGTGGGCGATCAAGTGCAGCGCGACGGTAAAACGGCCCGCCTGCACCCGATCGGCGACCTCCCGTTCCAGCACCGGGTCGCGTGGCACCGCCGGATCGGCCGCATCGGAGTCCACCGGCGCCTGGTCGGTCGGCTCGGCCGGCGCGAGGCAGGCGAGTCGGCTTGAGCGCCGGGGCGGTCGCCTTGCGCGGCAGCCGGCGAAGCAGCAGCGCGTGGATCGCACCGGCGTCCGGCTGATCGGCGTAGCTATCGAACCACGTTGTCAGTTCATTGACGGTCGCATGATGGAAGCGGCCGAGATAGCGGTCGGCCAGGATCGGGCCGACCAGCAGCTTGCTGTCCAACTCGGTGGTTTCGCGCAAAGCGGCGGCGATCCGGCCATGCGCCTGGTCGGCGAAGATGCGGCGTACGCGCGTGGCATCGCTGGGGGTCAGTGGCTGTGGCAGCGCCACACCCGACGCGCTGCCGGGCACTTCGATGCGCGGAATTGCCATTGCTGTCTGCTCGCCCGCCCCCGTCTCCTGCGCCCGTGCTCCGGGGAGCGTGGCGGTTGCCAGGATCGCCGCCCCGGCGATCAGCGCCCTGGCGGCAGGAAGGCGGGAGAGCGTGTGACCGATCCCTCGCATCCGCTCCGCCTAGCCGCCGGGGTCGGGTCAGGCAACCCGTGAACGCGGGAAAATTCGCCTGTTTTGAGACGGCGATTCACGAATCAGCAACTTAGCCGGCTTAGTTGGCTCACTTTGCCGCGATCTGGCCCTCCAGTGCCCGCCGGACGGCACGCAGGTCGGCCCAGGCTTCCCGACGCAAGGCGGGCTGGGCCAGCACTGACTCCACGCTGTGGGTGGGCAGCGCCTGGACGATGACATCACCGGCACCGGCTAGCTCGACCCATTTCCCGCGGCGCACACGCCCCGGCCCACCGGGGCCCAGCAGCGCACGGCTGGCCAGCCGGCCGAGCACCATGGCCAGGCGCGGCCGACTGAGCGTGATGAAGCGGAGCAGAAACGGCAGGCAGATAGCCAGCTCGGTCGGGCTGGGGGGCCGGTCGCCGGGCGGTCGCCAAGGGATCAGCGGGATCAACAGCACGTTGCGCCGATCGAGGCCGATGCTCGCCAGCATCTTGTCGAGATAGGCGCCCGACTTGCCGGTGAACGGCCGGCCGGCGCGATCATCGTCCGCGGTGGGGGCCTCGCCGATCAGCAGGAGTGGCGCGGCTGGATCGCCCTCGGCGAACACCGGGTTCGTGGCGGTGTCGCGCAACGCGCAGCCATCGAACCCGGCGATGGCGTCGCGCAATGCCTGCAGGGTGGCGGCGGACTCGGCGGCGAGGCGGGCGCGCTCGGCCGGTGGAATGCGGATCGCCGGACTTGGCGCCAATGGGGCGGCTGCAGGTGAAGCGGCGGGCTGCACGGGGGCTGGTGCCGCTGGGCGCAGCCGATCGACCGGGGCGGCGTTCAGCGCCTCATCGGCGCCCCACTCGATTTGCAGTCGCAATGCCGCGAGCGCGTCCATCCCGCTTTCCTGCCGCCGTGCGCGGGTTTGCGCAATCGATCGAGACCTCAGCGCTTTCGCGGCGGTCCGATCATGTCAGCACGTCCGACCAGATCCGCGCGGCCCACCAGATCGGCGCGGCCCACCAGATCGGAGCGACCGGTCGCCTGGCTGCCGGCCGCGTTGTTATCCGGCGCCATTTCACTGGCCATCAGGATATCCTTCATCCAGCCGATCGTTATGTCGATACGGATGCCCATGTCCAACTGGTCGCAGGTCCAGATCCTGATGTCCTTGGCAAATGCCTCGTCCTTCACCGGCGTGGCCTCCTGGCCTGCGCCGAACACCAGCATCACGACCGGCTCAGCCAGCTTGTAGAATTTCGCACGGTAACTGAACCCATGGATATGGGCGAGGCCGTACACATCGCTGTCGTCCGGCGCCTTTTTGGCGTCCAACGCTTCCTGGTGACGCTTCGCGGACTCCCGCAAGCGCACGACGAGCGGATTATTGGAGGAGGCATTTACCCCGAGATTGCCGATGGTCAAGCCGGTGAACTTGCGACCGAACATCCGCACCGTCGTGCCAGACAGCAGCGCCTCACTGGGCGTGTGGCCCTCCTCGGAGCCGGTTGGGTTCGAAGCCATGCGCGTTCCTCCACTTGTTGCCGGATGGGAGCCCGGACCGCTCCAGAGGCAGGACGGGCTGACTAAACCATCAAAAGTATCACATGCCAGCGTTATTCCGACGTTATAGGTGTGGCGCGGTGCGGATGCGTCATCAGCCGCCGCGCCTGGATAAAGCCGCGCATGTCGCCACAGTCGCAGCCGCGCACACGGTTCGGCGGCTCGGTGACGATAAGCTTCCCGCGGTCGCGTCCGCGATCGGTCCCGCGGGGGCTGCCGGTCCCGCGCGGGATGGCGATTGCGAGACAGGGTCCGGGATCGATCCCGCGCCACAGGAAATGATCGAGCAGTGCGGATAGGATATCGGCTTCGCCGAGCGCCGCGGCGGCTTCGAGGAAACGTGCCGCAACGATGGAGAAGGTCAGGGTCTCGGGCCGTACGGTCAACATCACATGCGCCATGCAACGCCCCACCAGATCGCGGGCGCGGTCGAGCGCGGTCCGGAACCCGACGGCGAATTGGGCGAAGGCGCGGGCGGATTCTTTGCGGACCGCGTCCATCGCCTGCTCCACCTCGGCCCGCGTCCAGCCGCGCGCGTCCGCATCGGGAGGGATCAGACCTTGGTGCACAAGATGGTCCTGATAGAACTCGACAAGGATGTCGAAAATCGCACCGGTCAACGGCTCGGCGATCGCGTGCTGGTTGCGGTTCTGCCCGGTCGGGTCGATCCAGCTACCGTCCGGCGCCATTTGCAGGTCCGCTACATCGGCCATGACCGCCGTGTTGGAAGCGATGCGGATCTGCTCGGTGCGCGAGATGGCACCGATGCGATTGACGACATTGAGCACATACAGGTTGCCCTCCGTCTCGTTAAGCAGGTGATTGGTGATCGAGCGGAATTCCATCGTGCCGATCACCGCGATCAGGTCGGCAAAGCTTTCATGGAAAGCGAGGAATTCGCGCGTGACACCGCCCGGCGGCGGGATGCCGATCTGCGAAAACAGGATCGCATGACCGGTCTCGTGCGCAAGCACGTCGTAATTCAGGCAGAACGGCGCGATGCTGCCGGATGCTGTCTCCTGGCGGCCCATCTCGATGAAGCCGGGGCCGGAATGGGCGTTCGCCCAATGAACCATCGGTATCAGTTCCACCTGGGGCATGATGGCAGCGTGCCACCAGACGACGCGATGGCCGAGATAGTGTTCCCAGATGTCCAGCGTGTGCCGCACGGTGGCGTAGGTGTGCGCGGCCAGGAACTGCTCGCATTCGACCGGAATCCAATCGAAGTTCCCGAAGCGATCCGGCATCGCCGGCGGATGAACCTTGCCGCGATACGGCGGCATATAGTCGGGCGGATCGTACGGTTCGTCCTTGCGCACAGGATTGACGGTGTACATGCGCGCATCCGACGGACCCGGACCGATGGTCCCGGCCGGCAGCAACAGCACGATTTCTTCGGGTTCCGCAAACCCGTCGGCATAGGCGGGGAACAGCCGGAAACGGGTGCCCGCGGCACGCAACGAGGACCTGATAGTCATGCACCACCGACCGAGAGCCAATCCTGCCAGACAGCACGGGAGACGGCGGCGGCATCCTCGGCATCCGCCGCGGCCACGAAGGAGTGCCAGACCAGCGCCGGGGTGAACTTGAAGTCGGCCTGGAACGGCGCCGGGCGGCCGGCCAGGAACGCCGCCATCCTCCGTAGCATTGCTTCGGCATCCAGCCGCTTGCGACGCACCGGATTCGCGATGATCCAGGCGGCGGCGGGTTCGCCGGCCGCTTTGGCCAGTGCTGCGATGTTGCGCTCCGGGAAGTGCCGGCGCTTCATCATGTCGGCCAGCGTGTCGCGCTCATCGCGCGTGATAACCCCCAACGCTTCCGCTGCCAGCAGCGTGTCGCGCAGATCGACCATCGCATCCGACAGCGCGATGCTTCCGGCGTCCGCCGGCGCGTGGATGACGGCGACTTCGTCGTCATCCTCGAATGGCGCCTCGAAACCGGGCCAGACTCCGTCACGATAGGCCTCGAACACGCGGCCGACCCCTTGCATGCCGAACGGCGCCAGTTCGGTGGCACGCAGCGCGCCCATGCTGGCGGCGCCGAACACATGGACGCCCCGCGTCAGCGCCCAAAGGATCTCGCGATGCCAGACCGCTGGCGCCTGCTGGAAGACGCCATCCACCAGCCCGATCGCCACCGGCCGCCGATCCCGCACGGCACGATAGATGTCGCCCTGGCATGCTGGCGGCAGGTAGTCCGCCGCCAGCAACAAGGTCGCGTCCCGCACCGCGAGCGTCGGGCCGAGAAACACCACGGTTGTCATGCGATCATCCGGGCACGGACCCCCGGCGTATATTCGCTGCCCGGCGGGGTCCACGGACCTTCCAGCCCCGGCACGACGACGCGGACGACAGGGATGCCGAATTCGGCCCGCGTCAGATCGACGCAACCGGCCTGGGACATGCCCGCCGCCGACATGCGCTCCAGCACGGTGTCGAGATCCTGCCGCAACGTCGGCGCGGCGAGCGCCGCAGGCGCGCGGAACCCACCGCGTGCAGGCGCGGTCATCCATCGCCGTGCCGCGTCCTGCCGCGCTGCCCCGTTGCTCCGGCCGGTAGCCACCCGCGTCGAAATCGTCCCGCGCCCCGGAGATGCGCGTCAGGCGGGCCTGCGCCGCCTCGGTCAACGCGCGCGACAGGGCGACGTCGCGGTCGGCATGACAGCCGGAGCCAAGTTCCGGTTCCACCGCATCGGTCTCCGCGGCGGGAGCGGCCAGGCACACGAAAGCCGGCAGCCCGATATCCGATGTAACGTCCCACAGGTGCACGGCGACGCCGGCTGCTGCGAACGCCGCGAGCAACCGGCGGGCGAGCGAACCGTCCACCGCACCCGCGTCGAGCCCACGCTCATCCTGCATGCGTTCGGGGAGCGCGCGCCACAGCGCCACGGCATCGCGTTCCACAACTTCGTACAATGCGTGCAGAACTGCCTCCAGCCGGTGATTGCCGGAGGCGAGGCCGTTCGTGGTGGCCTGGAACAGCCCGGCAGGTTCCGGCAGCGACGCCTCGCATCGCGGTCGCTGCACCACCGTACCGCCATGGCCGCGAACGCGGCCATCCACGTCTTGTTCGACCGCACACGAAGAGGCGGATGCCCACCTTTGCGGGCATGACTGGGTGGGGCGTGGGCATTTCATAGCAGTGTCGGTGAAATCGGCGCTGACCAGTTCGTGTGGCAGCCACAACGGGCGGCGCGACATCAGGTCGCGCGCTTCGATCCACAGCAGGATTTCGTCGGCGTAGCTGCGTCCGGCGCAGCGCGGCAGCGTCGCCGGATCGGCTGCGTTCGTGTCTTGCGATAACGTGGCAAACGACTCGCGCCGCAGCGGCGAGGCGATGTTCTCGGCATGGAAGCACTCGACGGCTTCCATCACCGCTGAGGCCTTCGCCGCGTCGAGTGTAGCCCCCTTGCCCTGGTGCACCGCGACCGAGCGCGAATTTGGTCGCATGGCTGCGGCGACGGGAATGCCGATCACATCGAGCCCGGTCAGCACCGCGACACGCGTGATGCCCATGCAGGCGGCAAATGGCCTGATTTTCGCCAGCGTCGTCGCCGGATCCACCACGCGATGCGTGCCGTCGAGGAAGATCTTGGCGCCGTCATCGTCCCGGTGATTCATCGGCCCCCGGAATTGCAATGCTGGTCCTTGCCGGCGCGCCAGCCGGCAATCAGCGCGCGTGCTTCGGCGAGTTCAGGGCTGCCATCGTCCTCGGCGATGCGGGACAACGCGCCGGCGACGCGTCTCGCCGCCTGCTCCACGTCACCCAGCCGAGCCTCGAGCCGCGCCGCCGTCACCGCGATGCGCAGACCGAGCATGGCCACGCCCTGCTTGTCCGCCAGGTCCGCCGCGTCGCGCAGCATGGCCTCGGCCGACGCGACGCTTGCCGGATCGGCGTGCAGCATGACCTCGGCGAGCATGCGCATCACTTCGGGCATCCAGAAGTTCAGCCCGACCTGCTCGAAAATTTTTCGGTCGCGCTGCAGTTCCTCGATCGCCCGCTCGGGCTGCCCGGCACGCGCCAATGCCTCGGCGTGAAGGCACACATAGACCGGGAAATCTTCGAGCGTCCCGATCTCCCGCTGCCGCGCCAGCCCCTCTTCCAGCGTACGCAGGCCGGCCGCCGGGTCGTCACGCATTGCCACCGTCCACCCACGGAAGATCAACCCCTTCGCGCGGTGATCGGCGAGCCCGTGCTCGGAGGTGAAGCTCACCAGCTCGCCGGCGAGGTCGAACACCGCCTGATGATCGCGCCTGTGCGAGCGGTGCAGGATGCGCACGTCAAGCCCATGTACATGGCTGCCGACGTGATCCAGCTCCTGCGCCCAGCGATGCGCCTCGTGTTCCTGCGCCAGCCCGTTCAACGGGCGGCCCTGCATCCACTCGACCTGCGCCAGTGCGCCAAGCCCGCAGATCAGTGCATCGTGGTTGCCGTACAGCCGCGCGTGGTGGCGGTAATCGCCTTTGCGGTAGATGCTCAGGCCGGTCTCGATATGAGCGCAACAGCGGGCAAAATCGCCGACGTCGTAATGGGTCGCCCAGTTGCAGTGGTGCGCCTGCAGCAGCAGTTCCGGGTCGCCGCGCGCGGCGGCGCGCGCCAGCAGCGTCTCGGCGCGCTGCTTTTTCACGCCGAACTCCCGCGATACCCGCCACCAGCCCCAGTAGAGCGGGAACTGCGATGGGTGCTCGGGAAGGTGTTCGCTCAACGCATAGGCGCTGCCGTACAGCTCCTGCGCCTCGGATGACGCCGGACCTTTCAGCGCGATCAAGGCCGGACCGAGCAGCGCGCTGAGCGCCAGCCGATGGTTCAGCACGCTGGGGCTGGCGGGCAGCCTCTCCAGCGCATCCAGGCCGTGCCGCAGCAGCCGCGTCGCCTCGGTCAGCGCCGAACGCGACAGGCTGCGTCGCGCCGCTTCCAGCCAGTGCGGCGCCGCTTCCTCCGGTTCGTTGCCTTCGGTCAGATGCATCGCCAACAGCTCCGGTTGCTGTGCCACCGCTTGCGGATCATACGCAACGAGCGCGCGTGCGACGCGCAGGTGAAGCACGCGCCGCTCGGCGCGCAGCAGGCTGTCATAGGCCGCGTCGCGCAGCAGTGCGTGGTTGAACGTGTAGTGTTCCACGCTGGCGGCGAAGTCGCGGAACAGGATCCCGGCATCGCCCAGCGTGGCCAGCGGCTGCTCGAGCGCCGCCTCGCGGAGCCCCGAGACATGCGCCAGCACGTCGCGCCGTGCCGAACGGCCGATCACCGCGGCAATCTGGGCGATCTCCTTCGCGCTGCCGGATCTGTCCAGCCGCGCCATCAGCGATTCGTGCAACGAGGCAGGGATTGCCTGGTCGGGCACGATGGTGCTGCCGTCCTCGAGATCGTCGAGCGATTGCATGCCGAGCAGCGAACGCGCGACCTCCTCGACGAACAGCGGCACGCCGTCGGTGCGGCGGGCGATGATCCGGCCGAGATGTTCGGGAATCGCGCGACTGGTGAACAGGCTCTGCACCATGCCGGCGACGTCGCCCGGCGAGAGCGGCACCAGCCGCAGCACGGTGGTTGCCCGGCGGGCGGTCCAGGGCGCCTCGAACCCGTCGCGTGCGGTCAGCAGGAGCATCACGGCATGACCGGTGATGCTATCGACCATCCGGCCGAGCAGCTCGCGCGCGGTCGGATCCAGCCAGTGCAAATCCTCGACCACCAGGCACAGCGGCTTCTCGCTGGCCAGCAGCAGCAATTGCTCGACCAGCACCGACAGAATGCGTTCGCGCAACTGTGCCGGCGAAAGCGCACGGATCGCCGGGTCGTCTGACGGGACGCCCACCAGCTCCGCCAGGACCGGCAGCGCCGCGCGCCTGGCGGCTTCATCGCCTGCCATCACGGTTTCGAGCTTGGCCAGCACGGTCTCGCGCGGGTCGTCGGGCTCCAGGCCAGCCGCGCCGCGGAGGAAGGCGATCACCGGATGCAACGCGCTGTCCTCGTCAAACGCGCTCGCAGCGAAGCGCACGATCCAGGCCGAACCGTCGAGATTGACCGCCAGGAAATGCTCGATCAGCCGCGACTTGCCGATACCGGCTTCGCCAGTCACCAGCACGGTGCTGCCTTCGCCGGCGCGGCAGCGCTCCCAACGCTCGGTCAGCATGCCGCGCTCGGCCTGCCGCCCGTAGAACGGCGTCAGCCACTGCCCATGTGCCAGCTCACCGCGGCCCCGGCCGGGTGCCGCCTCGGCGATCACCCGCCAGGCGTTATGCGGCTGAGCGAAGCCCCTGATTTCGCGCTTTCCCAGGTCCTCGCAAACGAACCCCCGGCCGACGCGGGCATAGGTCTCCTCGGCGAGGACGATGCCGCCCGCCGGCGCGAAGCCCTGTAGCCGAGCCGCGAGGTTTGGCGTCGAGCCGATGATCGAGCGCATGTCCGGTTGGCCGCCGGCGAACAGGTCACTGACGATCACCCGGCCGGTGGCGATCCCGATGCGGACGTTCAGTGGCGTGACCGCCGGCGTTTCCAGCGCACCGATGGTGCGGGTGATTTCGAGCGCCGCACGGACCGCGCGCTCGGGATCGTTCTCGGTCGCGATCGGATAGCAGAAATACGCCAGGATCCCATCGCCGACGAGCCGGGCAATGTGGCCGCCAAATCGGTTGATCGCGGCACCGGCAAACTCGCGGTAACGTTGAATGACCTCCAGCAGGTCCTCGGCTTCGAGACGCTCGCCGAGGGCCGAGGAATTCACCAGATCGATGAACATCACAGTCAGCGGCCGACGCTCGGCGCGGGTCGTCTCGATGGCCGGAGCGGCCGGGTCGTGGGCTGGCGGGATGATCCTGCCGGCGGTCCGCGGTGCCTGCCGCCCGCGCGCCAGCACCGCCTGGCGGAACCGCTTGCGGTTGCCGATCGTCAGCCCGAGCTCGCGCAGGTCGTCGTCTGTCAGGTCTGTGACCTGATCCAGGGTGATGCCCTGATCGCGGAACGCCGCGACCCACTCGCCCAGCCCGATCGCTCGTAACCAGTCCTCCAAGTCGGGTTCCCCGCACGTATTGACCGTGACGTTATACCAACACGCCGGCAGCACGACTGAGAAGCAGGTCACAGCCCGGCGTCGCGGGCAGCACGATCACGGGTAACTGATGTTACTTACCCCTCCAGCGCCCGCCTTGCCACCCCGGCCAGATAGGCCGCCGCCGCCGGCAGTACATCATCGTTATAGTTGTAACCCGAATTGTGCAGTTCGGCGCTGTCGCCGTTGCCGATCCACACGAAAGCGCCGGGTTTTTCCGCCAGGTACCAGGAGAAATCCTCCCCGGTCATCGCCGGCGGCAGGTCGCGGCGCACTGCCAGACCGGCGCCGGCCGCCGCCTCGGCGGCCAGCCCGGCCTCCGCCTTATGGTTCATCGTCACCACGTTGCCGTGGCGGATCGCGGCATCGATCTCCACCCCGAAGGTCTGCGCCACGCCGGCGGTGACGCGACGGATGCTGTCATCCATTGCGTCGCGCACCTCGGCTCCGCAGGCTGCGCATGGTGCCGCGCATCACCGCCTCATCGGGGATCTGGTTCGCCGCCTGCCCGGTCTCCATCGTGCAGATCGATATCACCGCGGCATCCAGCGGGCTGGTTTCGCGTGACACCACAGATTGAAGTGCGATCAGCAGATGCGCCGCCGCTAGCATCGGATCGCGGGCGTGGTGCGGAATCGCTGCATGGCCGGAGCGGCCCTTGACCCGGAATTCCAGCCGGCCACCGGCCGCCATCACCGGTCCTTCATGCACGGCGACCGTGCCGGCCTCCAGCCCTGGCCAGTTGTGATAGCCGAAGATCCGTTCCATCGGAAACCGCTGGAACAGCCCGTCGGCGAGCATGTTCTTCGCCCCGCCGCCGCCTTCCTCGGCCGGCTGGAACACCAGATGGACGGTGCCCGACCAGGACGGATCGCGCGCCAGCAGCGCGGCGGCGCCGAGCAGCGAGGTGGTGTGGCCGTCGTGGCCGCAGGCGTGCATCACGCCGGGGTTCTGCGATGCATAGGGCAGGCCCGTGGTCTCCGTGATCGGCAGCGCGTCCATGTCGGCGCGCAAACCGACGCTGCGATTGGACCCTGCCCCGCGGCTGATGGTCGCCACGATGCCGTGGCCACCGACGCCGCCGACGAACGGAATGCCCAGCTCGGCCAGCCGCTCACTGACGAAGGTCGCGGTGCTCGCTTCCTGGTTGGACAGTTCCGGATGCGTGTGCAGATGGCGGCGCCACCCGGTCAGCGCGGCAGCGAGGCGTTCGTCCATTGCGCTCTCCTTCACGCCGGATCAGGCCCGACCCGCACCAGCAGCTTGCCGAAGTTCCGCCCGCCAAGGATGCCGGCGAGCGCATCGGGCGCGTTCTCCAGGTCATCGATGACATCCTCGCGGTATCGCAGGCTGCCGTCCATCACCCAGGGCGTCGCCAGCTTGCGCCACTCGGCGAAGCGCTCCGGCTTGTCGGAGACGATCATGCCCTGGATCAGCACCCGCTTCCCGACCACGAAGCCGAGATTGGGCCCAGGTGGGAATTCGGCTTCGTTGTACTGCGAAACCATCCCGCACATGATAACGCGGGCGAACGGATTGAGCCGCTCGAACACCGCCTCCTGCACGCGCCCGCCGACATTCTCGAAATAGACGTCGATGCCGTCCGGGCACGACACTTCCAGTTCCGCGCCCAGGTCCATCGACCGGTGATCGATGCAGTCGTCGAACCCCAGTTCGTCCTGCACGAACAAGCATTTCTCTGCACCGCCGGCGATGCCGACGACCCGCGCGCCGGCACGTTTGGCAAGCTGTCCGGCAACCGAGCCGACCGCCCCCGAGGCAGCCGAGATCACCGCCGTCTCGTGCTTCTTCGGCCGGCCGATATCGGTGATGCCGGAATACGCGGTGGTGCCGGGCATCCCGAGCACGCCGAGATAAGTCGAAAGCGGCGGTCCGTGCCGATCGAGCTTCGTCAGTCGCTCGGCCGGCGAGATGATGTGCGTCTGCCAGCCGCGCGCACCCAGCACCACGTCGCCGGGCGCGAAGCCGGGATCGCCGGAGGCGACCACCTCGCCGATGGTTTCACCCGTCATCACTTCGCCGGGCTGCACGGGCGCGGCGTAGGATTTCCGGTCGGAAATCCGGCCGCGCATATAGGGGTCGATCGACAGAAAGATGGTGCGGGTGACCACCTCGCCAGGGGCGGGCGCCGGGACCGGATCCTCGCGCAGCTCGAAATCCTGAGGCCGCGGGCTGCCGTGCGGACGGCGCTTCAGTACGACTGAACGGCGGGTTTGCGATGCAAGCGGCATTGTTTTGATGATCTCCGAATTGATGCGCTGGGCGACTGACCGAAGCGCTTATTGGCCCGGCAGCTTCACATTCTGCCATCCCGATAGCTTCTCCACCGCCCGGCCGATCCGCAGCACCATCGGTTCATCGAACGGTCGTCCGACGATCTGCACCGACAACGGCAGCCTGTCCGCCCCCAGCCCGACCGGCACGCTGATGGCCGGGTGGCCGGTGATGTTGAACGGAATGGTCTGCATCGGCGAGACCGAGGACAGCGAATCCGGCACCGCATCGAAACGCGGCGCGGTGGTCAGCGCCGAGGCCGTCAGCAGCGCGTCGTGGCGGGACAGCGCGGCGTTCACCGCATCGGTCAGCTCGCGCCGCGCCCGCAGCGCATCGATGTAGTCGGCCGCGGTGATCGTCGCGCCCAGAACGAAGCGGCCGGCGGTGGACTCGGCGTAGTCGAGCAGCCGGCTTTGCAGGTCCGCCCGATGGATGGCGAACGCCTCGGCCATCATGATCACCCGTCCCGCCGCGGCGAATACTGCGTAATCGGGCAGCTCGAGATCTTCCACCATCGCCCCGGCGTCGCGCAGCACTTCGGCGACGCGGTCGATGGCGGCGAGCACGTCAGGCGTGACCATCTTCGCGCCGGCGAAGAAGCCGCGCGGAATACCGATCCGCAGGCCGCTGACGCCGCGCTCCAACCCGGCGCGGAAATCGGGCACTGATACATCGGCGCTGGCCGGGTCGTGCGCGTCGTGTCCGGCCATCACCTGCAAGGCGATCGCGCATTCTTCCACGTCGCAGGCGAGCGGCCCGCAATGATCCAGTGTCCAGGACAGCGGAAAGACGCCGCGGCGGGAAACCCGGCCATAAGTCGGCTTGATCCCGGCGATGCCGCACCAGGCCGCCGGGCCACGGATCGAGCCGCCGGTATCGGACCCTGTGGCCATCCGCAGCATTCCCGAGGCGATCGCCGCTCCGGAGCCGGAGGAGGATCCGCCGGTGATGTGCTCGATGTTCCACGGGTTGCGCGCCGGCGGCCAGGGCAGGTCGAAGCTGGGACCGCCGATGGCGAACTCATGGGTGGCGAGCTTGCCGAGCAGCACCGCGCCACCGGCCGCGAAGCGCGCGGCCACCACGCTGTCCTGATCGGGGACGTTGTCCTGGCGCAGTTTGGAGTGGCAGGTCGTGGCGATGCCGGCCGTGTCGTAAATGTCCTTCAGCGCGTAGGGGATGCCGTGCATCGGGCCACGGTCGCGCCCGGCCTTCAGGTCCGCGTCGGCGTGGCGCGCATCGGCCAGCGCACGGTCCTCGGTGACCACGATGAACGCATGCAAGATGCCGTCGCGCTCGCGGATGCGGGCCAGCGCGTCGGCGGTGAGCGTTTCGGAGCTGACGGCGCCGGCGCGCAACTGACGGCCCATCTCGGCGATGGAGAGGTGCCCGGTGCTCATCGCCGGTGCTCCGTTGGTTCCGGTCGCCGACGCTCCATTGGTTCCAGACGGAACACGTTGGACGGTTCGGCGGCGGCGCCGCGCGGCGGGTGCAGCAGCGTGAGCTGTTCGCGCAGGTCGGCGAAGGCAATCAGGTAACCAGCGCGACGGGCGGGCGGAATGGTCAGCCCGGAGCGCGCCATCAGGCAATCGAACTCGGCGGCCAGCGATTCCTGGCCCGTTGATGCATGGGATGGGGTATCGGGCATCTCGGCTCCTGTTGTGCCAGCCGGTTGATACTGCCCGGTTCGACCGGGCAGGTATAGGTTACCGCTTCCCCGCAGCCTCGATCCGCCCGCCGTCAGCGACCTCATCCGGCAGAACAGCGAGCGGGTGCGTGGATCGAGCTGGTCGGCGGTGCGCGCCGCCCGCGCCCGCGCCGTCCGCGCCTCATTCCATGCATCCGCAACGTCGGCCACATCGGATCATCAGCGCGGACGAGTGTGGCCGGCGCAACGCAAGGCGCACCGGACCGATCATCGACCGTTCTCTCCCGTTCCCAGACGGAATGATGCTGCCACCGGTTCGCGGCCGGTGCCAGGCGGGCCTGAACGGCTCGTGGGCCGTGCCGCATCTCTTGGTTTCCGGTATGCTGTCCCGATTGCGGGAGGCCTGGGATGCGCACGCAAGTCGGGATCGTCGGGGCCGGCCCGGCCGGATTGCTGCTGTCGCACCTTTTGCACCTGCGCGGCATCGACTCGGTGGTGCTGGAGCTGCGGTCGCGCGACTACGTCGAGAACCGCATCCGCGCCGGCGTGCTGGAACACACGACCGAGGACCTGCTGGCGCAGGCCGGCGTCGCCGAACGGATGCATCACGAGGGCATACCGCATGAAGGCGTGAACCTGCGCTTCGGCCGGCGCGACCACCGGATCGATTTCCGCGCGCTGACCGGCAGGCATGTGATGGTGTACAGCCAGCACAAGCTGGTGCAGGACCTGATCGCCGCGCGGCTCGCCGCCGGCGGGCAGATCGCGTTCGAGGCGGAAGCCGTTGCCGTGCACGATATTGACGGCGACCACTCCCGCTTGACCTGGCGGCACGGCGATCGCGAACACGCGCTGGACTGCGACTTCATCGCCGGTTGCGACGGATTTCACGGGATTTGCCGGCCATCGATACCGGCCGGCGCGTTGACGCTGTTCGAGCGCGACTATCCGTTCGGCTGGCTGGGCATCCTGGCCGAGGCGCCGCCGTCATCGCCGGAACTGGTCTATGCCAACCATGAGAGCGGTTTCGCGCTGCTGTCGCTGCGCTCGCCGAAAGTCAGCCGGCTCTACCTGCAATGCGCTCCCGACGAGAACATCGAAGCGTGGTCGGATGACCGGATCTGGACCGAGCTACGTATCCGCACGATGCGCGAGGGTTTCGTTCTCAACGATGGGCCGATCCTGCAGAGGAGCATCACCCCGATGCGCAGCTTCGTTGTCGAGCCGATGCGGTTCGGACGGCTGTTCCTGCTCGGCGACGCAGCGCATATCGTGCCGCCGACCGGGGCCAAGGGTCTGAACCTGGCGGTGGCCGATGTGGCGGTGCTGGCCCGCGCGTTGGAGCGATATTTCTTGGCCGGCTGCGCGGACCTGCTGGAGGCTTACTCCGCCACTTGCCTGATGCGGGTCTGGAAGGTCCAGCGGTTTTCCTGGTGGATGACCTCGATGCTGCACCGGTTCGAGCAGCACGGCGGGTTCGACCAGCGCGTGCAGCTGGCCGAGCTCGAGTATGTTGCTGGCTCGGTCGCGGCTTCCACGGCGCTGGCGGAGAACTATGTCGGGCTGCCGCTTGCGTAGAGGAAACGAGAGCTTCGGTGATTTGCGGGTGATTTGCAGACACAGGGGCCGGGACGGTTGCCATTTATGAGTGGCGCGTGTCAAGCGGTTTCACACCGAGAACCACTGAGGTTCCACGAAGGACCACGAAGAGCCCTCAACCGACAACCGCGGATAAGCCCGGATTGGACTTTCATGCGCCGTCACAGGCCGATGCGAGGAATCGCGGAAAGCTGGAACTCGTCCCGCTCTGGCTGGCAGTGGCCGGCCAACCCCGACCGGAATTCCCTGCGAGGTCCGGCCTCGCTTCCCCTACTCCCTTTCCCCTTTCCCGCTTTCCGCCTTTCCCCGACCCATTGCGGCCGGGCCAGGTCTCGACGAAGCTTTCGAGTTTCGCACGGAGGGACCGCGGTGAAACCGTCCGGCCTGCACCGCACCGTTCCTCGGGACCGCACAGGCGCCTGGTCGGCGGCACCCGAGAGCTCCTGCGATCTGCAAGCTCGTCAGCCACCGATGCCTTTCACTTGCGGATGCTGCGGTGCCGCAATAACCTATCCGTGATCCTGCGGGCCGGCCTCCGCCTCGCTTCCACTTGACTTCGGTGTAACCGGGCGTATCTGTCGGGACAGCACGCGAACCGCGCGTGCATCCGCCTCAATCCGCAACCGGCCCGCGGTCCCTTCCGCGGGCAAGTCGTGTTTCAAAACCGAAACGCGCCCATCGCACGGCCAGCCTCCGGTAACGACCCGGACCGCTCGTCACGGAACACACATCTCTCATGGCAGCATCCGCCACCGCCTACGCCGAAACCAGCGATCATTTTAGGGGCGATACTTTTTCCGCCCTGCTCGATGAAACGCTGGGCCGCGATTCCGGCTTCGACGGCTCGGTCGTTACCGGCCGGGTCCTCCGGCTCGATCCCGACTTTGCCGTCGTCGATGTCGGCCTGAAATCCGAAGGCCGCGTCGCCCTCAAGGAATTCGGCCCCCCCGGCAGCAACCCCGAGGTCAAGCCGGGCGACCTCATCGACCTCTATGTCGAGCGGTATGAAGACCGCGACGGGGCAATCGTGCTGTCGCGCGAGAAGGCGCGGCGCGAAGAGGCCTGGACCAGCCTGGAAAAGGCCTTCGAGGGCAGCCAGCGCGTCACCGGCACGATCTACGGACGGGTCAAGGGCGGCTTCACGGTCGATCTCGGCGGCGCGGTCGCCTTCCTGCCCGGCAGCCAGGTCGATATCCGGCCGGTACGCGACGTCACCCCCCTGATGGGATCGCCGCAGCCGTTCCAGATCCTCAAGATGGACCGCGCCCGCGGCAACATCGTGGTGTCCCGCCGCGCCGTGCTGGAAGAAACCCGCGCCGAGCAGCGCAGCGAGCTGATCCAGGGCCTCAAGGAAGGCCAGATCCTGGACGGCGTGGTGAAGAACATCACCGATTACGGCGCGTTCGTCGATCTGGGCGGCGTCGATGGGCTGCTGCACGTGACCGATATCGCCTGGCGCCGCATCAACCATCCGAACGAGGCGCTGCAGATCGGCCAGCAGGTCAAGGTGCAGGTGATCCGCTTCAACCCCGAGACCCAGCGCATCAGCCTGGGCATGAAGCAGCTCGAGGCCGACCCGTGGGAAGGCGTGGCGGCGAAATACCCGCCGGGCGCCAAATACACCGGCCGGGTCACCAACATCACCGATTACGGCGCCTTCGTGGAGCTGGAACCAGGGGTCGAGGGCCTGGTGCATGTCAGCGAGATGTCCTGGACCAAGAAGAACGTGCATCCTGGCAAGATCGTCGCGACCAGCCAGGAAGTGGACGTGATGGTGCTGGACGTGGATGCCGCCAAGCGGCGCATCTCCCTCGGCCTCAAGCAGGTGCAGCGGAACCCGTGGGAACAGTTCGTCGATGAGCACCCGATCGGCTCGGTGGTCGAGGGCGAGTTGCGCAACATCACCGAATTCGGCCTGTTCATCGGCCTGTCGGCGGATATCGACGGCATGGTCCACATGTCCGACATCTCGTGGGACGAGCCGGGCGAGCTGGCGATCGCCACCTACAACAAGGGCGATATGGTCAAGGCCAAGGTGCTCGACGTCGATGTGGAGAAGGAACGCATCAGCCTCGGCATCAAGCAGCTCAAGGACGACCCGGCCGCTTCGGTCCTGGAAGGCATCCACAAGGGCACCGTCGTCACCTGCGTGGTGACAGCGGTGCAGGCCAATGGGGTCGAGGTGAAAGTGGGCGACGTGCTCACCGGCTTTATCCGCCGTTCCGAACTGGCGCGCGACAAGTCCGACCAGCGACCGGACCGGTTCGCGGTCGGTGAAAAGGTCGATGCCAAGATCACCGCCATCGATCGCGCCGCCCGCAAGCTTCAGCTCACCATCAAAGGCAAGGAAGTGGAGGAAGAAAAGCAGGCGATGGCCGAGTTCGGCTCGTCGGATTCCGGCGCCTCTCTGGGCGACATCCTGGGCGCGGCGATCCGTCGTCGGAACCAGCAGGCGCAAACCGAGAGCGATTGATCGGCGGCTGGCAGGTGCCATACCGGACGCCGAAAGGACCGACTCTCCGGCCGTCATATCCGCGAAGCTGGGAATCCACAGGTTGCTCCGCGTTTGCCAGCGAGGGCATCGGTTTCCGCTTTCGCCGGAATGACGAACCGTTCGCGGGAATGACGAACCAGGGTCATCGGGTGCCGGCTGGCGGCTTGACGACCGGTTGCGGGCACTGACATTTGTCGCTTGAAACGGACCTTCTGATCGACAGGCGGCGCCTCAAGCGCCGCCTTGTCTTTTGGCGGGTGCTGGCTGTGCTCGCCGTGGTCGCGGCCCTCCTGGTGGCCATCCGGGGCCAGGGTCTGACCGGGGATGGTCTGCTCGGCGGTGGCGCCTATGTCGCGCGACTGCCGGTGAATGGGATCATCACCGACGATGCCAAGCTGACCGCCGCGGTGCGCGCGCTCGCCGATGACAAATCGGTGAAGGCGCTGGTGGTCGCCATCAATAGCCCAGGCGGCAGCGTCGGCGGCGGGGAGTCGCTGCACGACGCTATCGCCGCGGTCGCCGCCAAAAAGCCGGTGGTGGCCGTGATGGGCGGGTTGGCCGCGTCGGCCGGATATATGGTCGCCGTGCCGGCCGCACGCATCTTCGCCCACGAGGGCACGCTGACCGGCTCGATCGGTGTCTTCCTGCAATCCGCCGATGTCTCCGGGCTGCTCGGCAAGCTCGGGATCGGCACCGAGGTGATCAAGTCCGGGCCGCTGAAGGACGAGCCGAGCTTCGTGGCGCCGCTGTCGCCGCAGGGGCGCGAGGTGTTGCAGGGCATCGTGATGAACCTATACGACCAGTTCGTGGCGATGGTGGCGGCCGGCCGCCACCTGGACACCGACAAGGTCCGCCAGCTCGCCGACGGCCGTCCCTATACCGGCCAGCAGGCACTGCATCTGGGCCTGATCGACGCCATCGGCGATGAGAAAGACGCGCGGCAATGGCTCGCGCAGGCGAAGGGGGTGTCCGAGAAACTGCCGGTCCGTGATGGTTTCGACCGAGGGACTTGCCGCCCGGGCGTTTTCGGCGAGCTTCGGAGGATTGCTCGAAGGCGCCTGGAATAGCTTGGTATCCCAATGGGTTATTCTTGACGGCGGCTGGGCGCTCTGGCAGCGTCCGGATAGCTGAACCGTCAGGAGAGGACCGGGCCCGGCCGGGCCCGGCGTGCGCCATGACGAAGTCCGAGCTGATCGCCGAACTGGCCGCCGCAAATCCACATCTGCGCGCCGACGACATCGAGCGCATCGTCGCGACCATTTTCGATGAAATTACCCAGGCGCTGGCGCGCGGCGAACGGGTTGAATTGCGCGGCTTCGGCGCCTTCACCGTGAAGCGGCGCGATGCCCGCACCGGCCGCAATCCCCGTACCGGCGAAGCGGTGCCAATCGAGGAAAAGGGCGTCCCGTTCTTCAAGGCGGGCAAGGAGTTGCGCGAACGGGTGAACCGCGGCAAGCCGGCGTCCCGCGGCCAGGCCCACCGCGTCACCGCCTGATTCTGTCGGAGCCTGCATGCGCCTGCTGATCGCCGCGCCGTTCCTGCTACTGCTGGTACTGTTCGTGCTGTCCAACCGGGCGCCCGTGTCCATCGGCCTGTGGCCGACCGATCTGACCTGGGAGGCGCCGCTATCCATCGCCGTGCTGATCGCCGCAGCGTTGGCCTTCGTGTTCGGGGCGCTGCTGGTCTGGGTGTCCGAACTCGGCCAGCGGCGTCGGGCACGTCGCGCCGAGGCCACGGTGCGCCTGCTGGAAGAGCAGGTGCAGGCGCTGAAGGCCCGGCTGACTCCGCCGCTGATGCCGCCGCCGACGGCGTGATGGCGGCGCGGTTGCTCGCGGGACTGCCCACCGGGCTGATCGTCGCGCTCGACACTGCGGATCCGGCGCGGGCGGGGGAATGGGCCGCGGCAGTCGCGCCGCATTGCGGGCTGTTCAAGCTCGGGCTCGAGTTCTTCGTGGCGAATGGGCCGGCCGGGGTGAGGGAGCTCGGCCGGCCGGTGTTTCTGGACCTCAAGCTGCACGACATTCCGAACACGGTGGCGGGGGCGGTGCGGGCGGTGTTGCCGCTGGCGGCGCGCATGTTGACGATCCATGCAGCCGGGGGTGCCGCGATGATCGAGGCGGCGCGGCACGCGGCCGAAGCAGCCGGTGCGGCGCGACCGCTGCTACTGGCGGTCACCGTGCTGACCAGCCTGGATGCCGGCGCCCTGATTGCCACCGGCGTGATCGGCGAGCCGGCGCAGCAAGTGGTACGGCTGGGCCGGCTGGCGATCTCGGCCGGGGCGGACGGGCTGGTCTGCAGTGCGCACGAGGTGGCGGCTGCTGCGCGACGCGCTTGGCGCCAGTCCCACGCTGGTGGTTCCCGGCATCCGACCCGCCGGCTCCGCGCCCGGCGATCAGGCGCGGACAATGACGCCGCAACAGGCGGCCGCGGCCGGGGCCGACTGGATCGTGGTCGGGCGTCCGATCACCGGCGCCGCGGACCCGGCGGCGGCAGCGGCGACGATCGCGGCCGGGCTTCGATGACCGTGCGGGTGAAGATTTGCGGGATCAATGACGCGGCGGCGTTCGATGCGGCGGTTGCGGCCGGGGCCGATTGGGTGGGATTCGTGTTCTTTCCCCCCTCCCCTCGCGCGGTTGCCCCCGCCTTGGCGGCGAGGCTGTCGGCGCGCGCGGCAGGTGGGCCGGGCCGGGTGGGATTGTTCGTCGATCCGGCCGACGACGCGGTCGCCGCCGCGCTGGCAGCACTGCGGCTGGATGCGTTGCAGGTCTATGCGTCACCGGAGCGCGTGGCGGCGCTGCGTCACCGGTTCGGCTTGCCGGTCTGGCGCGCGCTGGGGATCAGCGCGGCCGCCGACGTGCCGCTGAGCGCCGGTGGCGGCCGACCGATTTGTGCTGGAGGCGAAGCCGCCGCCCGACGCGACCCGACCGGGGGGCAATGCGGTCCGCTTCGACTGGTCGATGTTGCATGGCTGGCGGGCGCCGGCCCCCTGGACCCTGGCGGGCGGTCTGACACCGGACAATGTGGCGTGGGCGATCCGCGCGACGGGGGCCGTGGCGGTGGATGTGTCCTCCGGCGTGGAATCCGCCCCGGGCATAAAGGATCCGGCGCTGATCCGGGCATTCATCGACGCTGCCCGAAGCCGGTGATCACGCTCCGCCCTGCCACACAGGCCGATGTCCTGCCACTGGCGAGCGCGCATGTGCAGGCGTGGCGCGAGACCTACAAGGGAATCGTTCCGGACCACGTCCTGGCGGCGCTGGACCCGGCGAAGCGGGCGGCGAGGTGGCGGGGGCGCGTGGAGGGCGGCGGCACCGTGCGGCTCGGCGTCGATGCGGAGGGGATTGCGGGGTTTGCCGATGCGGGTGCCCAGCGCGACGCGTCGCTGCCGTTTGCCGGGGAGATTTACGCGATCTACGTCCTGCGACGGGCGCAGCGGCGCGGCCTGGGGCGGCGGTTGATGGGCGCGATGGCGCACCAGCTCGGCGCTGCCGGTTTTCCCGGCGCCAGTCTTTGGGTCGCCGCGGCGAACGCACCGGCCCGGCGGTTCTATGAGGCGCTTGATGGCCGGCTGGTGGGCCAGCGGACCGAAACCCCGCGGACCGAAACGCCGGAGGACTGGCAGGTTGAGACCGTGGCCTACGGGTGGGACGATCTCAGCCGGTTCATTCCCCCGTCGATTGACCTTGGGACGCCGGGGCCTTGACCTTGGCTTTCCGTGCCGCGGCGAGCTGCTGCTTCAGGTTCTGCACCTCGGCGCGGAGCGTTGCGAGCTCTTCGGCGGTGGCATCCTCCGGCCCCGGTGGCGGCCCCGGTGGCGGCCCCGGTGGCGGCGCGTCGGTGGGCCGGTAGAACGGGCTGAACAGGCTGAGCGCCCGCTCCATCATCGCCATGTTCTGCCGGCTGACTTCCTCCATCGTGGTGTTGCCGAACGGGAACAGGTTGCCCATGGTCTTCTGCATCGCCGCGCGCATCTGTTCCTGCTGATGGGTGAAGGCGGCCATCGACTGTTCCAGGTAGCGCGGCACAAGGGCCTGCATCTGGTCGCCGTAGAAGCCGATGAGCTGGCGCAGGAACCCGGTGGGCAGCAGACTGCGGCCCTTGCCTTCTTCCTCGACGATGATCTGAGTGAGCACGCCGCGGGTGATGTCTTCGCCGCTCTTGGCGTCGTAGACGACGAAATCGCGGCCCTGGCGCACCATCTCGGCCAGGGTGTCGAGCGTGATGTAGCTGGAGCTTTCGGTGTTGTACAAGCGGCGGTTGGCGTATTTCTTCACCACCACGGGTAGCGTGGCGGCTTGCCTGGTTTCCGGCGCGTCGTGGATGGTCTCGGCCATTGCTGCCTCGGTTTGCGGACCTGGCCGCACCATACATGGCGAATGGCGCCGGCGGCGAAATCCGGGTGTCCGCGGCGACCGCGGGCTTTTATCCTCGGCGCCCGCACGGGGGACGAATGACGGATGACCGAGGCAAGCGATCCGGAGACGCCAGACAATTCCCGGGGATTCCCGGGGATTTCGCGGGCGATCCGCCAAATCCGGCGAAACTCGCGGCCGACTGGATCGCGATCTGGCAGAGCGAACTGGCGGGGTTGGCAGCGGACCGCGAGGCGCAGGAAAGCTGGCAGGCGCTGCTCGCGCTGTGGGCCGGGGCGGCCGGGGCCATGCTGGCTGCCTCGTCCGCCATGCGGGGGCATGACAGCTTGCATGTCGGACCGGGCGGACGCGCCGGGGCCGCTGAAGCGCCGCGGGCCTCGCCCGTTGCTACTGCACCTGATGCTCGCGCTGCTGAGGTCGAGCGGCTTGCCGGCCGGGTGGCCGAACTTGAAGGACGGCTGGCCGAGCTCGAGCGCACCGGGCGGGGCGGCGGCGCCAGACGCGGCGACCGGCGGAAACGGGGCTGAGCGCGGTTTTTCAGCCGCGATCGGCCGGGAGATGATGCGGCGCGATGCAGCGCTGGTGGCCGGCATCGCCGCGTATCGGCGGCATCCCTTTGTGCGCGAGCTGCCGGACCCGCTTCGGTGTGGCAGGAGGGCGGCAGCCGGCTGCTGGACTATGGCGGGACGGGCCCGCCGGTGCTGTTCGTGCCGAGCCTGGTGAACCGGGCCTATGTGCTGGACCTGGCGCCTGGGCACTCCATGCTGCGCTGGCTGGCCGGGCACGGAGTGCGCCCGCTGCTTCTGGACTGGGGCTGGCCGGGCGAGGCGGAGCGGCGGTTCACGTTGACCGATTACATCGCCGGCCGCCTGGAGCGGGCGATGGACGCGGCCGTGGTGCTGGCTGACGGGCCGGTGGTGCTGGCCGGCTATTGCATGGGCGGCACGCTGGCGGTGGCGGCGGCCGAGCGGCGGCCGGACCTGGTGCGCGGGTTGGCGCTGCTGGCCGCGCCCTGGGACTTCCATGCCGACGATCCAGAGCGGGCGGCGATGGCCGGGCGCATGCTGCCGGTGCTGGAGCCGATGATGGCGCTGGGCGGGGCGCTGCCGGTGGACTGCCTGCAGGTGCTGTTCGCGCTGCTGGACCCGTTCGGGGTGGGGGAGAAATACCGGGCGTTCTCACGGCTGGACCAGGATGGGGAGCGGGCGCGGCTGTTCGTGGCGCTGGAGGATTGGTTGAACGATGGGGTGCCGCTGGGGGCGGCGGTGGCTCGGGAGTGCCTGGCGGGGTGGTATGGGGAGAACTCGCCGGCCCGGGGGAAGTGGCTTGTGGCGGGGCTGGCGGTGGATCCGGGGCGGCTGCTCATGCCGGCGCTGGTGGTGGCGCCGGGGCGGGACCGGATCGTGCCGCCTGGGTCGGCGCGGGTGCTGGCGGGGTTGATCGAGGGGGCGGTGCTGCACGAGCCGGCGGCCGGGCATATCGGGATGGTGGCGGGGGCCGGGGCGGAGGGGGCGCTGTGGGGGGTGCTGCGGGAGTGGGTTGTCGGGAATTGAGGGAGGCTGAGGTTCCGCGCGGGCCAGGTTGGCGATGGACGGGCCGGCGGCGAGCCGGTGGTGGTCGGGTAAGGGGCAAGCGTACGAAACGCGGTTTTGCTCGGCGATTTCGGGGCGCTCAAACGTACGTTCGGGGGATTTGGGGTGCAGTCCAGCAGGTCGCGAACTGTACGTTTGGGCATTGGGGCGGTGCTGGATGTACGTTTGAGGTGGCGGATCATGCAGAGGGCTTTACGTGCCCCGCGAACCTTTCATGCGCAGGTAGGTCCAGAGTTTCACCCCGGGGTGCTCGGCCGGCAGATCGCCCGCCAGATGCAGGGCGCGCGTGAGCATGAGGTATCCATAGAGGGATACCGCCGGGTCGCTGGCGATGGTGTCGCGGAGCGCCTTGTTGTCCAGCAGGGTGCCGGCCGGGTGCGCGTCGCACCGGCTCGGGGGTAGGTGCGTGAGGTAGAACCGCAGAAGGTCCATGTATCGGCGCAGGCCGATGTTCCGCACGCCAATGTCGCCGGACTTCGCCTGTGTGGGCCGCGGCGCGGCGTGCTCATAGCGGGTAGTGTCCGTTTCTTTGTGTAAACGCCACTGTGGCCCATTCCAGTCTGTCAGCCAGCGAGCTGGCTGACAGACTGGAAACGCTCGCCGAACAGGATGGCAAACTGCGCCATCGCCGCCGTCCAGGCAACCGGCCGACGCCAGCGCACGCCGACGTTGCGCAGCGCCAGGAACAGCAGTTTCAGGGCCGCGTCGTCATTGGGAAAGCTGCCCCGCGTCTTGATGATTTTCCGCAGGCTCCGGTGCAGGCTTTCCACCGCATTCGTCGTGTAGATCATGCGCCGGATGTCCGGCGGAAAGGCGAACAGCGGAACCACCTGATCCCAGGCCCGCCGCCAGGTTGCCGCAATCGTCGGGTAGCGCCTGGCCCATTTGGTTTCAAACGCATCCAACCGCTCCAGCCCCGCCTCCGCCGTCGCCGCCCGGTAGATTTGCTTCATGTCCGGCAAGACAGCCTTGCGATCCTTCCATGAAACAAACGCCAGAGAGGCCCGGATCAGATGCACAATGCAGGTCTGCACGATGGTCTTCGGATACGCCGCCGCAATCGCTTCGGGAAAACCCTTCAGCCCGTCAACCACCGCGATCAGGATGTCCTCAACCCCCCGGCTCTTCAACTCGTTCAGCACCTTGAGCCAGAATTTCGCCCCCTCGGTCTGCTCGATCCACAGCCCCAGCACCTCCTTCTCGCCTTCCGCAGTGACCCCAAGCGCCACGTAGATCGCCTTGTTGCGTACCAGACCTTCGTCGCGCACCTTCACCCGCAGCGCATCCAGGAACACGATCGGATAGAGCCGCTCCAGCGGCCGGCCCTGCCATTCCCGAACCTCCTCCAGAACCCCCTCGGTGGCCCGGCTGATCAGATCCGGCGACACCTCGAGGCCATACATCTCGCGCAGGTGGCCCTGGATCTCGCGCACCGTCAGCCCGCGCGCATACAGGCTGACGATGCGATCGGCGAAGCCGTCCAGGCGACGGCTGCCTTTCGGCACGATCTGCGGCTCGAACGGGCCGTTGCGATCGCGCGGGATCGCCAACTCCAGCGCGCCGTCGTCGCCCAGCACAGTCTTCGCCGAATGCCCGTTGCGGCTGTTGCCGGAGTTGCGGCCCGTCACCGCGCCCTTTCGGTAGCCCAGGTGCTGGGTCAGCTCGCTCGCCAGCAGCCGTTCCAGAACCTGTTTCTTCAGTTGCTTGAATAAGCCGTTGTCGTCGAACAGGTCCGACGTCGAGGTGCAACCCGCCAGCAGTTGATCAATCACTTCGGGGTTGATGTTCGCAGCCATTGTGAACTCCTCCACCACAGGATATGGTGGCCACAATCGGCGTGCTTACACAAGATATAGGACACTCCCGCGGCGCGGCGTGCTCATAGCGCGCGACCTCGTTGTGGTTCGACCAGCCGACCCCTTTGGCCACCTGTCGCGTGGTCATCAGGGTGTCATCGCGCAGTTGCGACAAGTCACGCGCCACGCCCGCCAGGATGACACTCTCGAACGGGCGCAGGTTGCGCACGCTGGTCGTGCCCTTGCCTGGGGCGTCTTTGTCTGTGCTCATAGCCGCCATCCCCTTTGTGTTGAAAAAGCAGCGGCAGCCAGATCGGCACGGAAAAGCCGTGCTGGCGCCTCTCCGAGCAGTCGCTCGCGGTCGAAGATCTCTACAGTCAGTGTGCGTGTTGGGTCGTCAGGATCGAAAACGCAACCGTCCACGCAGCGTCGGTGGATTCCATCGACGTTGCCCCTGAGCAGCGTCAGGGATGGAGCGGGAGCTGACGTCAAAACCGTCGCTTCCGGCGCCTACATCACTCCGTCGTTCATTCCAGCCCCTGCGAACCCGTTGGCAGTAACGGTGACCCGGTTGCGGCCGGCGTCGGCTACCTATGATCGTAGGAGCGGTGTCCCTAAGAAACGGTAAACGAAAGAGCGCGGCAGAGGTGCTTACTTTTGTTACCTTGTTGCGATTGCCTTTGCGCAATAAGGCGTGAGAACGCCACCGAACCGACCCATTCTCCCAGTATAGTGCACGTCAACGCGGGCATCCCGGGCCGCTCCGGTTCTGCGAGCGACGCCGTGGATTTCTCGCTTTCGCGGGAATGACGGTCGACGAGTGGGAACGACGATCGATGGGCGGACTACCCCGCCCCCATCGCCCACCGCCAAGCATCCCACCCCGGCGCGTAATTCCGGTTGGTCTGCCCGGCATCCCGGTTCACCAGCGGGCGCGCATACATCGGGTGGCGCATGCTGCGCACCTCGTGCTCCACCTGGAACAGCAGCTTGCCGCTCTCCACATCGACGATATCGGTGAACCGGTACTGGTGCTGATCGCTTTCCTCGGTGATCAGCCCGCGCTCCTGCAGCTTGCGGTGCGGGCCGGAGAAGTCGGCCAGCGCGATCTGGATGTGGTGCCCGTCAAACGGCGGCAGCGGGGTCGAAACCTCCCGAAACACCGCCCGGTTGCCGTCGCCCAGGCCGGCCCAGGCATAAGCCCCGCGCGCATCCTTCGCCACCCCGGCGATTCCCCCCATGATCTCACGGTAGAACCGCACGATCCCCGGCAATGAGGTGCCCTGCGGGATGTCGAACTCCACATACGGCATGCCCAGCGTGATGCGGCCGAACCGAGCCTCATCGGGCGCGTGCAGGCGGATACGGTTGCCCCAGGGACAGGTCGTCTCCACCCCGTCATTGGTTTCGCGGAAGCTGAACCTCGTGCCTTCCAGGTCCTGCTGCACGCCGTGCAGCCGGTGCAGCAACGCCACCGGGTCGGGCACCACCAGGCCGGTCGTGCCGCGCACCACCTGCGGCGCACGGGCCGGCAGATGGAACTGCGCGCGGCCGACATTCACCCACATGTTGGACAATCCGTTCATCAGGTACGGATCGCGCGTCAGCCCCAGCCCGCTGATATAGAACAGCGTCGCCAACCTTTGGTCCGGCACGGTGACGTTGACGTGCCCAAGTTCGACGATGTTGCCCAGATCCTCGACGGTGCGGTCGTACTGCGGCTTGGCGGCAACGGTGTCGTTCATTTCGCGGTCCCCCTCTGCAAATCCCGGCATCTGGCGCATCCTACCGCCGCGTGCCGCCCGCGGTCCATGACCGACGTCGATGTCCCACGGGTCGATGTCCCCGGGGCGGCCAGCGGGAGGAAATGGTGGCACGACATCCGGGGCTCGGCGAGTTGCTGGCCGCGCCGGTCTTCATGCGGCTGTGGACGGTCGGCGGATTGTCCAACTCGATGCGCCAGTTCGAGGGGCTGGCCGCGGCGCTGTTCACGCTGCAGGCGACCCATTCGGGGTTTGCGGTGGCGGTGGTCTCGGCGGCGCGGATGATGCCGATGCTGGTGCTGGGCGCGCTGGCGGGCGTTGCGGCCGAGGCGCTGAACCGCAAATCCATCCTGTTCGTCGGGCTGCTGATTTCGGGCACCTGCTCGGGCAGCCTGGCCATCCTGGCGGCGACCGGCCACGCGCATCCCTGGCAGGTCGGTGTTGCCGCGCTGATCAGCGGCACCGTCTGGTCCACCGAGAACTCGACGCGTCGGCGCATGGTGGGCGAATCGGTGGGCGGCGGGCTGGTCGGGCGGGCGCTGGCATTCGATTCGGTGACCAACAGCCTGACCCGGATGGCCGGGCCGCTGCTTGCCGGACTGGTGTTCCAGTTCGGCGGGTTGGCCGGGTGTTTCCTGCTGTCGGCCGGCACGTATTTCGCCGCTGCCGTGCTGGCGGCCGGGCTGACCCACGGCCAGGTCACGCACCGGCTGGTGCTGGCACGCGTGCCGGCGCAGCTTGCCGAGGCGGTTGCCTACGCCCGCACTCAGCCGGTGATCGCCGGGGTGCTTGGGGTGACAATGGCGATGAACTTTTTCGGCTTCAGCTACACCGCGCTGGTGGCGCCGCTCGGGGAGCAGCATTTCCATGTGACGGCGTTGCTGGTCGGCGTGCTGGCCGCCGCCGAGCCATGCGGCGCGCTGATCGGCGGGCTGCTGCTGACCGGGGGCGATCCGCCGTTCAGCGGGCGCGTGCTGATGGTGGGCGGCACACTGCTGTTCATGATGATCGAGGCGGTGATGCCGCTGTCGCCGTGGTTCGCGCTGGCCTGCTTCGTGCTGTTCATCGGCGGGTTCGGCACCGCGGCGTTCAGCAACATGCAGAGCTCGCTGATCATCCTGCACGCGCCGGGGCCGATTCGGTCTCGGCTGATGGGGCTGCTGACCGTGTGCATCGGGGCGGGACCGCTGGGGCTGCTGGCGATCGGCGGGCTGGCGGCGCGATTTGGCAGCGCGCAGGCGCTGGAGGCGATGGGGTTGGCGGGACTGTTGGTGGTGGCGCTGATCGGGGTGGTTTGGCGGCGGGGGGAACGCCGACAGGTGCCAGTCACCGGTGTGCCAAGGTTGATAAAGCAAGCTTGACGTGTGGCGTTCCGTTCACCGAGCTGGTTTATATCCGTCGGTCAACATTTGGAGAAACGCGATGATGTCGCGCTCGTCCTTGCGGCTCATCGCCGGCTTGTCGCCGGGCCGGCGGTCGAATGGTGGGTCGACCACGTCGATGTTTGCGCGGTACCGCGGTGGAATGTCGTTGGCCTTCGCCACCGTCCCGTCGGAGCGGCGCGGATAGACCCTTCCCGGATCGATGTCGCGGAAATCGTAGAAGTCCAACACCTCCTGCAGCGAGCGAAACACGCCGTTGTGGAAGAACACGCGGCGCGTCGCCACATTGCGCAGGGTAGGCGTCACGAACATGCCGCAGAACTGCGTCTCGTTGGCTATGTCGATACGCAGCGGCCCGCAGATGCCGAGGTCGAAATAGCTCGGATCGCGGTTGGCGATGAGCGCCATGTTGCGGGGCGGCGCCAGTGCTTCGTACTGGTGATCGGTGAACAGCGGCGGCAGGCCGTCCGGTCTCGGCTGGTCGAGATGGCAGCCGCCGCAGTTGGCCTTTTGCGGATCGTTGAACAGCAGATAGCCGCGCAGCTCGGCGAGCGAGAGGCGCGCCTTGCCCTCCAGCCAGTAATCGAACTTGCTGGTATAGGGGTGAAAGTTCGGATCCTCGATCTGATAGCGCGCCACCGCGAACAGTGCTTCCGCGACGGCGAATCGTGGACTGTCGAACACCGACGGCCCAAACAACTGCACGAAACGGGCGGCGTATGGCGCAAGCCGCAGTTTCGCCGCCACCGTACGGATGCCGCCAGCATCCATCTCCAGCGGATTGAGCAGCGGGAACAGGGCCTGATCCTGCAGGGTGTCAGCCCGGCCGTCCCAGAACAAGCCGCCTTGCGGCACCACATTCGCCGCGGTCTGCGCCGTGTCCTGCGCCGTCTTCTGCGTCCGCGTCGCGGTCTGGCCGACGGCCGCGAGCTGCATCAGGCTGACGGTCTCGTTCTCCTCGTCGTCAGGTCCGATGCTGAAATTGGGCTGCCGTTCCAGGTACATCAGCGAGGGCACCGCGCGAAGCCCCTGGCGCCCCAGTGTCGATCCGCCTTGCATCGCCGGCAGATCGCCCGACGGACCGTACGCATTCGCCGGGCTATGGCAGGATGCGCACGAGAGCTGCCCGGATGACGACAGGCTGGCATCGAAGAATACCAACCGGCCGAGCTGCGCCATTGCCGACAGTGGCGCGGTAGCGGGCCGAACAAGATGCACGGGGAACGGGTTTTCCCCCTGGGTGAGGCGGACGCTTTCGACCGGGTGCTCCATCCACGCACGCAGCGGCACCGGTGAGCCCATCACCATGCCGATGAGGGCGCCGGCCACGGCGAAAACGAGGCCGGTGCCGGTAACACACCACGCGCGTCCTCGTATCCAGCCCGTCAAGGCGAGGCGGGCGGCGCCGGCAGCCTGGTCCCCATCATGGGATCAACGTACACCGGGGGCGTGTTGCCGCCGGAGGCGAAATCGAACATCCCCATGATCGATCCCGAACCGGCATCGAAGGAGCCGCCGCCCAGCCGCGCGCCGTGCAGCCAGTTGTCCTCGATGAAGCGGATCACCGAGGCCTGCGAGATCTGGTCATGGCTGACATAGTTCACCTTCGACCATGGCGAAATCACCAGAAACGGGATGCGCGTTCCTGGTCCGCAACGGCCGTTCACCGGCTTGCCGTCAACCCCGGACAACGGCGCGCCGGTGCCGCATTTTCCCTGCCCGTCGAGCTGGTCCGCCTGCCCATCGAAAGACGGACTCCTGACCGGTGTGAAAGCGTGATCATACCATCCGTCGGAGTCATCCCAGGTGACGATCACAGCCGTGCTCTTCCAGTCCGGCTGCTGCTCGAGGAAACTGATCAGCGTGGCCGTGCCGGTCTGCTCATCCAGCGGGTCGGAATACCCGGCATGGCCATCCTGATAAGCCGGCATCTTTATATAGGAGACTGCCGGAACCTTCCCTGCCTTCACCGCGTCGTAGAAGTCCCGCAGTCCATATTGGTGATTGGCCGGATCGCGCGTCGTTCCGTCATGTTCAAAACTGTAGCCGACCGCCGCCGGCGAGCTCGGGCGTTCATGTTTCGGGTTGGCGGTCGAGGCGAAATACTGGAACCAGGCATGATGCGGGATGTAGTCCACGATGTCGGTCCCGACCACGGCCGAATGGGTGCTGCGCTTGCAGCCCTTGGTGCTGTTCGCGTTCGGCCGATCGAGATTGAACCCGCCCATGAACGAACCCCAGGTGAGGCCGGCGGCGTTGAGCAGGTCGCCAATATTCTTCCCCGCCATCACCACCTGGTCGGACGGGGTGGAACAGAGATCATTGGCCGGATCGACGTCGTTGATCATGGCGAAGCCGCCCTGGCCGTCATTGATGTAGTACCGAATAGCCGGCCAGCGTGAATGGTTTTTTGGAGGTCGCCACGATCCGCATACCGTCGGTCTGGCCCGCGACCACTTCGAGCATGCCTGGCGTTGACGGCCCGTAGGTCTCGGTATAGGCGTCATCGTCCATCGCGAAGTGCTGCGCGTACTGCCACATGGCGCCGACGGTGTTGCCGTCGAAATAGCCCATCACCTGTCCCTTGGTGCCGAACGCGCCAACGCCTCCCGGCGTGCCCTTGCCGGTGTATTTCGGAAACAGATCCGCCTTGCCGCCGTCATAGGCCTGCTGCTCCGCCGTGTAGGCATGGTTCTGGTCGGCGGTATTGGCCTGTGTGCGATCGAGCCGGAACGGCTCGGCGGCATCGGTGCTGTTCGCTCCGTTGGTGTAATTGGGATTGTTACTCAGCAGATGCGCCGCGGCCAGATTGTTGACGGAAGGCGTGTTGTCGGCGGCGGTAAAGGCTGGCTCGCCCGGCGGATTCGTTGCTTTCGGGTAGGTGGCGAAGTAGTGATCGAAGGAGACATTCTCGTTGTAGATCACCACCAGGTGCTTGATAGGCGTGGCGGTCACAGCCGAATTCGCCGGGTTCGGTTCGCTGGAGTTGGCCGGCGCCACGGTTCCGCCAGCGGCCATCACCCGCCCAACGATCACAACGCTGGCAATTGTCGCAAGAAGCACGTCTTTTAGATTGATCACGCCATTTCCCCGGGCTGATTGCTCTGCGGGCTCCCTTAGGACAGCTTCCATTGACCCTGTGTGACGAGATTATGACGGATGACCGCTCGCTCCCGGAAGAGAGCCGCGTGCCGCGATTAACATCCTGGCTCACGCCGGCATGGCATCCGGTGCGATCCAATCGGTCTCCCGATCGATGGTCGCGATCTTGATGTTGTAATGGTTGAAGATCTCGCGCTTGCCGAGCCCGATCGCGCGAACATGCGCCTTGTTGCGCATCCAGCCGCGCAGTGCGTCCGCATCCTTCCAGTAGGAGATGGTGATTCGACGTCCCGGACGTTCCACATCGTCGAATGTCTCCTTGGACATGAATCCAGACACCTGCTCGAGTTCGACGAACAGTTCGGCCAGAAGGCGCTTGCGATCGTCGTCGCGACCTTCCTTGACGCCGAATTCGATAATGCAGGCGATCACGGCAACGGCCTCCTTACGGGTGGGGTTACGGCTTCCCGAACAAGCCGCCCAGGCGCGCCAGTTCCGCCAGATGCTGGTCGGCGTCGCCAAACATCTGGTCGATCATGGTCATGCGCTTGAAGTAGTGGCCGACCTTGTATTCCATGGTCATGCCGATCCCGCCGTGAAGCTGGATCGCCTCCTGGCCGACATGCCGGCCGGAGCGGCCGATCTGCACCTTGGCCGCGGCAATGGCGCGGCGGCGTTCGGTGGCATCCGCGTCACCGGCCATGACAGCGGCGAACAGCGCCATGCTGCGGGCCTGCTCGACCGCCGTCAGCATATCCACGGCGCGGTGCTGCAACGCCTGGAACTGGCCGATGGCGCGGCCGAACTGCTGGCGCGTCTTGAGGTAGTCGAGCGTGGTCTCCTGCATGGCCGCCATCACGCCGACCGCCTCGGCGGCCAGCGCGGCGATGGCTTCATCGACCACCTGCCCGATCACCGGCAGCGCGTCGCCGGGTGCGCCGATCGCGGTTGCCGGTGCGCCGTCCAGGCTGATCTCGGCGGCGCGCAGCCCGTCCTGGGTGGGGTAACCGCGACGTGTCACGCCGGGGGCGGCGGCCTCGACCAGGAACAGGCCGATGCCGTCGCGATCCTGCCGGCCGCCGGACACCCGGGCGGTGACCAGGATGCGGTCGGCGCAGTCGCCGTGCAGCACGACGCCCTTGGCACCGTTCAGCACCCATGACCCGCCGTCCGGCGAGGCTGTCGTGGCGACATCGGCCAGGTTCCAGCGCGACTGCCGTTCGACATGGGCGAAGGCGAGCTTCAGCTTGCCCTGGGTGATCAGCGAGATCAGCTCGGTCTGCTGGGCGGCGCTGCCGGCGCGGCGGATCAGGCCGCCGCCGAGCACCACGGTGGCAAAATACGGCTCCAGCACCAGGCCGCGCCCGAACGCCTCCATCACGATCATGGTCTCGACCGGGCCGCCACCGAAGCCGCCATGGGTTTCATCGAACGGCAACCCGAGCAGCCCGAGTTCGGCGTACTGCGCCCAGGCGTCGCGGCTCCAGCCATCCGGTTCCGCAAGATACTTTTTGCGCTGCTCGAACTGGTAGCGGTCGGCGATCAGCCGATCGATGCTGTCCTTGAGCAGGCGCTGTTCTTCGCTGAGATCGAAATCCATTCTACAGTCCCAGAATCGCCTTGGCGACGATGTTGCGTTGGATCTCGTTCGAGCCGCCGTAGATCGAGACCTTGCGATAGTTGAAATAGGTCGGCCCGGCGCCGGCGGCGTAGTCGGGGCCGACGAACGGTTCGTTCTGTCCCTCCTCCGGCGGCTGATAGGGCATCACGTACGGACCCACCACGTCGATCATCAGTTCGGTCAGTTGCTGCTGGATCACCGAGCCCTTCAGCTTCAGGATGGATGATGCGGGGTTGGGTCGGCCCTTCTCGCGCTTGCGTTCATCGGCAACGACGCGAAGCTGGGTCATTTCCAGCGCCTTCAGCTCCACCTCGATGGCCGCAAGTTTCTCGCGAAACCGCGGGTCCTCGATCAGCGGCACATCGCCGACGCGTTCCAGCGCGGCAAGCTGCTTGAGGCGGGCAACGCGGGCCTTGGAGGCACCGACACGAGCGATGCCGGTGCGTTCGTTGCCGAGCAGGAACTTCGCATAGTCCCAGCCCTTGTTCTCGTGGCCGACCAGGTTCTCGGCGGGAACCTCCACATCGTCGAAGAAGACTTCGTTCACCTCGCGGCCGCCGTCGATGGTGACGATGGGGCGGACGGTGATCCCCGGCGTCTTCATGTCGATCAGGATGAACGAAATGCCTTCCTGTTTCTTGGCAGCCGGGTCGGTGCGCACCAGGCAAAAGATCCAATCGGCGTATTGCGCCAGCGTGGTCCAGATTTTCTGGCCGTTGACGATGTACTTGTCACCCCGGCGTTCAGCGCGGGTGCGCAGGGACGCCAGATCGGAGCCGGAGCCGGGCTCCGAAAAACCCTGGCACCAGAAATCGTCGGCGTTGGCGCAGCGGGGCAGGAAGCGGTGCTTCTGCTCGTCGCTGCCGAACTGCGCGATCACCGGGCCGACCATGGTTACGTTGAAGCCGATAGGGCTGGGAACGCTGGCCTGCTGCAGTTCGTCCTGGTACAGATAGACCTGCACGGGGGACCACGACTGTCCGCCCCACTCCTTCGGCCAGTTCGGTGTCGCCCAGCCGCGCGCGTTCAGGATGCGCTGGGATGTCACCATGTCGTCCTTCGACAGGTGCTCGCCGGCGGCGACCTTGTTGCGGATGGTTTCGGGAATTTCGGTGCGGAAGAACCCGCGCGCTTCTTCGCGGAAGGCGCGTTCGTCAGGGGTGAAGGCCAGATCCATCGCGCGATCCCTCCGCTGAGTGCCGGCAGTCTGGCGCGGGGGCGAAAGGGGCGTCAATGCGAGGCGGGCCGGGGGGCCTATCCGGGACTTCTTCCAGGTTGTCCGATACGAGCCTCGAACGCAATACCAAGCGCCAACTATTTCGGCCAAGGCAGGATCCAGAGTTTTGCAATCACAGCCAACCACGAAGTCTTGTAGCGGCCGACACGCTATTGTCGCATCTGAGGGGTAAAGGCCAGGGCAACAAGCAAGCTTTCCGGACTGAGGAAGCGGCTGACGGTTTGGCCCCAAGGTTCCTTCTTGTTCGCGACCAGCAGATGATACCCCTTCGCTTGTAGCGTCTCCGAAGCTTTTTCCAGATTTGCGACCTCAAATTCCAGCCACGCTTGCGGAACCGGGACATCACTTGGCCAGGCGTTCTTGCCGAAGCACGAGTCCGCAGCCAGGGGGAGCGGCCATAGGGCGAAGGTCTTGGCGCCAGCCAACGCCTCAGTGTGGAGATAGCCGTCGTGCTCTTCTTTGAACGGGATGTGCAGTGTGTCACCGTAAAGCCTTCGGCTTGCCGTGGCATCGCGAACGATTGGGCCGAACCCGATGATAAAGAGGACCTCGATATCGGCGAATTCCGTCACCATAACGCTCTCTCCTTAGCTGCATCACCCCTGTCGGATCGTCTGAGCGAGATTATAGCCTCTCTCTCCGAGGCCGCCAGCTATCAGCCGCTACGCCATCCAGGCGGCTACTCAGTGCAGTGCCGCCGCAAACCTCGCGCGACGCGCCGGCAAGATCGTTGCAACCGCATCAGACTTATCTGTTCCATGTGATCCGAGAGGTTTTTTTCGAACAACGCTGAACGTCCGCCTTCCGCCCCTTCCGGTCGATTAACCGCCGCCGGCCTCAAGTGCGCGCCTATGCGCTTGCGCGGGAATGACCAGTCGGCCGCCTTCTCGTCTGATCTGCCGGCGCGTCGCCCGCATTTGCGCTGGCTGCCGAGATGCGTGCTGCGCTTATCAGCCGACGCGCGCGTATGGCAACCGGCGGGCCAGCCAGCAGCCGACCTCAATCCCGGCGACGCGGCCCGCCTCGTCGCGCCAGAAAGCCAGCGTCCAGTCGCCGGGCGGCGTGTGATCCAGCGCGCGCGGGCAAGGCAACACCCAGAGATCCGGCCCCACCGGATCCAGCATCTCCATGCGCCCCCGGCCCAGAAATCCTGAAAACCCGCCATACAGCACGCCACCGGCATCGGTAACGGTCAGCTCGGCATCCAGCTCCTCGCAGCGGTAGGTACCGGCGACATCCCCCGTTGGCGCGCCGTCGCACGGGCGCAGGCAGCGAGCTTTGATTTTCCTGCGGACGGTCCATCCACAGACCGTCATCCTCGGGCCGCAACCGCGCGGTGGCGCACCGCGCGGTGCCGTCAGCCTGCAGGTCGAGACGTTCCGCAGAATGGCCATAGCGCAGACGCACCTGTCCGTTCGCCGCCATGTCGATGCGCACCGCGAGCCCGGTTTCCGGCTCGATATAAGCGCCGAGCCAGGCCGGTGCCGGCACAGCAGCGGCAGGAGAGGGCCGATCCTCGCCCAGCACGGCGGCAAGCACGTCCATCGCCGCCTCGTGCGCGTCCGATAGATGGTTGAACATGACAACAACCGACACGCGCTCCGACGGGACGTACAGGCGATAGCTGCGCCAGCCGCGCAGCCCGCCGCCATGGCCGGTGACCGGGCGGCCGAATGCGGTGGCCCGCCCCAGCCCGAAGCCATACGCGGCAGGCGTGCCGTCGGCGAAACTGACCGGGGCGGAAAGTCGGTTGTACAGCGCGTCCGCGTCGTCGCGCGTCGCGTCAATGTGGCGCTCCCAGGCGATCATGTCGTCCAGGCAGGCGCCCAGGCCGGCATCGCCGGTCCACAAGATACGGTTCTCGGCGACGCGGAAGCCTGTCGCCTGGGTGCCCTCATAGCCCTCCGTTCCGTCCGGCATGGCGCGTGTGTCGGCACAGAGCAACGCGCCGGACATGCCGGCAGGCTCGAAAATGCGGCTGCGCAGCAGTTCCATGAAGCTGCGTCCGGTGCGTTCCTGCAGGATGTCGCACAGGATGCGGAAGTTCTGGTTGACGTACGAATAGCGGGTGCCCGGGGCAAACTGCAGGGTCCGGGCGCGGGCGATCACGCCGGCCGCTTCGATGTCGCCGAACGCGGCCTCGGCGGGCGAACCGTGCAGCATCGCCAGCGCCCAGTAATCGCGCAGGCCGGACTGGTTGTGGCACAGGTGCAGCGCGCCCGGCGCTGTTTCCAGCAGTGGCAGGCGGGCACGCACATCGCGGTCCAGCACCGAGGGATCGCGGGAACGCGTCCAGCACCAGGCCGCAGGTGAACTGCTTGGTGATGGAGCACATGCGGAACAGGGTGCTGGGCGTAAATGCGATCCGCCGCTCGGCATTCGCCCAGCCCCAGGCGTGGCGGACCAAGGTCTTCCCGTCGCGCAACACGGCCACCGCGCCGCCGGGTCCCGGATAGGCTCGCGGCAGTGCGTCGAGACGACGGTCGAGGCGGCCGGAGAGAGAGGATGTCATCGGCGCACTCTCGCGCCCGGGTCGTGGTGCGTAAAGACGGCCGATCGCTATCGACGATCCGGACCCCTGCCCTACTCCGCCGCGGCGCGCTTCAGCCGGTCGGTGAACTGCTTGCGGAACTTCACCACTTTCGGCGCCACCACGGCCTGACAATAGCCGCTCCAGGGGTTGCGGGCGAAGTAGTCGTTGTGCTCCGATTCGGCGGGATAGAACGCGTCCAGCTTCTTGATTTCGGTGGTCAGCTTCGCCGGCCACAGCTTCGCGTCGGCGATCTCGCGCATCACGGTTTCCGCGGTCTGACGCTGCGCGTCCGTGTGCGTCAGGATGATCGAGCGGTATTGCGTCCCGACATCGTTGCCCTGGCGGTCCTTGGTGGTCGGGTCGTGAATGGCGAAGAACACCCGCAGCAGATCGGCATAGCTGAGCTCTGCCGGGTCGAAGCGGAGCTGCACCACCTCGGCATGGCCGGTCTTGCCCGTGCAGACCTGCTGGTAACTGGGATTGGCCACCTGGCCGCCAGCATAGCCTGACACCACGCTGCTGACGCCGCGCAGGTCCTTGAACACCGCTTCCAGACACCAGAAGCAGCCGCCGCCCAGTGTTGCAAGTTCTTCGGCCATATCAGTCACTCCCTTGCAGTCGTCTGCATTTATGCGTCTGCATCATATACGCCGGCAGTTCAGCGGCGGAAGAGCCAGGCGATCACGGTGATCGCCAGCGACAGGACGACGGAAATCAGAATACTCGACCCCAGCGGGAAGTAGAAAGCGAAGCCGGGCCGCCGCACGCTGACATCGCCTGGCAGATGGCCGAGCCCGAGCCGTCCCAGCCACGGCCAGACAATGCCGAGACCGAGCAGCACCAGGCCGGCGATGACCAGCAACTGTCGCATGCACGAGATATAGGACGATTCGTCTCAACACGAGGCGCGCGGCCGCAGTGCGACCAGTGGCAGTTCCTTGACGAGCCGACGACGTTCGCTCTCATCGCCGTGATAGCGCCAGCCGAGCAGCCGGCTCAACACCAGGCGGACGATCGGCGCCAGCATCCGGTTGCGCTGTTCATAGTTCCTGACAACGTCCATGGCTTCCTGCACATCGAGCAAGCGATGGGCGGCCGTGAAGCGCCGATCGCCGATGACCACCTCCGGGTAGGGTGTGACCTGGATATTTCGCAGCCAGTCCGCGTTTGGACCGAAGCCGCTCATCACGATCACCTCCGGCGGCTCGGTTCGGTATTGCATGACCTCGAGGACGGTCTCGCGACGCTGCCCGGTGCGACGGCCGACATGGATCAGCAGAAGAAACCGGTGGCCGAGCAGGCGACCGCAGTTCCAGCGATACAGGTGGATGGGAGCCCGGAAGAGCCGCCGCAGCGTTCTGTTCAGGCGACGCGCCACGGTGTCACGGCAGGTTCCGGCCACCATAGCGGCGCACGCGCAAATCCGCCTGTTCCTTGTGCGCGGCGAAATTCTCGATCGCGCACAGGCGGGAGCAATACTCGCCGATCATCGCGGTGGCCTCGGGACTGACCTCCTGCCACGTCACCGTTTTCAGGAACTTCCCGACCCACAATCCGCCTGTGTACCGCGCCGCGCGCTTCGTCGGCAGCGTGTGGTTGGTGCCGATCACCTTGTCGCCGTACGCGACGTTGGTCTCCTTGCCGAGGAACAGCGCGCCGTAATTGTGCATCCGGTCGAGGAACCAGCGCGGCTCGCGCGTCAGCACCTGCACATGCTCGGACGCGATGCGGTCGGCTTCCGCGACCATCTCCTGGTCGGTATCGCATAGAATCACCTGCCCGTAATCGCGCCACGCCATCCCGGCGATATCCGCGGTCGGCAGGCGGGCAAGCTGGCGCTCGATCTCGGCCTGGATGCCGTCGGCGATTTTCGCAGCGGTGGTCAGCAAAATCGCCGGGGAGGTTGGGCCGTGCTCGGCCTGGCCGAGCAGGTCGGTGGCGCACATCTCCACGTCGGCGGTATCATCCGCAATGATCAGTGTTTCCGTCGGGCCGGCCAGCAGGTCGATGCCGACGCGGCCGAACAACTGGCGCTTGGCCTCGGCCACATAGGCGTTGCCGGGGCCGACCAGCATATCGACCGGCGCGATCGTCGCGGTGCCGAGTGCCATCGCCGCGACCGCCTGCACGCCGCCGAGCAGATAGATCTCGTCCGCCCCGCCGAGCGCCATCGCCGCCACCGTGGCAGCCGGCGGCACGCCGTTCAGCGGCGGCGTGCAGGCGATGATGCGGGCAACGCCGGCCACTTTCGCGGTCAGCACGCTCATGTGCGCCGAGGCGACCATCGGGTAGCGCCCGCCCGGCACGTAGCAGCCGACGCTGCCGACCGGGATGTTCTTGTGGCCCAGCCGCACGCCCGGCAGGGTTTCGACTTCGATATCGCGCAACGCGGCGCGCTGGGCTTCGGCGAAGCGGCGCACCTGGGCCTGGGCAAACTGTGATGTCCTCGATCACCTGGGCGGGAAGACCGGCGATCAGCGCATCGATCTGTTCGCGCGACAGGCGGAACGACGCTGGTTCCCAATGATCGAATTTCGCCGATAGCTCGCGCACGGCGGCGTCGCCCCGCGCGGCGACATCGTCGATGATGCGCTCCACGGTTTGGCGCACGTTGCGGTCGGCTTCCAGCTTCTGCGCGTCGGACGGGCCTGTTTTGAGGTATCGGATCATCGCGCCTACTCCGCCGTCCAGCCGCCATCCACCATCAGCGATGTGCCGGTCATCAGCGCGGACGCATCGGAGGCCAGGAACACCACCGCCCCCATCAGGTCCTCCACGCTGCCAAGCCGGCCGAGCTTGATCTTCCGCAACACCTCCTTGTGGAAGTCGCCGTTGTTCCAGTAGGGGCGTGTCAGCGGCGTGTCGATATAGGTGGGGCCGATCGCGTTCACCCGGATGCCATGCGGGGCGAGGTCGATCGCCATCGCCTTGGTCAGTCCCTCGATCGCGTGCTTGGAGCTGCAATAGACGGTGCGCAGCGCCCCGCCGACATGCCCCATCTGGGATGACAGATGGATGATGGAGCCGCGCTTTTCGGCCGCCACCATCCGGCGCGCCACCGCCTGGGCGACGAAAAACGCGGCGCGGACGTTCAGTTCCATGATGGTGTCAAAATCTTCGGTGGTGACGTCGAGGAAGGTGCGCGGCCGGTTGGTCCCGGCGTTGTTCACCAGGATGTCGAAGGCTGGCTGTGCGGCGATTGCCGCCGCGGTGGCGTCGTGGTCGGTGACATCCAGCACCAGCGTCTCGGCGCTGGCGCCGGCATCACGGATCTCGCGTGCCGCGGCTTCGAGCTGATCCACGGTGCGCGCGATCATCACGACGTGCGCGCCTGCTTCAGCCAGAGCGGCGGCGGCGGCACGGCCGATGCCGCGTCCGGCGCCGGTCACCAGCGCGCGCCGGCCGTCGAGCCTGAATGAAGGCGTGCGCGGCAGTGCCACGGTCAGGCCCCCTCCCCTTGTGGGAGGGGGTTGGGGGAGGGGTCCCGCCCGACCGGTCTCTGCATATCATCCACCTCCAGCTCCAACAGACAGGAGCTCAAGCTTTTGCCGTGCGCGTCCAATGCCAGCGACCGCGTCACCCCACCCCCGAGTGCCCCGTGCAGCACGAAGTTCAGCGCGCCCAGCCCGGGCAGTTCGTACCGCTCCACCGCCCCGCGCACCAGGCCGCCAAAATGCTGTTTCACCCGTTCGACAGTAACCTGCTCGCACACCCAGGCGAAATCACCTGGATCATACGCGATAACCGAGACGCTGGAGATGTCCCCCTTGTCCCCGGCGCGTGCATGCGCGATCTCGCGCAGCTTCATCACACCACCTGATACGACACGCTGGGTTGCACCTTCGCCTCCGGGATCAGCGTCGAAACCACCGCCACGATCTGGCGCGCCGATTTCCACGCGCCGCCGCCGCCGGCCGGCCCGTTGGTATAAAGCGTTTCCACCTCATTGCCGATTCGCACCGCTTCCGCCATGCTGTCGGCACGACCGATGACGCGGATCCGCACCTCCGGCGGGTCGGCCGCGGCGGAGCGCGGGCTGCGATGCAACGCGTCCACGCCGATGATATCGCAGCGCAGCTCCGTTGTGCACACACCGGTCAGTTTCAGCCGCTCCCGCACGATCTCCAGCGCCAGCCATTCCGCGGGCCAGCGCGCCGGCGCCCGCATAGGAGATCTGCCCCTCGCCCACATAGCTGTCCAGATAGCCGATCGACACCTTCAGGCTGCCGGTTTTCGGCGCTCCGGTTCCACCGGAAACCGCCACGCGGTCCGCGCCCACCTGGTCCAGCCGCACCGACGAAAAATCGGCGACCACATCCGGCTGGTAGTAGCGCGCCGGATCGTGCAGCTCATACAGAAGCTGCTCCTTGCAGCTTTGCAGGCTGACCGCTCCGCCGGAGCCGGCGCACCTTGGTGATGATCGCGGTTCCGTCGTCCTGCACTTCCGCCAGCGGAAACCCGAGCCGGGCGAGTGCGGGGACGTCCTTGCAGCCTGGATCGGCGAAATATCCGCCGGTGATCTGGCCGGCGCATTCCAGCAGGTGCCCGATCACGGTCGCCTGCCCGAGCCTGTGCCAGTCGTCCATCCGCCAACCGAATTCGTGCATCAGCGGCGCCATGAACAGCGCCGGATCGGCGACACGCCCGGTGATCACGATATCGGCGCCCGCCGCAAGCGCCTGCACAATCGGCGCAACGCCGAGATACGCGTTGGCGGAGATCATTCCGTCCAACGATGCGGCCGTGCTGCCCGGTCGTTCCAGCAGTGGGTAATCGCCGGTGCGGATTTCTGTCAGCACATCGTCGCCGGTGATCGCGGCGATCTTCAACCCGGACAGACCGAGCCGTCGCACCACGCGCGCCACCTGATCCGCGGCACCCAGCGGATTGGCCGCACCCATATTGGTGACGATCCGAATGCCGCGCCTGGCGCACGCCGGCAGCACCGCTTCCATCCGCGCGGTCAGCAATGGGTCGTAGCCGCTGTCGGGATCTACCAGCCGCGCCTGCTGCGCCAGCGCGATCGTGCGCTCGGCCAGGCATTCGAAACCGAGATAGCGGATGTCGCCATGCTCGGCGAGTTCCACCGCCGGCTCGATGCGGTCGCCGGAGTAGCCGGCGCCGGAGCCAATTCTGATGGTCTTCATAGTGCTCCGTCCGGGCGGCAATCTCTGCGGGTCGAGATTTTGGCGTTGTCGTTAGTGCATTGGCAACCCTGAGCGGTGATGGTTTGATTGTGGCCGAATGGGCGGGTGCGGTGCAGGGTGGCAGCGTCAATGCAACACAGAGATCACCGAGAACACAGAGAGCTCAGAGAGGCACAAATTGTGCACCCCACAGCCAACCTGTCGGAGCGGATCATCGGGTTGGGCATCAAGGTGCACCGGCAGCTTGGCCCCGGACTTCTGGAGTCCATTTATGTTCAGTGCCTTTGCTGGGAACTGAGACACAGTGGCCTGACCTACGCGTGTGAAGTGCCGTTGTCGGTGACCTATCAAGACATGCGCCTTGTATCCGCCTATCGTGCCGACATTATCGTCGAGCATGACGCGATACTGGAGATCAAGTCGGTCGAGCGGATATTGCCGGTGCATGAAGCACAGACCCTGACGTATCTGCGGCTGAGCGGATGCAGAGTCGGACTGCTGATGAATTTCAACAGCGCAATGCTGAAGGACGGACTGCGCCGATTCGTCGCGTAGCAAAAGGCTCTTCTCTGCGGCCTCTGTGTTCTTTGTGAACTCTGTGTTAACACTCGCCTTTCGCGATCGGCACGGACCATACGATCACCCGGCCACCGGTGCCTGATGCCTGAGTGCAACGCTCTCCTGCGGCGTAAGGTCGTCATCGAACGTCCATTCCTCCGCCGACGCGCCGGCAAGCGACTGGATACGCTCCTCGTCGGCCGCCAGTTCCGCCGCCGCGCCCGACCAGGTCATCACGCCATGATCCAGCACATAGGCCTGATCGGCGATCTCCAGGCTGGCGCGCACATTCTGTTCCACCAGCAGCACCGACATCCCGTCCTCGCGCATTCCGGCGACGATGCGGAACACCTCACGCACGATCAGCGGCGCCAGCCCCTGCGACGGCTCATCCAGGATCAGCAGCTTCGGGTTCAGCAGCAGGGCGCGGGCAACCGACAGCATCTCCTGCTCGCCGCCGGAAAGCTGGCGGCCGCGATTCTGCCGCCGCTCCGCCAATCGCGGAAAGGTCCGGTACACCCGCTCGATATTCCACGGCCCCGGCCGCTCGAACGGCACGCGCAGATTGTCATCGACCGTCAGGTTGGGAAAGATACGCCGGCCCTCCGGCACGTACCCCACGCCCGATTGCGCAATGCGGAACGGCGGCAGGCGCGTGGTGTCGCGGCCGAAGATGGTGATGCGTCCGCTGCGCGGCGGCGTCAGCCCGACCAGGCTGCGCAATGTGGTGGTCTTGCCGGCGCCGTTGCGGCCGAGCAGCGTGGTGATCTTCCCTTCCGGAACCACCAGGCCGACATCGTGCAGGATGTGGCTCTTGCCGTAGAAGGTATTGAGGCCGTCGGCCTCCAGCGCGGTCATTGCACGCTCCCCAGATAGGCTGACTGCACGTCCGCGTTCTCGGCGATCTCCTGCGGCGTGCCCTCGGCGAGCAGACTGCCCTGATCGAGCACCATGATCCGGTCGGCAAGGTTGAATACCACGCGCATATCATGCTCGATCAGCACGATCGTGTAGCCGGTGTGCTTGTGCAGCCGACGGATCAGCCCGGCCACCTGAAAGGTCTCCTGCTCGCCCATCCCGGCGGTCGGTTCGTCCAGCAGCAGGATGCGCGGCTTCAGCGCCAGCGCCATGGCGATCTCGGCCGAGCGCTGGTCGCCGTGCGCCAGTTCGCCCACCAGCCGGTCGGCGTACTCGGTCAGCCGCGTGGCGATCAGCACTTCATCGATGCCGTCGCGCACATGGGCGGCGGCGTTGCGCCCCAGCCACGGCCGCAGCCGCAAGCCGCGCGCCGATTCCACCGCGATCCGCACGTTGTCCCGGATACTCAGCTCGGGGAAGATTTCGGTCACCTGGAACGTTCGCGCCATGCCCATCGCCACGCGCTGGACTGCGGTGGCGCCGGTGATGTCGCTGCCTTCCAGCATGATGCTGCCGGAACTGGGCGGAAAGAACCCGGTGATCAGATTGAAGAACGTGGTCTTGCCGGCACCGTTGGGGCCGATGATGGCGCGCAGTTCCCCGGGCGCCACCGACAGCGACACGTCGTTCACGGCAACCAGGCTGCCGAACGTCTTGGAGACGCCGTGGATCTCCAGCAGGCTCATGCCGTCGTCCGCCGGCGGATGACGCCCAGGATGCCGCGCGGGAAGAACAGCACCACGACCACGAACACTACGCCGATCCAGCTCATCCAGTTCACCGTCATTGAAGAGATGGTGTCCTGCAGCACCACGAACACGGCGGCGCCGATCAGCGGCCCCCAGAAGCTTCGCATGCCGCCCATCACGGCCATGATGACGATATCGCCTGATATCACGTAATAGAGGGTGCTGGGATCGGCGAAATTATTGAGCAGCGCATACAGCGCGCCGGCAACGGCGGTGAAGAACGTGGAGATGGTGAACGACAGCCAGATGTGCCGCTCGATCGGGATGCCAAGGAAGCGGGCGCGACGTTCGTTCTCCCGGATGGCGATCAGCGTGCGGCCGAACGGGGAGCGCAGCAGCAGGCCCATCAGCGCGACGCAGACCGCGAACACCGCCAGCACGAAGTAATAGAACGCCACTCCGTTATGCTGGATGTCGATCAGCCAGGGGCCAATCGTGATGGGCTGCCGCTGGAACCCGCGCAGCCCATCATAGCCGCCGGTGAAATCGTTCCAGCTATAGGCGATATAGTAGCAGATCTGGCCGAACGCGATCGTCAGCATAGCAAAATAGACGCCCTTGCGCCGTACGATCAGCGCGCCGAACAGCGCCCCGCCGATGGTGCCGACCGCCATGCCGATCAGGATCGCCAGCGGCGTGCTCTGAACCAGGTAACGCAGCGTCAGTCCCGCGCCGTAGGCGCCGAGTCCGAAATAGGCGGCGTGACCGAAGCTCATCACCCCGGTGAAGCCGAGCAGGAAATTCAGCCCCATGGCGGCCAACCCAAAGATCAGCACGCGCGCGGCGAGCGCGGTGTAGCCGCCCAGCATGCCGATCCACAGCGGCACCGTCAGCAGCACCAGCCAGATCAGCACCAGCCACAACCAGTTGCCGCGCGCCGGGCGATCGAACACCGCGCCGATGGTGGTGGTGCTCATGCCAGCATCCCTTCCTCGCCCATCAGCCCGCGCGGCCGCACCAGCAGCACCAGCGTCATGATGACGTAGATCACCACCTCATTGCCCGATGGATAGAACACGGTGGTGACCGCGGCGGCGACGCCGATCAGCACGCCGCCGATCAGCGTGCCGGTCAGGCTGCCGACCCCGCCGACGATGATGGCGATGAAGCTCGGCATCAGCAGGTCGTCGCCCATGTTGGGATTGAGCCCGATCTTGCCGCCGGCCAGCACGCCGGCCAGCCCGGCCAGGAAGATGCCGAGCGCGAAGTTGAACGACCGCAGCCAGCGCACGTTGATCCCGAGCGCCGCCACGGTTTCCATGTCCAGCGTGCCGGCGCGAATGCGGGTGCCCATCCGCGACGTGCGCAGGAACAGGAAAAGCGCGGCGACCGCAATGACGACGACGATGATGGTGAACAGGGCATAGCCGGTCAGGAAGAAGAACTCATTGCTCAGTGGCTGGTTCAGCACCGCCGGGATACTGAGCGGCAGCCCGTTGGAACCCCAGATGGTACGGCAGACGTCCTGGATGATGAACGCGAGGCCGAAGGTCAGCAGCAGGCTGTACACCGGATCACGGTTATAGACCCGGCGGATCATCGTCCGCTCCAGGATCAGCCCGATCAGCGCGACCGCGAAGGGCGCCACCAGCAGCGCCGGCCAGTAGCCGATGTAGCGGCCGAGCACGAAGGCGAAATACCCGCCCAGGGCGAGGAAATTGCCGTGCGCAAAATTGATCACGTTGGAGAGGTTAAGGATCAGGGCGACCCCAAGCGCCATCAGGACGTAGAACAGGCCGAGGATAACCCCGTTGAGCACGTTGAACAGGACGAGCGTCAGCATTGGCGGCTCCGGGCGATGGCACCTGTTTTTGGCTGCCGACCCCCTCCCCCTGCCCCTGCCCCCTCCCGCGAGGGGCGGGGGAAATAAGGAAACCCCCTCCTCTTCGTGGGAGGGGCAGTGGAAGGGGCAGTGGGCGGGGTCAGCGGCGACTACGCCGCCGGCCAGGTGATCTTGCAGCCGGTATCGGCAACCGGCCCGGCCGCAGTCTCCCCCGCCACCTCGTCGGCGACCGTGAAGACGTCGGCGGGGCCATTTTTCGGCGGATGTACCTGCCCGACGAAGATGGTGGGCATCAGCTCGTGGTCGCCTTCGCGATAGGTAACCTTGCCCTTCTGCAGCGCCACCTCGGGCGGCAGCGTCATGCCGGCCGTCGCCTTGGCGAGCTTGATGGCATCCAGGCTCTTGGCGTCCTCGGCGGCGAGCCGGAACGTGTTGATCCCGACATAACCGAACCAATGCCGCGCGCTGGCCGCCGGCCGGTTGTACGTCTTCATGATGCCGGCATTGAACTCCGCCACGTGGGGAACCCCCGGCTGGTTCCACCACCACTCCATGTTCCACCATCCGGTCTGCGCCTGCGCGGGAACCGACACGATGCTTTCGAGTTCGAACAGCGCACCGCCGAGCGCCATCTCCTTGTCCATGCCGAACTGCACGAACTGCTTCATGCAGTCGATTTGCGCCAGACCGCCCATGTTGTTCAGCAACACGTTTGGCTTGTAGGCCTTGGCCTTGATCAGGCTAGCCGAAAAATCGGTGCTGCTGATCGGCAGCATGTCGGCCTGGTACTCGCCACCGGCCTTCTTGAGGTTCCTGACGAACCCCTCCTGCAAGGTGTGGCCGTACGCGTAATCGGGTGTGATAAAGTACCAGCGCTTGCCGAATCTTTTGAGCAGCTCGCCGGAAACCGCGTTGGCGTCCATGCTGGTTGTGTTGCAGACGCGGAACACGTTCCACTTGCAGGAACTGCCAGTGATCGGGTCGGTGTGGCCGCCGGGCACGATCTGGAAGATCTTGTGCTCGTTGGTGACCTGCGACAGCGCGTAGGCGATTGCCGAGTTCACGTCGCCGTAGATGGCATTGACCTTGTCGCGGTTGATCAACTTCAGCGCCTTCTCGACGCCGGTGCCAACGTCGTTGGCCGAATCCTCGACCAGGAGCTGCAGTTGGCGGCCGAGAACCCCGCCCTTCTGGTTGATCTCCGCGACCGCGTATTTCGCACCCTCCACCTCCGTCTGCGCCAATGCCGAGAGGACGCCGGTGAGCGGGTCGATGAAGCCAAGCTTGATCGGCTCTTCGCCGCGCGCCTTGATAATCGCCGGGAAGCCCAGCGGGACGGCGCCGAGCGCCACGCCGGTGCGGAGGACGGTACGTCGGCTGATGCCGGCGGTGAACCTGCTTTCCATAATCATCGTCTCCCAGGTGATCCGGATCGCGTTTGGCGATCGGTATCCCAAACTTGTTGCCTCGGTGCAGTTCTAACAACGAAGCGGGCGGCCCACCAGCCCCCTTCCGATACGGGTGGCCGAAGGCCGGCCGGCGGCTCAGCGCATCACAGCGGCACCCACGGATTAGGGGTTGTAACACCGGCGGGCGCGAAATCGGCTACGTTGCAATTCGCTTAATGTCTGCTTCGCGACCTCGGGAGCCAAACGGGCATACTCCTCCGCGGCGACAACAACGACGGCGTCCCGGCCGCGCATCGTCACACGCTGCGGTCCGCGTTCGCGCGCAAGACGCACCACCTCGCGGAACCGCGCCTTCGCTTCCTCCAGGCGCCACGCAGCCAGGGTCGGCGTCATAGAGACATTCGAAGTCGAGTTTCGCATCGGTTGTGCACCAGACTGGTCGGTTATGCAGCGCGTCGCGGTATGATCGCAAGCGCGTTCGCAGATGCGGCACCGGTTGACGCCCCTCCGCCTTCCTGCAACGAAGCCGGGTGTCCTACCGGCAGAAACACCTCCTGGCGATCGAGGGGCTGCATCCGCCCGAAATCGGGCATCTGCTGGATTTGGCCGAGAGCTACGTGTTGCTCAACCGCTCCGGCAAGACCCAGCGTGACCTGTTGCGTGGCCGCACCCTGATCAACCTGTTCTTCGAGGACTCCACCCGCACCCGCACCAGCTTCGAACTCGCCGGCAAGCGGCTTGGGGCGGATGTGATCAACATGGCGGTGACCACGTCGTCGGTGAACAAGGGGGAGACGCTGCTGGATACCGCCGGGACGCTGAATGCCATGCGGTGCGACCTGCTGGTGGTGCGCCACGACCAGTCCGGCGCGCCCAACCTGCTGGCCCAGAAGGTTGATGCCGCCGTCATCAACGCCGGCGACGGCACGCACGAGCACCCGACGCAGGCGCTGCTGGATGCGCTGACCATCCGGCGGCGCAAGGGCCGGCTGGAGAACCTGGTGGTCGCCATCTGCGGCGACATCGCCCATTCGCGGGTGGCGCGGTCCAACATCCATCTGCTCACCACGATGGGCAGCCGGGTCCGGGTGATTGGCCCGCCGACGCTGATCCCGGCCGCGGTGCAGGCGTTCGGGGTGGAAGTGTTCCACGACATGGAAGCTGGCCTGGCCGGGGTGGATATCGTGATGATGCTGCGGCTGCAGCGGGAGCGCATGCAGCACGGACTGGTGCCGAGTGCGCGCGAATATTTCCGCTTCTTCGGCCTGGATGCCGCGAAGCTTGCGTTCGCCAGTCCGGACGCGCTGGTGATGCATCCCGGGCCGATGAACCGTGGCGTGGAGATCGACAGCGCGGTGGCCGACGACCCGGCGCGAAGCCTGATCCGCGAGCAGGTGGAGATGGGTGTCGCGGTGCGCATGGCGGTGTTGGATACGCTGTCGCGCGGCCCCGGAAACGATGTCTGATCCGATACCAGACACTTTGTTTGCCGGCGTTCGGCTGCTGGACCCGGCCGGCGGGTTGGACCAGCAGACGGACCTGCTGGTGCGGGACGGACGCATCGCCGATTTCGGCCCCGGCCTGGGGCGCCCGGACGGCGCACAGGTGGTGCAACAGGATGGCGCGGTGCTGTGTCCCGGGCTGGTCGATATGCGCGCCGCGCTCGGCGAGCCCGGTTACGAATACCGCGAAACCATTGCGTCCGCCGCGCAGGCCGCCGCTTCCGGCGGCATCACCACACTGGCCGCCCTGCCCGACACCCAGCCGGCAATCGACGATCCCGCCCTGGTGCGCCTGCTGCGCGCCCGCGGCGAGGAGACCGGCAGCCTGACCATCCTGCCCTACGCCGCCATCACCCGCGGCTGCCGGGGCGACGAACTGGCTGAACTGGGTCTGCTCGCCGAGGCTGGCGCGGTGGCGTTCACCGACGGGGCCCGCGCGCTCGGTTCGGCCCGGCTGATGCGGGTGGCACTTTCCTACGCGAGCGGCTTCGGCGGACGGATCGTGCAGCACCCGGAGGACCCGGCGCTCGCTGCCGGCGGCGCGGCCACCGAGGGGGAGCTGGCGACCCGGCTCGGGCTGCCCGCCATCCCGGCCGCCGCCGAAGCGATCCTGGTAGCCCGGGACATCCGGCTGGCGGCGCTGACCGGCGGCTCCGTACACTTCGCCCACGTGTCCACCGCCGAGGCGCTGGCGCTGATTCGCCGGGCGAAGCAGGAGGGGCTGGCGGTGACCTGCGATACCGCGCCGCCTTATTTCGACCTGAACGAGTTGGCGATCGGCGACTTCCGCACCTACGCCAAGCTGTCGCCGCCGCTGCGGGCCGAGGCCGATCGGCTGGCAGTGCTGGCGGCGCTGGCGGACGGCACGATCGACGCCATCGCCTCCGACCACCAGCCCCGCGACGCGGACGACAAGCGGCTGCCGTTCGCGCAGGCGTCGCCGGGCGGAGCGGGGCTGGCCACGCTGCTTGGCGTGACCCTGGCGCAGGTGCACGGCGGGGCGCTGACCCTGGCGCAGGCGATCGAGCTGCTGACCGCCCGCCCGGCGCGTCTGCTGGGCGTGGAGGCCGGGCGGCTGGCGAAGGGAGCGGCGGCGGATCTGTGCCTGTTTCATCCGGAACGCATCTGGCAAGTGGAAGCCGGACGGTTGCCGGGCAAGGCGCAGAACACGCCGTTCGATGGCCGCGCGCTGGAGGGGCGGGTGCTGGGGACATGGAAGGGCGGCCGGCAAGTTTTCGGGTGATGTTTCGATCGTTGGGATTGCCGCGCGGGGCGGAACAGCGGGAGCGCATTCCGCCGAGCTCGGTGGCGGAACGCGCTTCGCTTTTCCACCCTGCGTTTTTCTGCGACACGTCCTTTTGGACACGATGGGGTCGCGGAGACGAACCATGCCGGATGATTTGTATCAACGCGACGCTCTGGCCTGGGCCGAGCATCAGGCGGCGCTGCTGCGTCGGCTTGCCCGGGGCGAGCGTCTGAATGAGATGGTAGATTGGTCCAACGTGATCGAGGAGGTGGAGGATGTGGGCCCGTCGGAGCTGCGCGCATGGTCTGGCAGCCTTGCTACGGCACATCCAACCGGCACAGCCCGAACGTCAGCGGCTCGCACGGATGCCCGCTTTCGCGGTGCTTTGGCGGGCATGACGAAGCGAGAGTCGATGATTCGGCGGGTCGGTATTACGCGGTTTATCGTCAGTGTCACCGCATGTTTCCACATTATGTATTACGGTCTTGTGGCCTGGCCCGCGAACGCTCTCGCCCAGGCCGCCCTGCCGACCGCCCTGTATCCTGTGGGAATGACACAGGTGGAGTTTGTCGACCCGGCCGATGGCGGTAGACCTCTGGGCCGGCGGTAACGATCATGTCCTTCTTGCGATCGACGATGAAATAGTATCCGTCGGCATCCTTGCGGGCAATATCGCCGGAATGCAGGCAGCCATAGGGTTCGATTGTCTCGTTCGTGGCGCGATAGTTTCCGAAGTAACCTTGCATGATTGTAGGGTCGCGCACCATCAGTTCGCCATCTTCCCCGTCCGGCAAGGTTCTCGATGCATCTGTCGCCTCGGCGATCCGCATTCCACGTACGGCAGCGGAATGCCGATCGAACCGAGGCGATGGGCGCCATGGAACGGATGTGTCGTACCGGCTCCGGCGATTTCCGTCATGCCCCAGAGCTCCAGCAATGGACAGCCGAAGCGCGCCTCGGTTTCCTCCATCTTGCTGACCGGAATGGTCTGACCGCCGACCGTGCAGCGGGTCAGCGAGGTCAGGTCGGTGCTCGCCAGGTTCCCGACATTCAGCGTGTACATGTACGTCGTCGGCACACCCTCGAGCTCGAATCCGGCCCAACCGGCATGCTCAACCGGCTTTCTTGGATGGCATCCGGGCCGGGCGCGACCGCCCAGCGGCCCGGGCGTTCTTCCGCGCCGCGGCCGCGTGCCGCTCCCCGTACTTCATGCCTTCCAGCTTCAGCCCATCGGGATCGGTGAAGAACACCGCGTAATAGTCGTCGTAGTACTCGCCGGCCGGATCGACGATCGTCGCTCCAAGTTCGTGCAGGAAAGTCTGCAACGCATCGACATCCTTGCGGCTGCGCAACTCGAACGCATAATGGTGGAAGCCGATGTCGCCGATACGATACTTGTGCGTTCCGCCCTCGGCATCAGCCGGCCCGATCCAGAACCGCGTCTTGCCGTTGGTCCAGCCGATCGCGTCGGGATATTCGTCCGAGACCTGGAACCCGAGGAACCCGAACAGCCGCCCGTAAAACTGCTTTGACCGTTCATAGTCGCTCACCCGGATGACCAGGTGATCGATCCCGACCACGCGCACCATCCCGCTCTCCCCTGGGAACGCGGCGCGCTACCGCGCCGCCGCCTGATACGCCGCGAGGCACGCCATATCGACGATCTGGCTCGACCCGGCGTCCATCTGCATGATCTGCACCGGGTGAGTCAGCCCGATCAGCAGCGGACCGATCGAGTTGCCGCCGACCATGTTCGGCCCCAGCCGGGACGTGATGTGGGCCGAATGCAGCCCCGGCATGACCAGCACATTGGCCGGCCCGGTCAGCCGGCAGAACGGATATAGCGCGCGCAGCTCCGGCTCCAGCGCCACATCGGGACTCATTTCCCCATCGTATTCGAAATCCACCTTGCGGGCGTCCAGCAGTTCGATCGCCTCGCGCATGACTGTTGCCGCCGGATGCATCGAGGCGCCGAACGTGGTATGCGAAACCAGCGCCACCCGTGGCTCATGGCCGAGATGCCGCGCCGCCTGCGCTGCGCCAACCGCGATATCGGCAAGCTGGGCGGCGTTGGGGCGGAACTGGATCATGGTGTCGGCGATGAATAGCGTCCGCCCGCGCAGCCCGACCAGCAGGGTCAGGCCGAAGGCGGTGCCGTGCGCCGGGTCGATAGCGTGCGCGATGTCCTCCAGGCAGACTTGCGTCGAGCGTGTCAATCCGGTGACCATCGCGTCGGCATCCCCGGTCGCAACCATCGCGGCGGCGAACACGTTGCGGTCCTGGTTGATGATGCGCTGGCAGTCGCGGCGCAGGAATCCCCGCCGCTGCAAACGCCCGTACAGGAACTCGACGTATTTGGAATTGGCGCTGGACAGCCGCGCGTTGTGGATCTCGATACCGGTGATCAACCCCAGCCCGAGGCTGTCCATGCTGGCGCGCACCCGTTCTTCGCGGCCGATCAGCACCGGGGTGCCGTATCCGGCGTTGCGGAAGGTCACCGCCGCGCGCACCACTTTTTCTTCCTCGCCCTCAGCGAAGACGACGCGTTTGGGGTTGCTGCGCACGCTTTCCATGATGCGGTCGAGGGCGCCGGCGGTGGGATCCAGCCGTCCGGTCAGCTCGCGGGTATAAAGACGCAAATCGGGGCAGGGCTTGCGGGCGACGCCGCTGTCCATCGCGGCCTTGGCGACCGCCGGGGGAACCCGGGAGATCAGCCGAGGATCGAACGCGTTGGGAATGATATATTCCGGTCCGAAAGCCAGCCGCCGCCCGGCCGAGGCATTGTGCACCTCGTCCGGCACGTCTTCGCGCGCCAGCTTGGCCAGCGCCTCGGCGGCGGCGATCTTCATCGCGTCGTTGATCGTGCTGGCGCGCACATCCAGCGCGCCGCGGAAGATGTAGGGAAAGCCGAGCACGTTGTTGACCTGGTTCGGGTAGTCGCTGCGGCCGGTGGCGATGATACTATGCGGCCTGGCGGCGCGGGCGTCTTCCGGCGTGATCTCCGGGTCCGGATTGGCCATCGCGAAGATGATCGGCTGCTCCGCCATGCTGGCGACCATGTCGCGGGTCAGGGCCCCCTTCACCGAGAGCCCGAAGAACGCCTCGGCGCCCTCGATCGCCTCGGTTAGGGTACGCGCGCGGGTTGCTGAGGCATGCGCCGATTTCCACTGGTTCATGCCGTCGCGGCGGCCCTGATAAACCACGCCCTTGGTATCGCACAGCACGATGTGCTCGGGCCGCATGCCCATCGCCTTGAGCAACTCGACGCAAGCGATCGCCGCCGAGCCGGCGCCGTTGACCACCAGCTTGGTGTCGCGCAACTCGCGTTGTGTCAGGTGGCAGGCGTTGATCAGCCCGGCGGCAGCAACGATCGCGGTGCCGTGCTGGTCGTCGTGGAACACCGGGATGTCCATCAGCTCGCGCAGCCGCTGCTCGATGACGAAGCACTCGGGCGCCTTGATGTCCTCCAGGTTGATGCCGCCGAACCCGGGGCCAAGCCAGCGCACCGCGCTGACGAATTCGTCCACGTCCTCGGTGCCGATCTCCAGGTCGATGCCATCGACGTCGGCGAAGCGCTTGAACAGCGCGACCTTGCCTTCCATGACCGGCTTCGATGCGATGGCGCCGAGATTGCCGAGGCCCAGCACGGCGGTGCCGTTGGAGATCACCGCGACCATGTTGCCTTTCGTTGTGTAGTCATAGGCGAGCGACGGGTCGCGGGCGATGTGCAGGCACGGCTCGGCAACGCCCGGCGAATAAGCCAGCGACAGGTCGCGCGCCGTGGTGATCGGCTTGGTGATGCGGGTTTCCAGCTTGCCTGGACGGCCGGAGGCGTGCAGCGCCAGCGCCTCTTCCGCCGAAACGCGCGCAGTACGGGTGTCGAGGCTGCCGCCATCGGCCATTGGATTGTCTCCCCCGGGGACGCAAGATCGTGCTGGGACGCATCATGGGGCGGAGCGGCGGCCGTGGGAAGCCGATGCAGGCGATCTGGCGTCCGCAATCCGCCACAATCTGGGCCCAACCCCGGCATTCCTCGCCGTGACGGCCCCGAACGTGCCAGAACAACGTCTCCGGAAGGATGCACCGCGATGAAGCAGACAATTGCCCTGGTCGATGACGACCGCAACATCCTCACGAGCGTCTCGATGACCCTGGAGCAGGAAGGGTTTCAGGTCCGCACGTACACCGACGGCGAGAGCGCCTTGCAGGGGCTGACCTCCCGCCCGGTCGATCTTGCGGTGCTGGATATCAAGATGCCGCGGATGGACGGCATGGAGTTGCTGCAGCGGCTGCGCCAGCGCAGCGCCATGCCGGTGATCTTTCTGACCTCCAAGGATGAGGAGGTGGACGAGCTGATGGGCCTTCGGCTGGGTGCCGACGACTACATCACCAAGCCGTTCAGCCAGCGCCTGCTGATCGAGCGGATCCGCGCCCTGCTGCGACGCAATGAAGCATCCCGCGCCGAAGGCTCCGGCGCCGCGCCCGGCGGGGTGATGGTGCGCGGGGAGCTGACGCTGGACGAGACCAAGCACCAATGCACCTGGAACGGCGAGGACATCCAGCTCACGGTCACCGAATTCCTGCTGGTGAAGGCGTTGGCGGCGCGGCCCGGCATGGTGAAAAGTCGCGACCAGCTCATCGACGCGGCGTATGGCGAGAACATCTACGTCGATGACCGCACCATCGACAGCCACGTGAAACGGATCCGGAAGAAGTTCCGCACGGTGGATGACAACTTCAACCACATCGAAACGCTGTACGGCATCGGTTATCGCTACAAGGAGCACTGATTTGCTCCAGCTTCCGATCCACGGGCGACGGTCGGCGGAGAATTTTTCTCGCGTCGAGGATCGGCGCATGGGAGCGCCGGCACGGTCGCGCTGGGTCTCGCCGATGCTGCGGCGGATCCTGCTGGTCAACCTGCTGCCCCTGGCGTTGCTGCTGGCCGCGCTGCTGTATCTCGATCAATACCAGAACGGGCTGCTGGAAGCCGAGGTGCTGGCGCTGCGCGAGCAGGCCCGGATCTATGCCGGCGCGCTGGCGGAAAGCGCGGTGAACGCGGCAAAGCCCGCAGACCCCAAGCTGGTGCCGGAGATCGCTCAGCCGCTGCTGCGCCGCGTGACCGAGCCGACCCCGGACGCCCAGGCCAAGATTTACGCGCCTGATGGCACGGTGATCGCCGAATTCGACGGTCCTTGAGACTCAGAACGGCCATGTCAGCGGTGAGCTACTGCCGCCGGCGGTCAATCATGGCCGCTTCCTGGGGGCGATCGGCTGGGTGTACGACAAGGTGCTGTCCTTGATGCCGCACCAGACGCCGAGCGCCGTCGATCTGACCCCCGGCGGCGCCGGGCCGGAGTGGCAGCCCGACGTGAAGGAAGAACTGCGGCTGTCCAGCTCCGACCAGAGCCGCGAAATGCCGCCTTACATCCGGCGAACCCACGACAACCGGCTGCTGGTCACCGTCGCCGAGCCGATCGAGCGCAACCGCCACACAGTCGGCATCATTCTGCTCACTCGTGAGGCCCGCGAGGTGGATGCCAGCCTGTTCACCGTGCGCATGTCGATCATGGCGCTGTTCGGCCTTGCCCTGGCGCTGACGGTGCTGCTGTCGTGGTACCTGTCGCTGACGATCGCCCGGCCCATCCTCAAGCTGGCCGGCGCGGCGGCCGAGATGCGGGAAGGTCAGGGCCGCACCGGCAGCGTGCCGCGGGCCTTGCTGGTCCGCCGCGACGAGGTGGGCGCGTTGGCCGTCGCGCTGGCCGATTCGGCGGCGGCGCTGTGGCACCGGATGGATGCGATCGAGCGGTTCGCCGCCGACGTGGCGCACGAGATAAAAAACCCGCTGTCGTCGATCCACAGCGCCATCGAGACGCTGCGCCGGATCGAGGACCCGACGCGGCAAAAACAGCTTTTGGCCATCGTCACCGACGATGTCACCCGCCTGGACCGGCTGATCAGCGATGTGTCCGACGCATCGCGCGTCGATGCCGAACTGTCGCGCGTGGTGACCGAGCGGGTCGATATCGCGCCGATCCTGCGCACGCTGAAGGAGCTGCACGAGGCGACGCGGGGCGAGGCCGATCCGTGGATGGCGCTGGATGCGCCGGCCGAGGGACTGGTGATCCGCGGCGTGGAGGACCGTCTGGTCCAGGTGTTCCGCAACCTGATCAGCAACGCCGAATCGTTCAGCCCGCCGGGGGGGCGCATCGGCATCAAGGCGAATGAGGCCGGCGGCGTGATCGAGGTGGTTGTCGATGACGAGGGGCCGGGGATACCGGACGGCAAGCTGGAGCAGATTTTCGACCGGTTCTATTCGGAACGACCGACCGAGGAACGGTTCGGCCAGCATTCCGGACTTGGGCTGTCGATCAGCCGGCAGATCGTCGAGGCACTGCGCGGCCGCATCGTCGCCGAGAACTATCGCAACGCTGATGGCGGCGTGCTCGGCGCGCGCTTCGTGGTCAGACTGCCGGCGGCGTAGGGCGGACAAGCGCAGCGCAATCCGCCATCTCGTTCCGCGAAAACAAGCGGCGCCCCGTTCGCCGCGGTTCGTCATCTTATACCAACGGCCCTGTCCAATGACCGGTCCGGGTGGAAAGCTGCCGTTCCACTTGTGTCGCACTCCCGCTAGAACCGATCTACACGGGCGCGAAGTTGATTGGGAGGACGACAGTGGTCAACCTCAAGCCATGAGCGTCGAGACCGTCCGCAAGTGGCGTAAGCGTGGCGTCTCGGACTGCGTAGACCGCTCCGGCCGGCCTCACCGTGCGCCCGATTCTGGGCCGGCTATTGTCTACCCGGAACATAGCTGAGTGGTGCGCCTGCCGGGATCAGCGGCTCGCGTATCACGCTCGCCGAATAATCCTTCACGATTCTCCTGAGGTGAACCAACACCCAGCTATGCACATATGGGAGGTCCGCGGGATTTCGCTCCTTCGGATCAACGGTCAGGTTGATGAGGTGCGGGGTGGAGAGCTTCAGTGACGGATTCTGTCGAGGTCCTCTGCAAATACAGCACACTTTGAAGTTCCGCCATTTCAGGCCGTACAGCGTCGCACCTAGCCAGTAAGGGAAGCCCTCTCTGGCGGAATTGTCGTGCTTACCCTCCAAGAAGGTCCTCTGGTCGACCCCGTCGATGACCCGATCATTCGGGATGTCCGCGCCGGCCCACCGCAGAATGGTGGTGAACATGTCGGTGACGTGGACGATCTCGTTGCTTTGGGTCCCGGCCGGCACCTTGCCAGGATAGCGGACAAGACAGGGCGTCCGAAGAGACCCTTCCATCCCAGTGAAGTACGATCCGTCGAAGAACCCAGCGGTGCCGCGCCACGGTTCCAGTTGCTCCGGACCGTTGTCGCCGGAGTAGATGACGATCGTGTTGTCGTCGACTCCAAGTTCCTTCACATAGTCGAGCAGAGAGCCGAAATCGCTGTCGAGCTGAAGCAGGCAGTCGGCCCAGTCACCCTGTCCGGACTTCCCCTTGAATTCCCCCCGAGGGATGGTCGGAAAGTGCATCGATCGAAGTACTGTTGTAGCCACCTGCGCCGGCCAGGCTGATGACAAATTGGCCGCCCAGCACCGGGGTCGCGAATACATAGGCTGCGGACACAAAGCCGAGGTCAACGCGTGCACTCAGATCCGCGTTCAAGCTGACCGTCGCGGTGCGCGGGAATGCTCGTATCGTGAATTGCCGTGCGGCAGCGACGTCGCCGCCGGCGCTCACCGACGCGTGGTAATAGATGTTGGCGAATGACCATCCTGGTTGCTGCGGCGCAGCAGCGAGGCTGCCGAATTGGCCGGTGAGCCAGAAGCTTACACCACCTTCATCCGCCGCCGCCAGGGTCGGGACAACCATCAAACCAATCAACACCGGTCCTAAACAGTATCTTCGCGCATACACCCTTCCAGCGATTGCGATCTGCTTCATGAGGCATGTCCCCCGCAGCACCGCGATTTTACACGGTAGCGTATTGCACGCCAAGTTGACCCCTCGGATTCCCATTGCCCGGTCAACTGGTGATGGTCAGACTTCGGCGGGCTCAAGCAGCACGAGCGCCGGCATGGTGCGATTGGCGAAGTAGACACCGTTCGGAGTGATGTGGCAACAGATAGGCGTCGTGAAGGTCGCTCCTTGACTGCTCTCCCAAAGACCGCTTCGGGTCGAGAACGGTCATCGGATAGGGCTGTTGGTATTATACGAAGCGTCGAAAAGAGTGACTCTTCCACGGCCGGTCTTTCCGCCGCCGCCACGGCGGATTGCGCTGCGCTTTTCCGCCCTACATCGAGGCCGCGAGCCTCTGGCTGGTAGGGGTGATTGCATCAGAAACCGAACGCCACGCGTCGTGCATTCCCCTCGCGCAACCGGTGATAGCGCGCCAGCGCCAGCAGCGGAAAATATAGCCGATACCCGTGATAGCGCAGGTAGAATACACGCGGGAAGCCCACCGCCGTGTATGGCAGCTCCGCCCATTCCCCATCGGCGCGCTGGGTCGCCGCCAGGTACTCGATACCCCGCGCCGTCGCCGCATGATCGGTCTCGCCGGCCGCCATAAGGCCGAGCAGGGCCCAGGCGGTCTGGCTCGGCGTGCTTTCCCTGTAGCGGCCGTGAGGGGCCGTGCCATATGACTCCTCGTCCTCGCCCCAGCCGCCGTCATCGCGCTGCACCGATAGCAGCCACGCCACCGCGCGGCGGATCGCCAAGTCCTCGTGCGGGATGCCGGCAGCGTTTAGCGCGCACAACACCGACCATGTGCCATAAATGTAGTTGGTGCCCCAGCGGCCGAACCAGCTTCCCTCCGGCTCCTGCTCGCGTTTAAGGAAATCGAGCCCGCGCCGCATCACCAGGTCGTTCGCCGGCATCCCGATCTGCGCCAGGAAAGACACGCAGCGCGCTGTAACATCCGAGGTCGGCGGATCGAGCAGCGCGCCATGGTCGGCGAACGGAATATGGTTCAGGTGCAGATGCGTGTTCTCCGGCTCGAACGCACCCCAACCACCAGCGAAGCGCCCGCGCCCCTTCGACTGCATTCCGATGATCCAGCCGCGGGCGCCGGCAATCGCTGTCGCGTGCGCCGGATCCCCCGCGCGGTGCAGCAGCATTCCCACCACCGCAGTGTCGTCCACGTCCGGGTAGTGATCGTTCCAGTATTGAAAGGCCCAGCCGCCGGCGGGCAGTCCGGGGCGCCGCACCGCCCAGTCGCCGGCCACCCTGGTGATCTGTCGTCGCGCCAGCCAGTCGCACGCAGAGGCAACGGTCGCATTGCTGTCCGCCTCGGCCAACGCGTGCCCAGCCAACGAGGTGTCCCAGACCGGCGACAGGCACGGCTGGCAGTACGCATCGTCGGGCTCGACGACCAGCAGCTTGCGCACCGCGGCCCATGCGGTGGCGGCGGGCGGCGCATCGAGGCCATAACCCAGCGTGTCGAACATCATCACGCTGTTGGCGATGGCCGGATAAATCCCGCCCAGGCCGTCCTCGCCGTTCAGCCGCTCCGCAACAAACGCAACGGCCTTGTCGATCGCCCTGCGCCGGCTGCGTCGGGGAAACCAGGTATCCGCGGAGCGCAGCACAACATCGACTCCATTGAAGAAGCGCCCCCAGGCCGAGCGGTACGGGCCGCGAATCCAGTCCTGGACTTGCCGCGGGGGCGTCCGGAACAGTTCGGGAATGCCCACCCGGCGCGGATTCCGCGCCACCGGCTTCAGCGCCATCAGCACCAGCAGCGGCACGATCACCGTGCGCGACCAGTACGATACCTTGCTGAGATGGAACGGGAACCATAGCGGCAGGTGCATGATTTCAGGTGGCATCATCGGCACGGCCCGCCATGGCACCTGCCCGAACAGCGCAAGCTGGGCGCGGGTGAACACGTTGCTGCGTTCCGCCCCGCCGGCCGCCAGGATGGCATCGCGCGCGCGGATCATGTGCGGCGCATCGGGCGGATCGCCGATGCAGCGCAGCGCGAAATACGCCTTCACGCTGCAGGACAGATTGAACGCGCCGTCATGGAACAGCGGCCAGCCGCAATGCCCGCCCTGGCCGGCACGAAGATAGACGCCGATCTTCGCTTCCAGCGCCGGGTCGATGCGGTCGAGGAAGTGCTCCAGCAACACATATTCGGCCGGAATGGTGGCGTCGGCCTCCAGCTCGAACACGAAATGGCCGTCAGCGCGCTGGTGCCGCGCCAGTGCGTCCCGTGCACGGGCGACGGACAGGCACAGCCGGTCGTCGGCGATGATGGTATCGGGCATGGTCAAAGGGCGAGAAGAAGCTCGGCGGCGCGACGGCCGGACCTGATGGCACCTTCGATGGTGGCCGGCAACCCGGTGGCGGTCCAATCCCCGGCCAGGGCCAGGTTCGCCACTGGCGTGCGCGCGTCCGGGCGGCGCCGCTCCTGCGCCGCTGTCGCGGCGAAGGTGGCGCGCCGCTCCTTCACCACCCGATAGGGCGGCATGTCCGGTGCGTGCAGCCGCAGCGCCGCGCACACATCCGGCCACACCGCGGCGGCGATCGCCTCGGCGGATCGGTCCACCATCCGATTGGCCGCGCTGATCGTCACCGAGACGTGGCCGGGCTTGACGAACACCCATTCGGCGGTGCCGCCGATCAGCCCGATGAAACCCGCCGGGCCGGGCTCGGCGTCAACCCGGAAATGGATGTTGAGGATCGCCTCGAACGCGTCCGGCGCATTCAGCCCGGGCACCAGACCGGTCGCCACCCACGGCGGGACAGCCAGCACCACCGCATCCTTCGGGCCGAGCGGCACCGCACCATCCGGCGTGCGCAGCGCGACGAGGCGGCCGGACTCGATCCCCAGCGCGGCGACGCGCCGGCTGAACAACAGTTCGGCACCGCGGGCGCGCAGCGTGGCGATTGCCGGATCTATCAGAGACTGGGCGAGGCTTTCGCGCGGAAACCGCGGGATCGAAGCGGCCCCGCCCTGCATCAGCGTCTCCCGCACCACTGCGCCGAGCAGCCGGGCCAGCCCCTCGGCCGGCGGCGTATTGAGCGCGGCGATCGCCAGCGGCTCGATCAGCCGGCGATAGAGCGTGCCGGGGCGGAGCGCGGTGGCAACGGTGCGATCGTCTGTAATGCTGCGCAGTCCGAGCAGCGCCAGATACTCGGCTGCACCGGTCCCGGGCACGCGGCGGTTCGGAGCCATGAACCACCAGGGCAGCCGGCCCGTGTTGGGTCGCAGGGTCCAGCGCTCTCCGCTGCGCAGGTCCATGAAGGGAAACAGCGGCGTTGTCGGCCCCCCCATCGTGTCGCCGGCGCCGATCGCGTCGAGATACGCGAAAGCCCCGGAGTTGCCGGACAGCAGCAGATGGTTCCCGTTGTCGATGGTCAGTCCAAGTTCGCGGTCGAAATACGATCGGCACCGCCCGCCGGCCACCGGACCCGCTTCGTGGACGGTGACAGCGCGGTTGGCCTGGGTCAGAGCAAGCGCCGCGGACAACCCCGCCAGCCCGGCGCCGATAACATGCAGCCGCCCCGTCATGCGGGCCGATGATCACCTCTCCCGCTTGCGGGAGAGGTCGCACCGCGCAGCGGGGCGGGTGAGGGCACGCCGCGCGGGCCCTCACCCGGATCGCTCCGCGACCCGACCTCTCCCGCAAGCGGGAGAGGTGAAATTACGCAGCGTCCCTCCCGCTCATCCGTTACCCGCTTCAGCTTCACCGCTGCTCCTGCCCCAGAAGCAACGGCAGCACCCGCGTCAATTGCCCGTCCGGCTTCTGCAGCTCCAGCACGATCGTGAAATGATCCGCACCGGCCACCGGCAGCAGCGGCCCCGGCGCATGTGCCGCCGCGCGCCGCGCGTGTAACTCGCGGCTGTCGGACACCAACGGCAGCAGCTCCGCCGTGCCATACGCAATCGCCAGCGGTTTCGGCGACACCGGCAGCCGCAACGGCGACAGCGCGGCGATCGCGGCATCCGTCAGCCGCAGCTTCTCGTTCAGGTACGTGTCCCGGATCGGGCCCAGCTCGAACAGGCCGGAGATCGCCAGCCCCGCCCGTACTGCCGGATGCCCCAATGCCATCGCGGTCAGATGCCCGCCCGCCGACCACCCCGACAGCACGATCGGTCCGGCGATTCCATTCGCCGACCCGTGCGCCGCCAACCAGTCCAGCGCGGCGTGAATCTCCGCCACGATGCCGGTCAACGACAAGTCGGGCGCCAGCGTGTAGCCAGGCAGCGCGGCCGACCAGCCGATCGCCCGCGGTCCCTCGATCAGGCAGGCAAATTCCTCCCGGGTACGGCTCTGCCAGTAGCCGCCGTGAATGAACACCAGGCAGGGCGCGGCTGGATCAGCAACCGGGAACAGGTCCCAGCGATTCCGTTCACCGCGCCCGTATGCCAGGTCGAGCCTGTCCGGATGTGCCGCGCGGAATGCCGCCGACTGCGCCTCACGCGTGGCGTTCAACGCCGCGCTGTTGGCGACCGCGGCGCTGTTGTTGTAGGCGGCGTCGCGCTCGGCGCGGCTCATGCGGCCCCAATGCGCCATACCCTTGGTCATGCGGTCTCCTTTGCCGGACCGGCGGCCCGAGCGCGCAGCGCGAAGCGTTTCACCTTGCCCGATTCGGTCCGCGGCAAGGTGTCCACGAACTCGATCGCGCGGGGATACTTATACGGCGCGATTTCGGCCTTCACATGCTCGGCCAGGGTCTGCGCCATCGCATCGGACGCCGCCTCTCCCGGCCGCAGCACCACATAGGCTTTCACGATCATCCCACGCGCCTCGTCCGGCGCGCCGACCACCGCGCATTCCGCGACCGACGGATGGGTGATCAGCGCCGCCTCCACCTCCGGCCCGGCGATGTTGTAACCAGACGAAATGATCATATCGTCCGAACGTGCCTGAAACCAGAAGTAGCCGTCCTCATCCTGTCGGTAGGTATCTCCGGTAACGTTCCAGCCGTTCTGGACGTAACTCGTCTGCCGGGCATCGGCCAGATAACGGCAGCCGGTCGGTCCGCGCACCGCAAGCCGGCCGATGGTCCCACGCGGCAGCACGCGGCCGGCATCGTCGATCAGCCTGGCCTCATAGCCCGGCACCGGAATGCCGGTCGCGCCGGACCGCACCGCATCAGCAGGCGCGCCGATGAAGATGTGCAGCAGCTCGGTCGAACCGATCCCGTCCAGGATCGCAATGCCGGTTGCCGCGCGCCACGCCTCCCAGATCGCCTTGGGCAAGGCTTCCCCGGCGGACACGCAGATACGCAGGCTTGTCGTATCGCCGGGCCGCAGCATCCCCAGCATGGCGCGATAGGCCGTGGGCGCGGTGAAGCACACGTTCGGCCGGCCGCTCGCGAATCAGTTCCAGCAGCCGCTCCGGCGTCGGCTGTTCCAGCAGAATGGCCGAAGCGCCGACGCGCAGCGGAAACAGCACCAGCGCGCCCAGTCCGAAGGTGAAGGCGATCGGCGCCGAGCCCACGAAGACGTCGCTCCGCCTGCGCCCGCAGCACATGCCGGCCGTAAGTGTCGCACACCGCCAGCAGGTCGCGGTGGAAATGCATGGTTCCCTTCGGCACGCCTGTCGTGCCCGACGTGAAGGCGATCAGGCACACATGGTCGGCACGCGTCGCGGCCGGCTCGAACACCGGCGCTTCCGCCGCCATCATCCCGGTCAGTCCATCGTCACCCATCGGCACGATCCGCAAATTCGGGACCTGTGCCCGATGCAACTCATCCAGCAGCCGGTGATCACACAGCGCCAAATCGATCCGCGCCTTGTCGATCATGAAAGCAAGTTCGCCGGCGCGCAGCAGCGGCATGGTCGGAACCGCGATGCCGCCGGCCTTGATCACCGCCAACACCGCCGCCACCATGAGCGGCGTGTTGGGCGCTCGCAGCAACACGCGGTTGCCCGGCATCATTCCCATCCGCCGGGTCAGCACATGGGCGATGCGGTTCACCCGCTCCGCAACCTCCGAGTAGCTCCAGGTCTCGCCCGGCGAGCCCATGCAGGGACGGTCGCCCAATCCACGCGCCAGCCAGCCATCCAGCAACTCGGTGACGCAATTCAGATGCTCGGGATAGTCGAGCCCATCCAGCAACAGGTCCGGCCACTGGTCCCGGGGCGGCAGGTTGTCGCCGGCGAAGCTGTCTTCCATGGGTTGCGCCATCAGGCCTGTCGCGGAGGCTGCGCAGGGGCAACGCTCAGTTCAAGCCCAAAATGTCGGGTGAGCCCTCGGCCGCGGCTCAAGGTGGCGCGATCAGGATTGCGCCTCGGCTGGTGGCGATAGGAATTCGACACCAGCGTAGAATTCGGCGAGGGGAATCGCTATCCCGAGTTCAGGCAGGTCCAGCCCGTCCTCCCCGGTGAGTGCGAACGCCGGCCAGACATCGCCGCGGCGCCAGAAAACCGTCGCGCCGATGCTGGCTTGCTCGAGGATGATGTATCGTTGAATCGACGGCGTCTCCTGGTAGTCGCGCAGCTTGTCGATGCGGTCCGTGCGCGCGGTGTCTTTGCTGATCACCTCAAAAACCACGACCGGGTTCTCGATGACCGTGGCGTCGGACGCCACTGGCGTGCCGGTAACGATGCCATCCGGATAACGCGTCTTGCCAGCCGCAATGATCTTCACATTCGGGCCGCACGGGTAGCAGGGTTTGCCGGACAGGCGGGATTCCAGAGCCTTGCGCAGATTGAACGTGATCAGGTCGTGCGCGTAGGTTCCGCCGGTCATGGCGACGGGCTGCAGCCCATCGAACTCGTGTCGGAGCTCCTGGCGTTCCTCCCACGCCAGGAACTCCTCCAGAGTCATGGATTTGCGGACAGCGACATTCATTCCCGGCACTATAGCATAGTCCGAAAAGCGAGGTGCCGGTTCCGTGTCCGGCTCTCCCGCAGGCAGGGGAAAGCGCGCATAAGCTGACCCGTCCCAAGGGTTGTCCGATCCATGCACATCACCATCGTCGGCGGCGGAATCGGCGGGCTGGTGGCGTCGCTGTCGCTGCACGCCGCCGGCATCGACTGCGCCGTTTATGAGCAGGTGCGAGAAGTGCGCGAGCTCGGCGTCGGCATCAACACGCTGCCGCACGCGATCAAGGAACTGACCGCGCTCGGCCTGCTCCCGGCGCTCGATCGCGCCGGCATCCGTACCCGCGAACTGATCTATGCCAACCGCTTCGGCCAGGTCGTGTGGCGGGAGCTGCGCGGCACCGACGCCGGCTTCGACACGCCGCAATTTTCCATCCACCGCGGCAAGCTGCACAGTGTGCTGCTAGCCGCCGTGCTGGAACGCCTGGGGCCGGAGCGCGTGCACACCGGCGCCCGGCTGCTCGGTTTCGCCGAGCACAGGGGCCAGGTGATCTCCTGCTTCGAGCGGCGCGACAACGGCGCAACCTTTGAAGTTGCAAGTGACGCCCTGGTCGGGGCCGACGGCATCCATTCGGTGGTCCGCGCCGCGTTCTATCCCGATGAAGGTCCGCCGGTCTGGAACGGCATCATGCTGTGGCGCGGGGCTGCCGACTGGCCGGTCCATGTCGATGGCCGCACCATGGTCATCTCCGGCGGCATGGGCGCGAAATTCGTGTTCTACCCGATCCACTCCGATCCGGCCCGACCCGGCTCGCGCCTGACCAACTGGGCGGTGCAGGCCCGCATCAGTTCCGGCGGCGAACCGCCACGACGGGAGGACTGGAACCGCCCAGGACGGATGGAGGAGTTGGAACCGATCGTGCGCGGCGGCTTCCGGCTCGGCTTTGTCAATCCGCTGGCGCTGATCCGGGCAAGCGGCACGTTTTACGAATACCCGATGTGCGACCGTGATCCGCTGCCGCGCTGGTCGTTCGGCCGCGCCACGCTGCTCGGCGACGCGGCGCACCCGATGTACCCGGTCGGCTCCAACGGCGCCAGCCAGGCGGTGCTGGACGCGCGGGCGCTGGCCCGCCACCTGGCCTCCGGCGCGCCGATTGCGGATGCGCTTGCCGCGTACGACGCCGAGCGCCGGCCGATGACCGCGGAAATCGTGCTGACCAACCGCAAAGGCGGACCGGAGCGGGTGATCGACGTGCTGGAGGAACGGGCGCCAGACGGTTTCGATGACATAGAAACTATCGTGCCATATGCGGAGCGTGAAGCGATCGTGCGCGGCTATGCGGCGATGGCCGGGTTCGCCACTCCACCTCCCCCGCATAACGGCAGAGGTTGAAAAGCTACTCCGCCATCTCGGGCGTGCGCGGCTGGGCGGCCCGCAACACCTCGCGCAGCGTGGCCAGGGTGTACGGCTTGCGAAGGAACGGCAGCTTGGCCGCGGCCAGCCGGCAGGTCATTCCGCCGCCGTAGCCGCTGGTCAGCACGATCGGCAGCTTGAGGCCCCGACGGGCCACCTCCCTCGCCAGGTCGAGCCCGCTGCCGCCGCCAGCCAGCAGCACGTCGGTGAAGATCAGATCGACCGTCTCCCCGCCCGACAGCACCGCAATCGCCGCCGCCAAGGTCGAGACCCGCAAGCCATGATGGCCGAGCTGCTGCAGCATATCGACCACCATTGCCGCCACCTCGTCGTCGTCTTCAACCACCAGCACCGAAAGATGATCGGGCCGCGGCGCCGGGCGGGTTGGGCTGGCCGGCGGCGGGCGAGGCGCCGGGGCGTGGGTTGCCCGCGGCAGCAGGATGGAGACGGTGGTGCCCTGCCCTTCCCGTGTGTCAACCCACGCGGTGCCGCCGGACTGGCGGGCGAAACCGTACACCTGGGCCAGTCCCAATCCGGTCCCCTTGCCGGCCGGCTTGGTCGTGAAGAACGGCTCGAACACCCGCTCCAGCACGTCGGCCGACATGCCGGTTCCGGTATCGGTGACCGACAGCTCCACGTAATCGCCCGTGGTCATCCCCAGGCGCTCGGCAACGCCGCTCGATTGCGCGACATTGCGGGCGCCCAGCACCATGCTGCCACCGTTCGGCATGGCGTCGCGCGCATTCACCGCAAGATTGAGCAACGCCAGTTCCAGCGCGCCGAGATCCGCCTGCACCGGCCACAATCCGTCCGGCATCGCGATGCGGATCTCGATATCCTCGCGCAACCCGTGACGCAGCAGCTCCCCGAGGCCGGCGACATGGCGGGCGATGTCCAGTGGCTGCGGGCTGAGCGGCTGGCGCCGCGCGAACGCAAGCAGCCGTCGGGTCAGATCGGCGCCGCGCCAGGCGGCCTCCTCGATCCGCTTGATCAGCCGCGCCCGGTGCGCCTCATCGGCGGTGCGGGTGAGAAGCTGCAACCCGCTGGTGACCACGGTGAGCAGATTGTTGAAATCGTGCGCGATCCCCCCGGTGAGCTGACCGATCGCCTCCAGCTTCTGCGACTGGAAAAGCTGCGCTTGAGCCGCCGTGCGAGCCGCACTCTCTTCGGCGACCCGTCGGCTCAAATCAGCATTTATCCGCGCCAGCGCCGCGTTTGCGAGGTCCAGCGCGGTCGTGCGCTCGACCCGGGCAGCGTCGTTGGCACTCCCAGGCTGGTTGCGCAGGTCGCGTCCCAGTTCCTCGTCAGACGCCCCGGCGTGGTTGGCGCCGGCGTCGCTGGCCTTGGTGTCACTGGCCTTGGTGTCACTGGCCTTGGTGTCACTGGCCTTGGCGTCGTTGGCCCTGAAGTCCACGGTGGCCAGTATCTGCTCCAGCAGAGCCTCGGCCTGGCGGCGCAAACTTGCTTCCTGCGTCAGTTTCGCGGTGGCGGTGTCGCGTTCACGAGCCAGCGTCCGCAGCGTCTTCTCGGCGGCTTCGGCGGCGCCGTGCGCTTGCTCCAACTCCACCGACAAGCGGCGGTTTCGTTCGCGCAATTCGTCTTCCCGAAGAGACCCCGGCGGCATCGCTTGTCCGCTCCCTCGTGCAAGGGTGTGCAAGCTGAACGCTCCCGACAAGCTCTTTTGCTGCGCCCGGCCGGGCTCGACACGCCCTCGTGAACGGCGGCCGCAGGCTTCAGAACCGTCGCCCTTCAGAACCGTCGCCGGGGCGTCCGCTGCGGCCGTTGCCGGTTCAATAACGTCACCGAGATACCGGCGCAAACCAAGCCCATTGCGGCCGGAAGCAGCCAGGCCGGCCGGAGCAGCAACGGCATCACCATCTCGTCCCACATCCAGTCACTGATATGCGCGTGGAGCCCCAGTTCGACCGATTGCAGCAGATCCTGGTCCACCATGAACAAGGCGGCGCCGAGCGGCACGTTGGGCGGCCCGAGTGCCGCCACGGCAACGGCGCCGACCAAAAGGACCGCGGCCAGGACGGCGAGGACGCGCTGAATGATCACATGAACAGTTTCTCGCCTTTCAGCCCGTCATACAAGGAGGACACGAACTCGCCATATCCGTTGTAGATCTGGGTCGGCACGCGTTCATCCGACCCGATCACCCGCTCGGTCGCCTGGCTCCAGCGCGGGTGCGCCACGGCCGGGTTGACGTTGGCCCAGAACCCATACTCGTCGGGGGCGATCTGCGCCCACATGGTCTGCGGGCGCTTTTCGGTGAAACTGACCTTCACGAATGCCTTGCCGGACTTGAAGCCGTATTTCCATGGCACCGTCATGCGCACCGGCGCGCCGTCCTGCTTCGGCAAGTCCTTGCCGTACATTCCCACCGAAATGAACGCCAAATCGTTGGCCGCCTCCTCGATCGTGACCCCTTCGACATAGGGCCAGGGGTAGATCGGCTCATCCAGCCCCGGCATCGCCTTCGGCTGCTCCACCGTGGTGAACACGACATATTTCGCCGAGCCGAGCGGTTCGGCGATCTTCAGCAACTGGTTCATCGGAAAGCCGGTCCACGGCGCCACGAACGACCACGCCTCGACGCAGCGATGACGGTACACCCGCTGCTCAAGGGGCACTTTCTTCAGCAGGTCCTCATAGGCGATTGTGATGGGCGTCTTCACCAGCCCGTCGATCCGGATCGACCAGGGGCTGATCGTCAGCTTCTGCGCCGCCCGCCACAAATCCTTGTCTTCGCTGAATTCGTAGTAATTGTTGTAGGTCGTCACGTCCTTTTCGGGCGCGATGGCGCGGCCGGGCTTGTATTTGTCGTTCATCGGCGCCGCCATCGGCGTATCGGCCCGGGCCATCGGCGGCAGGGCGCTGCCGCCGATCGTCAGCGCGGCGCCGGCCAGCAGCGCGCGCCGGTTGAGCACCAGCGCTTCTTGTGTCACCAGGCGCTCTGGCAGCTCCCAGCCGCGCCGACGAATAATGTTCATGGCATCGCTCTCCCGGATAGCCAGCATTTGGGGCGGCCGGCCCTTCTTTCATCAGTCACTCCGCCGGGTCACCCCCACGGGTCACCCCGTGCATTGTCGGACGCCGCGGCCTGGGGGACATTACACGACCCTCGGCAGGAGGCTTACCATGCATCTCGCGCGCTTTCCCCGCATTCGCCTGTTCCCGGCGCCCACCCCGCTGGAACCGATGCCCAACCTGACCCGCCACCTCAATGGCCCGCGGCTATGGATCAAGCGCGACGATTGCACCGTGGTGGCGACCGGCGGCAACAAGGTCCGCAAGCTGGAATTCCTCGCCGGCGAGGCGCAGGCGCAGGGCGCCGATCATCTGGTGACCCAGGGTGCGGTGCAGTCCAACCACGTCCGCCAGACCGCCGCGGTGGCCGCGAAGCTCGGGATGAAATGCACGGCGCTGCTGGAGCACCGGGTGGACACCAACGACCCCAGCTATCTGGGCAGCGGCAATGTGCTGCTGGACCGGTTGATGGGGGCGAGCCTGGAGTACCGGCCAGGCGGCACGGACATGAACGCGGCGGCCGAGGCGAAAGGCGCCGAGCTGCGGGCCGCCGGCGGCAAGCCGTACGTGATCCCCGGCGGGGGCTCGAACCGGGTCGGGGCGCTCGGCTACGTGTCCTGCGCGCAGGAGCTCATGCAGCAGGCCGATGAGATGGGGCTGAAGATCGATTGCGTGGTGCACGCCACCGGCAGCGCCGGCACCCAGGCCGGGCTGCTGGTCGGGCTGGTGGGCAGCAACGCCGGCGTGCGGGTGCTGGGGATCGGCGTGCGGGCGCCGAAGGACCGGCAGGAGGCGAATGTCCACAAGCTGGCGCAGGAGGTGGCGGAGTATGTCGGCGTGCGCGGCGGTATCCCGCGCGAGGCAGTGGAGGCCAACTGCGACTATGTCGGTCCCGGCTACGGCCAGCCGACCGAGGGCATGGGCGAGGCGGTGAAACTGCTGGCGCGGCTGGAAGGGGTGCTGCTGGATCCGGTCTATTCCGGGAAGGGGATGGCCGGGCTGATCGACCTGATCGGCAAGGGACGATTTCGGCAAGGACGAGAATATCGTGTTCCTGCACACCGGGGGTGCGGTCGGGCTGTTCGGTTATACGGGGTTCTTCGACCAGCACCTCGCTGCATAGGCACCGCACCTGGGCACCGCCTGCGTACGCGTGAACGGGCGGATTTGGCGAGGCGATGTACATCGCGTTTGGGAAACGCGATCAGATCTACATCTGGCGGCAACCGTTTGTTTACGAACCGGGCGGGGGTCCGGCAGGTCGTCCGGTCCGATGAGCCGAGCGGCCGATGTACATCGGGGTTTGCGGGCGCGATCAGATGTACATCTGGCGGTAACCGTTCATTTACGAACCGGGCGGGCCGGCGTGGTCCGGCAGATCGACATTTTTATAGAACTCAGGCAGCGGAATCTCGATTTCGGGGTCATGCGGCCGGAGCGCGTCCTCGGCCGTGAGGGTGGTGGTGATCCATCCGTCGGTATCATGGCGTCGATGCAGGGTGACGCCAATGCTGTTCTGCTCGACGATGACATAGGTGTGGATGGACGGGACGGCGAGGTATTCGCGCACCTTGATGATACGATCGTTGGCGCCGTTACCTGGGCTGATCACTTCGAAGACCACAACCGGTCCTTCGACCAGTCGTGAGGTTCCGGGTGTCCGGGTGCAGGTTATGAGCGCATCCGGGTAGCGGACGGTTTCGCCGATGGTTGAGACGCCGTCGTCCGGTCCCATCGGGCGGCAGCTACTGCCTTTCAGGCGACCGCGCAGGGCGTCGTAGATGTTCCGGACGATATGGTTGTGGTTGATGGTCGAGCTTGGCATGGCGACGGGCTGGAAGCCGTCGAATTCGTAGCGTTTGTCCTGGGCTTCGGCCCAGACGAAGAACTGGGCGCGGGTCATCCGCGGTTTGCGTAGGGCGATGTTCATGACGGGATCATTGCACAGATTGCCACGGGCGGCAGTTGAAAGCGGCGTGTACCGGTGCAACCGATGTCTCGGAAGAGACGACAAGCACGTCGTCACGCATCTTCCCGAAAGAAGCTGCCCGTCGGGAGCGACTGTCTCGGCCGGTGATGGAGGCGGCGTTCAGTTACGGAGTGCTGGCAGTTTGGGGGTCCGGGAGCTCAACGTCCTCGTAGAGTTCGTATACAGGCAGTTCGACATCAGGGTCGCGAGTGACATTTCTATCGGTGAGGCGGATGACATTTCTATCTTGCGCCGCCATGACTTTTCGTTCCTATACCGGCAGAATGTAGCAGAAGAATTCAACCAAGATCGCACAGAAAGGCAGGGCGGCAGGGCATTCGATTTTCACGAAGGCGTATTTCCACAGACAAGCGAGCGGAGATCGTCGCCGCCCTCAAGACCAATCTCTTTGCCCGACAGGTCGCCAGACAAGTCGGCGTCAGTCACCAAACAGTTTGCACCATCGCCAGAGCCGAAGGCATTCTCTTGCCCCGTCGCGAGGTATGACCGTAATAGAGGTGCATCGACCGACAGGTGTCGCGCTACGCGGGATGAGTCTCGTAGGACGGGCGGCGCTTATCGACACGCGGTTCGACGGGGCCGGCTTCCGTGGTGCTGACCTCGGTTTCGACCACCATTTAGCTGAGCACCCGGCTTCCGAAAGGAAGCCGGAGGGGGTAGAATGTCGGAAAATCATTAGGGCGTGTCGTCAATTCAGCCAAATCGCGCTGGCGGTGAGATAAACGGCGGCGAGGAAGTTGCGTGCGGTCTTATCGTAGCGTGTGGCGATAGCGCGAAATTGCTTGAGCTTGGCAAAGAAGTTCTCGATCAGATGGCGTTCCTTGTAGATATGACGATTGAACTTGCGGGGCGCCCGGCGATTTGCCTTTGGCGGAATGACCGCGGTCTTGCCGGCTGCCACGAGTGGCTCGATGACCCGCTGGTCGGCGTCAAATGCCTTGTCGGCGATCAGCATGTCGGCCTGCATGTCCGGCAGGAGATGGTCGGCCCCAACCAGATCGTGAACCTCGCCACCGGTCAGGTGGAAGCCAATCGGATTGCCAAGTGCGTCGGCCAGGGTATCGATCTTGGTGCTCAATCCGCCGCGCGAGCGACCGATCGCCTGGTCCTCGTCGGGGTCTTTTTTTTAGCACCGGCACTGTGCTGATGGGCCCGCACGATGGTGCTGTCGAGCATCGCGTATTCGTTGTCGGCATCGACGGCCAGAACCTGAAACATCCGCTTCCAGACACCGGATTTCGCCCAACGGCTGCCCTGCCGGCAACGGTCACAATCAGCTGGCTTTGACTTTTTCCTGCCCTATGTTGACGGGGAGACACCGACTGCGCAACAGGACTGGCGGTTCTGCACAAAATGCAAACAATGTTCTTTAATGGCTTCCCCGACAAGGGAGCCTGCCCTGCCGGTAACGGTCACCAATCAGCCGGCTTCAACTTTGTCCTCCCGCACGATGTGCCGGAAACACCAAATACGCAATCAGCCTGGCGCTTCTGCAGTAAATGTGAAGCGATGTTTTATGACGGCTTCCCCGGCAAGGGAGTCTGCCAGGCCGGCAACGGTCACCAATCAGCTGGCTTCAACTTTGTCCTCCCGCACGATGTGCCGGAAACACCGAATGCGCAATCGGCCTGGCGCTTCTGCAGTAAATGTCAAGCGATGTTTTATGACGGCTTCCCTGACAAGGGAGTCTGCCCTGCCGGCAACGGTCATCAATCAGCTGGCTTCGGCTTTGTCCTCCCGCATGCTGACGTGGAGACTTCGACTGCGCAACAGGACTGGCAATTCTGCACAAAATGTAAAGAGATGTTCTTCGATGGTTTCCCGGGCAAAGGGGTTTGCCCCGCGAAGAACGGTCACCAATCGGCCGGCTTTATCTTTGCTCTTCCGCACGACGTGCCGGAAACACCGAATACGCAATCAGCCTGGCGCTTCTGCATTAAATGTGAAGCGATGTTTTATGACGGCTTCCCCTGCAAGGGAGACTGCCCTGCCGGCAACGGCCACGACTCAGCTGGCTTCGGCTTTGTCCTCCCGCACGATGTGCCGCAGACTGCGAACCCGTCGATCAGCCTGCGGGAATTACCAGACGTGGGGGTGTTGTTTATAGAGGTTGACGGGTCTGGGTTCACGCCCAACCAGACCGTGAAACTCGCCTACGACATCAGTAGTAGCCAGACCGGGCCAGTCGAACACCAAATCGGTAACGTCCCCCTGACCAGCGATGGAGGGGGAGGTTTCGTCCACACCATACAATCAACCGTCTTTAGCATCGATGGTGCCCAGGCGCAGGCGACCGATATAGCTTCGGGCAAGCAGGCGTCAGCATCGATCTAAAGGGGTTCGGGGTTGGCGAGATCGGTCAACGAAGCCCGTGCCGACTTCGCCGCCGGATGAAGAGGCAGGATGGCCTCCGTTGTCGGGTCTGCCGGCGGTGCGCTCCGAGGCACGTGCAAGCATCTTGATCTCGCCGCCGTAGGGCCGAGGGGCGATCTCCGCGGCGGTGTGACGGTATTCCGGATGCGCCAGAGCCGCACCAAAATTAGGGCGCTGAAAAGATAGCGCTTTTCCGGTGCGTAACTCCGGTGCATAATGAAGGCCCATTTCCGCCCCGGAGGGCCGATGCCGCGACGCGCCAGACCGACGACCGCCAAGGGCAAGATCACCGACGTTATCAGGTGGGCTGAACGGCAAGGATTTTTCAACATCGCGACCGAGTTGCGCGAAGCCCTCGCACTCATTCCTGAACCGACGCTCAAGCAACCCCGACGACATGACCAATGAAATACGGCTATGCGCGCGTATCACCGGGCGGCAAGAGCGAAAGCGTTGACGCGCGGGCGCGGCAACTCATCAAGGCCGGATACAAAAAAGTTGTCCGCGACGTGCATGTGAGCAGTGCCAAAACCGACCGCGCCAAACTGCGCCGTCTGATCGACGGGCTTCAACCCGGCGACGAATTGTGAGTGACGCGGCTTGACCGGCTGGCGCGATCCACCCGCGACCTGTTGAACATCCTCGCCGCCATCACCGCCAAGAAGGCCGGATTCCGCTCGCTAGGCGATGCATGGGCCGACACCACCACATCACACGGGCGGCTTATGTTGACCGTGCTAGGCGGGCTGGCAGAGTTCGAGCGCGACCTTATCCGCAAACGCACCGCCGAAGGCCGGGAGCGGGCGAAGGCGCGCGGCGTGAAGCTAGGCCGGAAACCGAAGCTCACCCCGCACCAGCAGCAGGAAGCACGGCGGCGGGCGGCGGCGGGCGAGCCGATCCGCGACGTTGCCCCCAGCTACAACGTCCACCACAGCACGATTTCGCGGCTCGCGGCATAACGATGCCCAAAAGAGTCCGTATGCAAACAGGACGAGCTATCGGGGCAGACCTATTCGGGAATCCGATCTACCCGCGCAAATCACAGAATTGAGCCGTGCTTGAACGCTTCGATGCGCGCACTCTCGAAGAAAGAACGGAGCGGCTTCGGTTTTTACGAAAGATATTCCCGCGCGTCGCCGGGTTCCTCATGCCGCTCGAAACCACCCTGATATTTAGCGAGGCTAAAATGACCTTCATCAACGGGGAGTTCATTTCCACTGTTCTACTGGCGAGTGCTTTCATCGAACACCGGCTAGCGGCCTTCCTCGATGTAAGGGGTTTCCGCAAGGAAGCTAAAGCCGGACTCGCTGTGATTATCACCTGTGCGCGGGATAACCAGCTTGTTGACGATCATCTTTTGACAAAAGCGGAGCTTATCCAGAAGATAAGAAATCCGTTCGTCCACCTGAAACCATACACACACCCCCACAACCTAGGCCAACGGGCGAGGGCCAAGAGTGGCGATCTGGCGGCAGTCATGGAAGCAGACGCGAGGGACGCTCTTTCGACCATGTATGCCATAGCCGTCGCGCCCTTCGGTTAGACTATCGACCTTCCATAATTCGATCTTGCGCCGACGCCCTGGATCCGGAACTTCATTTGGAGCGGCACTCGACAGCACCAACGGCGAAGCGCGTAACGGGACTTGAACCAATCGTCGTTCCCGCCCTCCCGCAGGTTATACCCGTCGCCCCGCTCGTCATACCCGCGCCACCGCCGCACTCGCTTGGATTCCAACGTTCGCCGGAATGATGAGCGGGATGGCGGAATTGACGGCTACGGCTCACCGCCCCTGGAACTTCGGCCGCCGCTTCTCCATGAACGCAGTCCGCCCCTCCTTGTAATCGTCGCTGTCGAACGCAACGGCACCGGCGCGGCGCACCGCTTCCATGTCGCGCTCGTTCGGGTCTTTCATCACCTCGTTAATCGTCAGCTTGGACGCGGCGACCGACAAAGGCGCGTTGTCGGCGATGGTGCGGGCGATCTCCAGCACCGCGTCGTTCAGGTCTTCGTCCGCCACCGCCTTGTTGATCAGCCCGATCCGCTCGGCCTCGTGCGCGTCGATGCGATTGGCGGTGTAGAGGATCATCCGCGCGTGCGCCGGACCAACAAGCTGCACCAGCTTCTTTAACCCGTCGAACCCATAAGCGATCGACAGCCGCGCCGCCGGAATGCCGAACTGGCTGTCGAACGCGGCGATGCGCAGATCGGCCTGCATCGCGATCGCCAGCCCGCCGCCCAGGCAGAAGCCGCGGATGCGGGCGATGGTCGGCTTGGGGAACGCCACCAGCCGTTCACGCCCGGCGCTGGTCAGCCGGTCGGTACTCGCGCTGGCCTTCCGCGTTCGAGCGGTTCTTTTCGAACTGGCTGATGTCGGCGCCTGACACGAACGCCTTGCTGCCGGCCCCTGTCATGATGACGACGCGGATCGAGCTGTCCTCGCGGAATTCGTCGAGTATCTCACCCAGTCCCGCCCACATCTCGATCGACATGGCGTTGCGCTTTTCAGGCTGGTTGAAGGTGACCAGCCCGACGCCGTCATCCTTCGCCGCCAGCATCTTGCCGCCGGCGTATTCGCGAGTTGCGGTGCTGATCACGGTGTCCATGTCTCAGATCACTCCCTTGCTGCGCATCTGCGCGATCTCGTTGTCGCTGTAACCGATGGAATGCAGCACGTCATCGGTGCTGGAGCCCGCTTCCGGTGTGGGCAGGCGGATGTCCTTGGAGAATCCGGAGATGTTTATGGCGGATGCAACCACCTCGGTGTCGCCGATCGCCGGACTGTGCATCGGGCGCGCCATGCGCAGGTGCTTCACCTGCGGATCGGCGAACACCTGGTCGATGGTGTAGATCGGGCCGCAGGGAATGCCGTTCTCCTCGAACAGGTCGATCCAGTGATTGGCCGGCTTGGTGCGGGTGATTTCACCAATCGCGGCGTTGATGGCGGCACGGTCGGCGCTGCGGCCCTTCTGGGTGCTCCATTTTTCGTGCGCCTTCCACTCGGGCCGCCCGACCGTGTCGCAGAACCGTTCCCACAGCCGTCCGGAACTGGCGGCGATGTTGATATGACCGTCGCTGGTCGGGAACACGCCGGTTGGGATTCCGGTCGGGTGGTCGTTGCCCGCCTGTCCGGCGACTTCGCCGGCGATCAGCCAGCGCGAGGCCTGGAAATCCAGCATGAACACCTGCGCTTCCAGCAGGCTGGTGCTGACCCAGCGGCCGACGCCGGTGCGCTCGCGGTCGAAGATCGCCATCATGATACCGAGCGCGAGCAGATTGCCGGCGGTCAGGTCGTCGATCGGGATGCCGACGCGCACCGGCCCCTGACCGGGCAAGCCGGTGATCGACATCAACCCGCCCATGCCCTGGGCGATCTGATCCACGCCGGCGCGATGACCGTACGGACCGTCCTGGCCGAAGCCGCTGATGCTGCCATAGACGATGCGCGGGTTGATCGCCCTGATATCGTCGTACGAAACCTTCAGGCGGTGCTTCACCTGGGCGCGCATGTTCTCGACCACGATGTCGGCGTCGCGCGCCAGCCGCATGAACGCCGCGTGGCCGGCGGGGTCTTTCAGGTTCAGGTGCATCGCCCGCTTGTTGCGGTGCAGATTCTGGAAGTCGAACCCATGACGGTTGCCGGCGATGTCTTCGCCTGAAGGCGGCGGCTCGATGCGGATGACGTTGGCGCCCCAGTCGGCCAGATGGCGCACGCAGGTGGGACCGGCGCGCGCCAGGGTCAGATCCAGCACCGTCAGCCCGGAGAGCGGCATGCGGGTCTCGGCGCGAAGGTGTTTGTCGGCGGGGCTTTCGGGCATCTCGGTCCTCCTGGCGGGATTGTCCGCCGGGTTGGCCGATCGCTCAAGAGCGGGCGGCTTGTTATGTCGGGAGCAGGGCCTGGGTTGCTGTCCAGACCTCCGCCACCATCTCGGCGGCCGGTCTGGCCTGCGCCAGAAAGGCGGCCTGTCCGGCCCATGCCTGCATGCGCTGCAGATCGCCGTCGCGCGCCGCCGCGGCACGCATGGCGGCGGTGAGCCCGCGTTGCACCGGATAGGGCGCCGGTGGCGGCGCGTCAGGCGTTGCTGCGGCACGGACGTAGGCGGTCGCGACCGCCCGTCCGAGCCGGCCGCTGAAGGCGCGCGTCATCGCGGTGGCTTCCGGTTCGAGTGCAACGAGGGCGTTCGCCCAAACCGGATTGGTCTTTGCTTCAGGGCAGCGCAGAAAGGCGGTGCCGATCTGCACGGCGCTGGCGCCCAGCATCAGGGCGGCCGCCACGCCGCGGGCATCGGCGATGCCGCCGGCAGCGATGATTGGAACCGAAACGTTATCGGCGAGACGGGGCAGCAGCGCGAACAGCCCGGCGCCCTGCCGTTCCGCCGCCGTGGCGTCGAAGGCGCCACGGTGGCCGCCGGCTTCAGCGCCCTGGGCGACGATGGCATCCGCGCCGGCGGCTTCGGCCTGCTGCGCTTCGTGCAGTGTCGTGACGTTGGCGAACCAGGCAATTCCTTGCTGTTTCAGCGCAGTGACGAACTCGGGCGGATACAGACCCATGATCGAGGACACCACGCGCGGCGAGGCGGCAAGCAGGGCGTCGCACTGCGCCTGGAAATCGAGCGGGGTTGCATCAGCCGCTGCTGCCGGAACCGAGGGGCCCCAATGGGCCAGAAATTCGCGCACGCGTGCCTCGGCTTCGGCGTCGCGGTTTGCAGGTGGGTCGGGGATCCAGAGATTGAGCTGGAAGCCCCCGTTGCTGCCGGCACGGAACTCGGCGACCCAACTGGTGATGTCGGTGGGAGTCGAGAGCAGCGCGCCCATGCCGCCCATTCCGCCGGCGTTGGCGACCGCGATGGCGAGGCTTGCCGGACAGGCACCCGCCATGGGGGCCTGAAGGATGGGGACGCGCAGGCCGAAGCGCGCGCAGAATGCGGCGGAACGGGTTCGTGGGTGGGGACTGGTGCTGGGTGTGCTGGGCATGTCGGTGTCCTTATACTGCTTCTCTCGACATACTGCTTCTCTCGACAGGTCCGATGTTCGATGCAGTTCGCAACCTGTACCGTGATGCCTGGGTCTTCATTCCAGGGACCCTTGCGTCGCTTGGTATGATACGGGACGGCGCAAGAATTGACTCCCCGTCGCTATGAGCGCGGGACGTCATGAGCTGTTCACAGGAGCCGAGCAGCCCGCGGATACACGCCGTCGAGGGGATGAAGAGAGTGAGGTTTTACGCAGGTTTTACGCAGTCACCCAGCCCGCGCGTGGGCACCACGATGGATGAAAATGCTGGTGCGACGGGCCGGGATTGATCAACCTCGCGAGGCGATCGAGTTGAGGCTGATATATCTGCGGTGGCTGTCAGACCCCGAAACGCAGTCCGGCCGCGTCAAGGTACCACATTTTGTCGCTCGGCATATCCGCAACGTGCCGGGCCGCAAGACCGACGTGAAGGATGCGGAATGGATTGCCGAGCTGGTGTGCCGCGGACTGATCCGTCCCAGCTTCGTGCCGCCGAAGCTGCTGCGTGAGTTGCGTGAGTTGTTGCGCTACCGGCGCAAGCTGACGGAGGCGCAGGCGACCGAGCGCAACCGGCTGCAGAAGCAGCTCGAGATTGCCAACATCAAGCTCGGCAGCGTTGCGACCGACGTGTTCGGCGTGTCCGGGCGGGCGATCGTGCGGGCGTTGATCGACAACACCACCTCGCCTGTGGAAATGGCCGACCTGGCGCGCGGCCGCCTGCGCAGCAAGCGCGGCGAACTGACCCATGCGCTCAACGGGCGGCTGGACAACACGCAGCGGTTCCCGCTGTCGATGCAGTTGCGCCGGGTCGGCATAGAATGCTGCCAACGGGATATTTTCGCAGCAGATTTCAGGGGATGCACGCGGATGCACGCAGATGAAAACTGGCTGAGTGTTCGACGCCAGGTATCTGCATCAGCAGGGCCATTTCGGCTTGGTATGGCGCCAGCTTGTCGGCGATTAGCTGGTCCGACACCGATCTCCGCGATCAGCACGGCAGCAACCACCCAGTCGATCCTGTGATCCAGTCCCATCCGTGTGCATTCGCGTCCGTCTGCTGAAAATCTGCTTGCTTGCTTCCTGACTTGCAGGTCCCCAGACCCGCCCCTCAACGAGAGGAGAAGTCGGAACCAGTCGCTGGAATCCGCCATCCGGCGATGCGCCGGATTGGGCATTCCGGCATGCAGAACTCGGATGCGAACATTCGCTGCATTGGGATGGAGACCATCACGCTTCATCAGCGAGCTGGAGCGGTGCCTCGTCCACCGCGCCTGGCGACTGACATGGCGCGCGGGCTTGGGGGGGAAGGCTGCAAGCCAAAACCCTGAAGCCCCTGGCCAATCCCGTGCTATATTGCCGACGAAAGGTGCTAGCTATGACCGAGAATGAGAAAGAGAAACTGGCCCGACAATATGCCGCCGGAGAGGTCACGTGGTCGTCGCTGCGCAAGCGCGGCTTCGACAGCTATCTCGACGTTCTGGCCTCCCTTGGCGAGCTTGGCCTTCGACCGCCCGTCGCGCCGATGGAAGGCCCGAATGTGGAAGCGCGCCAGCGCGGGATCGAGTTCTTGCGTCAACGGCTCCGGAACAGGCAAAACCGTGAGCCGGGTTTACAGCCTCATCGTCACTGACGCGAATGCCGAACGCGGCCACGCTTTACCGCAGCAAGCGCCGAAGGTCTTCCTTCCCCGACACCAGTCATATAAGTGACGAACCAGTTTGATGGGATCGAACAAGGAGGGTGGTTATGAGACGGATAGCGCTGGCTGCGGTTGTAGGGCCGCCGGTGTCGCCGCCTACATGGGGTCCGCATCCGGACAGTCCAATGGAGACGCCGCACCGAACTATGGAGTTAAACTCCCTGAGGGATACCGGGACTGGCGCTTGATTTCCGTAAAGCGGCTAACAGGCAGGCAACTGACAGGTACTGGAGGAGAGCTCAAACAGTTGCGTGCCGAATTGGGCAACGATCTGGCGATCAAAGCTTACCGTGATGGCACTCTACCGTTCCCGGATGGCGCAATCATTGTTGCACTGCATTGGAATGAAAACTTGTCGGATTTCAGACAACCAAGCCTTGGCCGCCGGTTTTCCCGGCCTCGGCCTCCAATCGTCCTTTGCCGGGTCCGCCGTAAACGCTCAATTCATGGTCAAAGACTCAAAAAAATACGCCGCAACCGGCGGCTGGGGATTCGCCGACTTTACAAAGGGCAAACCTGGTAATGAGGCGCTGCACGCAATGTGCTTCCCCTGCCACGCGCCTGCAAAAGACCATGACTACGTTTTCACTCGCTACGCACCCACGCTCGGAACTGAATGACGCACCGGCACTTGGCGGGATCAATTGTTTTCAAAACCCGCAATGATGGCAACGGTCGATGCCGCGAAAGAGCGCGATCATGTCTGGTGCGCGAGAAAGAAAGCAAAGCACCGAGCAGGCCCCGGCGGCGCCACCTTTGACATCGAACCGATGTCACCCGCACATCCTCCAAGTTGTCTGCTTATGGCCCGCCCTCGCCGTTCATCCCTCGCGCGGGCAACGGCCGTTCGGGGGGCATGGGCCGACGAAAAGCCCGATCGTCTGCCTTGCATCAGATAGCCGACCTTGCGGTCTCAGAATTATGAACCAAAATTAGGGTATTGAGAACAAAAGGCTTTTCTGGTTCATAAATCTGATTCACAATGCACCCCACGAAATACGGGTATGCACGGGTATCGCCGGGCAGCCAGACCGAGAGCGTTGACGCACAGGCGCGGCAACTGACCAAGGCCGGGTGCAAGAAGGTTTTCCGCGACGTGCATGTGAGCGGAGCTAAGACCGACCGCGCGCAGCTTCGCCGCGTGATTGAGGCGCTTGCCCCCGACGACGTGCTGGTGGTGACGCGGTTTGACCGGCTGGCGCGATCCACCCGCGACCTGTTGAACACCCTCGCTGCCATCACCGACAGAAGGCCGGATTCCGGTCGCTGGGCCACGCATGGACGGACACCATCACATCACACGGGCGGCTGATGCTGACCGTGCTAGGCGGGCTCGCGGAGTTCGAGCGCGAGCTTATCCGGGTGCGGACGGCGGAAGCCGGGAGCGGGCGAAAGCGCGCGGCGTGAAGATGGGCCGGAAGCCGAAGCTCACCCCACACCAGCAGAAGGAGGCGATCAAGCGCCGCGACCGGGGCGAGCCGATCCGCGACACCGCCCGCAGCTACAACGTGAGCCACCCGACGATTTCAAGGCTTTGAGCATAATGAGGCGGCACAGTCTGTTTAAATACTACGCTAGCCGCAGATGGGCAGATGAGTTCCTTGGTGGAAAACTCTTGTTCCGGTCGCTGTCGTACCTTCACGACATCGAGGATAAGAATGTCAGGGAAGACCAGAATGAGGGGAACGCAATTTTCCGCCCGAAAGGCGGGCTAGTCGTCACCAACGAGACAAAGGGAACGACATTCACCCTTGCGGACTATGCTTTCGAGTCGAGGGTAAAGCAAAACGAGATATTTGTGTTTTGCATGAGTAGATCACTTACCGACGAGCTTGGAGAAGGGTTCGGAGCAGTTGTGTGCATCGAAATTCGGGACGTTGGGGTATTTTGCTCGCGAATAGAAGCGGCACTGCCGTCCGAAGTCAAGTTTCCCGGTCAGGCGGGAGGACGCCCTGCCGGGATTGGGCGACGGGTTGAGTATTACCGACAGATCGACGGCGGCAACCCACGTTGGGCGCTACCTGACAGGATCGCTACATCCAAACTCGACAGCTATGCGTGGCAAAATGAATTCCGGTTGGTATTCAGTCTTATATATTACTCACGCCTTAGTCCTACTGCGTCACTCATTCTGCTCGACCGGCTTCTGACACCTCTGTCCGCAACAAGGACATCGGGGCAGACCGCGCGCCAAAGTCCGCGCCAGGCGAATACGCAGCGTTGCGATTGAGTTCGGCATGTGGCGCTGCGAACGCAGCGGCAGGTCGATAACCGGCGGGAAGGGCAAATTGCGTGCCTCGCCAGGTCCAGGGATGTCCTGAGGGGGGAATCGTCTCCTTCTCGGAGATCAGGAATCCGTAGGCTGCGACGCAAAGAGTTGCGTGATGATGGAAGCCGCGCCAGCCGCGGCCTTCGTAATGGCCGAGGCCGACCTCTTGCTTGAGTTCGAGATAGTCGCGCTCGATCCGCCAGCGCAGCTTGGCCATATCGACCATGCGCTCGAGCGAGATGTCGGCTGGCAGCGTCGCGAGCCAATAGTGATCCGGTTCGGCGGCGCCCTCCGGCCATTCGATCAGCAGCCACTCCTCTGACGCCGGCTCGCTGCGCCTGGCGTCGTCATGCGCCGGACCCACCCGCCATCGGGCGAAGCGCGATGTCAGTGGGGTATTGCTGCCGTCGCGCCATTTGATTTGCTGCCAGGCATCGGCGTCGAGGTCAGCGCCAGTGTCTTGGCCGATACCGGCCGATGTGTCGCATCACGGCGCAACCGTTTGCCGGGCCGGCCGCGGCCCGCTCTGGGCGCCGGCGGCAACGGTGCCTCGCCAGGGCGCCAGACCATCGTGGTAGGCAGGATGCCGGCCACATAGGTCAGCCCAAGTTCGCTGATCCCGGCTCGCAGTTTGCTGTCGTTGCCATAGCCAGGGTCCATCAGCACCACGCCCGGCGGTACGCCATCCACCAGCGCCTGGCGCAACTGCTGCAAGGCGATCTCCGGCTTGGTTTGGAAGTGGATATCATCCGGCACGCAGGCGATTGCCCGCCGCGCCGGATCATCGGCCCACTCCTTGGGCAGATACAGCTGGTAGGCGACCGGCAGGCTCCCCTGATGGGTCGCCACAGACAGGCTCACCGCCACCTGGCAGTTGTCCTGCTTGCCCAACTGGCCGCAATACTGCCGCGCCACGCCGACCGAATGGTTGCCTTTCTTGGGGAACCCGGTGTCGTCGATGATCCATGCCTGGATCGGCTCGTCACGCGTGATGGATGGCAAAACACAGTCGCGCACACGGCGCAGCATCGCTTGATCGGACCACGGTGCCTGCGCCACAAAGTGCAGCAGCGATTGGTGTTGCGCCGCGGTGCGATCCGGTGCGGTCATTGCCGCCAGCGGCTCGACACTCTTGCGGCCCTCCGCGGACAGCAGGCCGATACAGTAGTCCCCGAACGGCCTCACCCGGTCGGCATGGCCCAGCACCGATGCCAAATTTGCCGTGAACTCCTCGAACCGCGCTTGTGGGCCGGCGTCATCACCGAGATCCATCCCACCCTCCCCGGACGGTTTGAATCTCCACCGATAACCAATCACGCTCGCGTCGCTCCAAGCGAAATCTTCAAGCTGACCTGCCGTTTTGCAACTCAGTAGGACTAGGGTTCGAAAACGTCGATACGCGCTTGGTTCACCGGAGCAACCCGAGAGAGGCTGCGAAGCCGGACGAGCATCACAGGTTCCCTGTGAACGCACAAAGCCTCGGGGATATCTGTCGGGTTCACGAATTTGAGAGAACGCCCGACTTTCCATAGAGTAAATTCGGCGGGATTTTCCGCTGTACGCGCCATATAGAGATGACACCCTTCTGCAAAGTTGAGGTGACACTGGCCGGGGTTTCAGGGGCCTCGGAGGTGCGCCGTGTCGGTGGTGTCAATGGGCAAGCAGGAGTTCAGCCGGCTTGAGGTGCTGTTACAGGTTCAGTCAGGCCGCCTTCGTATCACCGACGCCTGCGAACTGATCGGCGTTCATCGCCGGCAGATCTTCCGACTTCTGCGCGGGCTAAAGGAGAACGGTGCACGCGGCCTGATCTCGAAGCGCCGCGGCCGGCCGAGCAACAATCGTTTGCCGTCGGAGGTTCGCGATCTCGCGGTATCGTTGATCCGCGAACGCTACGCCGACTTCGGCCCCACACTGGCGGCGGAGAAGCTGGAGCAACATCACGGCTACCTTGCGCCGACATCCGCCGCACTAAATCAAAGCAGCCGTGCTTAAGATCATCGCTCCAGCGCCAGCCGGAACAGGTAGAAAAACGGCCGCTGGTATTATCTCAGCAGCCGTTGATGTTCATTCATCAAAGCGACGCAGCGTCGCCCGACGCTGTCATGGCCGGCGAAAGCCAGCCATCCACGACTTTGCTGCTGCCATCAAAGTAAGACGTGGATGGCCGGCCGTAGCCTGTCCTCGGGCCGGCCATGACACTGGACCAATTCGTCCAGCCGGCCAAGGGTCGATCCTTACGCCGCTGGTATTACGTGCCCTCCCACAAGGGGGATTGCCGTTGGACCACCCTTTCGGAAGTGAAAGAGTCGGACCGGTTAAAAAAGGCTGTGGTCTTTTGCGCTCGACTGACGGGCTATCTAGCCCGCATTATGCACCGTGCTGTGACGGGCGTGGTACAACCCGTTGATCCGGTGTAAGGTTTGGTAGCTGACACCAACCAAATCGGATCCACTGCACCATGCCCGTCGAAGTTGTATCTACCCCGTTGCTGCCTGGCCTGTCACCAGTCGCGCACAAGCCGCTGGAAGCCCGCTTCGACGGCGGGCAGATGTCCTCGGACGGCGGTGTGCTGCTGCTGCGAGAGGTGGAGCAGCGGCTGGGCGTCGCCGGACGACTTGCCGGCTGCCTGATCGACCCGCGCGATCCGACCTGCGTGACGCACCGGCTGGACGAGATCATCCGCTTTCGCCTGCTGATGATCGCGGCCGGCTATGAGGACGGCAACGACGCCACCACGCTGCGCAGCGACCCGATGCTCAAGCTGGCGATGGACCGGCTGCCGTCGCAGCACGATCTGTGCTCGCAGTCCACCATCTCACGGCTGGAGAATCTGGCGGACGCGCGGAGCCTGCTGCGCATGGGCCGCGCCATGGTCGGTCTCTATTGTGACGCGTTCCGCCAGGTGCCGGGTCGGATTGTGCTTGATATCGACGATACGTTTGACGCCGTGCATGGCGGCCAGCAGTTGCGGCTGTTCAATGCGCACTACGACGAATATGGCTTTCAGCCGATCGTGGTGTTCGACGGCGAGGGCCGCTTCGTCACCGCGCTGCTGCGCCCGGCGCGGCGGCCGGACGGCCAGCAGATCCGCGCGCTGCTGCGCCGGCTGGTCCGCGCGATCCGGGCGAACTGGCCGCGGGTCGAGATCCTGATCCGCGCCGACAGCCATTATTGCTGCCCGGAAGTGCTGAGCTGGTGCCGGGCCAACCGCATCGGCTACCTGCTGGGGGTGGCCAGCACCAGCACGCTGCGACGCCATATCGAGAAGTTGGAAACCAGCACGGCGGCACGCTTTGCCGCGGCCGGCGGCGGCGAGAAGTGGCGCCGGTTCGCCGAATTCCATGATGGCGCCGCGAGCTGGGCGCGGGTGGAGCGGATCATTGCCCGGGTGGAAGCCGGGCCGGACGGCGTGGATACCCGCTTCGTGGTCACCAGCCTGGGCGGCGGTTCGGCTCGCACGATCTACCAGAACGGCTATTGCCAGCGCGGACGCGCGGAGAACCACATCAAGGCCTGGAAACGCCATCTCGCCGCTGACCGGACCTCGTGCAGCAAGGCCACCGCGAACCAGTTCCGCCTGTTCCTGCATGCCGGCGCCTACTGGCTGCTGTGGAGCCTGCGCTCGCTGATGCCGCGCCGTTCGTCATGGCGGGTGGCGCAGTTCGACACCATGCGACTGCGGCTGATCAGGCTCGCCACCCGCGTGGTCGAGCTCAAATCGAAGATCAGGCTGCACTTCCCGACCAGCACGCCGGATCAGGCGATCTTCGGCCTGGCGCTCGGGCGGATGACGCGGCTGATCAGCTGACTGCCGGGGCAGCGTGCCCCTGACGCTCCGCCACTTTCCCCGCAACCCCGAACCGCCTCCGTCGCCTCGTCCCACTGCCGAAGCTGCAGCGGTGACGCATGGCTGCCGCAACCACAGGTGGATCGCTCACCGTAACGGATTGTTTGAACCTTTGCACGGTGCATAATGCGGGCTAGGCGCCCAACCCGCCGATGGCGATGTACTTGATCTCCAAATACTCCTCGATGCCGTATTTCGATCCCTCGCGGCCAAGACCTGAGTGCTTCATGCCGCCGAACGGCGCCTCGGCGGTCGAAATCACCCCCTCATTCACCCCGATCAGCCCATACTCCAGCGCTTCGCCGACGCGGAACACGCGTCCCACATCGCGCGCATAGAAATACGCGGCCAAGCCGAATTCGGTGTCGTTAGCCAGCCGGATCGCTTCGTCCTCGGTCTTGAAGCGGAACAGCGGGGCCACCGGGCCGAACGTTTCCTCACGAAAGATCAGCGCATCGTGCGGCACCTCGGCCAACAGCGTCGGCTCGAAGAAGTTGCCCCCGAGACGATGTCGATGCCCGCCGGTCAGCACCTTCGCCCCGCGTTTCGTTGCATCGGCAATGTGCTCCTCGACTTTCTTCACGGCATCGACGTTGATCAGCGGCCCCTGCATCACGCCGGGCTCCATCCCGTTGCCGACCTTCATCTGCTCGATCGCCGCCTTGAACTTCTGTGCGAAGGCGTCATACACGCCCTCATGCACGAGGATGCGGTTGGCGCAGACGCAGGTCTGCCCGGTGTTGCGGTACTTGCTTCCCATCGCACCGACCACCGCTGCGTCCAGGTCCGCGTCGTCGAACACGATGAACGGGGCGTTGCCACCCAACTCCATGCTGGTCTTCTTGATCGTCGGCGCGCACTGCGCCAGCAGCTTGGCGCCCACCTCGGTCGAGCCGGTGAACGACAGCTTGCGCACCAGCGGGTTGGACGTGAGCTCCGCCCCGGTCTCCGCCGACCGGGCCGGTGATAACGTTGCAGACGCCCGGCGGCATTCCGGCACGCTCCGCCAGCACCGCCAGCGCCAACGCCGAGAACGGTGTCTGGCTCGCCGGACGGATCACGCCGGTGCAGCCGGCGGCCCAGCCGGGACCGGCCTTGCGGGTGATCATCGCCGCCGGGAAGTTCCAGGGCGTGATCGCGGCGAACACGCCGATCGGCTCCTTCAGCACCAGGATGCGCCGGCCCTTGGCGTTCTGCGGGATGGTATCGCCGTAGATGCGCTTTCCCTCATCGGCGAACCAGTCGATGAAGCTGGCGGCGTAGGCGATCTCACCCTTGCTTTCGCTGAGCGGCTTGCCCTGCTCGGCGGTCATGATCACCGCGAGGTCGTCGGTGTTCGCCAGCATCAGGTCCGACAGCTTGCGCAGGATGGCGCCACGCTCCTTGGCCAGCATCGCGCGCCAGGCCGGCCAGGCGCGCGCGGCTGCCTCGATGGCGCGGCGGGTTTCGGCGGCGCCCAGTGCGGGAACTTCGCCGATCGCTTCGCCGGTAGCGGGGTTTTTCACGGTCAGGGTCTTGCCGCTGTCGGCCTGCACCCACTTGGCGTCGATGCAGTTGGCCTGCCGCAGCAGAGTCGGGTCTTTCAGCGGCAACGGCGATACGGGGTTGAGCATGACAATCCTCCGGTGGGTTGGGCGACCAGGTAAGGCCAGGAGGGCGCTGCCCCCTGGACCCCCCGCCGAGGGCCAGCCCTCGGAACCCATTTGTTTGGTTTGGTGCGAAGGGGGCCATGGCAAGACCGTCCGGTTGGCTCGGTCTCGCCCGGCCCCCTTCGCACCAAACCAGTCGGGAGGGGTCCAGGGGGCAGCGCCCCCTGGCCTTGCTTAGATAGTTCCAACCCCAGAGATTGTCAGCGTCACTCCGCCGCCGCTGCTTCGATGGTCTGCGGCACCAGCCGGCCGGGCCGCCCTTCCTCGCGTTGCAGCACCAGCCGCTTGTCATGGAACGCCGCCACGCTCGGGCGGTGCGCGATCGATATGATGGTCGTTCCCGGCAGCCGCTCCTTCAGTGTTCGGTACAGATGCGCCTCGGATTCCGGATCCAGGCTGGCGGTCGCCTCGTCCAGGAACAGCCAGTCGGGTCGTGTCAGCAAGGCGCGGGCCAGTGCGACGCGCTGCTGCTCGCCGCCCGAGAGCACCTGCGGCCAGTTCGGGTCCTCATCCAGGCGGGACGCCAGTTCCGGCAGCCCGGCATCATCCAGCGCGCGCGCCACTTCGGCGTCGCTGAAGGCTTCCGGCGCATGCGGATAAGTGACCACCTGGCGCAGTGTCCCGAGCGGGATGTATGGCCGTTGCGGCAGGAACATGCACTGCTCGACCGGCCGTTGCACATGGCCCTTCGCGAACGGCCAGATCCCGGCGATGGCGCGGAACAGCGTCGATTTGCCGGACCCGGTCCGGCCGGTCACCACGACCGATGTTCCCGGGCGCGAAGGTGACGTCCGCATCCTCCAGCAGCTTCGTGCCGTTCGGCAGTTCGAGCGTCAGATCGGACAGCCGCACCGCCCCATCCGGCGCCGGATCGATGAGCATGCCGCTTGCGTAGGCGGCGCGGGCGACCACGATGGCACGATGAAACGTGGTGAGACGCTCGACGATAGCGCTCCACTGTCGCGAGCGTCGCGTAGGCATTGACGAACCACGACAGCGATTCCTGCACGCGGCCGAACGCACCGGCGGTCTGCGTCAGCCCGCCGAGCTCGAACTGGCCGCTGAAATAGCGCGGTCGCGGCCACGACGATCGGAAAGATGATGGCGACTTGCGTGTAGCCCGAGGTCAGCGCGTTCAGCCGCTTGGTCCGCGTCATGATCCCCCACCAATTGGTGATCACGCCGTGGAACCGGTTGAACAGGTTGCCCTTCTCCTCGGCTTCGCCGTTATAGAGAGCGATGCCTTCCATGTTCTCCCGGAAGCGCACCAGCGCATACCGGAAGTCCGCCTCCACCCGTTGCTGGCGGAAGCGCAGCCCGATCAACGGGCGGCCCACCAGATGGGTTAGCCAGGTGCCGACCACCGCATACACCAGCGCCACGAACACCATGTAGCCGGGGATGGTAACGCCGAACAGGGTAATATACCCCGACAAGCCCCACAGGATGCCGAGGAAGCTGAACGAGTACCACGTTGGACAGGAAATCGACGCCCAGCGACAGCGTCGTGGCGACGAAGTCGCGCAGGTCCTCGGCGATGCGCTGATCCGGGTTGTCGGTGCCGATCGCCGCGGGATCGGTGGTCAGGCTGATACGGTAATAGGCGCGGTCCGCCAGCCATTCATCCAGGAAGCGCGTCGTCATCCAGCGGCGCCAGCGGATCTGCAGCCATTGGTTCAGATAGGTCGCATAAACGGCAACGAGGATATAGACCGCCGCCACCTCGCAGAACCCCGGCATGATGAAGCCGCTGGGCGTGCGCCGCCAGGTCAGCAGCAACTCCCAGAACGCGGCCCAGTCTTTCGCCTGCAGCGCGTTGAAGAACAGCCGGTTCCAGAAATTCAGCACCACGTTCATGCCGACCATCGCCAGATTCAGCGCGATGATGGAGATCAGCAGCGTCCAGGCCGACCATTTCTCCTCGGAGCGGAAATACGGCCTGGAGAGCCGCCAGACGTCGTGCAGGAATGATCCGATGGAGTTCATCGATGTGACGGGCTTTCGGCTGAGGGTCTGACCGCGATATCCAGGGCAGCGAGCCAGGCGGTCAGGCGCTGGCGGTTCACCCCGAAATCCCCATAGCCGTCCACGCTGCGCGAATACAGCAGAAGCTCGCTGGCGTCCGGGCCCCCGGGGTTGCGTGCGCATCGCCTGGGCGGTCACCAGGTCAGGGAAGTTCAGCACCGCGCTGCGCACCACCCAATGCCGTTGCAGCGCTTGCGGGTAGTTGGCGGCCAGGAAGGTGCGGGGCTGTGCCGTGGCGACGGCGCTGATCGCCGCGGCCAGCCGCTCGGCCGACACCGGGTAAACCGCGGTGACCAGGTCCGGCCTGGGCACAAAGCCGGCCGGCGCCGCGAGTGCCGTATTCGGACTGGCCGGTCGCACGATGTGGGCGACATCGAGCAGGAGCGGGATCGGCAAGCCGTTTGCTCCGGCGGCCGCGCAGGCCGGCAAAAACAGGCCCAGTACCCAGCCCAGCGGTGTCATCGACGCGTCAGGCAGCATCGCCCCGGATGGCGCGGAACCGCCGCAGCAGCAAGCGCCCGCCGTCGAGCCCTTACCACATACCGCGGCCCACCCGCAACCCACTGATCTTCCATGTTTTCCTTGACGGCGCAGAACGGGTTTTTAGCGTCCGGGCATGAACACCGTCACCCGGGCGCACCTGGCCGAGACCATCTACACGCAGGTCGGATTGTCGCGGAACAAATTTGCCGATCTGCTGGAAACGGTGCTGGACCGGATGGCGGCGACGATGGAATCCGGCGAATCCGTCAAAATCAGTGGCTTCGGAACCTTCTCAGTGCGCCAGAAGGGCCGCCGCGTTGGTCGCAACCCGAAAACCGGGGAAGAAGTGCCCATCCTGCCCCGCCGCGTCCTGGTGTTCCGTCCCAGCCATGTGCTGAAGGCGCGGGTCAACGGCCCGGTGCCGATCCACGGGGACGATCGCGCGCTCGGGCATGATGATGACGGGCGCGCGCTCGCGCATCATGGCGGCCGCGCGCCCGACAACCACCGCGCGCTCGCGCATGACGATGACGAATGAGCGATGCCGAGGACCACGGCGGCGATCCCTCCGGCAGCGGCCGGCCGCGTCCGAAGAAGGCGCCGGCCGCGTTTCGGACCATCAGTGAGGTCGCCGACGAACTGCACATCCCGCAGCATGTGCTGCGCTTCTGGGAAACCAAGTTCATTCAGGTGAAGCCGCTGAAGCGCGGCGGCGGACGGCGCTACTACCGGCCGGACGACATCGCGCTGCTGCGGCGTATCTCCGATCTGCTCTACATCCAGGGCTATACGATCAAAGGCGTGCAGCGCCTGCTGCGCGAAGGCGGCGGCAAGCTCTCGGACGACATCCCGCCCGCCACGCCGGATGAACGGGCCGCCGCGGAGGCCGAGCGGGCCGCCCCGGCTGCGGCCGAACCCGAGCTGCCAATTCCGGGGCTGGCCGGCGCATCCGGCTGCCGCCAGACGGCAGCATCCGGGCGCGGCGGGCGACGCGCGGAGCCGGAAGTGGAACGTCTGCGCGCGGTGCTGAGTGAGACGCTGCGCGAACTGGAGGAGCTGCGGGCGCTGTTGCGCTGAGCCGGCGTGGTCCGGGCGTTGCCTCCGGTGTGGCAAGGCTGCTAGGAAGCCTGCCACGTCGGAGCGTAGCGCAGCCTGGTAGCGCATCAGTCTGGGGGACTGGGGGTCGTGGGTTCAAATCCCGCCGCTCCGACCAACGGGTTCAACCGCCATCCTGTCATGTCGTACCAATCGCGGAAAATTCCGGTTTTCTACCATCAACCGCATAGGGCACGGTTCTTCAGTCCCGCAACGGCCCGTCATTCCGGCGAATGCGGGAATCCATGCCGCCGCGTGCGGACCCGCGTGGATGCCAGGCTTCGCGGGCATGACCAGGTGGGGCAGGCTCGCCGCCCCGCTGTTCCGCCAGGGCGCACGATCCGCGATACATCGCCTGAACGCAAAATCGCGACAGATCGCAAGAGCGCACAAACGCCACACATGCGGTACCCTGTAGCGAGCTGCCGGATGAGCCTATAAACAGGAGCAGCAGTCCGCGCGGCGGACGTTATTGAGGTTCTGGGATGGACAGGCGAGAGGGTTGGCGCAACCGCGAGACGCGGAAGCGGAAGTTCGATGACGACGTGCCAGGCGGCGCCGAGATGGCATGGCGACGCCCGACCGGGCCGGGGCAGGAACAGCCGACGTTTCCCTCGTCGGCGCAGCGCCCTGGCCGAGCTCCCCCCTTGGTGGCGTCGGGCCCGGAGATCGGGGCGGTCGTGAAGTGGTTCGACCCTGCCAAGGGCTTCGGTTTCGTCGAGCTGGAGGACGGTCCCGGCGATGCGTTCCTGCATATCAGCGTGGTCGAGCGGTTCGGCGGCGGCACGCCGGCGGCCGGTGCGCCGCTGCGCGTACGGACCGGCCGCGGACCCAAGGGACCGCAGGTCGCTGAGATCACCGAGTTGGGCGAGGCGGTGCCCGGTGCGGCGCCCGCTCCCCGTCGTCCCGCCACGGGGGGAGGCCCGAACCTGGGCGGGCCGGCCCACGGCGAGGAAATCCGCGGGACCGTGAAGTGGTACGACGCGCAGAAGGGCTTCGGCTTCATCACGCCTGAGAGCGGCGGCAAGGACGTGTTCGTCCACGTCACCGCGCTGGGACGCAGCGGATTGTCCGAACTGGCGCCCGGTCAAACGGTCCGTTTGCAGGTGGTCAGCGGCAAGAAGGGGCCGGAGGCAGCCGCCGTTTCCCTCGCCTGAACCGAACGGAACGGTTACCCGGGCGGCGGCGGCGCGGCGGCCTGTCCGTGCGCACCACCGGCTTCAGCGTCTCCAGGTAGGCGATGATGTCGCGCCGGCGCGCCGCATCCGGCAAGCGGTACGGCGTCAGTCGCCGGGAACCAGCGCCTGCGGATCGGCCAGCCAGCGATCCAGCGTGCCGGCATTCCAGATCATTTTCGCGTGCTCCAGGGCCGCCGAGTACGGATATCCGGCGACGCTGCCGGCCGGCCGCCCCACCACGCCCGCCAGCGGCGGCCCGACCTTGCTGCGGTCCAGCGCATGGCACTCGGCGCAGGTGGTGGCGAACAATTTGGCTCCCGGCTGCCGGATCGGGCGGCTGGTCCGTGAAGCGCGCGAGGTCTTCGCTCCCTTGGGGCGTAGCAACGCGAAGAACGTGTAGGACAGCGCGATGTCCTGCACGTCGGCGGCGTTGTGGTCCGTTGCCATGCGGGGATCGACGAAGAAATCGACCGGCATCTCCACGCTTTGATGCGCACCGAGCTTTTCTTCGGTGAAGCAGAAGCACTGGATCTTCTTGAAATAGGCGCCGATTTTCGCCGGAGTGACGTTGAAGGTGGCGTGGCCGACGATGTCGTGATCGGACAGGTTCTCGGCGCGGAAGAACACCAGCGTCTCCTGGCCGAGCCGCACGCGTACCTGCCGCTGCACCGGGACGAACCGCCAGGGCAGGCCGGGTGCCACATTGGTATCGAACGATACGGTGACCATCCGCGACGATTGGGGGGCGCCGTTCTGGTCGGCCCCCTGCTGGTCAGCGGTATCGGCGGCGACGCGCTGGGTGGTGCCGAACGCCCCGGTCGCCTGGCAGAACAGCCGGTACAGCGTCACGGAATACGACACGAGCGTGGTCATCACGCCGACCGCGAGCAGCAGGCCGGCAAGGGTGATGAACGTACCTATCCGGCGGTCAGGCGCGATCATGCTTCCAGCCTCTGCAAATCGACAAGGTCCTGACGGCGCTGCTCCACCCACCGCTCATAGCTGGCCTCGTCCTTGGTGCAAACCAGGGTATAGGGCCGGCCGTGCTGCTCGGTGGTCAGATCAGGGTCGCAGTGGGCCTGCCATCAGCAGCTTGTAGAACTCTGCATTGATCGGTTCGCCGACCCCCAGCCCTTCCGCGATCCGGGCCAGGATCGTTTGCATCGTTCGGTCCCAGCGCCTCCCCTCGTTAGGTCGTCTCTCTATGGCTGTATGGCTGGTGGGCCGCCAGGCACGCCCGGTGTGACGACCCCCGGCGCCTAGCCCGGAATCGTAGGTCGTCGTGGTCTGCGTGACCGTGTTCGTACCGTTGCCGTTCGTGGTAACTGATTGGGATTGGGACGTAACCTGGCTGCCGCCAACGATAATCCGTGGTGGCTCCGCAAACCGGGTCTGAGGTTCGTATTGCACCGATGCGAAAAAGTTCCGGGTTGCCTCTGAACGCAATTGACGTCATCTCTAAGAACCTCATTTGCGGCTATGACCCGTCTGCGATCATTCAATTTCACCGTTTCAGCCGGACCATCCAACATGGCTTCACCCTGGGTCAGGTTGCCCTCAGAAAGTCCCTCCGCCGGGGTTGAGCAAAGCCCCCGTCCAAACCGCTTGATTGGTGGGCAAAAAGTCCCATGGAATGGGAGGCCGTCGGGAAGAAGCCTGACAAGTTGCGTCGATCTCGGCAGCCTTGGACTGTTGCGCGATCGTGAAGGCGGAGGGAGGAATCAACCACCCCCTCACCTTCTCACGGAGACGGAACCCTGTTCAGGCGATATTCACGTCCACCGCCGATCCCGGCATGCCGGCAATTCCGCCCCCGGAAACGCAAGCCGCAAGAATGGGTGCAACCGCGATGAGGATATCGGGACGAATACCGAGGTTGAGCCACATCTGAACCCCCCAACCAATATCAACGGGTTAAGCGAGCGAGCGGACGCGATGGCCGGACCTAAGGGTCTACTTAACTCGGAATGTCCTGCGCGGCAAGGTACGGTGGCCGTGGCGCTCCCGTCCTTCACATTCATGAACACCGTTTTACCCGGACAACCTCAACTTGCGCAGCAGAGGAATAGCTCTCCGTTTGAACATGTTGCGCGCGAAATCGCTGCTTGGCAGAGGAATTACCAGCCCAATGCTACCGTAGCTAGCGGAACGACTGTCATATTACGGGCGGTCGATCGTGCCAGTGATGCAGTCGCGAGCTAATCCGCTCGGTTGCACAAATTCGATATCGGTCTGCGAAAAATCGTCGCCCTGGAACAGCAACGCCAGCCGGCGGC
>CAVXTC010000011.1:0-185784 GCA_963764525.1 uncultured Pseudomonadota bacterium | reverse complement strand
TCGTCGTTCTCGCGACCCGCGTTTGTCATCACCGCGACTCTCATTCGTCATTCCCGCTTCTTCGCGGGACCGACGGCGCTTTCGGATGACCGACGGCCAGTCGCTTCGCTGTCCTCCGCCGGCGCTATCTCCGCCACCAGCCGCGCTTCTTCTCCGTCACCGGCGCGTCTTCGCCGACCACGATCGGCGCAATGGCCGGCTCCGCTTCGCGATCGTTCGCCGGATCCGGCGGCGCCGGGGCGGGCTCGGGCTCGGCGAGGGGCGCCGCCTCGACGGGTGGCGGATCCAACTCGGGCGTCGTATCGCTGGTCTGGACGGCGCCGGAGGGCTCGGGAACCAAGTCGGGAATCGGCTCGATCGGCGGCCCGGCAATCACCGGCAGCGCCGGCGTCTCGGATTGGGCTCGCTGAACGGTGCTCAGCCTCTTCCAACACGTCGAAAATATCATACCCCGCGCCGCCGAACGGATCGGCCGGCGTCGGCCCGACATAAGCTGGCACCTCCGGCTGGTCGGCGCCCGGCTCGGCCAGTCCGGGCAGGTTCTCGCCATCGCGCCGGCGCCGACGGCCGCCACGCCGGCTGCGCCGCCGGGCCCGCTCCTCTTCGCCGATCGAGGGCTCCGCGTGCTCGGGAACGCCCTCGATATGCGTGGCCGCGAGTTCCTGTTCCAGCGACGTCTCGACCGGTTCGCCCGGTTCCGCCACACCAGCCGGCGTCTCCTCGTGCCGCCCGCCGCGCCGGCGACGCCGGCGGCGACGGCGATGACGCTCGGCCTCTTCCGCGGTCTCGCCCGGTACCAGAACGGGCCTGGAGCCATTTTCGGTGACCTGCTCACCGGTCTCCTCATCGACCTCGCCAGAGGGGGCGTCAGAGGGGGCGTCACCGCTGCATCCGTCCCGCGGGCATCCGTCCCGCGAGGTCCGGCCTTGTCCAGCACCGCTTGCACAGCCTCTGCCGGGGCCTCTTCCCAATCCTCGGCTTCCTCGACCTCTGTCGCATCCTCGGGTTGCGGCAGGATGTGACCAGGTCCGGCCGTGATCGCCGCCGGCAACTCAGACACGGTCTGGGCGCGCAGCCGCTCGATGCGGAATTGCGGCGACAGCAACGTCTCGTCGGCGGCGAAGCTCACCCGCATGCCGTAGCGCGCCTCGATTTCCGTCAGGCGATCCCGCTTGTGGTTGAAGGTGTACATCGCGATCGCGGCGGCGGTATGGACCACGATCTCCGCCGCACGCCGCTTCGTCCCTTCTTCTTCGACGCCGCGCAGCACGTGGATGGCCGCACTCTCGGTGCTGCGCACGTGACCGGTGCCGCCACACTGCGGGCAGGTGATGAAACTGGTTTCAGCCAGGCTCGGCCGCAGCCGCTGGCGGCTCATTTCCAGCAGGCCGAAATGGCTGATGTGGCCAAGCTGGATGCGCGCGCGGTCAACCTTCAGCGCGTCCTTCAGCCGCCGCTCCACCATCCCGTTGTGCTTCTTCGACTCCATGTCGATGAAGTCGATGACGATCAGCCCGGCGAGGTCGCGCAGCCGAACCTGGCGCGCCACTTCGTCGGCCGCTTCCTGGTTGGTGCGCAGCGCGGTTTCCTCGATCCCGCGCTCCCGCGTCGAACGGCCGGAGTTGACGTCGATCGCCACCAGCGCCTCGGTCTGGTCGATCACCAGATAGCCGCCGGAGCGAAGCTGCACGGTCGGGCTCAGCATGGCGTCGAGCTGCGCGTCCACCTGATAGCGGGCGAACAGCGGCTGTCCGTCGCGCCAGAGCTGCACCTTCTTGACGTGGGTCGGCATCAGCATGCGCATGAAGTCGCGCGCCGCCCGCCAGCCGTCCTCCCCATCGACCGCGATTTCGTCGATGTCGCGCGAATACACGTCGCGGATCGCCCGCTTGATCAGGCTGGCTTCTTCATAGATCAGCGCCGGAGCGACCGAGCGCATGGTGTGCTCGCGGATGTCGTCCCACAGCCGCAGCAGGTATTCGCAGTCGCGCTTGATTTCCGGCTTGGGACGGTTGGCGCCGGCGGTGCGCACGATCAGCCCCATGCCCTCCGGCAGGTCGAGTTCGGCCATCACCTCCTTGAGCCGGCGGCGGTCGGCGGCCGAGGTGATCTTGCGCGAGATGCCGCCGCCGCGAGGTGAATTGGGCATCAGCACGCAGTAGCGCCCGGCCAGCGAGATATAGGTGGTCAGGGCGGCGCCCTTGGTGCCGCGCTCTTCCTTGACGACCTGCACCAGCAGGATTTGCCGGCGACGGATGACTTCCTGGATCTTGTAGTTGCGCAAGAAACGCGGAGGGATGCGGCGCTCGCGCGATTCCTCCACGGTGTCGTGCTCGCCGCCGATCGTCTCCGGCGGCGGCGTTTCCTCGATGCGGTCGAACCCGGACTCGTCGGCGTCTGCCTGGGTGTCGGTTTCGTCCGGAACCTGTGTCTCTGCCGTCGTGCCGGGCTGCGCCGCGGTGTCGGCGGCCTGCTCCGGCTGCTCGATCAGCAGCTCGACGGTGGCACCCGATTCATCGCCGGTCTCGGCGACGACGGGGACGGACAGATCCCCGGAATCCGCCGGCCCCTGGTCCGGTGATTCCGCTTGCGGCGGTTCATGGACGGGACCGCTCAGGCGCTCCGGTTCGAACACCAGCGGCTGGGCCGCGCCGCCTTCCCGCTCCGTCCCCTGGTCCGTCGCCCGGTCCGTCGCCTGTCCGTCCCCTGGTCCGTCCCCTGGTCCGCCGCTTGGTCGGCCCGTTGATCAGATGGTTCTTCTTGAGGGCTCGCGAAAGACGAATCTTCTTCAGATGCGCGCTCCTGATGGACCGACGCTGCCTCGAAGCGGTCGGTGCTGTCGGACGGGGACTTGTCGGCCGACGAAAAATCCCGCTCGGCCTCGCGGTCCTCCTGCTCTTCCTCGCGGCGGGCCTGCTCGGCCTGCATAGCCAGCAGGCGCTCCCGGTCCGCTACCGGGATCTGATAGTAGTCGGGGTGGATTTCGTCGAAGGCCAGGAAGCCGTGGCGGTTGCCGCCATACTCGACGAACGCCGCCTGCAGGCTGGGTTCTACCCGGACAACCTTGGCCAGGTAGATGTTGCCCTTGAGATGGCGTTTGGTGGCTGTCTCGACATCGAAATCTTCGAGGCGGTTACCGTCCAGCACCACAACGCGGGTCTCTTCCGCGTGCGTGGCGTCGATCAGCATACGTTTGGTCATGCAGTCGTAAACTCCGATGCGCCGCCCGGAGGCGGCGCGCCCGGTATGGGGCGCCAGCCGGCGAGCGGCGGAATAAGGTTGCGTTGGGATCGAGGCCGTCCGCCCGTGTGGCGACGACGCCCGGCGCCGGCCCGAGTCGGCGGAGCGCCAGGACGATCCGGCGTTCCGTGCGGTGCATGGCTGGTCCTGCGGAGGTCATCGGCGGGAGGATCATAACCCCTGGTCGTGGGGAATGCGCCCCGGCCAGGAACGCACCCAGTTGCAATATAATACCGCGGGCGGACGCGAACCGCTCCACCCAGCCGGCGCGTGCGCGCGGCGATCGCTCTGACCTCAGGCGCAGCTCGGTCCCGGACCTCTTGTCCGCCGATGCCCGCCTCATTTGTTACAGGTCCCGAAGCTGGTACCCAAGGCTAGGGCTGGCCGCGCCCGTCGGTCTGCCGAGAGGGCCGCGCTGGCCGCGTGCCCCCGGAGCGCATCGCCGGAGCTTGAGAGGTATGCAGCAAAGTCGCGCCACCTGCAAGCCGGCGCTGCGGCAGATGTGAACGGCCCCGGTCCCGGCACGTCCGGCACCCGCCCCGGTTCGAGCGCGTTGGCGTACCAATCGGCAAGGAGGCAATCGATCATGATCAGGATGCTCGCGACGATCAGGATGCTCGCGCCGTTGGGCTGGGCCGGGATGCTGTCAGCCGGATTAGCGACCACTGCTCTGGCCGCAGACGGTTTGGCACATGATGCCGACAGGACAGTGACCCGGTCCTTGCGCTTTCAATCGCTCGAACTGGCGGACACCCGGTCGAATGAATGGCAGGGCCGACCGCAACGGCGGGAGTGGCACGAGCGCTGGGACAACCGCTTCGATGGCTGGGACTCCAGGAACCGCGGCCGCTGGACCCCGGATGATGTTCTGGTTGGCGCAACGAGCAGGCCCGGACCGCCCGCGGCCTGATCGCCGGCCACGGCGCGCCGGGGTGACGGGGCGACGTCAATTTCCCGTTCGACGGCTCGGCCATACCCACCGGGCTTGACCGAACCCGCCAAATTCGATCCAGACCGCCCTGTGCGCGTAGCTCAGATCATGGCCGGAGCCCCGACCGGAGGGGCGGAGCTGTTCTACGAACGGCTGAGCCTGTGCCTCGCCCGCAGCGGCGAGGCCGTGTTGCCGGTCATCCGCCGCGATGCCGACCGGGCGGCCCGCCTGCGGACCGCCGGCCTGGCCCCGGTGGAACTGCGGTTCGGCGGGCCGCTCGATCTGCTGACCACATACAGGCTGGGCCGCGCACTGCGCCGCTTCGCCCCCGACGTAGCGGTGGCGTGGATGAGCCGCGCCACCCGCTTCGCGCCACGCGGGCGGTGGGTGCTGGTCGGGCGGCTCGGCGGCTATTACGACCTTCGCTATTACCGGCATTGCGACCATCTGGTCGGGAACACACAGGGTATCGTGGACTGGATCATCGGCCAGGGCTGGCAGGCCGACCGTGTCCACCACGTGCCGAACTTCGCCCCCGACCTGCTCGGCGCGACCCCGCTTCCCCGTGCCGCGCTCGGGGTTCCGGATGGCGCCCCGATGATCCTGGCGCTTGGCCGGCTGCACCATAACAAGGCGTTCGACGTGCTGATCCGGGCGCTGCGGTCGCTGCCCGGCGTCCACGCCGTGATCGCCGGCGAGGGACCCGAACGCAACGCGTTGACAGCGTTGGCGCGCGATCAGGGCGTTGCCGGCCGCCTGCATCTGCCCGGCTGGCGTACCGACACCGCGGCGTTGCTGGCAACCGCCGATGTCCTGGTCTGCCCGTCGCGATTGGAACCGCTCGGCAATGTGGTGATCGAGGCCTGGTCGGCCGGCCGCCCGGTCGTGGCCGCCGCTGCGGACGGGCCGCGCGAGCTGATCACGCCGGACCGCGATGGCGTGCTGGTGGCGCCGGACAGCCCGGATCAGCTCGTTGTGGCGCTGCGCATGGTCCTTCAAACGCCGGCGTTGTCCACTGCCCTGGCCGAAGCGGGTCGCGCCCGCTACGAAGCCGGGTTCGCCGAAGCTCCGGTGGTCGCGCGCTGGCGCCGGTTCCTCGCGACCGTGGAGAAGCCCAGAGGGGAGAAGTCCTGAGCATGTGCGGCATCGCCGGCCTGATCCTGTCGTCCGCCGCGGCGCCGCCGGACCCTGCCGTGCTGTCGCGGATGCTGCGCGCGCTGGCCCATCGCGGGCCGGATGGCAGCGGCCATGTCGTTATCGGCCGCGCCGCGCTGGTGCATAACCGGCTTGCCATCATCGACCTGGAAACCGGCGACCAGCCGCTGTTCGCCGGGCCGGCGACGCTGGTGGCCAATGGCGAGATCTACAATTACCGCGAATTGCGGAGCGAACTGCCGGAGATCGCCTTCGCCACCCAAAGCGACTGCGAGCCCGCCCTGCATCTGTGGCGCCGCGAGGGGGCGGACTACGCAAACCGGCTGCGCGGAATGTTCGCCATCGCCATCCACGAACGCGGCGCCCGCAGCGTCACGCTGACCCGCGACCCGTTCGGCATCAAGCCGCTCTACACGGCCGCAACCGCACACGGACTGGCCTTCGCATCGGAGCCGCAGGCGCTGCTGGAAGCCGGGCTGGTCGCCCGCTCGCTGCGTCCCGCCGCCCGCGACGAACTGCTGCAACTTCAGTTCACCACCGGGGCCGAGACGATTTTCGCGGGGATCAGCCGCGTGCTGCCCGGCGAGACGCTGACCTGCGCCGACGGCAACGTGCTGGAGCGCCGCCGCATCGCTGCCCTTCCCGAGGGCGGGCCGGAGCAGATCGACGAAGCCACAGCGCTGGAGCGGCTGGATCGCGCGCTGGAACAAAGCGTGCTGCTGCACCAGCGCAGCGACGTGCCATACGGGATGTTCCTGTCCGGCGGCATCGACAGTTCGGTCGTGCTGGCGCTGATGGCGCGGCTGAATAACCAGCCCGTCCTGGCCTTCACTGCCGGGTGGGACATCCCCGGCGCGACCGACGAACGGGCGCACGCCGCGACGGTGGCGAAGGCGGTTGGCGCGCAGCACGAACCGGTGGAGATCACCGAGGCAATGGTGTGGGCGCATCTGCCCGAGATCGTCGCCTGCATGGACGATCCGGCGGCCGATTACGCGATCATCCCGACCTGGTTCCTTGGCCGCCGCGCGGCTCAGGACGTGAAGGTCGTGCTATCAGGCGAGGGCGGCGACGAGTTGTTCGGCGGTTACGGCCGATACCGCAAGGCGATGCGGCCGTGGTGGCTGGGCGGCCGGGTGATGCGCGGACGGGGTAATTTCGATCGGATCGATGTGCTGCGCCGGCGTCCGGACGGCTGGCGCGACGGTTTCGCGGCCAGCGAGCAGCGGGCGCTGGATGGCGGGCGGACCCGGCTGGCAGCGGCTCAGGCCGCGGATGTGGCGGACTGGCTGGCGCACGACCTGCTGTTGAAGCTCGACCGCTGCCTGATGGCGCACGCGGTGGAGGGCCGCACGCCGTTCCTGGATCCCGGCGTGGCGGCCGCCGCGTTCCGCCTGCCGGACGGACTGAAGCTGCGCGGGCGTATGGGCAAATGGCTGCTGCGCCGGTGGCTGGAGAAGCATTTGCCGGCGGCGCAGCCGTTCGCGCCCAAGCGCGGGTTCACCGTGCCGATCGGGGCGTGGATCAAGGAGCGCGGGGAGCGGCTGGGGCCGCTGGTGGCCGCGCAGCCCGGCGTGGCCGAGATCGCCGAGCCGGCGAAAGTGCAGGCGCTGTTCCGCGCCATCGCCGAACCGCGCGAGGGCTTCGCGGCGTGGCTGCTGCTGTTCTACGCGCTCTGGCACCGCCGCCACATCGTCGGATTGCCGCCGGTGGGAGACGTGTTCGAGACGCTGAGCGCGCGGTAAGGTGGCTGGTCCATGGGAAGGCAGTTGGCCATGCAGTACGACACAGCCGGCTCGGTTGAAGAGGCAAGGAAGATTCTGCGAAATCGTCACGGCGCGGCTGCATCAGGCCGAGCAGGAAGGACGCTTGCCGCCGCAGGTAAGGCAAGGATTTCGACCTGGAGTTCGGCGAGGATTCCGCCGCGCTGACGCTTGCGGTTTCGGACGAAAGCGAAGCGGGTTCGAGAGCGCGCGCCCTCAGCGGGCGCGACATCCGATACCAAGCGGCGAAAAGGTTGACGTACGCGAGAGGCTCGCGGCCTCGATGTAGGGCGGATAAGCGCAGCGCAATCCGCCGGGACGGCGGCGGAATGCGCTGCGCTTTTCCGCCCTACCGTTCACGCATGGCCGGCCGTGGACGAGTCACTCTTTTCGACGTTTGGTATGACGCCGGTTACTTCACCGCGCCCAGGGTCAGTCCGCGAACCAGGTAACGCTGCGCATACGAAAACACTATGGCGACCGGCAGCGTGGCCACCAGCGCGGCCGCCATCACCTCGTTCCAGGTCACCGAGTACCGCCCGGAAACCAGGTTCACCACCTGCAACGTCACCGTCTGCTTGTCCGGGTCGCGGAGCATGGTCAGCGCCACCACATACTCGTTCCATCCGGCAACGAATGCCACCAGCGCGCAGACCGCCGTTGCCGGTACCGCCAGCGGCAGGAACACGTGCAGCACCGCCTGCATGCGACTGCAGCCGTCGATCCAGGCCGCCTCCTCGATGTCGGTCGGGATCGCCGCGAAATAGGCGGCCAGCATCCACACCGAGAACGCAAGCTGGAACGCCGCATAGATCACGATCACGCCGATCCGCGTGTTCACCAGCGTGCCGTCGCCGAACGGCACCGCGGCGGCCAGCCGGAACAGGCCCAGGATCAGCAGCACCGGCGCCAGCATCTGGCTGATCAGCAGGAACACGCGATAGGCCGGTTTCGTTCGGAACCGCAGCCGCGCCATCGCATAGGCCGCCGGCACCGCGACCAGCAACACCAGCACCACCGAGCCTCCGGCGATCGCCACGCTGTTGCCGATCGCCGTGCCCAGATGCGCCGCGGCCCACATCGCCGGAAAACTCGCCCAGTTCCAGTGGCGCGGAATCCAGTGCGGCGGGTAGGACATCACCTCCGCGGTCGATTTCAGCGCCGTTGACAGCATCACCAGGTACGGGAACAGCACCAGCACGACCAACGGCAACAGCACCAACCAGCACACCACGCTGCGGCGCAGCCTGGCCGTCGCATCAGACTTCCTCCCGCCGCAGCCGCAGATAGACCCCGGTGAAGACGAACACGATCGCCAGCATCACCACCGAAACCGCTGCCGCCGGTCCCGGTCGGCCGAGCCGGAACGCCAGCTCATACGCGTAGGTCACCAGGATATGCGTGCCATTGTCCGGGCCGCCCTGCGTCATCACCCAGATGATCGGAAACGAGTTGAACACGTGGATGATGTTCAGCACCACGGCGATGCTGACGAACGGTTGCAGCAGCGGCAAGGTCAGGAAACGGAACTGCTGCACCCCGGACGCGCCATCGATCCGCGCCGCTTCATAGATGTCGGTCGGAATCGACGACAGCCCGCCCTGGAAGATCGTCGAGGTGAACGGGATCGATACCAGGATGCCGATGCCGATCTCGACCGGGAACGCCGTCTCCGCACGCGCCATCCATTGCATCGGCGCCGAGATCAGCCCGACGCTCGCGCAGCATCCCGTTGATCATGCCGTAATCGGCGTTGAACGACCACTGCCACAGGATCGCGGCCATCGCCAGCGACAGCGCCCAGGGCAGCATGACGATCGTGCGGGCGATCGGATCGTCCGTAGAAATCCTGCTGCAGCACCAGTGCCACCGGCATCGAGATCAGCACCGTGCCGCCGACCACAGCGGCGGTCCAGACCAGCGTGCGCAGCAATGAGCCATAGAAGATCGGGTCGGCCAGCACGTTCGCGTAGTTCGCCCAGCCCACGAACCCGCGCAGTTGCCCGAACGGCGAGACATTGGCGAACGACAACCGCAGGATGACGAAGAACGGATAGATGATGACCGCGACCGCCATCACCAGGCTCGGCAGGATCAGCAGCAGCGGCAGGTTGGCGCGCGACAGCCTGCGCGCCATTGCCGCACCCGGCAGCAACAGCAACGCCGCGCGGTCCGGTGGGTCGCCGGGCCGCGCGGTGACCGCAAGCCGGCGTGTCACCTGCCCAGTGCCTGGTTCGCCTTGGCCGCTGCCTGCTGCAACGCCGGACCTGGCTGCGCATTGCCCAGATAGACCGATTGCAGCGCGTCGATCACGTCCTTCGCCACGTCTTCCCACCCGCTGATGACCGGGGCGAAATGCGCGTTCGGCATCAGGCCGACGAACACTTTCAGCCGCTGATCGTTGGCGAAATACGGGTCCTGCGCCACCGCCGTCGTGGTCGGCAGAAAGCCTTCGTTCTTGTTGAACTCGACCCGCGGCTGCTTGGTGAACAGGTAATCCAGGAACTTCCACGCCGCCGGCTTCACCTTCGAATTCTTGAACATAACGATCGAATCGGTCACCGCGTAGGTGGATTGCGTCGTTCCCTTCGGCACCGGCACGATGCCGTATTGCAGGTTCGGCGCTTCCTTGGCGATCTGGCCGATGAGGAACGGCCCGGTGATCATCATCCCAAGCCGGCCCTGCTTGAACAGGTCCTGCAGGTTTGCGCGGGTGTAATTCGTCACCCCGGGCTCGGTCAGGCCCTTATCGATCATCGACTTGTAGAGCCCCAGCGTCTGCACGCCCGGAGGCCCCGAAAAATCCGTCTTGCCGTCTGGCCCGATCAGGTCTCCGCCATAGCTCCACAGCGCATAATACCAATAGACGTCGGTTTCCAGGTCCTTGCCCTGGATCCCGAACCCGTAGCCGCCGGCTGCCTTGATCTTCGTTGCCGCCGCAACCACGTCGTCCCACGTTGCCGGCCCGTTCGGGAAGCCAGCCTTGGCCAGCATGTCCTTGTTGTAGAACATCGCGCGCGCCGACGCGGCGATCGGCAGGCCGTAGATCTTGCCATCCACGGTGCCCGGCTTCAGGAAGATCGGCACGAACCGGTCGCGCACCGCCGGGGTCATGTAGCTGTCGAGCGGCTCCGCCACGCCATCCTTGACGAAATCCAGCAGCCAGCGCGTGCCGATGATCGACAGGTCGGAGTTCGTGCCGCCGGAGATATCCGTCTGCAGCTTCTGCAGCAGCGAATTCCAGTTCACCACTTCGATCTTCACGTCGATGCCCGGATTGGCCTGGGTGAATTCCTTGGCCATCTTCTCGAAATACGGCCCGGTCGCGTTGCTGTATTCCGCCACCGTCACGCGCACCGTCTCCGCGCGGCCGGCGAGTGCGGTGAAAACCAGCGGCAGGCTCAGCAGCGCCGCCAGGCCAAGCCGCCGTCCGAAGCCACTCGTGTGGCATGTCATTGCGCTGTCCTTTCGCCTCGTTCCCTGAGACACAGCAAAGACCAAGCCGAGCCGACCTGGCAAGCGCACCGCCCCCGCCGCGCTCTTGGACCTTGCGGCCGCCGGACGGATAGTACCGACGATAACTCGCCGGGAGCCTCCATATGCCTGTCCATTACGACCTGCTGATCCGCAACGGCACTTGCGTGCTGCCGTGGGGCACCGAACAGACCGATGTCGGCGTCCGCAACGGGCGCATCGCCGACCTTGGTGTGCCGGCCGGCGCGACGGCAGACGAAACGATCGACGCCAGCGGCCTGCACGTCCTGCCCGGCCTGATCGACAGCCACGTGCATTTGCGCGATCCCGGCGATCCGGCGATCGAGACGGTGCCGACCGGAACCAAAGCCGCGGTGCTGGGCGGGTTGGCGGCCGTGTTCGACATGCCGAACACCGCGCCGGCGATTACCGGCGCCGAGCGCCTGGCCTGGAAGCAAGACTACGTCGAGCGCGAATCCTGGTGCGACATCGGCCTTTATGTCGGCGGCACCAAGACCAACATCGGCGAACTCGCGGCGCTGGAAACCGGCCGCGGTGTCTGCGCCATCAAGGTGTTCGCCGGCAGTTCGACTGGCGATCTGCTGGTGGAGGACGACGAACACCTGGAACGCATCATGCGTGCCGGCCGCCGGCGCATCGCCTATCACAGCGAGGACGAGTACCGGTTGCAGGCGCGCCGATCACTGTTCCACCGCGGCGACCCGCACATCAGTCACATGGAATGGCGCGATGAGGAGACTGCGTTCCTCGGCACGCGCCGCCTGATGGCGCTGGCCCGCGCGACCGGCCGGCCGGCGCATATCCTGCACGTCTCCACCGCCGAGGAGCTGGACTATCTGAAGGATTTCCGCGACCTGGCCACCTGCGAGTTGCTGGTCAACCACCTGACCCAGGTAGCGCCGGAGGTGTACGAAACGTTGCAAGGCTTCGGGGTGATGAACCCGCCGATCCGCGGCCCGCGTCATCAGGACGCGGCCTGGGCGGCAATTCGCGACGGGACAGTCGATACGATCGGCTCCGACCATGCGCCGCACAGCCGCGAGAAGAAGAAGCTGCCGTGGCCCGACTGCCCTGCAGGGCTGACAGGCGTGCAAACAATCGTTCCCGTCATGCTGAATCACGTGAGCGCCGGGCGGCTGTCGCTGTCGCGGCTGGTCGATCTGATGTGCGCCGGCCCGGCACGGGTCTATGGCGTTGTCGGCAAGGGGCGGCTGGCGGCCGGCTACGACGCGGATTTCACGCTGGTCGACCTGCGGCGCCAACGCCGGATCGAGGAGTCCTGGATCGTCTCCCCCTGCGGCTGGACGCCATTCGCCGGACTGGAGGTGACGGGCTGGCCGGTGGTCACGATCGTGCGCGGCCACCAGGTGATGCGCGATGACGAAGTGCTGGGAACGCCGCAAGGTCGCCTGGTGCGGTTCGCGGCATGAATGCACCATCTCGCGATAAAGCAGTGCGTCTCAGGCAGCTGGCGATCGTCTTTCTCAGCAGCGGGGCAGGCAGCCGCGTTAGTGCGTCCACATCTCCCGCCGGCCGAACCGGAAGTTATCGGCATAGGCTTTTGGCTTCACACGCCGCTGTTGCGTCAGCTCCAGATCGTAAGCAACGCCGTTCTTGTCGGCGAAGGAAACGGCTTCGTCGCGCGTCTCGAATGTCAGCTTCACCTGCGCCTGGGTATCGGTGCTGCCGATCCAGCCCATCAGCGGGTCGGGCCGCAACGGCGAGGCAGGTTCGAACTCCAGCACCCAATGATCCGTGCCGGCGCGTCCCGATTGCATGGCGGTCTTCGGCGGTTGGTAGATGCGGGCGCGCATGGCCGGTCCTTTGCTGCGTCAGAATGGTCGGGGCGGCCGGATTCGAACCGGCGGCCTCATGCACCCAAAGCACGCGCGCTGACCAGACTGCGCCACGCCCCGCCGGTCACAACGCGTAGCACATCAATCCATGTCGTGGAACATCGGCGCCAGCACCTTGTCACCGACGATGATCCCGAGCCGCGCAGTGGTGCCGCCGGCAAGCTCCAGCGTCGCCATCACCGCGCCATGGCTGGAGATGATCCGCAGGCTGCGCGGCACCGTGTTCTCGGCGATGGAATTGATCATTCCGTTGGCGTCGATGAACACCATATCCAACGGAACCAGGGTGTTCTTCATCCACATGTCGGACTGCCGAGGCCTGCCCCAGTCGAACAGCATGCCGCCATCCGGCGCCACGCTTTTCCGGAACATCAGCCCGGTCACCTGCTGGTCCGGCGATTTCGCCATCTCCACGGTGAAATCGTGCCGCTGGCCGTCTTTCGTGACGATCGCCAGCTTCTGCGTCGGTAGCTCCGGCTGCGGCCTGGTGGGCTCGCCCGATTGGGCCAGTGCGGCGGCCGCCGGGACGGCAAGCAGCCAAACGAGCAAAGCGCGGCGGTTCATGCGGGCAAGGTCTCCTTCATGGCCAGCACGGCCAGCCGGTGGAATTCGTCGCGTATGGGCCCGTATCGCGGCGCATCGCGCAGGGTGGTGAACCAGTGAGCCGGCGGGTTGCGCCCGGCCGCCCGAGAATAGCTCAGTCCACGCAGCACCGCCTGTGCCGCCGGCGGCAGGCGTTCCGGTATCGGAATGTCGTTCAGCGTCGCCCAGATGCCCGCCCAGCAGCGCCCGACCGACCAGGGATTGTAGCCACCGCCGCCCAGCACGACCAGCCTGGGGGCGAGTTCCACCATTGCCGACGCAACCGCGAAATACGCGTTGTTGGACAGCGCCAGGCGGGCCAACGGGTCTTCCTCCAACGCGTCGGCACCGGCCTGCAGCATGATCGCCTGCGGCCGCCGCGCGCGGATGATCGGCAGCACCGCCTGGTCCATCAGGAACCCGAACTCGCTGTCGTTGCAGCCCGCCGGCACGGGAAAGTTGCGCGCGGAACCGCCGGCGCGATCGTTCGCCGCGCCGGTGAACGGCCAGCGCCCGGCTTCATGGATGCTAATCGTGAACACCCGTTCGTCGTCATGAAAGGCGTCCTGCACCCCGTCGCCATGATGCGCGTCGATATCGAGATACACGATGCTGGTCAGCCCCAGATCGAGCCAGGTCAGCAGTCCAAGCACCGGGTCGTTGAGGAAACAAAACCCCGACGCGCGGTCCGGGCGTCCGTGGTGAGTGCCGCCGCCGGGGCAGTGCGCGATCCCGCCGTGTGCGGTCAACCGCGCCGCCAGCATGACGCCACCGGCGGAAATCGCCGGTCGGTGGAAGACGTCGCGATAGACCGGGTTGCCATCAGCGCCGATGCGGAACCGTGCACGATCCGGGTCGGAGATAGACTGGCGCGCCTCGGCGCTCCGCAATGCGGCGACGTAATCAGCCGTGTGAAACCGGGTCAGTTCGTCGTCCAACGCCATCGGCGCGTCGCGATACACGGCATCGGGCAGCCAGCCCATCGCCCGGCACAGGTCAGTGCAGGTGGACACGCGCGGCACCGCGAGCGGATGCTTCGGCCCGTAGCTCGAATTGCGATAAATCTCGCTGCCGATGTACAGCGGTCGTTCAGCGGTCACGATCATCCTGCGGCATCGCCTGTGGGATGACCGTCTTCACGATCGAGGCGTCCAGTGCTTCGTAGTCGTGATAGCCGATGGTTTCATACAGTTCCGCCCGGGTCTGCATGCGGTCGCTCATGTTTTGCGTACCGCCGTCGCGACGGATCGCGGCATACAGCTCCGCCTGTGCCTTGTTCGCCATCCGCAGGGAACTGACCGGCCAGATCACCATCTTGTAGCCCATGGCTTCAAACTCGGCGGCGGTGAAAAACGGGGTGCGGCCGAACTCGGTCATGTTGGCGAGAACAGGCGCCGGCACGCGGCGGGCGAATTCGCGAAACATCGCGGCGCTGGTCAGCGCTTCCGGGAAGATCGCGTCGGCGCCGGCTTGCAGATAGAGCGTGGCGCGGGCCACGGCGCCGTCCATCCCTTCACTGTCGGCGGCATCGGTGCGGGCGATGATGAACAGATGTCGGCGAGCCCGCGCGGCGGCGGCAATCTTGGCAGCCATGTCGTGCGGGTCCGCCAGTTTCTTGTCGTTCAGGTGGCCGCATTTCTTGGGCAGCAATTGGTCCTCGATATGCACGGCGGCGGCGCCGGCATCCTCGAACGCGCGCACCATGTGCATCACGTTCAGCGCTTCGCCGTAACCGGTGTCACCATCGACCAGCACGGGAACCGCGGCGGCGCGCGTGATCTGGCGGATGAAGAAGCACACTTCATCGACCGTGATCACGCCGAGGTCGGGCAGCCCCATTTGGGCGGTCATCGCGGCGCCGGAGAGGTACAGGGCATCGAACCCGGCGGCCTTGGCCTGCAATGCGGCCAGGCCGTTATGGGCGCCGGGCATTTGCAGGATGCCGGGGCGGGCGAGCAACGCGCGGAAACGATCGCCGGCGGGAGTGGTGGGGAGGTCGGCGGCGAGGAGGTAGGTCATGGTGGGCTGCTCCAGATCGGATCGGCGGCAGCATCCGCGATCGGTGCGTCGTTTGCCGGCGCCGCCGGCGCACTGCTGGCCTCATGGGAACGCTCGGTGTTTCCCGATAATTTCCTGTTCACCGAATCTGTCAACATTCTCGCCATGGTCGTGCTCGGTGGGATGGCGAGCCTGCCCGGCGTGATCCTCGGAGCCGCCGGAGGTGTTCGGTGACTTCCAACTCTATCGGTTGCTGGCATTCGGACTGATGCTGATAGTGCTGATGATCTTCCGTCCGGCGGCCTGCTGGCCTCATCGGGCAGACATGAAGACGCCGATCCCGCCGCACCGACCGACGCGTCCGCCGAGACCGACCTGTATCAGCGACCCTGATCTGAAGCAGTGGCAAATGCCGCAAAACCGGCCGCCGCATTTGTACAATCCGGCCGCAAACCGCCCGAACCGTACCGACCGTAACCGCCCCAACTACCCCTGTCGTGCGTTTCGCGGCGCCGCAATCCCCTCCGTCGTATGATTGGCCACGCCCAAAAACCCGCATTCGTACGACCTGCCTGGTCCCCTGAACGCCGCACCGACAGCACCACCTCAGAAAAACACCACTGTCAGCACCAGGAACACCGGCAGCAGCAGCGCCGCCGCCATACCCAGGAAGCCGAAGAACCCCGGCATCCGCACCCCCCGATGCGCCGCGATCGCCCGCACCATCATGTTCGGCGCGTTGCCGATATAGGTCAGCGCCCCGAAGAACACCGCACCGGCCGAGATCGCCTCCAGCTCCAGGCTGCGTACCGTCCCCAGAGTCTCCGGCCGCACCCCGGCCATCTCGAAGAACACCAGGTAGGTCGGCGCATTGTCCAGAAAGGCCGAGATAACCCCGGTCAGCCAGAAATACGCGATCGGCAGCGGCTCCCCCGCGGCATCCGTGGTCAGCCGCAGCAACGGGGCAAACGGACCTGCCGCCCCCGCTTCCAGCATCGTCAGCACCGGTTCGATGGTGATGAAGATCGCCACGAACAGCAGCGCCACCTCGATCATCGGATGCCACGTGAAATCGTTGCCTTGTCGGATCGCCCGCGGCGTGAAACCGGCCGAAACCGCGGCAACCACCACGAACACCAGCACGCTGACCAGCCGCCCCACTCCGAGCCCCTGTCCGGCGATTGTCACTCTCCCCAGATCAAGCACCCCCAGCACCAGCACGGTCGCGGCGACCAGCAGGATCAGCGCGATGTTGCCCCAACCGCGGATATGCAGCCGCTCTGGTCCGGGCGCAGCCGGTTCGCGGCGGGCCAGGGCAAGATCCATCGCCCAGAACGCCGCCAGCAGCAGCCCCGCCACGACCAATAGCGGCAGGCCCAGATGGCGCACCGGCCAGAAAAACGGCACGCGCCGCAGGAATCCCAGATACAGCGGGGGATCGCCAAGCGGCGACAGTGCCCCGCCGGCATTGGCCACCAGCACGATGAAAAACACCACCAGATGCATCTTTCGCTCCCGGTGCGCGTTGGCGCGCAGCAACGGGTGGATCAGCACCATCGCCGCACCGGTCGTACCCATCACGCCGGCCAGCAGGGTGCCGATCGCCAGCAACCCCGTGTTGCCGGCGGGCGTGCCGGACGCCCCGCCGCGCACCAGCACGCCTCCTCCGGCGGCGAACAGGGCCAGCAGCAGCGTGATGAACGGCAGGTATTCGACCAGGATGGCATGCCAGGCGCCGGCAATGGCAGCGCCGGTGCCTGCCGCGACCGCCTCCGGCATCAGCAGTGCCAGGCTCCAGAAAGCCGCCACCCAGGCCATTCGCCGGTGCCAGAATCGCGGCGCGAGCGCCGGCAGCAGGGCAATCGAGCCGAGCACGCCCAGGAACGGCGCGGCCCAGATCAGCCCGGGAACGTGCCCGGCACCGATTGCAAGGTCAGTCGGTTGCATGGCCTTAACCCTGCAAGTAACGTCCGGCGCGCGCAACGGGGACCCCTGATCGATGGACATGACCGGTGAGCGGCACATCGCGGCGCCGCGCAGGATGGTGTGGGATGCGCTGAATGATCCCGAAATCCTGAAGACCTGCATTCCCGGCTGCGAAAAGCTGGAGGCCACCTCGCCGCAGGACATGCTGGCCACCGCCGCCGTGCGGATCGGGCCGATTTCCGCCCGCTTCAACGGCAAGGTCCATCTGTCCGACATCGACGCGCCGAACGGCTACACGATCAGCGGCGAAGGTCAGGGCGGGGTCGCCGGCTTCGCCAAGGGGGGCGCCAGGGTGCGACTGGCCGACCAGGAGGCCGCCAGCACGTTGCTGACCTATGAGGTGCAGGCTCAGGTGGGCGGCAAGATTGCCCAGCTCGGTGCCCGCCTGATCGATTCGTCCGCCAAATCGATGGCGGACGCCTTCTTCGACAACCTGACCAGGGAATTGACACTAAAGATGGGTCCCAGCCCCGAACGCGCGTTCCCCTCGGCTCCCTCCGCGGCTGCCATCCCGGTCAACCCGGCGGCAATTCCCCGGCCGCCCGTCAACCTGTGGGCGATAGTCCCGCGGCGGCCGATGGGCTACCCCCTGGTGGCCTGGATCGGCGGCATCATCTGGATCCTTATCCTGTTCCTGATCATCGGACCCCTGCTGTAGTGCCTTCGTCAGTACCTGCGCCATTAGCGGCCCATTTGGCGGCTGCCCCGTTGCCCGCCTCGGTCGCCGATACCGCCCGTCTGCTGACCGATCACGGCTACATCGCCGACCGCGAACTGGCGACCACGGTGCATCTGGCGCTGTCGATGCGCCGGCCGCTGTTCCTGGAAGGCGAGCCGGGCACCGGCAAGACGGAGATCGCCAAGGTGCTGGCGGCGGGCCTCGGCCGCCGGCTGGTCCGGCTGCAATGCTATGACGGGATGGATCTGGCCGCCGTCCGCTTATGAATGGGACCACGCCCGCCAGCTTATGGCGATCCGGCTGGCCGAGGCCGCCGGTCAGACCGACCGTGACGAGCTGGCACGGGACATCTACACACGGGAGTTCCTGCAGGCGCGTCCGCTGCTGTCGGCGATCGACCCCGACCAGCCGCCGGCCGTTCTGCTGATCGACGAGTTGGACCGTGCCGACGAGCCGTTCGAGGCGTTCCTGCTGGAAGTGCTGGCCGATTTTCAGATCAGCGTTCCGGAATATGGAACCGTGCGGGCCAAAACTCTGCCCGTTGTCGTGCTGACGTCCAACCGCACGCGTGAGGTGCATGACGCGATCCGCCGCCGCTGCCTGTATCACTGGGTCGATTATCCGGATGCGGCGCGCGAGCGGGCGATCCTTGCGGCGAAGGCGCCGGAGGTGCCGGCGCGTCTGTCCGCTCAGGTGGTCGCCTTCGTGCAGCGGCTGCGCGGGGAGGACCTTTTCAAGCTGCCTGGCGTGGCTGAGACGATCGATTGGGCAACCGCTTTGCGCTATCTGAACCAGACCGAACTGAGGCCGCAGGCGGTCGATGAAACGCTGGGTGTGCTGCTGAAATACCAGGACGACATCGCCAAAGTCCGCGGCGCCGAGGCGGCACGGCTGGTGGGAGAGGCCCGTCAGGCAGCCGAGGCGGCGTGAGCGACCGCTGAATAAGATCGCTTGATACCCTTTCGGTGATGCCCGGAAGGCGGCGGAACACCGACCCTCCCAACGTCAGGCCGGCGAAGCTTGTGTCCGCGAAGGCGCGTACGGCTGGGCTGAGCACCTTGCATTGAGCCCGGGTTGCCGCCCAACGCGGCCGCGACAAGCTTGCCGGCATGCGGGCCAACAGCAAGCTCACGACCGGCACCGAGCGGGTTCGCCATTCGTTGCGGGCAGTCCGCGACCGGACTGCGCATGTGCGGGAACGGCTGCGGCCAAAACGGCTGCGCGCCCCTTCGCTCGACTGGGTGAACTTCCTGGTGGCCGATGTGCGCGGCGCGCTGGGGCCATTCGTGGTCGTCTATCTGGTGTCGGAGCAGAACTGGAACCTCGCGGCGGTCGGGCTGGTGACCACGCTCGGCGGTTGGGCAGGGCTGGTGGCGCAAACGCCGATCGGCGCCTGGCTGGATCGCACGAACCGCAGGCGCGGCGTGCTGCTCGGGGCGCTCTCGGTGTTGGCGCTGGGCGCCGCGATCATCGCCTTCGCCCCGCGTTTCTGGCCGGTGCTGTTCGCCAACGGCATGATGCAGGTGGCCAGCGGCGTGTTCGAGCCGGCGGTCGCGGCGCTCACCGTCGGCCTGTTCGCCCGCGAGGCGCTGACCCGCCGCATGGGCCGCAATGCGGCCTGGTCGCGGGCCGGCAACATCGTGGTGGCTCTGATGTCGGGCGTCCTGGCTTGGCTGTTCTCCACCCGCGCGGTGTTCCTGCAGGTGCCGGTGATCGCCGCGCTCACCGCCGTGGCCGTGCTGACCATCCCCTACGACAAGATCGATCTTCGTCGTGCGCGCGGCCTGGAATCCGGCAACGACCGAACCGGGGGGCCGGTTGGCTGGACCGCCCTGTTCCGTTCCCGGCCGCTGGTCGTGTTCGGCGCCTGCAGCCTGCTTTATGAGCTGGCCGACGCGCCGTTGCTGACCTTGGTCGGCCAGCAGCTTGGGGTCGAGCACCAGGGTCTGGGCTCCGTCTTCACCTCGGCGCTGATCGTGTCGGCGCAGATCGGCATGCTGCTGGCCTCGATCGTGGTCGGACGCCGTGCCGATGCCTGGGGGTATCGCTGGCTGCTGGCAGCCGGGTTCGCGCTGCTGCCGGTGCAGGCGATATTGACCGTGCTGTGGCACGAGCCATACTGGCTGCTGGGCATGCAATTCGTCGGCGGAATTGGCGCCGGGCTGTTCGCCGCGCTGACCCCGCTGTGGCTGGCCGATGTCACGCGGGGAACCGGCCGCTACAATTTATCGCAAGGGGCGATGGCGACGCTGCGGTCCCTGGGCGCGACCACGAGCGGGCTGGTCAGCGAACTGCTGGTCGGTCGCCTGGGCTACGGCGCCGCCTATATCGGCTGCGGGATTATCGGCGCGGCCGCCCTGGCGCTGCTGTGGTTCGCGCTTCCCGACCCCCGGCACGCCGGTGCTGCGAGCCCGACACATGCCGAACCGGTCCGCTGAACGGAACTATCCGGCGCCGAACGCCGGCATCACCGCCTCGGCCACCCATTGGAACTGCTCCAGCATCACCGTCCCAGGCGTGCCCATGCTGGTGCTGAGGTTGATGTGCCGCATGCCGGGATAGCGCGCCTCGATTTTCTTGAGGTGCTCGATCAGTCCGTCCGGCGTCCCGGCGAACCAGGAGCCGAGCTTCATGAAATGCTGCACGTCCGGCACGTCGGCCGCGGCCCAGCCGCCGCGCTTTGCCACCGCGGCGACCTGTGCCGGCGTGAGCCCCGGCACGAAGCCGAGCGGGGCGAACATCTTCACGTGTTCCTCATAGAACGGCGTGATCTCGCGGATCGCCTGCTCGCGCGTCTTCGCCAGATGGAAGAAGATGCCGATGGTCAGGTTCTCGCCGAGTTCGAGCTGCTGGCCGGCCCGTGCCGCGGCCTGCTGGTACGCGTGGATCGGCCCCTCCGCCATGGTCGCCGCGCCGCCGCCGACGGCGCCCCTGATGCCGTGCTTCACCATGAAATCCAGCCCGCGCGCGCCGGCGCTGACGATCGGCTGCCAGCACTCGACCGGACGATGCACCGGGCGCGGCACCAGGGTGATTTCCTTCAACTCGTAACCGCGGTACGGCACGGCAGGCGGCAGCGTGTAGTGCTTGCCCTTATGGGCGAACGATTCGCTGTTGAAAGCCTTGAAGATGATCTCGACCTGCTCCTCGAACAGATCGCGATTGGCGTCCTGGTCGAGCATGGGGGCGCCGAATGTCTCCACCTCCCGCGTGTGATAGCCGCGGCCGACGCCGAACACCGTGCGTCCGCGTGTCAGGATGTCGGCGACGGCAAAATCCTCGGCCAGCCGCAGCGGGTGCCACATTGGCGTGATATTGAAGCCGCAGCCAATCTTCAGGCGTTGCGTAACCTGCGCAAGGTGCGTGGCGATCATCAGCAGGTTCGGCAGGACTTCATAACCCTCGTGCTGGAAATGATGCTCGGCGAGCCACAGGGTATCCCAACCGAGCGCGTCCAGGCGCCGGGCGACCGCCTCGGTCTTGGCGAACACCGAGGCGAGGTGTTCGTTGTCGAAGCGGCGCTGATTGGCAGGGGTTGCCTCCTGGCCCATGTCGGGCAGGTCCACGTGGCCGGGATACACGGTGACGAACTTGCTGATCATGGGCGGGTCTCCGGAAACCAGGTACGCAGTGGAACCAGGTACGCAGTCTGGCGCAGCCGGTGCCAGCATGCCACCTGCGGCAAGCGAAACATCTTGTGATCCGAACGATCCCGTGCTGCACTGGCTGTCAGGGAGGACCCGAAACGATGCTACGCACCAAGCAGACTGCGGCCGGCGGCCCGAAGCGGCCGGAAACGCCGTGGATTCCCGCCGCCATGCTGGGGCTGGGCATCAACACCTGGGCTGTCGGCGTGATCGCGCTCAGCGTCGGCCTGGCGATCAGCCAGGCGATCGTGCGCGGGGAATAGCTCAGCCGGCCAGCAGCGCGAAACTTGCCCTTAGCGCACCCGGGAGGTCCGGCAGGGTGCCAATTTCCGGCGCGAAGGGTTCGATCGAAACCAGGCCGCGATAGCCGCCATCGGCCAGTGAGCGCACCTGCGCGACGGTGCCAAGCCTGTCGCCGGCGATGACCAGCACGCGGTGCGCGTCGGTGATGGCGGCGCGCGACACCGCGTGGTCCGCCACGCCGGAGACGTGCACCAGCCCGGTGCGGTCGGGGAAGAGCTCGGTTTCACCCGCCAGGAAATGGTGGAAGGTGTCGTGCAGCAGCGCAAACGCGCCGCTGCCGTTCACCGAATTGATTGCCGTCAGCGCCGCGCGCTTGGTGCGCAATGCGCTTTGCGGGAAGCCGAGCGGCTCAACCAGGCCGGTCAGTCCATGTGCGGCCAGGATCGGCGCCAGCGCGGCCAAGGCGTGGCGCAGACCGGCCGCGCGCGCGGTTTGATCGCGCGGATCGTCGGTGGCGTTGACCGGGCAGAGTACCAGGGCGCGGGCGCCGCAGGCCTGTGCGGTGCGCGCCAGCGCCTCGGCTTCGTTGGCGCGCGGCCCGGTCCAGTCGTCGAATCGCTGCAAGGCGTTGATAGTGGCGATGCCGATCCCCGTCGCCTCGGCCTGCGCGCGGATGGTTTCGGGCGGCGTGCCGTCGGCGATCTCGATTCCCGAAAGGTCGTTGCGGAGCTCGACGTGGGTCAGGCCCAGACTGCGCGCCAAGCGGGCCAGGTCGGCGAAATCGCCGGTGCGGCAGCAGGCTGTGGTTGAGTGCGAATTGCATGGCCGGGAGTATAGTTCACCTCTCCCGCTTGCGGGAGAGGTGTATTGGGGCACAGGTCCGCAGTCTATGAAACAACTCCCGGCGTCAGCTCGTTCGGGGGCACGCCGAAATAGACGCGATCCAGCGCCAGTTCGAATCCCACCGCCTCGAAGCGCAGCCGATCGCGCGGTTGCGTGAGAGCTTCCATCCGCCAGCCCTCGTCGGTCTTCCGATAGTGTTCGACGCGGATCTGATCCTGATATACCAGCGCGATGTGTCGCAATGTGGGAAGACTTTTGTAGAACCGCAGCTTGTCGCCGCGATCGGTGTCGATCGTCGAGGGCGACAGCACCTCGACCACGACCAGTGGGTCGGTTATGTAAGTCCGACCGCGAAACGGGCCGCATCGCACCACGATGTCCGGGCGGGGCTTGTCCACCGCGCCGGACCGGTCCGAGCGCTGCACCCGCATGCCACCCTGAAAGGCACGACAGCCCTTCGCGTCCATCGCCAGCTTGAGCGGGGCGCCGATATTTCCGGCGATCTGCTCGTGCGCCTCGGTCGGATTGGTCATCGCCACGATCCGGCCGGTGACCAGTTCCCACAATGCGTCGTCTTTCTGTGCGTCCAGGAACGCGTCGAACTCGGCGATGGTAACGGGTGGATCGGTCTGGACCGCTTCTGACATGATACCCTCCCGGGCAGAGACTGTCAGTCTAGCACGAGGTGCAGCCCGAGGACGATCAGCACCGCGGCGAACGGCAGTACGGCGATCGCCTCGGTCCCGTGCGACGCCGCCAATCCGGAAAACGCGGCGCCGATCAGATAGGCTGCAAGCACCATCACCTGGCGCAGCGCATTCGCCGGCGATTCGGATCGCCGCATCGATGGTGCCGCAAGCCGCGCCACGGACAGGATGATGGTGGTCAGTGTCCCGGTCAAAAACGTCGTCGCAATTCCTGGAACATCCAGGTGTCGCACCGCGGCGCTCTGCACGCCCATTCCGGCGGCGGCCAGCAGTATCAGCGCATACACCACGGTTGCGGGGCGCGCGCCGAGGGTCGCGATCCAAAGCAGGGCAAAGCCCCCGAGCAACACGGCCTCGGCCGCGAATGCAATCGTCACGCGTCGCGACCATCCGCGCGGCGGATCAGCTCCGAACAGCGAAGCTGCCAGCATCACGCCCAGCACGAAGCCGGCAAACGCGATCCCCGAGTGCAGCGCCGCGCCGTATTGCTGCTGCCCGATCGCCAGCCCGAGCAGCGCCGCATTCCCCGTCATCGCCGAGACCAGTGCTTGACCCAGCCGCAGAAACGCGAGCGCGTCCATCAGCCCGGCCGTTGCCGCCAGCAGCACGAGGCTGACATCCTCCGCCTTGGTCACGGACGCGGGCGCGACACGCTGCACAGCGCGATCCCGGCCAGCACCAGCGCGCTGCCGGCCGCGAACCCGGCGCCCAGCGACGTGCCGAAAATCGCGGCCGATGCAAAGATGCCGATCAGCGGCTGCACATATTGCGACGACGCGGCCACCCTTGCCGGCAGCGTTCGCAATGCATGCAACCAGATCCACATGCCGAAGACGGTGACCAGCAGGCCGAGATAGACCAGCACGCCGAAGCTCAGCGGCGTCCACCGGACCTGATGCGCCGCGACGCTCCATGCCGCCAGCGGCGACAGCAGCACCGCGCCGAAGATCGTGCTCCAGGCCGACACCGCGACGACGCCCTCGCTGATCGCCAGTTCCGCGCTGAGCACGTAGTAAGCCGCGATACAAACCGAGGAGAGCAACAGGCAGGCATCGCCGATGGCGGCCGTAGCGGCCAGAGCGGGGGAGCCGGTCGAGGTGCCGGCGGTCGCCAGGGCGATGCCGGCCAGCGCCAGACCGAGCCCGGCCAGTTGATACCACCGGACCGATTGGCGCAGCCGGACCACGGCGAGCAGCACCGTAAAAATGGGGATGGTCGCGGTGATGATCGTCGCCACCACCGCGGACGTGCGCTGGATGCCGATGACCTGCAGCACCTGCCCGCCGACCAGGCCCAGCACCGCCAGCCCGGCCATGGCGGCCATCGCCCGCCGGCGCGGCAGGCGCCGTCCGATAAGGAATGGCACGAAACACGGCGCGGCAAAGAGATAGCGCAACGAAACCATCGCGATCGGCGACAGGCCGGTCAGGCCGAGCTTCATGACCGGCACCGACAGGCCCCAGATCAGCAGCAGCAGCGTGAGCGCCAGCAGCGGACGCAATCGGTTCGGCCCGGTGCTGGCGGCTGGCATCAGCCGGTTCGCCACCGCTTCAGCCTCGTCAGTAAGGGCGGGCGATGCCATGACCCGTCGATCGCACGGCTCAGGCCCGCCGCCGGACCCGCTGCGGCGCGTCGACGCGTTCCAGCATCGGCGCCAGGAAGCGGCCGGTGTAGCTTCGCGGGCTGGCGGCGATGTCCTCGGGCGTGCCCTCGGCGACGATCCGGCCGCCGCCGTCACCGCCCTCCGGTCCGAGGTCCAGCAGCCAGTCGGCGGTCTTGATCACCTCCAGGTTGTGCTCGATCACCACGACGGTGTTGCCCTGATCCACCAGCGCGTGCAGCACCTCCAGCAGCTTGCGCACGTCCTCGAAATGCAGCCCGGTGGTGGGTTCATCGAGGATATACAACGTGCGCCCGGTGGCGCGCCGGGCGAGTTCCTTGGACAGCTTGATGCGCTGCGCCTCGCCGCCCGACAGCGTGGTCGCCTGCTGGCCCAGCGCGATGTAGCCCAGCCCGACCTGCTGCAGGATTTTCAGCCGGTCGTGGATGCGCATCTGCGCGCTGAAATACGGCACCGCCTCGTCGACGGTCATCGCCAGCACGTCGGCGATCGACTTGTCGCGGAACTTGATCTCCAGCGTTTCGCGGTTGTAGCGCTTGCCCTTGCAGACGTCGCACGTGACGTAGACGTCGGGCAGGAAGTGCATCTCGATCTTCAGCACGCCGTCGCCCTGGCAGGCCTCGCAGCGCCCGCCCTTCACGTTGAAGCTGAACCGGCCCGGCTTGTAGCCGCGCGCGCGGCTTTCGGGCAGTTCGGCGAACCAGTCGCGGATCGGCGCGAACAGGTCGGTGTAGGTGGCCGGGTTGGATCGCGGCGTGCGCCCGATCGGCGACTGGTCGATGTCGATGATCTTGTCGAGCAGTTCCAGCCCCTCGATGCGCTCGTGCGGCGCCGGCACCTCGCCCGAGCCCATCAGCCGGCGAGACGCGGCGCGATACAGCGTATCGACCACCAGCGTCGATTTGCCGCCGCCCGACACGCCGGTAACGCAGGTGAACGTGCCGAGCGGAAAGCCGGCGGTGATGTTCTTCAGGTTGTTGCCGCGCGCACCGACCACGCGCACGAACCGGTCCTTCTGCACCGGCCGGCGCATCGGCGGCACCGGGATGCGCCGGCGGCCCGACAGGTAATCGCCGGTGAGCGATTTCGGGTTGGCGGCGACTTCCGCCGGCGTGCCCTCGGCGATCACGTGGCCGCCGTTCACCCCGGCGGCCGGCCCCATATCGACCAGATGATCGGCGGCGCGGATTGCGTCCTCGTCGTGCTCCACCACCAGCACGGTGTTGCCGAGGTCGCGCAGCCGCCGCAGCGTGCCCGAGCAGGCGTTCGTTGTCGCGCTGGTGCAGGCCGATCGACGGCTCGTCCAGCACATACAGCACGCCGGTCAGGCCGGAGCCGATCTGGCTGGCCAGGCGGATGCGCTGGCTCTCGCCGCCGGACAGCGTGGCGGAGCCGCGCGCCAAGGTCAGGTAATCCAGCCCGACATCGACCAGGAAGCGCAGCCGCTCGACGATTTCGCGCAGGATTCGCCGGGCGATTTCGGCGCGCTGCGGCGTCAGTGTGGCCAGCACGATGTCGAACCACGGCAATGCGGCGCTGATCGACAGCTCCGACGCCTCCGCGATGTTCTTTCCGGCGACGCGCACGGCAAGCGCCTCCGGCTTCAGCCGCGCGCCTCCGCAAACCTCGCATGGATGCTCCGCCTGGTAGCGCGCCAGTTCCTCCCGCAGCCACACGCTGTCGGTTTCCTGGTAGCGGCGCTGGAGGTTGCGGATGACACCTTCGAACGGCTTGGTCACCGTGTAGGAACGCACGCCGTCCTTGTAGGCGAACGCCACCGGCTCCTCGGTGCCTAATAGTATCGCATCGGTCACGGCGCGCGGCAGCTCGCGCCAGGGCGTGCGGATGGAGACCTTGAAGTGCCGCGCCAGGCTGGCGAGCGTCTGGTCGTAATAGGGCGACTGCGCGCCGGTCCAGGGCGCGATGGCGCCTTCCGCCAGCGACAGCCGCTCGTCCGGCACCACCAGCGCGGGATCGAACACGCTTTGCGTGCCCAGCCCGTCGCAGTTCGGGCAGGCACCGTGCGGACTGTTGAAGCTGAACAGCCGCGGCTCGATTTCCTCGATGGTGAAGCCGCTGACCGGGCAGGCGAAGCGGGACGAAAACACGGTGCGCTCGCCGCTATCGGGCGTTCTCGGCATAGACGATGCCGTCGGACAGCGCGAGCGCGGTCTCGAAACTGTCGGCCAGCCGCTGCGCCAGTCCGTCGCGCACCACGACGCGATCCACCACCGCCTCGATCTCGTGCTTGATCTTGCGGTTGAGCGCGGGGACTTCGCCGATTTCGTACAGCGTGCCATCGACCTTCACGCGGGTGAAGCCGCGGCGCTGCAGCTCCGCCAGTTCCTTGCGGTACTCGCCCTTGCGGTCGCGCACCACCGGCGCCAGCAGCAGCAGCCGCGTGCCCTCCGGCATCGCCATCACCCGATCGACCATCTGGCTGACGGTCTGCGCCTCGATCGGCAGGCCGGTTGCCGGCGAATACGGCACGCCGACGCGCGCCCACAGCAGGCGCATGTAGTCGTGGATCTCGGTCACCGTGCCGACGGTGGAGCGCGGATTGCGGCTGGTGGTCTTCTGGTCGATGGAAATCGCCGGCGACAGGCCGTCGATGCTGTCCACGTCCGGCTTGCCCATCAGCTCCAGGAACTGGCGGGCGTAGGCCGACAGGCTTTCCACATAGCGGCGCTGGCCCTCGGCATAGATCGTGTCGAACGCGAGCGAGGATTTGCCCGAGCCGGACAGCCCGGTGATCACGGTCAGCGAATCGCGCGGGATGACCACGTCGATGTTCTTGAGGTTGTGCTCGCGCGCGCCGCGCACGTGGATGCTGCTACCGGTCATTTGCGCCGTGTGGGATGGTGGCCATGCCCGTTCCTGCCGTCCGATTCGCGTTGTTCTCGGGATGTTCTCATGGTATATGGCAGTTTCCGGGGCTGCCGGGAAGGGCGTTTCGTCGAAGGGTCGTTAATCAATGACCCGGTAGCATGGGTTCGGGTAGCTTCGCGCTTTGCGAGCGAACAAAGATAGACATGAGGGTTCAGCGATGGCTGGCAGCGTCAACAAGGTGATCCTGGTGGGCAATCTGGGCAAGGACCCGGAGGTGCGAACCACGCAGGAGGGCTCGAAGATCGTCAATCTTTCGGTCGCCACCAGCGAGAGCTGGACCGACAAGGCCTCGGGCGAGCGCAAGGAACGCACCGAGTGGCACCGGGTGGTGATCTTCAACGAGCGGCTGGCGGATGTCGCCGAGCGGTTCCTGCGCAAGGGCCGCAAGGTCTATCTGGAAGGCGCGGTCGAGACGCGCAAATACACCGACCAGGCCGGGGTTGAAAAATACAGCGACCGAAGTGGTGCTGCGGAATTTCCGCGGCGAGCTGGTGCTGCTGGACAGTGCGCGCGGCGGTGACGAAGGCGGCATGGCGGAAGGTGGCGGCTTCCGTGAGCGGGCCCCTGCCGCCCGTCCGGCCGCCGAGGCGCCGTCCCGAGGCGGGGCGCCATCCTGGGATGCGCCCAAAGGCGGCGACCTGGACGACGAGATTCCGTTTTAGGGTTGATCATCTCTCTCGCTTGCGGGAGAGGAAAGGAACAACTCTGCTACCGTCATGCCCGCAAACGCGGCATCCACGAGTTGCTCCGGGTTGAGGGCGGGGCCGTGGATCCCGCTTTCGCGGGAATGACGACCAGTCTTTCGACGGGCTGGCATAAGACGGGGAAAACGGGGCAATGCCACAACCGAAGCGGCTGATCGATGATGCGCCGCTCAATCTGTTTCACGTCCGCATGGGCTTCCTGGCCGCCGGCGGGCCGTTCTGCGACGGGTACATTCTCGGCATCATCGGCATCGCACTGGCGCTGCTGACCCCGCAACTGCACCTGAGCAGCGTTTGGGTTGGGCTGGTCGGCGCCTCCGCGCTGATCGGGCTGTTCGTCGGCGGGCTGATCGGCGGCTACGTGACCGACATCGTCGGGCGCCGGGCGATGTACACGCTGGACCTCGTCGCGTTCGTGGTGTTGTCGATCGCGCAGTTCTTCGTCACCGACGCGGTGCAGCTTTTCGTTGCCCGGCTGCTGATCGGGATCGCGATCGGCGCCGACTACCCGATCGCGACCTCCTACATCGCCGAGTTCTCGCCGCGCAAAAGCCGCGGGCCGATGCTCAGCAGCCTGGTTGCGTCCTGGTGGATCGGCTACGTGGCCAGCTTCGTCGTCGGCTATCTGCTGGTCGGCTACGGCGGCGAGGTCTGGCGCTGGATGCTGGCGTCCAGCGCGGTGCCGTCGCTGATCGTGCTGCTGCTGCGCCTCGGCGTGCCGGAATCGCCGCGCTGGCTGGCCAGCGTTGGACGGGTAGCCGAAGCGCAGGCCATCATCGATCGGCATATCGGCGAGGGATTTGAGGTCTCGGAACCCGAGCACAACACCGAAGGACGCTCGAAGTTCGGGCAGATATTCCACGGCGGCTATGGGAAACTGACGCTGTTCGTCAGCCTGTTCTGGCTGCTTCAGGTGGCGCCGTCATTCGCGATCCATACGTTGCAACCGCAACTGCTGATGATGCTGCATGTCAAGAACCCGTTCCTCGCCACGCTGGTGATCACGTCGCTGTCGCTCGTCGGCATCATCCCAAGCGCGCTGCTGCTGATCAACCACCTCGGCCGGCGACGATTGCTAATCGGCACGTTCGTGCTGATGGCGCTGCCGCTGGGCATCATCGGCTTTGCGCCCGACAGCCCGGCCTGGCTGATTATCGTTGCGTTCACCGTGTTCACGATTGCCGAATCCGGTGGCAGCGCGCTGCAATACGTCTATCCGAACGAGGTCTTCCCGACCGCGATCCGTGCCACCGCCATGGGCTTCGCAACGGCAATGAGCCGGGTGGGCGCTGCCATCAGCACCTTCCTGCTGCCGATCGGCTACTCGACGATCGGGGCCGGGGCCGTCAATGCTGGTGCTGTGCGCGCTGATTGTCCTGGGGCTTTGGGTGGCTATCATGTGGGCGCCGGAAACCAAGGGGCTCACGCTGGCTGAAGCGAGCGCACTGGGGCAAGTCTCCGGCGTCCGACGGCCGGCTTAGGTTCGCGAGGCTTTGGGGGCAACCCGGTTCGGCGGAATGCGCTGCGCTTTTCCGCCCCACGTTTTCCGTCATCCGGATCGGTTCCACAAGAGAATACTGGACCACGCAGATGCAGGATATTGAAACGAAACCACCGGCCGCCGGCGCGTCGCGCGATCCACTGCTGCAGCCTCTCAGGCTGAAGCACCTGGTGCTCAAGAACCGCATCATGAGCACCAGCCATGCGTGCGGCCTGGAAGAAGGCGGCAACCCGACGGAGGCCTATCAGGCCTATCACGAGGAAAAGGCAAAGGGCGGGATCGCGCTCACGATGTTTGGCGGCTCATCGAATGTCGCCCCTGATTCGCCCAACGTGTTCCGGCAGTTGAACGTCGGCACCGACGACATCATCCCGTATTTCCAGCAGTTCTCCCAACGGGTGCATCGCCACGGCGGGGCGCTGATGTGCCAGATCACCCATCTCGGGCGCCGCGGGGAGCCGTACGCGTCCAACTGGCTGCCGACGATCGCGCCGTCGCCGTTGCGCGAGACCCTGCACCGCAGCTTCCCGAAGGAGATGGATCAGCACGACATCGCCCGTGTGATCAAGGCGTTCGGCGCGGCGGCGCGGCGCTGCAAGGAAGGCGGCCTTGATGGTATCGAGACCCATGCCGGCGGCCACCTGATCGGCCAGTTCATGTCGCCGAAGATGAACCGGCGCACCGACGGGTTCGGCGGATCGCTGGCCAACCGCTGCCGCTTCGGGCTGATGGTCCATGAAGAAATCCGCCGCCAGGCCGGCGACCATTTCCTGGTCGGCCTGCGCCACGTGGTGGACGAGCACGATGAACAGGGCCTGTCGTTCGACGACTGCGTCGAGACCCTGCGACTGTTCGAACGCGCCGGCACGATCGATTTCTTCAACGCCAATTACGGACGGATCGATACCGAGATTGCCCTGGCGGTCGATAGCATGCCCGGCATGGCCTCGCCGATCGCGCCGTGGCTGACGCGGATCGGGCAGTTCAAGAAACAGATCAGGTTGCCGGTGTTCCACGCCGCGCGGATTTCCGACATTGCCACCGCGCGGTACGCGATCCGCGAAGGGCTGCTGGATATGGTGGCGATGACGCGGGCGCATATCGCCGACCCGCACATCGTGGCGAAGCTGCAGGCCGGGCAGGAGCAGCGCATCCGCCCCTGTGTCGGCGCCACCCACTGCCAGTCGCAGTATCGTCCGCATTGTGTGCACAACCCCTCGACCGGACGCGAACTGACGCTGCCGCATCAGATCCCCCGGTCATCCGGGCCACCGCGGAAAGTGGTCGTCGTCGGGGGCGGGCCGGCCGGTCTGGAAGCAGCGCGCGTTGCCGGGGAGCGTGGCCATCATGTGGTGCTGTTCGAGGCGGCGCCCCGGCTCGGCGGCCAAGTGCTGATGGGAACGCGGGCAAGCTGGCGCAAGGACCTGATCGGCCTCGTCGATTGGCGCGTGCAGGAGCTCGAGCGGCTTGATGTCGATGTGCGCCTCAGCAGCTTTGCGGAACCCGATGACGTCCTGGCGGAGCGGCCGGATGCGGTGATCGTGGCGACCGGCGGTACCCCCGACCTCGACTGGCTGGACGGCGCCGAGCACTGCACCAGCGCCTGGGACGTGCTGACCGGCAGCGTGCCCCTGGGCTCCGAGGTCGTCGTCTATGACGGAACCGGCCGCCACCCGGCGCCGCAGGTGCTGGAACTGGCCGTTGCTCAGGGCCGCCAGGTCTCACTGGTCTCAATCGATGCGCAACTGGCGCAGGAACTGACCTACGCCGAGCGCGCCATCTGGAAGCGGCGGATCTATGAACTCGGGGTGCCGACGACCTTCGACCATGAGCTGGAGAAGATCGACCGGCGCGGCAATCGGATTACGGCGACGTTCCGGAACATGATGACCGGCGCGGCGATGGAACGCAGCGCCGATCAGGTCGTGGTGGAGCACGGCACGCTGCCCTCGGCACCGCTGTATCGACGCCTTGCGGGCACGGTCGTCGAACGATGGCGTGACCGATATCGACGCCCTGCTGGCGTTGCGCGCGCAGCCGCGGCGAGCCGGACCGCCTTTCGAATTGCATCGGATCGGCGATGCGGTGGCCAGCCGGAACATCCATGCGGCGGTGCTGGACGCCTTGCGGATTGGCCGGGCGCTGTGAGCGTATCGGCGGCGGGCCCATCAGTAGATTGTGAAACCGCCGGGTCGGCGCTCTCGACATCGGCCCTTACGATCTGTTATCAAGCCCGTTGCCGACCCGGGAGGACGGAACGATGACCAAACGCAATTGGGCGCCGGGGGCTGCCTGGCGGCCTGGCCGCAGCCCTGCTGCTCGCCGGATGCGCGCAGACGCCGATGGGGCCGACGGTTCAGGTGATGCCGGGCCCCGGCAAGAACCTCGATGCTTTCCAGTACGATGAGGCCGGCTGCAAGCAGTTCGCCGAGCAGGCGGTCGCCGGCCAGGCGCAGAACGCAAACGTTAGGGGGGTGGCCGTCGGCGTGGTCGGCACCGCGCTCGGTGCCGGGCTTGGCGGGGCAATCGGCGGCGGGTACGGCGCCGGCATCGGCGCGGCGAGCGGAGCGCTCGGCGGCGGAGCGCTCGGGGCGGGCAGCAGCGCCAACGCGCAGCTGGGCATCCAGCAGCAATACGACAACGCGTTCGCCCAGTGCATGTACACCAAGGGCGACATGGTGCCGGGCTACGGGCCGATGATGATGCAGTCGCCTCCGCCGCCTGACCCGGCGGCCTATGATCCCGGGCTGACCCACGCCGTGCAGGTGCAGCTCAACAGGCTGGGCTATCTGTCGGCGCCGCCGGACGGTGTGATGGGTCCGCGAACCAGCACCGCGATCAGCACGTTCGAGCGTACCGCCGGATTGCCTATGGACGGCGTGCCGTCGGGACCGCTGCTCGCGCGGCTGCAGGCCACGCCGTAACAGGACGGCGCCGGACTCGCCGGACGACATCCCTCCCCTTGCGGGCGAGGGCGCGCTGTGCGTAAGCACGCGTTGTGCGTTCGGTTTGAAAGCGTTCTATGAACGACCTGCCAAATCCTGACACTGCCGTCCGCAAAAGCGGCATTGGCGCCAGCGTGCGCCGCAAGGAGGATTCGCGGCACCTGCACGGGCGCGGCTGTTTCGTCGCTGACATCCGCATGCCGGGCCTGCAGGAAGTCGCGTTCCTGCGCAGCCCGCTCGCCCATGCGCGCATCCTTCGCCGCGCGAAGCCGCAAGGGAATGAAGACGATGTGCTGTTCCTGGATGACCTGACCGGCGTCTCGCCGATCGTCACACGCTCCGCCCTGCCCGGCTACAAGGTTTCCGAATACCCGGTGCTGGCCGGTCGAGCGCGTGCGGTTTGTCGGCGAGCCGATCGCGTTATGCGTCGCGCCAACCCGCGCCGCCGCCGAGGACCTGACCGAGCTGGTCGAAATCGAGTACGACGAACTGCCGCCGATCGTTTCCTGCACCGCCGGCCGGGCGCCCGACGCGGCGCTGCTGCACGAGCACTGGGGCGACAACCTGTTCCTGCATACCGATTTCGACAGCGGCATCGAGGCGGTCGATCGCAGCCGCGCCGGTGAAGGTGGAACTCGCGCTTGTCCTGCGCGCGGCAGGTCATGCACCCGATGGAGGGCAAGGGCGTGCTCGCCTGGTGGGACCACCGCGCCGGCCAGCTTGTGGTGCACACGTCCACGCAGGTGCCGCATCTGATCCGCATCGGCCTGGCGGAGTTCCTCGGCATTCCGCAGGCGGCGATCCGCGTCGCTCCGCCCGATGTCGGCGGCGGCTTCGGCTACAAATGCCTGCTGCAACCGGAGGAAATCGCTGTCGCGTGGCTGGCGCTGACGCGCAAGACACCGTTCCGCTGGACCGAGGACCGGCGCGAACATCTGGTCGCCGGCGCCAATGCCCGGCAGCACGAGTATAAGATCACCGCCTATGCCGATCGGCGCGGCCGGCTGCTCGGGCTGGACGCGGAGGTTTCGGTCGATACCGGCGCCTATTCGGTGTGGCCGTTCACCGCCTGCCTGGAAGCGGCGCAGGCCGGCGGCAACCTGCCCGGACCGTATGACCTGAGAGCGTATCGCTGCAAAGTGTATTCCGTCGCCACCAACAAGCCGCCCTTCGCGCCCTATCGCGGCGTCGCCCGCCCCGGCGTCTGCTTCGCCATCGAGCTGACCATCGACGCCATCGCCCGCGCCGTCGGCCGCGAGGCCTGGGAAGTGCGGGCCGAGAACCTCGTCCCCGCCGCCGCGATGCCCTACGTCAACATCACCGGCAAGCACTACGACACCGGCGATTATCCGGCATCGCTTGCGACCGCCCAGGACATGATCGGGCTGGACGCGCACCGCGCCGGCGCGCAGCGGGACGACGCAGGGCCGCTATCTCGGCGTCGGCTTCGCCACCTACACCGAGCAGTCCGCGCACGGCACCAAGGTGTTCGCCGCCTGGGGCCTGCCGCTGGTGCCCGGCTTCGACCAGGCGCACGTGAAACTGACCCCCGACGGCGCGCTGGAAGTCAAGGCCGGCATCCACACGATCGGCCAGGGGCTGGAGACCACGCTCGCGCAGATCGCGCACGAAATGACCGGCGTGCCGTTCGACGATATCCGCGTCACGCTCGGGCGACACCGCGACCACGCCGTTCTCCACCGGCGCCTATGCATCCCGCGGCATCGTCATGGCCGGCGGCGCGGTCTCGCGCGCCGCCGAGGTGGTCGCCGAGCGCATCAAGGCGATCGCCGCGCATCTGCTGCAGGTCCGGCCCGAGGACGTCAGCTTTCCGCGACGGCCGCATCCACGCCGGCGCCGCCAGCGTCGCCTACGCCGATATCGGCCAGGCCTGGTATCTGCGCCCCGACCAGCTTCCCGACGGCGTCAGCACCGGCGGGCTGGAGGCGACCGAGGCCTACAAGCCCGACGTCGACACCGGCCTGTTCTCCTACGCCACCCATGCGGCGCGCGTTGCGGTGGATGCCGAGACCGGGCTGGTCGAGATCCTCGACTACGTCATCGTCGAGGATTGCGGACGGATGGTGAACCCGATGATCGTCGAGGGCCAGGCGTACGGCGGTGCCGCCCAAGGCGTCGGCACCGCGCTGTTCGAGGAATGCCCGTACGATGCGAACGGCCAGCCGCTGGCATCGACCCTGATGGACTACCTGCTGCCCGGCCCGACCGAACTGCCGCACTTCCGCGTGCACCACACCGAGACGCTTTCGCCCCACTCCGCGCACGGCATCAAGGGCGTTGGTGAGGGCGGTGCCATCGCCCCGGCGGCGGCCATCGTCAACGCCATCAACGACGCGCTGGCTCCGCTCGGCGCGGTGCTGCACGACATTCCCGCCTCGCCGGACCGCATCCTGCGGGCGCTGCGGGCGGCGGCATGAAGCCGGCCGTCTTTGACTACGCCCGCGCCGGCAGCGTCGCCGAGGCGGTAGCAATGCTGGCGGCGGCCGACACGGTGCGGGCGATCGCCGGGGGGCAGTCGCTGGGGCCGATGCTGAATTTGCGGCTGGCGCGTCCGTCGAAGCTGATCGACATCAAGCGCATTCCGGAGCTGCGCGCCATCGCCGCGGATGGCCGCGTGCTGCGCATCGGCGCCTGCCGCACGCATGCCGAGATCGAGGATGGCGTGGTCGAGGACGTCACCCAGGGCATGCTGGCCACGGTCGCGCGCGGCATTTCGTATCGCGCGGTGCGCAATCGCGGCACGCTCGGCGGCAGCCTGGCGCACGCCGACCCGGCGGCCGACTGGGTTTCGGCGATGGTTGCGCTCGGGGCTGTGTTTATCGTGCAGGGACCGGGGGTGAGCGGCGCATCGCGGCCGATCGGTTCGTGCTGGGCGCCTACGCCACGGATTTGCGGCAAAGCGAAATCCTCGTCGCTGTCGAACTGCCGCGGCTCGGCGCTGGTGCACGATGGGGCTATTACAAAATCTGCCGCAAGACCGGCGAGTTCGCCCGCGCGATCGGCGCCGCGGTGCTGGACCGTGCGGCCGGTGTTGCCCGTGTCGTCTGTGGGGCGGTGGACGGACCGCCCGTGCTGCTGCCGCAAACCTCCCGGCGGTTGGACGAGACCGGCCCGGCGGCGGCGGCGGCGATGATTGCCGAAGAGATCACCGACCTCTTGCCACAGATGGACGAGATCACGCGCCAGCTTCATGCGGTGGCGGTGCGCCGGGCAGCTCGGGCAGCTCGCATGATGGCGGTGACGCTGACCGTCAACGGACGTCGCGTACAGGCACTGGTCGAACCCCGCATGCAGCTCGCCGAATTGCTGCGCGACACGCTGGGCCTGACCGGCACGCATCTGGGCTGTGAGCAGGGCGTCTGCGGCGCGTGCACGGTCACTGCTGGACGGCGCGCCGGCGCGTTCGTGCATCGCATACGCGGTGGATTGCGACGGCAGCGAGGTGGTTACGATCGAGGGCTTCGACGTCGATCCCATCATGGCCGAACTGCGCGAGGCGTTCGCCGCGCATCACGGGCTGCAATGCGGGTTCTGCACGCCGGGCATGCTGGCCACCGCGCGGGACATCGTGACGCGACTTGGCGACGTGCCGGAGCAGCGTATTCGCGAAGAACTGTCCGGCAACCTGTGTCGCTGCACGGGCTATGTCGGGATCGTCGCGGCGATTCGTGCGGTGGCGACGGGAAAGGCGCCGGCCGTGACTTCACCTCTCCCTGTTGCGGGAGAGAGCCTGCCCCTGACCGGATCGGGGATCAGTTCGCGAAGCGAGCCGGGTGAGGGCGCACTGGCGCGGGACCCTCACCCGCCGCCCTTGCGCGCTGCGGCCCCCGATCAGCTCGGGGCCAGGCTCTCTCCCGCAAACGCGGGAGCGGTGAAGCGGCCCGCCATTTTAGAAACCATTTCGCTTGCCGTTCCACCTGAGACAGTCTGGTCTGCACTGGCCGACCTGCGTCGCGTCGCCGCATGCCTGCCCGGAGCCGAGATCACCGACATCGATGGCGACGCCTTCACCGGCCGCATGGTCCTGGCTCTCGGCCCGATCAGCGCGCGATTCGCCGGCAAAGGTCGGATCACTCGTGACGATGCCACCCGCACCGGACGGATCGAGGGACGCGGTCGTGACGGCGGCACCGGCTCCGGCGCGGAAGGGGAAGCAAGCTGGCGCGTGCTGCCGGCCGGGTCCGGCAGCGTGCTGGAAGTAACCCTGACCTGGCGGCTGACCGGGGCGCTCGCGCAGTTCAACCGCGCCGGGCTCGTGCAGGATGTGGTGCGCCGGCTGGCAACCGGTTTCGCTGCCAATCTGGAGGCTTCGTTGACCGGTGCGGCGCCACCCGCCTTTCGCAAGCTCGGATTGCTCGGCCTGTTATGGTCGGTCCTGAAGGCGCGCCTGTTTCGGGTGATCGGGTCAGCGTAGGGCGGAAAAGCGAAGCGCATTCCGCCGCATCTGTTGGCGGAATGCGCTTCGCTTTTCCGCCCTACGTTGTTCTGCCACGCACGTATGCTACATCACCTTTATCGTTCCTGCTCCTCCCGCCCGTACGCCAGCAGCAGCCCCAGAATGATCACCCCATAAACGATGCTTCGCCCGTAATCGGGCATGTTCAGCGCCAGCAGCACACTGACCAGCGCGACCAGCGTCACCGACCCGGCCACCACGCCCACATACGTGCCGCGGCCGCCCAGGATGTATACACCCCCGATCACCACCGCGGCGATCGACTGGAACAGGTATGGATCGCCCATCCCCAGCGACGCCTGCCCGCCGAACCCCACCAGCATGATTCCGGCCAGCGCCGAAAACATCCCGCTCAGCGCATACAGCGAAACCGTCACCGCCCCCACCCGCACGCCGGCAAGGTAACTCACCCGCAAGCTGGTTCCGACCGCATAGGTGGACCGCCCGAAAATCGTGACGCTCAACGCGAACGAGACCAGCACGATCACCGCCAGCCAGACATACAGCACTGCCGGAACGCCCAGCAGGTGCCCATGCACGGCGTCCTGGATCAGCGGCGGGGCATAGGCGGCACACGCCTCGCAGGTCATGCCGCTGGACAGACCGAGCGTCAGCCCCTCCATGATCCCGTTCATTGCCAACGTCATCACCACCGCCGGCACGCCGAACCAGGCGACCCCGACCCCGTTCACCAGGCCGACCGCCGCCCCCATCCCGAGCGTCGCCGCCAGCCCCAGGACCAGCCGATCGTTCGCCCCACCGGTGCTTGTCACCATCACGATGGCCGCCGCGTTCAGCACCCACGGCACCGACAGGTCGATTCCGCCGATCAGGATGACGAACATCTGCCCGGCGGCGACGAACCCCACGAACGAGGCAACCACCAGCACGGACTCGATACCCTGCAAGCTGGCGAAACCCGGCCGCACCACCTCGCCGACCACGAACAGCAGCACCGCCGCGCAGCCCGCATACACCACCCGCCGCTGGTCGCGCCCCAGCCTCATCGGCGCCGCCGCACCAGCCGGCCGATGCCGTTTGCCGCGAGCACCGCAACGACCAGGAACAACCCCTCATAGAACGCCTGGAACAGCGGATCGATATGGGAGAAAAACAGTATGTTGACGATCATGTTGATGACGAACGCCCCCATGATCGCGCCGACCGCGCTGCCTCGCCCGCCGAACAGGCTGACGCCGCCCAGCACCACCGCGACGATCGAGGTCAGCGTGAACCCGTTGCCGGTGGTGGCGTCGCCGGCAGTGGCGCTTGCGGCCAGGAACAGGCCGGCGGCGGCCGCCAGCATGCCTCCCAGCGTGTAAGCCAGGATCACCGTGCGCCGCGCGGCGATGCCGTTGGCCTGCGCCGCCTGGGGATCGTTGCCGATCGCAAAGATGGCGACCCCAAGCCGCAAGCGCCGGAACGCCGTCCAACCCACGGCCAACGCGACCACATACAGCAGCGACCACGGCGCCGACGAGTTGGCGAGCACGGCGGTATAAACGTTCGGCACCTGTCCGCCGGGCTGCGGCAACACCCGGATCGCCAGCCCCTGGTAGATCGACAGCGTTGCCAACGTGACCAGGATCGGCTGCAGCCGCCCGATGCCGACCAGCAGCCCGTTGACCAGCCCGCACGCGGCGCCGATCAGCAGCACCACTACGGACCACAGCACCATGCCTGACGGTGACGGCCCCAGCGTGACCGCCGCCGCGGCATTGGTCAGATCGATCACCCCGCCGACCGACAGGTCGATGCCCCGCGTCAGCACCACCAGCGTTTGCGCGATTCCCGCCAGCACCAGAGGCATGGTGTTGTTGACTGTGGAAGTAATCTCGAATCCGCCTGGCAGGCGCTGCTGCTGCGCATAGAACACCGCGCAATACGCGATGATGCAGGCGGCCAGCATCGCGACTGCCAGCTCCAGCCCGATATTCTGCGCCAGCAGATGCGCCCAGCGCGGCGTCCGCTGGGCGCCCCGGCGCACGGCGATTTCAGGCCGCGATGCGCTCATGGACCGCGGCGGCGACGATCTGCTCGGCGCTGATCCCAAGGGGCGTCAGATCCGGCGACAGTTCGGCGGCAATCCGGCCCTCGCGCATCACCAGGACCCGGTGGCACAGCGCCGCCAGTTCCTCGGCGTCGCTGGAGTAAAACAGGATGGCGCGCCCCTCGGCTGCCAGCCGCGTCATCAGTTGGTAGATTTCGTGCTTGGTGGCGACATCGACGCCGCGCGTCACGTCGTACAGCAGCAGGATGCGCGGCTCGGCCAGCAACCAGCGGCCGAGCAAGACCTTCTGCTGGTTGCCGCCCGACAGCGTGCCGACCGCGCTGCCGACCCCGGCCGCGCGCACCGCCAGTTGCCGAACCATGCCCTGCGCCAGCCGCCGCTCCGCACCCCGGCGCAACACACCAAGCCGGGAGATGCGGTCCAGAATGGACAAGGTCAGATTGTCCCGCACGCTCATGCCGAGCAGCAGCCCCTCGGTCTTGCGGTCCTCGGGCACCAGCGCGAGGCCGACACGCCGCCTGGTAGCATCGCGCGGGCCGCGGATGCGGGCCCGGCGGCCGGCCACCTCGATCCGCCCGCCGGTCGGCCGATCGGCGCCGAACAGGTGGAAGAACAGCTCGCGATGGCCCTGCCCGGCCAGTCCGCCGATCCCCAGGATCTCGCCGCCGCGCAGGGCGATGCTGACGCGGTGCAGCCGCGGTCCCGACAGTTCCTGCACGTTCAGCACGGCCGGCCCGGACGGCGCGGGCGGACGCGGCGGGAACAGCGTTTCCAGGCGTTGGCCGGTCATCAAGGTAACAGCTTCGTGCTCGTCCAGTTCGGTGAAGGTGCCGACGTCGCGACCGTTGCGGAACACGGTGATACGGTCGGCGATGCTGCGCACCTCGTTCCACCGGTGTGAGGTGAAGATCACGCACGCCCCGCCGTCCCGCAGCCGGCGAATCCGGTCGAACAGCCACGCCACCTCGCGTTCCACCAGCGACGAGGTCGGCTCGTCCAGGAACAGGATATCGGGATCGTGCGACAGCGCGCGCACGATCTCGACGATCTGGCGCTGCGCCAGGGAGGTGTCCTCGATCAGCGCCAGCGGGTCGATATGGGTGATCCCCATGCCGGCCAGCAGCGCCTCCGCCGCAATCCCCATCCGGCGATGGCTGATCACGCCGAGCGCGCCGCGCGGCTCGCGGCCGAGCAGCAGGTTCTCCGCGACCGTCATCCCCGGGAACAGCATCAGCTCCTGGAACACGGTCCAGGCGCCGAGCCGGTGGGCCTGCTCGGGACCGCTCAGCCGCACGTCGCGACCATGCAGGCGGACCGCACCGGAATCCGGCAGCAGCCGGCCACCGAGCAGCTTGATCATCGTGCTCTTGCCGGCGCCGTTCTCGCCGACCAGCGCGTGGACCTCGCCGGCCGCCGCGACGAAGGAGGCGTGCTCCAGCGCATGCACGCCGCCGAACGACTTCGACAGGCCGACGCCCTCCACGCGGATTGCGCCGGGAGATGATGACGGCGTCATGCAGCCGGCAGATTGACCTTGAGCGCCCCGTTGCACGCCTTTCCGTCGAGCGCCGCCTGATCGCAGAACGTCACCACGGCGTTCGCACCGGCATCGGTGAAGTCGTCGAAGAAGCTGTCCGGCAGGTCGGGGAACACCGTCTCGCCCACCTTCACCGTATCGTTGGTAACGTACGGGAATGGGATGGTGACGTCCTTCTTCGGGTATTCGTTGTTCAGGATGCGGCGGGCGAGCTCCAGCGCCACCACCGACAGGAACGGCGGCTGCCCGACGGAGATGCCATCAACCTTGTGGCCGTTATAGCCGATCATGAACTTGCGGAAGCCGTTCTCGGCTTCTCCGGCAGTCGGCGGCAGCGGGCGGTTGGCGGCAAGGAACGCCTTAAGCACGCCGTCGGTGCCGCCCTGGCACCAGATGCCATCGATCTGCGGCAATGAGTTCAGCACCGCCGAGGTGTTGCGCTCGGCGGTCGAGGAATCCCACATGCCGGTGTAGCGACTGACCACCTTGATGCCGGGGTTCTGTGCCCAGATGTTGTCGGCGCCCTTGTTGCGGTCCTGATCGACCGACGTGCCGGCAACGCCGGTCACCATGATCACGTTGCCCTTGCCGCCCAGCTTCTTGGCCAGCCAGCCGGCCAGCGTCTCGCCGAACTTCACCTGATCGGTGTTGACCTTCAGCGCCTTCGGCGTGGTGACAATGTTGTCGAACGAGATCACCAGGATGCCGCGCTCGGCAGCCTGATTGAGGATGCCGTTCAGCCCGGTCGGCGAGGCGGCATCGATGATGATCGCATCGACCCGTTCGGCGATCAGGTTCGTAAGCTGCTGGGACTGTTTGCTGACGTCGTTGCCGGAGTTGAACCAGGAGCCATCGAGCTGCGACTTGAACGGCTCCATCAGCAGCGCGGCCTTGAAGACATTCTCCATCTCGATGCGCCACTTGTTGCCGATATACGAATTCGACAGCGCGACCTTGTGCTTCTTGTCTGCCGCCCTTGCGGCCGGTGCGAATCCTGCCAGGCCAAGCCCGGTCAGCCCAACACTGGCCGCGCTCGCCGTCGTCAACAGCGATCGCCGCGTGATGATTCTCATTGCGTCCTCCCGCTTTGCCCCACACCGCTCCCGCATCGCGGGAGGGGTGAAATTGAGCATGCGGGTCGGCGGAACACAAATGATGCCGCGGGCCTGTGACCCGAACCGCCCACGCGGCTATGCTGGACGGCGTGATTCCAGGGGAGAAAAGCGATGGCATCGGAGCAGCAACTGGCCGGCAAGGTGGCGCTGGTGACCGGCGCCGGGCGCGGCCTCGGCCGTGCTTTCGCCGAGCGGCTGGCCGCGCTTGGCTGCGCCGTGGCCGTGCACGGCATGCGTGAGCACGGACCCGCCGAATTCGGCGAAGGCACCACGCTGACCGACACCGCGCGGCGGATCGGCGAGCAGTTCGGCGTGCGCACGCTGCCGGTGCTCGGCGATCTGACGCGGATGGAGGATGTGGAGCGTGTGGTGGCGGCGGCCGGGTCGCTCGGGCCGATTTACGTGCTGGTGCACAATGCCGGCGGCGACATCGCCCATGCCGGCGGCCGGCCCGACCCGAACGATGCCGTGCTGGTCAAGGAGCTCGATGTGCGCGCGGTGATCGAGCGCAACCTGATGAGCACGATATTCACCTGCCAGCACGTCGCCCGCGGGATGATGGAGCGGCGGACCGGCCGGATCGTCACCATCAGCTCGACCGCGGCGTACGGGGGACGCGCGAACGGGGTGATCTATGCCACCGCAAAGGCCGGGGTGGTGCAATACACGCGCTGCCTGGCCGCGCAACTGCGTCCCTATAACGTGACAGTGAACGGCATCGCGCCCGGCGACACGCGAACCGGGCGGTATCTCAATACGCGGGCGGTCAACCAGGACCGGATGATCGAGGGCGGCACGCTGGACCGTATCGCGCTGGTCGATGAGGTTGCGCGGGGTATCGAGTTGTTTGCCGGACCGCTGGGCGACTTCGTCACCGGGCAGGTGCTGCGGATCGACGGCGGTTCCCAGTGCTGGCCGGCGTGAGAAGTGTCATGGCACTGCATTTCGACCGCACCGAATACGCCGACCGGATCGAGACCGCGACTCGCGCGCTGGCGGTGCGCGGGCTCGATGGGCTGCTGATGTTCCAGCAGGAGAGCATGTACTGGCTTACCGGCTACGACACGTTCGGCTTCTGCTTCTTCCAATGTTTGTATCTGGGCGCTGACGGCCGGCTGGCGCTGCTGACGCGCTCGGCCGATTTGCGCCAGGCGCAGCGCACCTCGATCATCGAGGACATCCGCATCTGGACCGACGCCGAGGGCGCGCAGCCGGCAACGCAGTTGCGCGACATGCTGGACAGCCTGGGCGCACGCGGGAAGCGGCTGGGGGTGGAAACGAATGCGTACGGGCTCAGTCATTTCCTCGGCAAGCAGGTGGATGCGGCGCTGGACGGGTTCTGCCGGCTGGATGATGCCTCGGGACTGATCGATGCGTTGCGCGCGGTGAAATCGCCGGCCGAGCTGGCCTGCGTGCGGCGCGCCGGGGTGCTGGCCGACGCAGCGCTGGAAGCCGGGCTGGCGGAGATCGGCCCGGGCGCTGACGAATTCGACCGTGCTGGCCGCCATGCAGGGCGCCGTATTCGCCGGCGGCGGCGACTATCCGGGGAATGAGTTCATCATCGGCTCCGGCGCGGACGCTATCCTGTGCCGCTACAAATCCGGCCGTCGCGTGTTGTCGGCGGACGATCAGATCACGCTGGAATTTGCCGGCGTGTGGCGCCATTACCATGCGGCGCTGATGCGGACCGTGGTGGTCGGCACGCCGCGTCCCGAGCATCTGCGGATGCATGAGGCGTGCGCCGCGGCACTGACCGCCTGCGAAACCGCGCTGCGCCCCGGACACACCGCCGGGGAGGTGTTCGCCGCGCACGCACGGGTGATGGATGCGCACGGCATGGCGGCGCACCGGCTGAACGCCTGCGGCTACAGCCTGGGCGCGAAGTTCACGCCGAGCTGGATGGATCCGCCGATGTTCTATCGCGACAACAGCTTCGTGCTGGATGCGGGAATGGTGTTCTTCGTGCACATGGTGCTGATGGATTCGGAGACCGAAACCGCGATGACGCTGGGGCGGACATATGTGCTGACGGGTGGCGCACCGGAGCCGCTGTCGGCCATGCCGTTGGAAATGATCCGACGGTAGCGGGTCGCGCAAACGCAGGGAGACCGCTCATGCCCGAACCGCACGACATCGCCGAATGAACCGGGCGAACAGGCCCGGCGGGTCGCCGCGCGGCTTCAGGAGCGGGGACATCACGAGCATGCCGGGCGAATCCAGGCGGCGCTGCAGCACGACCAGGCCGGCACGGCGCTGCTGCATGCCTTGCGTGACGCGTGCCAGGTCGTGTTGACCGCGATCGAGGCGATCGACCCGGTCAGCGCCACCATGGTCGAGGAGTTGCGGCTGGAGGTGGACAAGCGGCTGATCCAGCGGCATCCGGGATGATGTGTCGGAGTTCAGTGCCCCGGCTTCCACCCAAGCCAGTCGCAAATCGCGCGTCCCATCACCAGGTCCCGCTCGCGCCCTGACAGCCACGGCAGTTCGTCGGTGAACATGGTCACGCATTGCCGATAGCTGCACGGCATACGCGTGATGTCGGTGCCCCAGAAGAAGCGTTCCGGCCCGAATGCGTCATACAACCGGTGCAGATGGTCGTGAATGTTGCGGAACGGATAGGGCGCGCTTGAATAGCTCGGCGCGCCGGTGGCTTTCATTGCGACGTTTGGATATTTCCGCGCGATCGCCACGATCTCCGGCGCGGTTGCAAACGCTGCGTCGTCCTGCGCGGTCCGCACCACGCCCAGATGGTCGATGATCAGCTTCAACCGAGGGTGCCGCTCGGCGATTCGCGCGAAAGCCGGCAGGAACCGCCACGCCATGGTTGCAAACGGTATTTGCAGCCGCTCGGCCTCGGGCCACAACCAATCGAGCGTGCCGTCCTCGTGCCAGCTCTGCTGCTGCGGCAGCACCAGGGCAGTGCGCAGCCCGAGCATCCCAGGCTGCTCCTTCCAGTGCTCCAGCAGCAAGCGGCTGGTCCGGCTTGTCGAGCGGAAACTGCCCGAGGATGGCAAACCGGTTCGGATATGCGCGTGCCGCCTCGATCGCGCGGGCGTTGGAGTTGGGGTCCCAGCTTGGCGGGTGGATCACCGCGGCATCGACGCCGGCGGCATCCATCTCGGTCAGCAACTCCTGCGCGGTGAACGCTGAGGTCTGGCGATGGTGGCCGCTCGGCGCGCCGCTGGACCAGAGATGCACCTGCGCATCGACGATTTTCATGGCGTTCGCCTCGCTTCGGCTTGTCGTCCCGGTGTATGGCATACTCGGCGCGGAAAGCCCCTCCGCCACATCGATGGACACAGCCGACCATGAACATCGGACGCCGCGCGCTTCTTCTGCTGTCCGCCGCCGCCACGACGGCACGTGACGCGCGCCGCGGACCTGCAGCCGATTCGCCTTGGCCTGCTGCACACGCTTTCTCCGGCGCCGTTCTACATCGCCCAGGAGCGCGGCTATTTCCGCGACCAGGGGATCGATCTGACATTCCGCTTCTTCGAAGCCGCGCAGCCGATCGCCGCGGCGGCGGTGGCCGGCGATATTGATGTGGGCGTCACCGCGCTGACCGGCGGCTTCTTCAACCTCGCCGAGAAGGGCGCGCTGAAGGTGATCGGCGGCGGCCTGCATGAAGAGCCGAACTACCAAGGCTCCGCCATCCTGGCATCCGACAAGGCGTTCGATGCCGGCCTGACCGCCCCCGCCAAGCTCGGCGGGCACAGCGTCGCGATCACCCAGTATGGCTCGTCGTTCCACTACATGATCGGCCGCATCGCCGAGAAACTGGGCTTCGATGCGAAAACGATCGTGCTCCGCCCGGTGCAGATGGTGCCGAACATGATCGCCGCGGTGCAGAGCGGGCAAGTCGATGCGACCATTGCCATCGCATCAATGGCGAAGCCACTGGCCGCCGCCGGACGCGCCCACATCATCGGCTGGGTGGGACAGATCGTTCCGTATCAGATCACCGCGCTGTTCACCACAGAACGGATGATCCGCGCGCGCGCCGACGCGCTGCACCGGTTCGCCACCGCCTACCGGAAAGGGGTGGATGATTACCGAGCGGCATTCCTGCGGCTCGATCCGCAAGGGCACCCGATTGTCGATGCAACCACCGATGCGGCGATCCCGCTGATCACCAAATATGTCTTCACCGGCGATCCGAAGGCGCGGGACAAAATCCTTCAGGGCGTCGGCTATTACGACGCCGGCGGCGCGCTCGATGTCAACGACGTGCTGGCGCAGTTCGCCTGGTTCAAGGCGCAGGGGCTGGTGAAAGGCGACCTCGACCCCCACGCGCTGATCGATACAAGCTTCCTGCCGACGCAATGAGCGCCGGGCTGCGGCTTACGCTCGATCGCGTCGGACACGCGTATCGCGACCTGGTTGTGCTGGAAAGCATTTCTCTGTCCGCCGACCCAGGCGAGGTCCTTGTGCTGGTCGGTCCCTCCGGTTGCGGAAAATCGACCCTGCTCGGGATCATCGGCGGGCTGATCGCCCCGGCGACCGGCACGGTCCGCTGCGAGGGCGAAATCGCCGAGGATTGCCTGAACCCGCTGACCTACGTGTTTCAGGACTTCGCTCTGCTGCCCTGGCGCAGCGTGGCCGGCAACGTCGCGCTGCCGCTGGAACGCCGGATGTCGCGCGCGGCGCGCGCCGCACGGGTGAAAGAGATGCTGACACTGACCGGATTGTCCGAGTTCGCCGGCGCCTGGCCGCGCCAGCTTTCCGGCGGCATGCGCCAGCGCGTCGGTATCGCCCGCGCGCTGGCAGTGCGTCCGGCCTGCCTGCTGATGGACGAGCCGCTGTCTGCGCTGGATGCGCAGACGCGCGGGCTGCTGATCGAGGAATTTGCCGCGCTGATCCAGCGAGCCGGCACGACGACGGTTTATGTGACGCACAATCTCGGCGAAGCGGTGCGGCTCGGGCATCAGATCGCGGTGCTGAGCCGGCGTCCGGGCCGGCTGCGCGAAATCCTGCGCATCGACCGGCCGCTGGCCGGACGTGATGCGGCGGATCCGGAGCTGCTTCGCGTGGAACAGGCATTGTGGCGGATGATCCGCGACGATGCGGCGGCGGCGGAGCGGGAGGTTCTGCATGCAACGGCTTGACCAGCCGGTGCCGTTCCGCGGCGGCGGGTTCGCGCCACGCTCCATCCCGCTGGCGGCAGCGGCGACGCTGCTGGGGCTGATCGCGCTGTGGCAGGCTGGGTCATCGGCGGGCTGGATCCCCGACCTGTTTCTGCCGGCGCCCGTAGGCGTCGCACAATCGCTCTGGGGCCTGACGGTCAGCGGTGAGCTGTGGCAGCACCTCAGCGCCTCATTGAGCCGGCTGGCGATCGGCTGGACGCTGGGCACAATTGCGGGAATCCTGGTCGGGCTGGCGGTCGGGCTGTTCACCTTGGCGCGGTCGCCGGGCATGGCGGTGGTATCGGCGCTGTTTCCGATCCCGAAGATCGCGCTGGTTCCGTTGTTTATCATCTGGTTCGGGATCGGCGAGGGTTCCAAGATCGCCACACTGGCGTTCGGGGTGTTCTTCCCGACCGTGATCAGCACCGCTGGCGGCGTGGACAACGTGCCGCGGTCGCTGATCCGCATGGGGCAGAGCTTCGGGCTGTCGCGCACGGCGATTGTGCGCCACATCGTGCTGCCCGGCGCGCTTCCGGTGATCCTGAGCGGATTCCGCATCACCGTCTCGATCGCCATCGTGCTGCTGGTGGCGGCGGAAATGATCGGCGCGCAACGCGGGATCGGAGCGTTCGTCCTGTCGGCGGGGAACCTCTATGATACGAATGCGCTGTTGGCCGGAATCGTGGTGCTGTCGGTGTTGGGGCTGGTGCTGTCATGGGTGATCGGACGATTGGAGCGGTGGCTGCTGTCGTGGCGCTAGGGCTCGGGGTGGCCGGTCCGGCACGGGCGCAGACGTGCCACCCGGGCCAGACCGATGAAACGACCCGGCCCATCCCGCCGGCCTTGGCGTCCGACGTCATCGCAGCGTTCGCGGTCCGCATGACGCCGACCGAGATCGAGCGCAACGGTGTCGTCCGTTGCGCCGATGGGGTGCTGCTTGCGTGCCTTGTCGGCGCCAATCTGAACTGCGGCAAAGCTGATACGCGCACCGCCAATCGTGGCGCGGAGGCCTGGTGCAGCCGGCATGCCGACGCCGAGTTCGTGCCGGCTTTCGCGGCGGGCCACGACACGGTCTATGCTTGGCGCTGCGAGGGCACGCGGGCGGCGATCGCCAGCGCGGCGCAGCACGCGGACCGGCAGGGGTTCGTTGCCGCGAACTGGAAGCGGGTGGAACGTTGAATGCTGGGGAGACTGGTTGTTTGTATGGTAGCCACTGACGGGGGCAGCGCGGCCATTTGCCTCATGGCGGCTTCAGCTCGACATCCCGTGTAATACCATATCGGCGGATACGGCCCTCAGCACCTTCATGGATGCCTGATCTTACACTGGTAGCCGGTATTGAAATTCCCCACCATGATTTGCAAGCCATCGCTGGGGTCCATGGCAGGAGGTGAGTGCTCGAAATTGCCCGGTCCGGCCCCGGTCTTATTCTCCGACGACCCGCCCCGTACCAGGGTTGCCGGCACCCAGAACGCCTCGGGATGCTATGCCAGCCACTCGGGCGGCCTGGCCGCTCCGTCCGGTACCCAGACGAACGGGACATACAGGGTATCGGGCGAATTCCGCTCGTCAGACCGGTCGCTGTTCATCCGCAACCTCGTTCGCAGGGACCGGGGCCGCCAAAGCCCCGCCAGACCATAACCGAAAAGAGTTACGAATTCGCTCGCGGAAACCCGCCGTTCCGGGGGCCAGCATTGCGTCCGCCACCCTGTCGCCGGCCAACGGCACCGTCCGGTCATCAGGCCGCCCGTCCCCATCCCGTCACGGCGTTTGTCGCCCCAATGGCGCATGCTAGACCTGCCGCTTCACGCGCAAGCGCGCCCCGAGGCCGCCATGAACGAACGTCTCCCGACCCAGGCCCTGACCCGCTTCTTTTCCGCCAGCCTGGCGGACACTGATCCGGAACTGGCCGCCGCGATCGGCGCCGAACTGCACCGCCAGCAGGACGGCATCGAACTGATCGCCAGTGAAAACATCGTCTCGGCGGCGGTGCTGGAAGCCCAAGGCAGCGTGCTGACCAACAAATACGCGGAAGGCTATCCCAGGCCGCCGCTATTATGGCGGCTGCGAATTCGTCGATGTGGCCGAGCGGCTGGCGATCGAGCGGGCAAAACAGCTCTTCGGCTGCGAATTCGCCAACGTGCAGCCGCATTCCGGCGCGCAGGCCAACCAGGCGGTCATGCTCGCGCTGCTGCGGCCCGGCGACACCATCCTGGGCATGAGCCTCGCCGCCGGCGGGCACCTCACGCACGGCGCGGCGCCGAACCTGTCGGGCAAGTGGTTCCGCGCGGTACAATATGGCGTCCGGCGCGAAGACGGGCTGCTGGACTATGAGGAACTGGAACGGCTGGCGCGGACGGAAAAGCCGAAGCTCATCATCGCCGGCGGCTCGGCCTATCCGCGGTTCATCGATTTCGCCCGCTTCCGCCGCATCGCCGACGAGGTGGGCGCGTATTTGCTGGCCGATATGGCGCATTTCGCCGGTCTGGTCGCCGCCGGCCTGTTCCCGAGTCCCGTGCCGCACGCGCACGTGGTCACCACCACCACGCACAAGACGCTGCGCGGACCGCGCGGCGGCATGATCCTGGCCAATGACGCGGAACTCGGGAAGAAGATCAACAGCGCGGTGTTCCCCGGCCTGCAAGGCGGTCCGCTGATGCACGTGATTGCCGGCAAGGCGGCGGCGTTCGCGGAAGCGCTGCGGCCGGAGTTCCGTGCCTATCAGACGGCCGTGGCGGAAAATGCGAAGGTGCTGGCCGAAACATTGAAAAATGCGGGACTGGCGATCGTGACCGGCGGCACGGATTGCCACCTGCTGCTGGTCGATCTGCGGCCCCGGCGCGTCACCGGCAAGGCGGCCGAAGCCAGCCTGGAGCGCGGCCGCATCACCGCGAACAAGAACGCCATCCCGTTCGACCCCCAGAAGCCGGCGATCACGTCAGGTATCCGTCTGGGCTCCCCCGCCGCCACCACGCGCGGCTTCGGGGCGGCGGAGTTCCGCCAAATCGGGGCAATGATCGATGAGGTGGTGGAGGGCCTGTCGCGTTCCGCTGATGGCGCCAACGACGCGGCCGAGCAGGCGGTGGCGGCGCGGGTGCAGGCACTGTGCGAACGATTTCCGATCTATGCGGGACGGTAGCGTGGCGTTGTTTCCCCTCCTCTTGTGGGAGGAGGTTAGGGGGAGGGGTCAGGCGACCCCTAACTCGCACGCGCCCCCTCCCCCCGCCCCCCTCCCACAAGGGGAGGGGGTGGTAATGCGGTGCCCGTTTTGCGGCCATGACGATACGCAGGTGAAGGACAGCCGTCCGACCGAAGACTCCGCGGCCATCCGCCGCCGCCGTTCGTGCGGCAATTGCGGCCAGCGCTTCACCACCATCGAGCGCGTGCAGCTTCGGGAACTGACGGTGGTGAAGTCGGATGCCCGCCGCGTGCCGTTCGATCGCGACAAGCTCGCCCGCTCGATCCGCATCGCGCTGCGCAAGCGCCCGATCCAGGAGGAACGCATCGAGCGGATCGTCAACGGTGTGGTCCGCCAGCTCGAAGCGTCCGGCGAAAGCGACATCTCCAGCAAGCAGATCGGCGAGCTGGTGATGGACACGCTGAAGGAACTCGACCCCGTCGCCTATGTCCGCTTCGCCAGCGTGTACCGGAACTTCCGTGAAGCGAAGGATTTCGAGGAATTCGTCGGATCGCTGGGCGAGCCGGTGACCGAGGCGAGATAGCAGCGTGCCGCAGCTTCCCGACGATCTCGACCACATGCGCGCGGCACTGGCGCTGGCGGCGCGCGGCATCGGCAACACCTGGCCGAACCCCTCGGTCGGTTGCGTGATCGTGAATCGCGGGCGGGTGGTCGGACGCGGCGTGACAACACCCGGCGGCCGGCCGCACGCCGAGCCGGTGGCGCTGGAGCGAGCCGGGCAGGCCGCGCGGGGCGCCACGGTCTATGTCACGCTGGAACCCTGCTGCCATTGGGGCCGCACGCCGCCCTGCACGGACGCGCTGATCGAGGCCGGTGTTGCCCGCGTGGTGATCGGCACGCGCGACCCTGATCCGCGGGTCGATGGCGCCGGTATCGCCCGGCTGCTTGCAGCCGGGATCGAGGTGACCGAGGGCGTGCTGGAAGCGCAGGCGCGCGAGGTCGTCGCCGGGTTCGCGCTGCGGTTGCATGAAGGGCGGCCGCTGGTCACGCTGAAGCTGGCCTCCACGCTGGACGGGCGCATCGCCACCGCTGCGGGGAAAGCCGCTGGATCACCGGATCGGCGGCGCGCCGGGCGGCTCATGCGCTGCGCGGCCGGCATGACGCCGTCATGGTGGGCGTCGGCACGGTGGCCGCCGATGATCCGGACCTGACTTGCCGGATCCCGGGGTTCCGCCCCAATCCAGCGGTGCGGGTGGTGGCCGACAGCCATCTGCGCACCGCGCTGACCGCCAGGCTGGTGGCGACGGCGGCGGCCATCCCCACCTGGATGCTGATCCGGGAAGACACCGACCCGGACCGGCGGCGCGCCTTCGCCGATGCAGGGGTCACGCTGATCGAGGTAGCCGGCTCCGCGATGGGGATCGACCTGCGGCAGGCGCTGGGTCACCTGGCAACTGCCGGCCTGACGCGCGTGCTGGTGGAGGGTGGGGCGCAACTGGCCGCGTCCTTGCTGCGGGAAGGTCTGGTGGATCGCGTCGCCTGGTTCCACGCCCCGGCCGCCATGGGCGCGGACGGCTGGCCGGCGGTGCAGGGCTTCGGCGTTGCGCGCCTGGAAGGGATGCCCCGCTTCCGCCGCAGCTGCTCGATCCCGCTCGGGGATGACATGCTGAGTGTCTTCGAGACGACCGCCCAAGGGACCTGCTGCCAAAGGACAGGTTGAATGTTCACCGGGATCGTCACCGCCATCGGCACCGTGCGCGCCCTGACCCCGATCGGAGCGGGGCAGGACATGCGCCTGACCATCGCCGTGCCGCCGCAATTCATTCGGGGACCCGATGGGCCGGCTGTCGCGCTCGGCGCCTCGATCGCCTGCGCCGGCTGCTGCCTGACCGCGGTGGAGGTCGGCGCGGACTGGTTCGCCGCCGACGCCTCCGCCGAGACGCTATCGAAAACCACGCTCGGCGGCTGGCTGGTCGGCACGCGCATGAACCTGGAACGCTCGCTGCGGCTGGGCGACGAGCTGGGCGGGCATCTCGTTTCCGGTCACGTGGACGGTCTTGGCGTGGCGGTTTCGACCGAACCGGAACACGGCTCGACCCGTTGGCGCTTTGCCGTACCGCGCGATCTGACGCGGTTCATCGCGGTGAAGGGCAGCGTCGCGGTGGATGGCGTGTCGCTGACTGTCAACGAGGCGGACGCGGCGGGCTTCACGGTCAATGTCATCCCCCATACCACTGCGGTGACCTGCTTCGGCCTGCTGACGCCGGCGGATCCGGTGAACATAGAAATTGACATGCTGGCGCGCTACGTGTCCCGGCTGATGGAGTTCCAGGGAGCCGATCGCTGATGGACGGCATTAAGACGCTCGACCTGTCGCAGTACCTCACCGGCGCCGATGAGCTGGTGGAGGAAGCGCGCAACGGGCGCATGTTCATCCTGGTCGATGACGATGACCGGGAGAACGAGGGCGACCTGGTCATTCCGGCACAGTTCGCCACGCCGGAGGCGGTGAACTTCATGGCCCGTCACGGCCGCGGCCTGATCTGCCTGGCGATGACGCGTCAGCGGCTGGAACAGCTCGGGCTCAGCCTGATGAGTCCGAACAACAGCTCCCGCCACGAAACCGCGTTCACCATCTCGATCGAGGCGCGCGAGGGCGTCACGACCGGCATTTCCGCGCATGACCGTGCACACACGATCGCCGTGGCGATCAATCCGGAATGCGGGCGCGATGATATCGTGACGCCCGGCCACATCTTCCCGCTGATGGCGCGCGAGGGCGGCACGCTGGTGCGCGCCGGCCACACGGAAGCCTCGGTCGATATCGCCCGTCGCGCCGGGCTGTATCCGGCGGCGGTGATCTGCGAGATCATGAACGACGACGGAACCATGGCGCGGCTGCCGGACCTGGTTGCGTTTGCTCAGCGGCACAATCTGAAGCTTGGCACGATCGCCGACCTGATCGCATATCGCCGGCGGACCGAGCGGCTGGTGAAGCGGGTGCAGGAAGGCACGTTCAACCACGTCGCCGGTGGCCAGTGGCGGCTGATCGTGTATGCCAATACGGTCGAGTATCAGGAACACCTGGCGCTGGTGAAAGGCGATCTGTCGGGCGCCGATCCGCTGCTGGTGCGCATGCATGCAGTCGATCTGCTGGACGACATGACCGGCGGGCCTCACTGGATTTCCGTGCACAACGCGATGCACATGATCAGCCGCGAGGGCCGCGGCGCGGTGGTGCTGATCCGCGAGCACCGCAAGACCGCACTGTCTGACCGCGTGCGCCAGCTTGCGATGTCGCCGCGACCGCAAGGCGACCTGCGGGATTATGGGATCGGCGCGCAGATCCTGCTGGACCTCGGTGTGAAGGACATGATCCTGCTGTCCAACCGCCGGCGCACGATCATCGGGCTCGAGGGATACGGGCTGAACGTCGTCGAGACGCGGGCGATCCCGGAGACGATCGGTCCGAAACCGTGAGCACCGAGGACGCCGCGCTGCCGTCAGCCCCGCGTCTGGACGGAGCGCGGCCGCATCTGCTGATCTTGCGCGCGCCGTATTACCGCGACGTGGTGGACGGGCTGACTGCCGGCTGCGAGCGCATCCTGCGCGAGGCGGGCGCCACGTTTGAAACTCTGGACGTCGCCGGCGCGTTCGAGTTGCCGCAGGCGTTACGGATGGCGTTGCGGGGTGGGCGGCGGTTCGACGGGTATATCGCACTGGGTTGCGTGGTTCGCGGTGAAACCGATCATTACGAGCACATCTGCCGCGAGACGATCGGCGGCCTGATGCGCGTGGCGCTGCAGTTCGGGCTGGCAATGGGACAGGGCGTGCTGACGGTGCATCGGATCGACCAGGCGCTGGCACGCTCCGGCCGTGACGGCCATAACAAGGGCGCCGAGGCCGCCGCCGCCGCGCTGCTGCAAATCGCAGCGGCGCGGCGGCTGGGTGCGGCTTAGGTCGCGTCATGCTCAATGACAGGTCTTCGAAGTTTGCGCGCGCTTCCTTCACCTCTCCCGCTTGCGGGAGAGGTCGGCCCGCGTAGCGGGCCGGGTGAGGGCCCGCGCCACCGGTCCGCCCCCTGATGGCAAACCGCCCTCGCCGACCATCGAACCGCGCCCGCACCGCGTCCCGCGTCGCCGCCGTTCAGGCGCTGTTCCAAAGCGAGCAGGCGCAGGACAGCCCGGAGGCGGTGATCGATCAGTTCGTCCGCCATCGCCTGGGCGAACTGCCCGGCACCGGTGGCTTCGAGGAAGGCCGGATCCCCGCCGCCGAGGTCCCGTTGTTCGCCCGCATTGTCCGCTCCGTGGTGGCGCAGCAGGACACCATCGATCGCATGCTGACAGAATCGCTGCCGGCGGACTGGCCGCTGCACCGGATCGATCCGGTGCTGCGCGCCGTGATGCGCGCCGGCAGCGCCGAGCTCACCATGTCCGACGGGCCGCCGGCGAAGGTGGTGATCAACGAATACCTCGACATCGCGCACGGCTTCTTCACCGGCGACGAGCCGCGCATGGCGAACGGCGTGCTGGACCGGCTGGCGCGATTGCTGCGGCCCGGGGAGTTTGGGGGGTGATGCAGTTCGCGGCGTTCAAGGGACTTTGGGTAGGGCGGAAAAGCGAAGCGCATTCCGCCGGCGGAGTGGCGGAATGCGCTTCGCTGTTCCGCCCTACACCACCGCCCCTCGCATCCGCTGCGCATAAACGTTGATCACCAGTGCGATCAGCAGGATCAGCCCACGGATCAGGATCTTCAGAAAGCTATCGATATCCACGTGATCCAGCCCGTTGTTCAGCACCCCCAGCACGAACAGCCCAATGATCGTGTTGCCGATGCCGCCCTGCCCGCCGAACAGGCTGGTCCCCCCCACCACCACCGCCGAAATCGAATCCAGCAGATAGGTGTCGAATTCGTTCTGCTGCGCGCTGCCGAAATACGCCACCCCCAGCATTCCGGCGACCCCCGAACAAACTGCCGAGATGATCATGACAGTCGTCAGGATCGCCCGCACATTCACGCCGGAATATTCTGCCGCCTCGCGGTTACCGCCAACCATGTACACGTAGCGCCCAAACCGCGTGTAGGTCAGCACCAAATGTGCGATCAGCAGGATCAGCGCCGCGACAACCACGATCCACGGCACCGGGCCGAGCGACTTGCTGCCCAGCGTGACCACCAGCTTCGGCACCGCATAGGCGATCTGTCCACGCACCAGCAGCGCACAGATGCCGGCGCCGATCTGCAGCATCGCCAGTGTCATGATGAACGACGGAATGCCGATCACCGTCATGCCGAACGCGTTCACCGCCCCCAGCGCCACGCAGGCCGCCAGCGCGATCACGATCGCCGCCCAGCCGGCCAGCGGCACGTTGGCGATGTTCACGCTGGAATCCTGCAGCGTGAAGAACGCGACCATGATTCCGGCGGCATTGGCGATGCTCGCCACCGACAGGTCGATCTCGGCGCACAGGATCACGAATGTCAGTCCCACCGCGATGATGCCGGTGACCGAGACCTGCGTCAGGATGTTCGTAACGTTGCCCATCGACGCGAAAGACGGACTGGCGAAGGCAAAGAACACCACCAGGAACAGCAGCGTCGCGAACGGCGCGATGTTGCGGAGCTGCCCGCGCAGCCACGCGACGGCCCCGCCCCGCTCGCGCAACGTCACGTCCGACATAACCGGTTCCTTCACGCCGCGGCCAGCAGCCGGTCTTTGCTGACCGCTTCGCCGGCGAATTCCCGCACCACCGCGCCCTTCTTCATCACCAGGACACGATCGGCAAGAGCCAGCACAGTTTCCGGCTCGGTCGAGACCACGACAATGCCGATTCCCCGCTCGCGCAGTCCCCGCACGATCTTCACCACGTCGTCCTTGGCGCCCACATCCATGCCACGCGTCGGCTCGCTCAGGATCAGCACGTCCGGCAAATGCGTGAGCCAGCGCGCCAGCGCCACCTTCTGCTGGTTGCCTCCGGACAGCGTGCCGAGCGGCCGGTCGGGCGTGGGCGGACGGATACGCAGCGCCTCGATCCGCTGCCGGGCGATCTCGCGTTCCGCCGCCGGGCGCAGCAGCAGCCGCGCGATGCGCCCGAGAATGCTGATCGTCATGTTCTTGAACACCGGCTCCTGCGCGAACAACATGCTGCGCCGGCTTTCCGGCACCAGCGCGATGCCGGCGCGACGGGCCGCCGCGGTGCTGCGCAGCCGCCGGCGGCGCCCGTTGATCGCGATATGCCCGGACGCCGTCCGCACTCTGCCGAACAATGCACGCGCCAGTTCCAACTGTCCCGAACCCATGAAACCGTAGATGCCGAGAACCTCGCCCGCACGCACCTGCAACGACACGTCGTGGAACGCGCCGGGCAGCGTCAGGTCGCTGCGCTTCCATCACAACCGACCGCGTCGGTGGGGCCGACGAGTTGGCGCTCCCCCAGATAGCTTTCGGTCAGCTCGCCATGTCCGGCGCCGATCATCCGATCGATGACCCACGCCTTGTCCACCTCGGCACAGGCGGCAGTCGCCACGGCGCGTCCGTTGCGGAACACCGTGACGCGATCGCAGATCGCCAGCACGTCGTCGAGGAAATGCGAAATGAAGATCAGGCTGCGGCCCTGTTCGCGCAGGCGCCGCAGCAGGCCGAACAGCCGCTCCACCTCGGGCGGCGACAGCGCCGAGGTCGGCTCATCCAGGATGATGATGCGGGCGCCGGAAAACAGCACGCGGGCGATCTCGACCAGCTGCTGCAACCCGAGCGGGAGCGATCCCATCGTTGCACGCGGATCGACCCCGATGCCCAGATCGGCCAGATGCTCCCGCGCGCCGCGACGCATGGCCCGCCAGTCGATCGTGCCGAAGCGCGTCAACGGCTGCACGCCGAGATAGACGTTCTCCGCGACTGTCAGCTCGCGAACCGCCGAGAGCTCCTGGTGTACCATGCCGATCCCTGCCTCACGCGCCGCTCGGGCGGAGGCGAAGCGTACCGCCGCGCCGTCCAGCCGCATCGTTCCGCCGAATTCATGATGCACGCCGGCGATGATTTTCATCAGGGTGGATTTCCCCGCCCCGTTCTCGCCGACCAGGCCGTGGATCTCACCGGTTTCCAGCGCGAAATCCACCTCGCGCAGTGCAGCGACCCCGCCGAACGACTTGGAAATACCGGAAAGTTGGAGAAGGTCCATTCAGGGCAACGGCCGGCACCCCCTCCCCTTGCGGGAGGGGGTTGGGGGGAGGGGTCGCCGCGCAACTTTCATAGCCAATTCGAAGGGCATTTTTGATATTCGTTGTTTGGCCGACGTCGGTTCGCGGCGCATTCGGCGAGTCCGGATCCCTACTTGCCGCGACCCCTCCCCCCAGCCCCCTCCCACAAGGGGAGGGGGAGTCGTCGCGCGCGTCACCCCGCCCAACTCAGATCAGGAAGTGATCCTCCATCCACATCATGCCCGGCGCATTCGCCTTGGTCACCACCGGGCCGTCGGCGATGATGTTCTTCGGGATCGTGCCGTTGCCGCCGGCGCCGGTCTTTTCACCCGATACCACCGCCGCAACGCCGGCGATCAGCGCGCCGCCGTGGATGCGGCATGACGGGTTGCGCACCGTGGCCAGCATCCGCCCCTCGGTCACCGCCACCAGGGCCGGCGGCATGGCATCGCAGCCGCCGATCTTGATGCTGGTCCGGTTGTGCGCCTTCATCACGTTGTAGGCCGCCAGCGCCATGTCGTCATTGTGGAAATAGGCGGCGTCGATCTGCGGATATTTGGTCAGCAGGGTCTCCCAGATGCGCGCCACTTTGGTCACGTCCCAGTCGGCCGGCTGGGTATCCAGCACCTTGATGTCCGGATATTTCTTGACGATGGAATTGAAACCCCGAGCGCGGCCCTGCGCGCCGGTATGACCCAGTGCACCCTGGGTCATGATCACGTTCCCCTTGCCGCCGATCGCATCGATCAGCGCCTGCGTCACCGAGGCACCCATGAATTCGTTGTCGGGCGCGATGAAACTGTGCACGTTGATCTGATCCAGCGGCGCGATCAGCGTGTCCATGTCGATCACCGGTGTGCCGGCGTCGATCATCTTGTTGACCGGCGCGGTCAGCGTGCCGATGCCGAACGCCTGGATGGCGACGAAGTCCCATTTGCGCGACGCCATGTCGTCGATCGCGGCGCGCTGCTTGGTGGCCGCCAGTTCGCCGTCGAACCAGGTCACGTCCACATTGAACAGCTTGCCCCAGTACTCCGCGGCGCGCTTGCCCTGGGCGCACCAGGTCGCCTGCAATCCGGCATTGCTGAACGCGGCCTTCAACGGCTTCCCCGACCGCCCGGCGGCCTCCATCGCCGCCTGTGCGCGGGCCGGGTCGATGCCGAAGCCGCCGAGCAGCGCCGCAGCCGCGGCCGAGGCGCCAGCGGCTTGCATGAAGCGGCGACGCTTCGGGGACGGCAGACGGAACTGATTGGACATGGTGCTTCCTCCTTCGCTTGGCCGTTATCGTGGCCCGCATGAGCATCCCCGAGGCACGCGCGTGCCTCAAGCCCTTTCCTCGCAAGTCCGCTGGGTCCACAAGCGCCCATCATGTCCGAGACCGAACTGCCGCCCGAATTCGCGCTGATCGCGCGGCATTTTCGTCCGCTGGCAGGACCCGGCGCGCTGGATCTTGCCGACGACGCGGCGGTAATAGCCCCGCCACCCGAGCGTGAGTTGGTGCTCACGGTCGATGCGATGGTCGCCGGCGTGCATTTCCTGGTCGATGACCCGGCGGAATTGGTCGGGCGCAAGCTGTTGCGCGTCAATCTGTCGGACCTCGCCGCGAAAGGCGCGGTGCCGCTCGGCTATCTGATCACGGTTGCTGCGCCGCGTGACACACCGGATCCGTGGTTCGCCGGATTTGCCGCGGGGCTTGCGCGGGATCAGGCTGCGTATGGCATCACCCTGCTCGGTGGCGACACCACATCCACGCCCGGGCCGATCACTCTGTCGCTGACCGCGATCGGCCATGTCGCGCCCGGCGCCGCGGTCCGCCGCGCCGGCGCGCAGGCCGGAGACGGTATCTGGGTCACCGGCACGATCGGCGACGGCGCACTCGGGCTCGCAGCTGCGCGCGGGCGGCTGGTTGATTCCACGGGCTACCTGCTCGACCGCTACCGGCTGCCGCAGCCGCGAATCGGGCTGGAAATCGCCGGCATCGCATCGGCGGGCATGGATGTATCCGATGGGCTGGTCCAGGACCTCGGCCATCTGTGCCGCGCCGGCGGCATCGCAGCCGAGATCGAGGCAGGGGCTGTGCCGCTCTCCCCGCCGCGCGCGCCGCCGGCCCGAACTGGCTGCCGACCTGTCTGACCGGCGGCGATGATTACGAGCTGCTGCTCGCCGTGCCGCCCGGCCGCGAACCCGCCTTGCTTGAAGCCGCCCTCGCGGCCGGCATGACGGTTACCCGCATCGGCCGCTTCCGCGCCGGTCCGCCGGGGGTCATGGTGCGCGACGCGAACGGCGCGCCGATGCAGCTCGGCGCCGGCGGATGGAGCCATTTCTGAGCAATGAACCGGCGCCCGGCGCGACACCATGAACCGTAACGTCTGGCTGCTGTTCTGCTGTCAGGCGCTGATGAACGCCGTGATGTCCGGCCAGGTGGTGATGGCCTCGCTGATCGGCCACACGCTCGCGGTCGATCGGGCGATGACCACCTTGCCGATGGCGATCCAGATGGCCGGCGTCATGGCCGGCTCGATTCCGGCCGGCATCGTGTTCGCCCGACTCGGCCGCCGGCCGGGCTTCTGGCTGGGCGTGGTGCTGATGCTGTTGGGCAGCCTGAGTTTCGCGCTCGGGGTCTGGCGCGGCAGCTTCCTGATCTACTGCCTGGCCGCGGTCCCGGCCGGCATGGGGTTCGGCATCTCCCAGCACCTCCGTTTCGCCGCCGCCGAGGTGGCCGCGCCGGAAGCCCGCCCGCGGGCCATCGCGCTGGTGATGACAGGCGGGCTGGTCGCCGCGGTCCTCGGCCCGGAGATCGTCAAGCGCACCAACGAGGCGATCCCCGGCTTTCAGTTCCTCGGCACCTACCTGACGCTGCTGGTACTGCCGGCGCTGGCCGCCTGCCTGCTGGTGTTCATCCGCCTGCCGCCGGCGCCGCCGCGCCGCGGCATCCCGGTGGCGTTCCGTGACATCATCGCCCGGCCAACCTTCTTCGTTGCGGTGATGGCGGGCGTGGCGGGCTACGGCTCGATGAACCTGGTCATGGCATCCACGCCGCTGCAGATGATGATCTGCGGGTTTGGCGTCGATGCCTCGGCGGACGTGATCCGCGCCCATTCGATCGCCATGTTCCTGCCGGGCTTCGTCACCGGCCGATTGATCCAGCGTTTCGGCGCGCACCGCGTGATCCTGGCCGGCGCGCTGCTGACGTCTTGCTGTGTCGCCGTCAATATCGGCTTCGACCCCTTTTTCAGCACCTTCGTCGTCGCACTGATGCTGCTTGGCGTGGGCTGGAACTTCATGTTCGTCGGCGCCACCGCGTTGCTGTCCACCGCGCATGACGCTGAGGAACGGGTCCGCGTCCAGGTCACCAACGATTTCATTGTCTTCGGGACGGTTGCCGGAACCGCGTTCGCCTCCGGGGCGATCGAGGCCACGGCGGGTTGGAGCGTGCTCAATCTGTCGGTCATGCCGGCGGTGCTGATCGCCGCCGGGCTGGTGGTGTGGCACTGGGCGGCGCGCACGCAGCAAGTCGGCAAGGTGGCGACTTAGCGTTTCCGCGGCAGCATATTGCGGCTTCGCCCGGCGCTGATAGAAGCCGTACATGATCGACATCAACCAGCTTTCCTCGATGACCGGCTTCGGCCGCACCGCCGGCCGGGGCCACGGTCTCGTCTGGACCTGGGAGCTGCGCAGCGTGAACGGGCGCGGGCTCGACCTCCGCCTCCGCCTGCCGCCCGGCTGGGACACGCTGGAGCCGTCCCTGCGCGAAGCCGCCAGCCGCGCGCTGACGCGCGGCAATGTCACCGCCAATCTGACGGTGAAGCGCGAGACGGAGGCACGCCTCGCCCCCGATCCAGCGGCGCTGGACCAGGCGCTGTCGCTCGCTTTGGCGTTGGCCGCGCGCATTCCCGGCGCCCCACCACCGCGCGCCGAGGCGTTGCTGGCACTTCCCGGCGTGCTGCGCTCCGCGGTGCCGGAACAGGATGAGCCACCGCCGGCCGCAGCGGCCGAGATGGTGCGCGCGGGGTTCCGGGCGGCTCTCGACGCGCTGTTCGGGGCGCGACGGGCGGAAGGCGAGCGACTCGCCGGCGTGCTTGACACCCTGCTGAACGAGATCGCGGCGCTGCACGTTCAGGCCGCGACCGACGCGGCGGACCAGCCAGCGTTCCAGCGCGCCCGTCTGATGGACAACCTGCGGGCGCTGTTGCGCGAAACGCCACCGCTGCCCGAAGACCGGATCGCCCAGGAAATCGCATTGCTGGCCGCCCGCTCCGACGTGCGGGAGGAGTTGGACCGGCTGGCCAGCCACATCGCCGCGGCGCGCGCGTTGATCGCCGAAGGTGCGGCGGTGGGCCGCCGCCTCGATTTCCTGATCCAGGAGTTCAACCGGGAGGCCAACACGCTGTGCAGCAAGTCCGCCTCCGCCGCGCTGACGGCGACTGGATTGCGGCTCAAGGCGGCGATCGAGCAGATGCGCGAGCAGGTGCAGAACATCGAATGACAGAGACCAGCCACAGGATCGGCCGCCGCGGACTGTGCCTGGTGCTCGCCGGTCCGTCCGGCGGGGGCAAGAGCTCGATCGCCCGCGCCCTGCTGGCCGGCGAGGCCGCGCTGACCCTGTCGGTCAGCGTCACCACCCGCCCGCCGCGACCCGGAGAGCGCAACGGCATCGAATACCATTTCTGCGATCGAGGCGGAATTCACGGCGCTGGTGGCCGCGGACAGCCTGCTGGAATGGGCCCGCGTGCTGGGGCGGCACTGTTACGGCACCCCGCGGGCGCCGGTCGAGGCGGCCCTTGGCGCCGGACAGGACGTCCTGTTCGATATCGATTGGCAGGGCTTCCGCAGCCTCCGCACCGCCCTGCCCGGCGACGTGCTGGGCGTTTTCCTGCTGCCCCCGACGCTGGCCGCGCTGGAGGCGCGTTTGCGCCGCCGCGGCGACAACCCGGCCGAGATCGCCCGCCGCATGGCCCGCGCCCGCGACGAAATCAGCCACTGCGCCGAATTCGACCACGTGGTGGTGAACGACACGTTCGATCGCTGCGTGTCCGAGGTCCTGGCCGTGCTGCACGCGGCCCGCTCTGCCACTCCCCGGCTGGCCGGGCTGTCGGATTTCGTGGCCGGACTTGGGGCGTCCCCAGGCACCTGACGGCCGGTGGAGATCGGCGGGCGGTTTGGCGGGGCGGGCGCGCCGCTGCTATACCCCGCACGCCGCGTCTCCGGGCGGCGTCGCGTCCCCGTGCTCCGGCGCGGGGCTGCCTGAAGGGAATTGCGATGGCCCGCCGCCGTCAGCTCTATGAAGGAAAAGCCAAGATCCTGTTCGAGGGTCCGGAGCCCGGCACCCTGGTGCAGTATTTCAAGGACGACGCCACCGCGTTCAACGCGCAGAAGAAGGGAATCATCACCGGCAAGGGCGTGCTGAACAACCGGATCAGCGAATACCTGATGATGCGCCTCGCCGAGATCGGCATCCCCACGCATTTCGTCCGCCGGCTGAACATGCGCGAGCAACTGATCCGGGAGGTCGAGATCATTCCGCTGGAAGTGGTGGTGCGCAACATCGCCGCCGGCAGCCTGAGCCAGCGGCTGGGCATCCCCGAGGGCACCCGCCTGCCCCGCTCCATCATCGAATACAACTACAAGAACGACGCGCTGGGCGACCCGCTGGTCTCCGAGGAGCACGTCACCTGCTTCGGCTGGGCCAACACCCAGGACCTCGATGATGTCGTGGCGCTGACCTTGCGCATCAACGATTTCCTGACCGGGCTGTTCCTCGGCGTCGGCATATCGTTGGTGGATTTCAAGCTGGAGTTCGGCCGCCTGTGGGAGAACGATGAGATGCGCATCGTGCTGGCCGACGAGATCAGCCCGGACAATTGCCGGTTATGGGACAGCAAGACCAACGAGAAGATGGACAAGGACCGGTTTCGTCGTGACCTCGGCAAGGTGGAGGAAGCCTATCAGGAGGTCGCTAAGCGGCTCGGTATTCTGCCGGAGGCCGGATCGCGCGACATGAAGGGCCCGGAGACGATGCAATGACAGTCCCGCGCACTCCATCATTCCCGCGCGCCTTGTCATTCCCGCGAAAGCGGGAATCCACCCGGCCCGCACGAAACACCGAGCCGGCCTGCACGGATACCCGGCTTCGCGGGCATGACGCATCCGAAGCCTGGCCGCGTCGCCGCATGGACTCCGACGTTTGCGGGGGACCGGGGGGCGGCCGGGCCTCTCCCCGCCGGGCGTTGTGAAAGCAATCGTCACCGTCATGCTGAAACCCGGCGTGCTCGATCCGCAGGGCAAGGCGATCGGCCACGCGCTGCGCAATCTGGGCTTCACCGGTGTCGAGGACGTGCGCGCCGGCAAAGTGATCGAATTGCAACTCACCGAGACAGATCCGGCAAAAGCGAAACTGGCGGCTGAGGAAATGGCACGGCGCCTGCTCGCCAACATGGTGATCGAAAGCTGGCATGTCGCGGTGGACCAGTGATGAACGCCGCCATCGTGCTGTTCCCCGGCATCAACCGCGAGCGCGACATGGCAATCGCGCTGGAACACTCCTTCGGCAGCCCCCCACGCATGATCTGGCACACCGAAACCGACCTTGCGGGCCTCGATCTGCTCGTCCTGCCCGGCGGTTTCAGCTACGGCGATTACCTGCGCTGCGGCGCCATGGCGGCGCACTCTCCGGTGATGCAGGCGGTGCGGGAATTCGCCGGACGCGGTGGGTATGTGCTGGGCGTGTGCAACGGGTTCCAGATCCTGGTGGAAGCCGGGCTGCTGCCGGGTGCGCTGCTGCGCAACGCCGGACTGCGGTTCATCTCGGCCGACTGCCACCTTCGGGTCGAGCGCACCGACACCGCCTATGCCAGACGTTACCAGCGGAACGAGGTATTCCGCGCCCCGATGGCGCACGGCGATGGCAACTACTTCGCCGATGCGGCGACGCTCGATCGGCTCGAAGGCGAGGGCCTGGTTGGGTTCCGGTACGTCAGCCCCACCGGGGAGATCACGCCGGAGGCCAACCGCAACGGCAGCGCCCGCAACGTAGCGGGGATCTATTCACCGAATTTGCGCGTGCTGGGGCTGATGCCGCATCCCGAAGATCTGGTCGATCCGCTGATGGGCGGCACCGATGGCAAGCCACTGTTCGATGGGCTGGCAACGGCGCTGGCAGCTTGATGATTCGAAATCCTGAACTTCGAACCTTCACCTCTCCGGCTTGCGGGGAGAGGCGGGTGCGGCAGCCACATGACCCGCGACGTCAACCAGGAACTGGCCCAGGAGTTCGGGCTGACCGGAGCTGAATACGCCAAGGTGCTGGACATTCTCGGCCGCACGCCGACGCTGACCGAGCTTGGCGTGTTCTCGGTCATGTGGAGCGAGCACTGCTCCTACAAATCGTCACGCGTGTTCCTGAAACAATTGCCAACGACAGCCCCCTGGGTGGTCCACGGGCCCGGCGAGAACGCCGGCGTGGTGGATATCGGCAGCGGCCTGGTCGCCGTCTTCAAGATCGAAAGTCACAACCACCCGAGCTTCATCGAACCGTACCAGGGCGCCGCCACCGGAGTTGGCGGCATAATGCGCGACGTGTTCACAATGGGCGCGCGGCCGATCGCCAACCTGAATGCGCTGCGCTTCGGCGATCCGCGCAAGCCGGCAACCAAACGCATCGTCGATGGCGTGGTGCGCGGGATCGGCGGCTACGGCAATTGCGTCGGCGTGCCCACCGTCGGCGGCGAGGTGAATTTCCATCCCGCCTACGACGGCAACCCGCTGGTCAATGCCATGACCGTCGGCATCGCTCCGCGCGACCGCATCTTCCTGTCGGCCGCGGCGGGCGTCGGCAATCCCGTTATCTATGTCGGCTCGAAGACCGGGCGCGACGGCATCCACGGCGCCACCATGGCCTCGGCCGCATTCGGCGCCAACGCCCAGGAAAAGCGCCCGACCGTCCAGGTCGGCGATCCCTTCACCGAAAAGCTGCTGATCGAGGCCTGCCTGGAACTGATGGCGACCGACGCCATCGTGGCGATCCAGGACATGGGGGCGGCGGGGCTGACCAGCTCCTCGGTGGAGATGGCCGGCAAGGGTGGCGTGGGGATCGAGCTGGACCTGGACCAGGTGCCGCAGCGCGAGACCGGCATGACCGCCTACGAAATCATGTTGTCGGAAAGCCAGGAGCGCATGCTGATAGTGCTGCGCCCGGACCGGGAAGATGCCGCACGCGCCATCTTCGACAAATGGGAGCTGGATTTCGCCGTGATCGGCCATCTGACCGACACGGGCCGGATCATCGTGCGCCACCACGGCCAGATCGAGGCCGAGATTCCCCTTGCGCCGCTGGCCAACGATGCGCCCCTGTTGCACCGCCCGACGGCGGAGACCGCCAGGCAGACCCAGCTCAACGCCGGCCCGCATCGAGGACCGCGTGGGACTGGCCCGCGCATTGGAAACGCTGATCGCCTGCCCCGATCTGTGCTCGCGCGCCTGGATCTGGGACCAGTACGATTCCACGATCGGCGGCCAGACCGTGAAACGTCCGGGCGCCGCCGATGCGGCCGTGGTGCGGATCGACGGGCAGGCGATGGGCCTGGCACTGACCACCGACTGCACGCCGCGCTACTGCGCCGCCGATCCGGAGGCCGGCGGCCGGCAGGCGGTGGCCGAGGCTTGGCGCAACCTGACCGCGGTGGGTGCCCGGCCACTGGCGCTGACCGACAACATGAATTTCGGCAACCCGGAACGCCCGGAGGTCATGGGCCAGTTCGCCGCCTGCATCCGCGGCATGGCGGCGGCCTGCGAGGCGCTGAAGTTCCCGGTCGTGAGCGGCAATGTCAGCCTGTACAATGAAACCGAGGGTCGCGCGATCCTGCCGACCCCGGTGATCGGCGGCCTGGGTGTGATCGACGACGCCGCCAAGGCCGTCGGAATCGCGCTGCGGCCCTGGCTCGACCTGGTGCTGATCGGCGCCACCCGCGGCTGGCTGGGACAATCCCTCTGGCTGCGGGAGATCGCCCGGCGGGAAGACGGCGCGCCGCCGCCCGTCGATCTGACCGCCGAGCGGGCGGCGGGAGATTTCGTGCGCGCGCAGATCCTCGCCGGATCCGTGCGCGCCTGCCACGACGTGTCCGATGGCGGATTGCTGGTGGCGGTCGCCGAAATGGCGATGGCGGGCGGCGTCGGCACCCGGCTATCGACCGGGCCGCGCGAGATCCCCGGGCACGCCTTCTGGTTCGGCGAGGACCAGGGCCGCTACGTGGTGGCGGTCGCCGAACTCGCCGGCAATGGTCCGCGCGGCCGAGGCGGCGGGCATTCCTGCCATGCGCATCGGCCACTCCGGCGGACAGGATTTGACACTGCCGGACGGCGGAACCATATCCGTGCGAGCGTTGCGCGCGGCGCATGAACGCTTCTTCCCGTCCTGGATGGACGGGGCCTGAGGGGGACCCAGATGGCAATGGCGGCCGGCGAGATCGAGGCGCTGATCAAAGCGGCGCTACCCGATGCCCGCGTGACCGTCGAAGACCTGGCCGGCGACGGCGACCACTATGCCGCCACCGTCGTCTCCGAGCAGTTCCGCGGCATGGCGCGGGTGAAGCAGCACCAGGTGATCTATGCCGCGCTGCGCGGCCGCATGGGAGGCGAATTGCACGCGCTTGCTTTGCAGACCTCAGCGCCCGAATAGGAGTTCACAAGATGTCCGACCAACCCGTGTTCGACCGCATCAAGACCGAGATCACCGATCATCCGGTGATGCTCTACATGAAGGGCACCGCGATGTTCCCGCAATGCGGGTTCTCCGCCCGCGTGGTGCAGATCTTGTCGCACCTGAACGTGCCGTTCCAGACCGCCAACGTGCTGGAAGACGCCGAACTGCGCGAAGGGATCAAGCAGTTCAGCCAGTGGCCGACGATTCCGCAGCTTTACGTGAAAGGCGAGTTTGTCGGCGGCTGCGACATCATCACGGAGATGTTCCAGTCGGGCGAGCTGGAAAGTCTGATGAAGGACAAGGACATCCCGAATCAGGCCGCGGCATAACGGCGCAGGGCGGAACAGCGAAGCGCATTCCGCCACTCCGGTTCGGCGGAATGCGCTGCACCTTGTTGCCCGTCACAATCGTCGGGGAATGTGCCGCGACAACCCCGACGACACCAGCATCATCACGCCCCCGGCGACGAACACCGACGGCAGGCTGAACAGCGTCAGCAGCACCGAGCAGACCGCCGGCGGACCCAACTGCGCGACGTCGCGGAAGCTGACGAATACGGTGGTCATTTCGGATCGTTCGTAGGCGTGTACCGCGCGCAGGAACAGCAGGTTGCCGGCGCCGTCGATGGTCTCGGTGCCAAGCGCCGCCAGCACCAGCACGGTGGCGCCCAGCCAGGGAATGCCGAACGCCAGCGCGGCGCAGATGCTCAGCCCGCCTGCCATCGCATAGCCGGCCTGCAGCAGCCGTCGCAGCCCGTAACGGCGGCCCAGCCAGCCCCAGAACGGCACCAGCCAGATCCAACCTGTACCGATTGAAACGATGATGCCTCCGGTCTCGGCACCAAGGCCCGACGTGACCGCGAAGATCGGCGCATAGACGTAGAACATGCTCCACCACGATGACCGTGCGGCGGCGAGCGCCCAGGCCAGCCGCAGCCTCGGTTGCGCGAAGAACCGACGCAGGTAGCGCGCCGGGCTGGGCGGCGGGCGCCGCATCGCCGTGAGCACCGCGTTCTCGCCGATCCGCAGCGACCAGAACAGGACCAGCAGGATCAGCGCGGCACCTGTGGTGATCAGGAACGGCGCCGCGAACGCCACCTTGTCCCGCAAATGAACGCCGAGCCACGGCCCCAGCGTCCACGGTGCAGCACTGGCGAAGATGCGCATCGGCTCGAAGTGCCGCAGCGCCGGGCGTGGGACATGGTCGAGCAGATAGAGCTGGCTGGTGATCTCGATACAGGCGAAGGCGAACGTGCTGAGCACCAAGCCCGCCGCCAGCGCCGGCAGATGGTTGACCGCCAGCAGAAGCCCGCTGCCGGCCAGCGAGATCGTTCCGAGCGTGAACACGAACCGACGTCGGATCAGCCGCACCAGGAACGGGACGCTGAACCGCCCGGCCACGGCCACCAGACCGGTCGCGACATAGAGCAGCGTCACGGCCCGCGCGTCGCCGAGCAGGTTCAGCGCCTCCAGCGGCACGACGGTGAGCAGGATCGCCTGCCCCACCGCGGGCACGAAGAACAGGCTGAGGAAGGCCAGCGCCTGCCGACGCGGAAGAGCGCCGATGGTGGCTGGAATGGTGCGGCGGACGGTCATGGCCGAACGGCGCAACCCGGCGCCGCCCATCCGGCGCAAGGCGCTGGGGCGTACATCGATCTTTCCGACTCGTGATGGTGCGGAAGCTGGAAGCTTGGCACGCCGGCGGGGTGGGTGCGTAGCCCCTGCCCGTCAGTCCCGAAAACCGTCAGTATCGAAAACCATCATTCCCGCCAAAGCGTCGCGAAAGCGGAAATCCACCTCCCCGCTTGCGCGGGGATGGCGTCGGATCAGTGGATCTCCGCCAGGCGGGTCAGCAGAAAATCGCGGAACACCGCCACGCGCTTCGAGTTCCGCAGTTCCTCGGGATATACGAAATACACATCCACCAGCGGCGCTTTCAGATCCGCCAGCACCCGCACCAGGTCGGGGTTCTCGTTGACCAGGTAATCCGGCAACGCGCCGACCCCGATCCCTGAACGGATCGCCAGCAGCATGGCTTGCGTGCTGTTGACCTCCAACAGCGCGCGACGGGGATTGCCCGGCCGCCGCCCGACATCGGCAAGCCAGTTCATCTCCGGCACCGGTGGATGATAGTCACCGAACAGGAGCAGCTTGTGCGCGTCGAGGTCCTCGGCCCGCTGCGGCACCCCATGGCGCTTCAGGTAGTCCGGCGACGCGCACACCACCCAGTGCATCGTCATCAGGTGCCGCTGCACCAGTTCCGGCTGCTTCGGCGGATGCATGCGGATCGCCACATCCGCCTCGCGCATCGCCAGATCGAGGTCCAGATCGTCGAGCACCAGGGAGATCGAAACGTCCTGATACATCTCCAGGAACTGAGCCAGTCGCGGGGCCAGCCAGGTCGCGCCGAACCCCACCGTGGTGGTCACCTTCAGCCGTCCGGCCGGTTTTTCCTTGCTTTCGGTCAGCAACGCCTCGGTCATCGCCAGCTTGGCGAAGACCTCGCGCACGGTGCGGTTCAGCGCCTCCCCTTGTTCGGTCAGGATCAGGCCACGGGCATGGCGATGAAACAGCGGCACCGCCAGCGCCTCCTCCAGCGCCGAGATCTGTCGGGAAACCGCCGACTGGCTGAGGTTCAGAGTGTCGCCGGCATGCGTGAAGCTGCCGGCCTCGGCCACCGCGTGGAAGACGCGCAGCTTGTCCCAGTCGATCACCCAGCCACCCCCTGCCGCCCGGTCCATGCCGGCGGCGCGTTCAGCCTGTCCCATTTGGCAGGCTACCCATGCGTAACGCGCATGCGGGCAGGATGTAACCCCAAACTCGCCGAGTCGCACACATTCGCCTTCGATCAGCCGTGCTGACTGCGTCAGGTGGTCATCGGGCCGTCACGGCCGCATCCCGAACCGGCTCACCCCCGGCGCGCGCAACGGTGCCGCCAATTCCGCGAACTCGCACAACAGCCGCCGCGTGTCGCGCGGGTCGATGATCTCCTCCACCCAGAACGCCTCGGCCGTGCGGAACGGAGAGCGCAGCGCATTCAGCCGCGCATCGATCTCCGCCATCTTCACCGCCGGGTCTATCGCCGCATCGATCTCCGCGCGGTACGCCGCCTCCACCCCGCCTTCCAGCGGCAACGACCCCCAGCTCGCCGACGGCCACGCATAGCGCAGCGCCAGCCGCCCGCTCGGCTGGTGCCCCAGCCCGCCCACGCCATACACGTTGCGGATAATCACCGAGCACCACGGCACCGACGTCTGGCAGATCGCCGACAGCGCCCGCACCCCCCAGCGGATCACCGCCGAGCTCTCCGCCGCGAGCCCCACCTGGAATCCCGGGCAATCCACCAGGTGCACGACCGGAAAATGAAACGTCTCCGCCAGATCGACGAAGCGGATGATCTTGTTGCAGGCATCCGCCGTCCACGCGCCGCCGTGATACAGCGGATCGCCCGCCATGACAGCAACCGGCCAGCCGTCCAACCGGGCAAACCCGGTGATAACCGGCCGTCCGAACCGTTCGCCCATCTCGAAGAAGCTGTCGCGATCGACCACGCGCTCGATGATGCGGCGCATGTGATACGCCTGCTTCCGGTCGCGCGGCACCGCCGTCAGCAGCGCCTCATCCCGGCGTGCCGCATCGTCCCAGCCGCGCACCCGAGGCGGCAGTTCCCACACCGAGGCCGGCATATACGAAAGAAACCGCCGCGCCGCGGCGAACGCCTCGTCCTCGGTATCGACCGCATGATCCACTGCGCCGCAGCCGGTCTGGATCTCCCACCCGCCCAGCTCCTGTTTGGTGCGCGGCTCGCCCAGCCGTTCCACCACCGGCGGTCCGGCGACGAACACCGCCGCCAGCTCCTTCACCATCACCGAGTAATGACTCGCCGCCAGCCGCGCCGCGCCCAGCCCCGCCACCGAGCCGAGCCCGAGCGCCACCACCGGCACCAGCCCCATATTGGCGGCGACCAGATCGAACGAGGATCCCTCCGACAATCCGCCCGGCAAGTTGGCGCGGCCGGTGGTTTCGATTGTTTTTACCGAGCCGCCACCGCCGGATCCCTCGATCAGCCGGATGATCGGCATGCGGAACTGCGCCGCCATCTGCTCGGACATCCGCGGCTTGCCCTTGATGGACGCATCCGCGGAGCCGCCGCGCAGGGTGAAATCGTCGCCGGCGACCACCACCGGCCGGCCATCGACCAACCCGCGCCCGAACACGCAATTCGCCGGATGGAAGGCGGCGATGCGGTTGTCGGGGCCGTACTCCGCGCGGCCGGCAACGGCGCCCACTTCGTGGAAGCTGCCGGGATCGAGCATGCGCTCGATCCGCTCGCGCACCGTCAGCCGGCCGCCGGCGTGCTGGCGGGCGACGCGTTCGGCGCCGCCCATCGCGGCGGCCAGCGCTTCGCGCTGGCGCAGTTCGGTGAGTTCGGGGTCCCAGCCGGGCGGGCCGGTGACCGGCGTATCGTCGGGCATGCGGCGATTTTCCCCTGGTTCGTCCGCTGCGGCCATAGAGCGAATCGCGGCTGGCTGGAACTGCCGCCTGCACCCAGGTTGGCCTCGCCCCCCACCCGGCGCTAAACCAGCCCATCACCGACGGGGAGGAAGCAAACCGCATGATCGACAAGATCGTCCGCACCATGGCCGAGGCCATGGACGGCATCAAGGACGGCGCCACCGTCCTGATCGGCGGCTTCGGCGCCGTCGGCCAGCCCAACGCGCTGATCGACGGGCTGATCGAGCAAGGCGCCACCGACCTTACCATCGCCTGCAACAATGCCGGCGTCGGGCGCGTGGGACTGGCGCGCATCATGGACCTCGGCCGCGTCCGCAAGATCATCTGCTCCTTCCCGCGCAGCTCCGATCCCGTGGTGTTCGAAACCCTCTACCGCGCCGGCAAGATCGAACTGGAAATCGTGCCGCAGGGCACCCTGGCCGGCCGCATCCACGCCGCCGGCGCCGGCATTCCGGCGTTCTTCACCGCGACCGGCGTCGGCACCAAGATGGCGATGGGCAAGGAAACCCGAGACATCGACGGCCGCACCTACATCCTTGAAAAATCCCTGCCCGGCGATGTGGCGCTGGTGGAAGCGTGGGAGGCCGATCGCTGGGGCAACCTGACCTACCGGAAGTCCGGACGGAACTTCAACCCGGTCATGGCGATGGCGGCCAGGCTGACGATCGTGCAAAGCCAGCATATAAGGGAGCTGGGCGAGATCGACCCCGATCACGTCCACACCCCCGGCATCTTCGTCAACCGGGTGCTGCACGTGCCCTACGGCGACCCCTCCGGCTTCTGAAAAGGACCCGCACCATGTCCGACACCATCGAAGTGAAGCCGCTGAGCCGCACCGAGATGGCCGCCCGCCTGGCGCGTGACATCCCGGACGGCTGGTACGTCAATCTCGGCATCGGCATGCCGACCGCCGTCGCCGATCACGTGCCGCTGGAGCGCGAAGTGATTTTCCATTCCGAAAACGGCGTGCTCGGCATGGGGCCGGCGCCCCCAAAGGACCGCATCGATCCCTGGCTGATCAACGCCGGCAAGCAACACGTGACGCTGCGGCAGGGCGGCAGCTTCTGCCACCACGCCGACAGCTTCGCGATGATCCGCGGCGGGCATCTTGATCTTTGCGTGCTGGGCGCGTTCCAGGTGGCCGAGAACGGCGACATCGCCAACTGGGCCACCAGCGAAAACGACACCGCGCCGGCAGTCGGCGGCGCCATGGACCTGGCCGCCGGAGCGAAGCGGCTCTGGGTGATGATGGAGCACACCGCCAGGGACGGCACGCCCAAGCTGGTCCACCGGTGCAGCTATCCGCTGACCGCGGTCGGCGCGGTGAAGCGCGTGTACACCAACCTCGCGGTGCTGGACGTGACCGAACATGGTTTCACCGTCATCGACATGGCGCCCGGGCTGACGCTGGAATCGTTACAAAGCTCGCACCGGTGGGAAGCTGCATCTTCCGTCCTGACGCATCCGACGTGACATCCCGTCTGCCGCCGGTCCAGCGCACGCATATCGACGCGCTCGCTGCCTCCATCCTGGTGCTGTGCTGCATGCTGTGGGGCGTGCAGCAGGTGGCGATCAAGGCGGCGGCCCAGGGCGGCGTGCCGCCCATCCTGCAAGCCGTCGCTGCGCTCGGCGGTCGCGGCTATGCTGGTCTGCGGCTGGGCCATGCTGCGCGGGCACCGGCGAGAACTGTTCGCCCGCGACGGATCTTTCTGGCCCGGCATGGGTATCGCCGCGCTGTTCGCGCTCGAATTCCTGTTCCTGTATCCCGGCATGCAACTCACCACCGCATCGCGCGGCGTGGTGGTGCTGTACACCGCCCCGTTCTGGGTCGCCGGCGGCGCGCATCTGCTTGTACCGGGGGAACGACTGAGCGGACGCCAGGTCGCCGGCCTGATCGCGGCTTTTGCCGGAGTCGGGTGCGCGGTGGCGGATGGGCTGGTGAACGGCGGCGGCAGTCTGCTGGGCGACGCGATGGTGGGATTGGCGGCGGCGTTCTGGGGACTCACCACGGTCGCGGTGAAGGCGAACCGGGTGCTGCGGACACTCTCGCCCACAAGGTTGCTGTTGTATCAATTGGGCGGTTCGGCACCGATCCTGTTTGCCTTCGCGGCCTGGCAGGGCGAGTTGTCGGCGCCCGACGCGACGCCATTGGCCTGGTCGTGGCTGGCGTATCAGACCGTCATCGTCGCATTTGTCAGTTATCTGACATGGTTTTGGCTGATCACGAGGTACCCGGCGGGGCGGCTGTCGGCCTACACGTTCCTGTCGCCGCTGTTCGGCATCGCCGCCGGCGCGCTGATCCTGGGCGAACACGCTTCGATCGAACTGGGGCTGGCGCTCTTGTTCGTGGCGATCGGCATAAGGCTGGTGAATGGGCCGTCGCCTGTGCCGCTGCCGCAACTGGCGACCGCGGCGCGGGACTGACCGTACACCCCGATCGCCGTCGACAGATGCTGACGCCGTCCTCGCCCGGCATGCACAGATCGCCGAAACCGCCCCGGTTGCAACTTCTCCGAGGAGGTACCGAACCGCCAGACGCACTTTTCAATTCCTTGTTGCGCAGCACCTCCGCCTTCAGTCCCTCGCGCGTCGCTTCGAGTTCGGCCGCATGTTCGGCCTCGCGTGCCAGCAATAGGCTGCGCAGCGCGACAAGATTGCGCGGCAGGGTTACCGGGTCGAGCGGCGCTGGCATAGCGTGAATCTTCCAGTACCGATTCGCATCGCGCCAAGCATTATTTGATCATCCCACCGTCTCTAAACGCCAGGTCCGCACTGGCGCTCGCCGGGGCGCGCGGGCAGAGTACGATCGCCTTGCCACGCTCGGTTTTCATCGAACCCCGCACCGATGATCGCCAGCGAGTTCGGAACCACCAGCGCGGCGATCAGTGACTGTCAGTCTATCGGGAAATTCCGCCGACACGATCGGGAAACACGCCAGATACAAACGCGTCCTATGTGCTGCTTAGGTGGTTCGGAAAAGGAGTGCGCGTGATGATCCGAAGCAAGCACGTTGGTGCCGTTGCGGCCGTGCTCGGCTTGGCTGCCCTGGGTGTTGCAGCAGCGCCGGGATCCGCGAAGGCGTGGTGGGCCGGCGGGGGCGGCTGGCACGGCGGCTTCGGCTTCGGCGTGGTGCTGCCGCCCGTCGTGGTGGCCCCGCCGATCTATGCGGCCCCGCCGATGGCCTATGCGCCCCCGCCATATTACCCACCCGCTCCGTATTATGCGCCGGCGCCTCGGCGGGTGTGGGTGCCCGGACACTGGCAGGGCGGGTATTGGGTGCCGGCGCACTGGGCCTGAGCACAGCCGGGGCTCGGACCTCACCGGCTATGAGATGTCCCCGGGGAAATGTCCACGGACGATCGAAGCCCCCTCCCGTCATGCCGGCGAATGCGGGCATCCACGTCTTTGCGTGCGATCAAGGAAGGGAGGATGGCCGCATTCACGGTTGACGGTATCATTTCATCCCCGATGGCGTATCGGCGCCGGCCGCCCTCCCGCGGGGCCCAAGAGATGAAAGGCAGGTTGTTGAAGCCAGCGGGGCGTTATGATATAACATCCGCATGATGCGGATCATCGGTGCTTTCGCCCTGGCGGCTCTTGCTCTGACCCCGCTCGCCGGGCCGGCGCAGGAGCGTGGCCTCACCATCGTTGCCGCCGAGAATTTCTATGGCGACGTGGCGCACCAGATCGCCGGATCCGATGCGGCGGTGACCAGCATCCTCAGCAACCCGGACGAGGACCCACATCTGTTCGAGGCCAGCCCCTCGGTGGCCCGGGCGATTGCCGGCGCGCGGATCGTGGTGCTGAACGGGGCGGATTACGACCCGTGGATGAGCAAGCTGCTGCGGGCCACGCCGCGCCCGGACCGGCAGGTGATCGAGGTCGGCAAATTGCTTCACGTGAAGCCGGGCGCGAACCCGCATCTCTGGTACGACCCGCCGACCATGCCGGTGTTTGCCCGGGCGCTGGCGGGCGAACTTGGCGATCTCGATCCGGCGCACCAGGCGGGGTATCAGCAACGGCTGACCGCGTTCGTCGTGTCGCTTCAACCACTCGAGGCCAAAATCGGCGCGATGAAGCACGCCTACGCCGGCACGCCGGTCACCGCGACCGAGCCGGTGTTCGGGTACATGGCAGCCGCACTCGGCCTGAAGATGCTGAACCAACGCTTTCAGCTTGCCGTGATGAACGATACGGAGCCCAGCGCCCGCGACGTCGCCGCGTTCGAGCATGATCTGCGCGACCGAGCGGTGCGCGTGCTGCTGTTCAACAGCCAGGCGAGCGACAACGCCGCGCGCCGGCTGGTGCGGATCGCCGGACAGTCTCACGTGCCGGTGGTCGGCGTGACGGAAACCGAGCCGGCCGGCAAGACCTGGCAGCAATGGATGCTCGACCAGCTCGATGCGCTCGACACGGCGCTGTCCAAGCCGGCTCCGTGAACCCGATCGCGTTTAATGACGTGACGCTCGCGCTGGGCGGGCGGACTGTGCTGGGCGGTGTCTCGTTTGCCATCCTGCCCGGCGAGTTCATCGGCGTGCTCGGGCCGAACGGGTCGGGGAAGACCACGCTGATGCGGGCGATCCTGGGCCTGATCCGGCCGGCCCGTGGGACGATCCGCGTGCTGGGGCAGGTGCCGACGCGTGGCAACGCGGCGATCGGCTACATGCCGCAGACGCGTGCCGCCCCGGCGCCACGGCTGAGCGGGCGGGATTTCGTCGCCAGCGCCGCCGGCGGGCATCGCTGGGGCCTGCCGCTGCCGGGCGCAGTCGATCGCCGTGACGTGGCGCGCGCACTGGAGCTGGTGGGCGCGATCGAGCTGGCGAGTCGGCCCCTTGCGGAGCTGTCGGGCGGCGAGCGCCAGCGACTGCTGCTGGCTCAGGCGCTGCTCGGCCGGCCCCGGCTGCTGCTGCTGGACGAGCCGCTGATCAGCCTCGACCCGCATCACCAGGGTGACGTGGTGGCGCTGGTGCGCCGGCTGCAGCGCCACCTTGGATTCGCCGTGCTGTTCAGCGCGCATGAGCTGAACCCGTTGCTGGGCGTGCTGGACCGCGTGCTGTATCTCGGCGGGGGACAGGCGGCGATCGGCACAGTCGATCAGGTCATCACCGGCCCGGTGCTGTCGCGGCTGTATGGCGCCGAGATCGAGGTGCTGCGCACTGGCGGGCGCATCTTCGTGATGTCCGGCGCGCACGAGGTCGAACACGACCAGCATCGGCACGCGCATGCTTGATTATGATTTCATGCGCAACGCGTTCGCCGCGGCGACCATCGTGGCCGTGGTCTCGGGGCTGACGGGCTGGTTCCTGGTACTGCGCGGACAGGCATTCGCCGGACACGCGCTGGGGCATATCGGGTTCACCGGCGCCACCGGGGCGATGCTGATCGGCGTCGCGCCGCTGTGGGGCCTGGTGGCGCTTACGGTGGCCGGCGGCGTTGGGATGGGGCTGCTGGGGGAGCGGCTGGAAGGGCGCGACGTGGCTGTAGGCATCGTGCTGGCGCTGTCGCTCGGGCTGGGCCTGCTGTTCCTGCACTTCTTCACCGCTTACGCGACCGAAGCGACCGCGCTGCTGTTCGGCAACGTGCTGGGTGTCGATCGTCCGACGGTGTGGGTGCTGCTGGGGCTGGCGCTGGCCAGCCTCGGCGGGCTGGCGGCGATCGCCCGGCCGCTGCTGTTCGCCAGCCTGCAGCCGGAGCTGGCCGAGGCCAGGGGCGTGAATCTCCGGCTGGTCTCCGTCCTGTTCCTGGCGATCGCCGCGGTGGCGACGGCGGAAAGCGCGCAGATTGTCGGCGTGCTGCTGGTGTTTACGCTGATGATCGGGCCGGCCGCGGCGGCCCAGCGGCTGACCAGCCGTTTGGGGCCGGGGCTGGCACTCGGCGCGGCGCTGGCGGTCGTGGAGGCCTGGGCGGGGCTGACACTGGCCTTCTACACGGACTGGCCGACCAGCTTCTGGATCAGCGCTTTGAGTTGCGGCGTGTATCTTCTGGTCCGTCCTCCCGCGCATGTCAGCCCCGAGGCGGCTCGAGAATCATTGACGAGGGACGGCAGCGCGCCCACCCCTGACCGGATGTTCCGTCGCCTCGAATCCCTGCTGCAGCCGACCGCCGGCGTACCGACCGAGCCGCCGACCGAGGGCCTGCTGCGCTTTTACTGGCACTTCATCCGCCAGGTGCGCTGGCTGGTCGTGGCGCTGTTCATCGGCGGCGGGCTGATCGCGATGCTGGACGCCAGCATTCCGGCGTTCATCGGCCGCGTGGTCGGGCTGGTGTCCACGCACACGCCGCAAGCCCTGCTGCACGATGCCTGGCCGCAGCTTCTGCTGATGGGCGGCGTGCTGCTGCTGGTCCGACCGGTGGTGTTCCTGGCGCAGGTGACGCTGATCAACCAGCTGGTTAATCCCGGACTGTCGAACATGATCCGCTGGCAGAACCACTGGCATGTGGTGCGGCAGAGCTGGACGTTCTTCCAGAACGACTTTGCCGGGCGGGTGGCCAACCGGGTGCTGCAGACCGGGCCGGCGCTGCGGGAAAGCGTGGTGATGGCGTTCGACGCCGCTTGGTACATCGTGGTGTATGGCAGCAGCGCGGTGGCTCTGCTGGCCGCCACCAACTGGCGGCTGGCGCTGCCGATCCTGACCTGGTTCGCCTGCTACGCCGGCATGCTGTGCTACTTCGTGCCGCGGCTGCGCGAACGCTCGCGCGCGGTGTCGGAAGCGCGGTCGAACCTGACCGGGCGGGTGGTCGATAGCTACACCAACATCCTGACCGTCAAGCTGTTCGCCCGCGCCCGCGATGAAGATGCGTTCGTGCGCGATTTGGTGGATCAGCACACCGAGCGGTTCCGGAACCAGACACGGATGATCACCGGCTATGTGGTTGTTCTGGCGATCATGAACGCCTGTCTGATCGTCACCACGGCGGCGCTGGCGGTGTGGCTGTGGAGCGCCGGGCGGATCGCGGTGGGTTCGGTGGCGATGGCGTTGCCGTTGTCCTGGCAGATCACCAACATCGCCGGCTGGGTGGCGCGCAGCGTGACGTCGATCTTCGAGAATGTCGGCACGGTGCAGGACGGCATGCGCTCGATCGCGGTGAGCCGGCAGATGCCGGATGCGCCGGACGCGGCGGAGCTGTGCGTCGAGGCCGGCGAGATCCGCTTCGAAGGGTTGCATTTCGATTATGGCCGCGGGCGACGCCCGGTCGGGCAGCCGGGCGTGCTGCACGGCATCGACCTGGCGATCGCGCCCGGGCGAGCGCGTCGGGCTGGTCGGGCCGTCCGGTGCCGGCAAATCGACGCTGGTGAACCTGCTGCTGCATTTCTACGCGCCGGCGCGCGGGCGCATCCTGATCGACGGCCAGGACATCGCGCGGCGTGACGCAGGAAAGCCTGCGCACGCAGATCGCGATGGTAACGCAGGATACCTCCCTGCTGCACCGCTCGATCAGCGACAACATCCGCTACGGCCGCCCCGAGGCGACGCAGGCGATGATCGAGGAAGCGGCGCGCCGGGCCGAGGCGCACGAGTTCATCCTGGGGCTGGAGGACTGGCACGGCCGCAGCGGCTACGACGCGCATGTGGGCGAGCGCGGGGTGAAGCTGTCCGGCGGCCAGCGCCAGCGCGTGGCGATCGCCCGGGTGATCCTGAAGGATGCGCCGATCCTGGTGCTGGACGAGGCGACCTCGGCGCTGGATTCCGAGGTGGAGGCGGCGATCCAGGACCAGTTGGACGAGCTGATGGAGGGGCGCACGGTGATCGCCATCGCGCACCGGCTATCGACGATCGCGCGGATGGACCGGCTGGTGGTGCTGGATCGCGGGCGGATCGCCGAGATGGGCACGCATGCGGAGCTGCTGGCGAACGGCGGGATCTATGCGCGGCTGTGGCGGCGGCAGTCGGGCGGGTTCGTGCCGGAACTTGGCGCCGGGGTGATGGCGGAGTGAGCGGGCGACACGGCTCACGCGCAGCGGGGGCGGTGCTTACGTGCAGCAGCTGGCGTCGTTTTGTGTTCGCGGCAGGTCGATGACCGGATTCTGGTCGAAGAAGCCGAACGGCACCAGCTTGAAACCGCACGTCACGCAAGGCTGTACCGGATGATCCTCCGGCCGCGGCAGATGATGCACCCCGAAACTGTGCCACAGCACGATGTCGGTATTCTCGATGGCCCGGTCGCGCGCCGTCCAGGTCTCGATCCCGTCATCGCCGCGCGACTGGTTGACGAACTCGCCGGCCGGAAAGCGCTCCTCCGGGTGGAACGGCGTGACCCATAGCTGATGCTGGATGAACCGGCCGCGGCGTCCGGACGGACTATCGGGATGCGGTGAAGGGACGTACCGCGGACCCGGCCTCCAACTTGTAGGCGGTCGGCTTGCCGACCCAGTTCCGGGTCCCCGGATTGACGATCTTCCAGTAGCGCATGTGCGCGAAATCGACGTCGCGCCGCGCTGCGCTTTCCGTCGTCAGCGGTCGTTCCTCGACATAGAACGCGTTGCCGTACGGGTTCTCCGGTCCGGCGGGCGGAGCGATCGTGTCGCACTCGACAACTGTGTTGGCAGACCCGTCAACGTCCATGTCCAGCCGGGCGCAGAAAATATGCTGGTGGATGTGGCCCACGATGCCGGGCGCCACCTCCGACCCGTATTTGCCGGGCTGGCCGGGATGGCAGCCGGCGGTGTTGATGATGCCGGTCGCCTTCATCTCGTACTCGATGCGGCCATCCTGATGCAGATACCAGTAGGACGCGTATTCGTAATTGCCGATGGTGGAAATCGAAGAGATCACCAGCTTCCTGGCGCGGCGGACCTCGGTCCGGCCGCTGCGAACGTCGAAATGCTTCCACGCGAGACCGGCATCCTCCTCGTGCAGGCAGACCGCATTCTCGATCGTGCGTGGCGCACCGAACAGGGTGGGGACCACCGCGTCGAAGTAATGGATGGTGCCCAGACAGTCGCATCCGAGCGTCAGCGAGTTGGCCATCCGGCCAAATCCGAGCTCGCCGCTATCGAAGACATTCTTGCGGTAATGGCTGCGCTCCGGCGTGCCGTACGGCACGACCATTTCGGCGATCGAGGCACGGTACAGCACCGGACGCCGCCGCCCGTTCTGCGTGTAGCCGACCATGTGCAGCAGCAGCCCCTCGCGGCCGTTGAAGCCGACGCGGAAATCCCAGTTTTCCCAGGTAACATGGTTGCCCGCCACGCGGTACCCGGGACCGGCCGGCTGCACCACGTCCAGCGGCGCGGACGGCGCCCGAAACTCGGTCAGCGTATCGGCATCGAAGTTGCGCGGCGTACGCGGGACGGGAATATAGTTGCCTGACGCTTCGAAATGATCCTCCACACCCAGCACCTCCAGCGTGCTGAGATCGATCAGCGCGTGCAGTCCCTCGACCGGATGAGCATAGTAGTTATCGAGCGGGAAATTCCGCATCCATACGAAGCAATTAAGTACCCGGCGATTTTGCTCGATCGCGTGACCGAAATCGCCGACGGTCCACGGATCGATGCACATATTGTCCAGTTCATCCGCCAGGCCGCGGCGGCGCAACGCCTCCTGAAAGCGTGGGTCGGCCTTCACCGTCTTCTCGATCAGCAAAACCTCTTCCACGGCGACCATCGCGCGCGCGTCGGGCCGGAAGGTCTTCGAGATCAGCTCGCCGGTACCAAGATCAGCGCGGCCTTGCCACACGCCCATCACGCCGCGCCGGTATATGTTGAACCGCGCGATGCGCGGGAATGGCGTGCCTGGCACGTGATTGCGGGCAACCTGTTTCTCGGGTTCCTCGATATCGATGGTTTCGACCCGCAGGTCCGGTCCCCAGGGAAATTGCGCCTGGATGATCTGCGTGGCGCGGGCGATCTCCGCCTCGGACAGCGGATCGAGCGGGTGCGCTGACGCATCGGCCGGTTGCTGCAGGGATGCAGGCTGAACTGGTTGATCCATCGAAGTCCTGGCTCCGCTTCGGGATTGCCGGTGCCGTAGCCGTTCGCGGCGCAACTTCAACCTACCACACGGCCGCCGCACCCGCCATGCCCGACGAAGCGGCCCGCAACCGGCCTTTGCTACGTTTCGGGACGGGAATGGTCTGCCAGTCCGGGTTGGCGTGGTGTTCGAAAACAGCTGCCCGATCTGGATTCCGCCACGCTGCGGATATGTCGAGTAAGGAAATATTGGGAATGCGCATTGCAATCCGTGCATCTGCCTGCTGCCTGCCAGCTTCTCATCCATCGCGTTGGGCCCCCGTCGGTCGCGCAGATTGGGATAGAAGCACACGCGACCCGATTTTGGCGCACCTCGAGGAGCCAGAGACGAAAAACACTCTACTAACGACAACCCTCATCCAAGCAACGGTTCAACGTCTTTCTGTGCCCGCTTTACGAGCCGGTCGATATCTTCATCGGTCAGGCCCGCCGCCACCACGCGGGCACGCGATGCCCGGCGACCGGGAAAGATCTCGTTTTCCGGCTCGATGGTGAGTGTCACCTTTTCGTCGGAGCCGATGCCCCGGCGCTTCAATTCGGCGGCCACGTCGCCGGCCGTCACCTCGATTGTCTCCGCGTCGCGGTCATCGGTAGTTGCCCTTCCTGCGCCCATTTCGGCGCGTCTCGGCCCGAATTACAAACACCTTATTAATACCACAAACTCCCTGCCCTGCCAGCGCGCCGCAACCTTGGCCAGGCCCTTGCCGGCCTGAACAAAAAGTGAACGATAATGGGACAGTTCACCGCCGCGCCACTTCGGTGCCAATGGTCGCATCCGCTACAATCTGAACAGCCCGGGATCGATCGCAACACCCGGCTGAAGGTCGAATAACCTGATATCGGTCACCTGCCCCTCGGCGTCGATGATCCGAAGCGCGCGCAAGGCCAGCGGCGGCTCGGTGAACAGCAGGGTCAGCGAACCCTGACCGGGATTGGCTGTCCGCACCATCGAGACCTGAACCTGACCCGGCGATCGCCGCACAGCGGTCACCGTCACGCCGCCGGACAACGCGATCCGATCGGCCAGCAGAATGCCAAGCGGCGTCCGTGCCACCGGCACGGTTGTGCTCGCCTGGGTGGAGGCATCGTAAAACAGCACCGTCCCCTCGGCCGCCACCATGGTGAGCGGGCTCGGAGCCGCGTATTGCAGGCGCAGGTGCCCTGGGCGCTCCAGCCAGAGTGTGCCGTGGTTGACCGCACCATTGGGCCATGTCTGGCCAAATTGTGCACGCAGGGTGCGAACCGAGTTCAGATAGTCCTGTACGCGTTCAAGCGTGGCGGCGTCTTCCGGGCTGAGGCGTTGTGCCGCCGGAAACGACTGACAGGCGGCCAACGGGCCTGCGACGAACAAGGCCAGAGCGCGGCGTCGATTGAGCGGGGCTGGTCTGCGCACCGGGTTCTCCGCGAGACATCAACCCGCAGCCACATGGTCGTCGTCGGGCAAAATCACACCCGGCGATCCCCGGTCCTTGCACCGCGCGGGTCCCCCATTCTTGACACCTGCAAGACCCGCCTGTAGCAAGCGCCCGCCCTCCGGCAGGGCGACTTGCCCGGAGTGAACATGACTGAGGAACAGGGCGGCCCGGCTTCCTTCCAGGACCGGCTGCGCGCGGCCCGCGAACGGCAGGGGCTCGATCCCAGGCCGCCGAGCGAGCAGCCGGATGCGCAGCCCTCCGCGCTGGGGATCGGGCTGCGGGTCGGGCTCGAACTGGTTTGTGCCCTGGCGGTGGCCTGCGCCATCGGGTGGGGACTCGACTGGTGGCTGGGCACGCGGCCGATCTTCCTCATTGCGTTCGTCCCGCTGGGGGGCGCGGCTGGGGTTCTGAATGTCTGGCGCGAGTTCGCGCCACGGCCCGACAAACCCGGGAAGCGGCGGTAAGACGAACGGTCACGGCCCTGAAACGACAGGGCCGCGGCCCCGAATGAGTGGCAAGGTTTTGGGGGACGAGTGCAGTGGCGGCACCGGGCACGATCGACGCGATGAGCCAGTTCGAGCTGCACCCGGCGCTCGGCGCGTTCGGCCGGGCGGTCCATTTCAGTCAGTCGAACCTGATGATGGTCGTCGCCATGGTGCTGACGCTCGGCCTGCTCTGGGCCGGCATGCGGCCGCGCGCAATGGTGCCGGGCCGGCTGCAGGCGGCGGCCGAGACTGCTGTACGAATTCACCTACAACATGTGCGTGGAGACGATCGGTCCGGAAGGCCGGCGCTTCTTCCCGTTCATCTTCACGCTGTTCCTGTTCATCCTGCTCGGCAACCTGGTCGGCGTGTTCCCGTATTTCTTCACCTTCACCAGCCATATCGCGGTGACGCTGGCGCTGACGCTGGTGGTGATCATCATGGTCACCGCCGTCGGGCTGTGGATCCACAAGCTGCACTTCTTCAGCTACTTCGTGCCGCAGGGCGTGCCGAAAATGCTGCTGCCGCTGCTGGTGCCGATCGAGGTGCTGTCCTACCTCTCACGCATCATCTCGCTGTCGGTGCGGCTGTTCGCCAACATGATGGCCGGGCACGTGATGCTGGAGGTGTTCGGCGCCTTCGTGGTGATGCTCGGCGCCGCCGGACTGATCTGGATCTTGCCGGCGGCGCTCGCGCTCGGCGTCAATGTCGCGCTGATCGGCTTCGAGATACTGGTCGCCGTGCTGCAAGCGTATGTGTTCGCGATTCTCTCCTGCATCTACCTGCACGACGCGGTGCACCTGCACTGACGCTTTCAACCGCCGGGCGCTGTCCGGCACGAACCGACGCACAGAAAGGAACCCGATATGGATCTCGCTTCGGCCCAGAAACTTGGTGCGGGCCTCGCCGTCATCGCGCTCGCCGGCGTGGGTGTCGGCATCGGCAACATTTTCGCGGCACTGGTGAATAGCGTGGCCCGCAACCCGGCCTCGCGCGACCGCGTGTTCGGCCTGGCGATCCTGGGGTTCGCGCTCACTGAAGCGGTGGCGCTGTATGCGCTGGTGATCGCGTTCATCATCCTGTTCGTGAAATAGGCCGGACCGATGATCCGCCGGATCACCGCGGCACTTCTGGTGCTGCTCGGTATGCCGGCCGCGGCGATGGCGCAGGGCATGCCGCAGCTTGATTTCGCCAATCCGCTCACCATCGATCAGGTGTGGTGGGGCGCGATCATCTTCGTGGTGTTCTTCCTGCTGTGCTGGCGGTGGGGCCTGCCGCAGGTGGGCAGCGTGCTGCAGCGCCGGGCCGCTTCGATCGCCGCCGACCTCGACACCGCACGGGCGCTGAAGGCGGAAGCCGATCGGGCGGCGGCGGAGACAACGCAAGCAACCGCACGCGCCCGGGCGGAGGCGCAGGCCGCGATCAACGCCGCGCTCGATAAGGTCAAGCAACAGGGCGCGGCGCAGGCGGCGGAGCTGAATGCGCGGCTGGAGACGCAACTGCGGGACGCGGAACAGCGGATCGACGCGGCGCGTCAGGGCGCGATGCGGGCGCTGCGGCAGGTGGCGACCGATACCGCCGCGACGGTAATCCTGCGGCTGACCGGTGCGACACCGGAGCCGGACCGGCTGCAACGTGCGGTCGGCGCCGCTTTGGCCGCCCGCGGCCAGGGTTAGGGAGAAGGCATCCGCATGGGCTTCTTCAGCGAATCGCGAACCTGGGTCGCAGTCGCCTTCGTCCTGTTCTTCCTGATCTTCGGGAAGCGTCTGTGGGGCGCCCTTGCCGAGTTGCTCGATAGCCGCGCCGCCGCGGTCCGGCGAGAGCTGGAAGAAGCCACGCGGCTGCGCCAGGAAGCCGAGCAGATGCGCCAGGAAGCGCAGCAGCGGCGCGACACCGCGGTGCGCGAGGCGCAGGCGCTGATCGAAGGCGCCCGCGCCGAGGCGGAACGGTTGGCCGCGGCCGCGGCGGACGAGGCACGCGCGGCGGCTCGCCGCGCGAGCAGATGGCGATCGACCGGATTGCTGCTGCCGAGAAGGCTGCGGTCGATGAGGTGCGCACGACCGCCGCCGAGGTGGCCACGGCCGCCTCGCGCGACGTGATCGCCGAGGGGTTGTCGCCGGAGGCTGACGCAAGGCTGATCGATCACGCCATCACTCAGCTTCCGGCGGCGCTTCGGGCAGCCTGAGCGCGAGGGCTTTGGGAATCGGACCGCCACCGGTGACCCCGAGCTGAAGTAACTGCCCCATCCCCGCATCAGGCGGGTCAGTTGCGCGCGCGCACCTCATCCCATCGTCGCGTTGCGCGGAGGGGCAGCCACAAACATTTGCAGAGATAATGCTCTCCGTGCCGATGCCCGGGGCACATGGCCCCGGGTCACGACAAGCCGAACCAGATCAGCGGGAAGCGGGTGGAACCGGGCCGGTCCGGGCCGCACCGGGCTCGACGCTGCCGTCCTTGGTGATCTCGACATCCTCACGTCGCACGGTGTCACGGACGGTTTCAACGCGTTCGCCGGCGTTCTTGTGCACGACGACCTCTTCCTTGACCCGCGCCGTCTTGCCGACGACCGCCTCCTCGTCCGTCTCGGTCATCTCGATTGTCTTGTCGGTAAAGTCCACGTCGCTGACGCGGGCATCGCCGGTGACCGGGCGCCGATCCACGGATATGCGCTCGGAGTGCAGGGTTACATTCTCCTCGACGGGCGTCTCCACCACAAACCGGCGGATGCGGGTCGTGCCACGATTGACGAGGCGCCTACCGACAGTGAGCTGCTCCTCGGCAAGCTCTAGCTTCTCCTCGTCGCCGCGCATCGCTGAGTTGCGCGCGCCGAGGCCGGCCGTCGTCCCGATTGATCCCCGCATATCGGTGGTGGTCGTTCCGGCCGCGCCCAGCCCGTAGCCGGAGGCGCGTTCGTCGATGTCGATCGGATAGTGACGCTCCAAGATGCTCGTCACGCTCGCCACTTGCTGTTCCGGAACCCTGACCGTTATCAGGTGCGAGCCGCCCTCTATGCTGCGGTCATATACATTTGTGTCATGGTCCGGCTCACCGCCGAACAGGCTGGACCAAAAGCCGGGCTCGCGGGGCTGCTCGCTCGTGCTTACACCTTCCGTAGCAGAAGGCTGGCGCGAGATGGCGCTGGTCGGAATATCCGCGGCCTCCAGATCCCGAACGGCGGCATCGGCGTGCGCGGCGGTGCTGGGCCCGGTCGGCGCGCTGCCTGGGGATTGGGTCTGCCATATTCTCCTAATGCGCAGCGACCTGAATTCTGCCCGCCGATAACCTGAGGTCTCCTCGATATTTGCAGGTAGGGTGGTCGTTTTGACACACCGGGCCAGTGCCTGGGGCACTACGCTATGACACGCTGTCCGAGCGCAGCGAGCTCAGCCCGCTTCAACCCCCCGGTCGACTCCCTAGCCAAGCCTACCCCCCGCCCAGCCGCCGCTCCGCCATCGGCCGCCAGGGCGCATCCGCCGGAGCCTCCGCCAGCGCCCGGCGAAACAGCGCGGCCGAGTCATCGGTGACGTGCCCGTTCGCTTCGGTCAGCGCCTCGGCCGCCTCGGCCGCCAGAGTCGGATCGAACCGCACCGCCAGCGCGCTCTGCCAGGCCGAGGCGGCTTGGGGGATGTGCCCCAGCCGGGCCTCGGCGTTGCCCAGCAGGATGTATCCCTCGCGGGCCTTGTCCGAATGCGGGTCCAGCGTCCGCAGCACGTCGCGAAGCTGCGCCACCAGCGCGTCTTCCTGACGCACGCGCTGCTCCGCCTCGGCGATCCGCTGCTTCAGCGGCATGGCCGGCAAGCCCGGCGATCCGCCGACCAGATACAGCAGCACCGCCGCCAACGGCACCAGCGCCAGCACCGCCCACAACCCCGAGCGCGTGGTCTCCGCCCCCGCCGGCTCCGCCATATCGGCCGCGGCCAGCAAGCGCCGCTGCACTTCCAGCACCGCGGTGGCGTGCTCCACCGGTCCGATCCGCGCATCGGCCAGTTCGCGATCCAGTTCCACAAGTTGCGCCCGATGCAGCGCCAAGGCGGCCTCCCGCCGGCCACGCTCCCGGGTGGTGCGGCGCAGCGCCAAGCCCAGCGGCGCCAGCGAGATCACCGCGAGGGCCAGGACCGCAACCCAGAACGAGAGCATGCTCAATCGTTATTCCGGCGCACGACCGTCGTTCCCGCGAAAGCGGGAATCCACGGCCTGACCACAATATCGGAGCAGCCCCCCGCTCTTGAGGGCATGACGAAATATGCTGCCATGACAAAGCCCGTGGCATGACAAAATGCGCGGCCATGGCAAACTTCGCCAGCTGACCAAAAGCGCCAGCGTGTCAAACCGAGCCGCCATGACGACAAGCCGCTCACTCCAGCAGATCGGCCAGACGCCGCTGCTCGGCCGGCGACAAAGGCACCGGGGCGCGCCGGGCGCCGGCGCCGGGCCAGCACGACAACGCTGCCGGCCACCACCAGCGCGATCACCGGAGCGCCCCATAACGCCAGCGTTTGCGGATCGAACGGCGGGCGCAGCCGGATGAAATCGCCGTAGCGCGCCACCATCCACGCGATCACCTGCCGATCGCTCTCCCCCGCCGTCACGTGCTGGCGGATGATCCGGCGAAAATCCCGAGCCAGATCGGCGTCCGACTGCTCGACGCTCTCGTTCTGGCACACCAGGCAGCGAAGCTGCTCCCCGATCGCCTCGGCGCGGTGCTCCAGCACCGGGTCGGCCAGCATCTCCCCGGGGTCGCTGACCGCGCGCGCCGGCCCGGCCAGCAACAACAGGACAGCCAATCCCGCCAGCAGCCGGATCACGCGAGCGACTTCAGCAAGGGCGCCAGGGTGCCGCGCACCACGTCATCGGACAGCCCGCCGGCCCAGCGCAGCCGGACGATCCCGCCGCGGTCCACCACATAGGTCTCCGGCACGCCATAGACGCCGAAATCGATCGCCACCCGTCCCGGCTCATCGCGCGCCACGCGCACGTAAGGGTCGCCGTGCTGCGCCAGGAACCCGGCGGCGGCGTTCGGCTTGTCCTTGTAGGCGATGCCCCAGATCGGCACGCCGTCCTGATGAAGTTGCATCAGCGTCGGTGCCTCCTCGATGCAGGGGATGCACCAGGAGGCGAAGAAATTCACCAGCGCCGGCCGCCCGGTGGCGATGATGTCGGTGCGGGAAAACCCGGCCGAGGGCGGCTGCCCCGGCAGGCTGAAGTCGGGCAGCGTCTTGCCGACCAGCATGCTCGGCAGGCTGTGCGGATCGTAGCTGCCCTGCTGCATGCGGAGCAGCAGCCCCCAGAAGCCGCCCCCGGCCGCAGCCGCCAGGCCCAGAGGGGCCAGCAAAACCAGGCGCCGGCGGGTGATCGCGTCCATCGGGCGGCTCAGGCGGGAACCGTGACGGCGCTTCGCCGCGCCGGGGCGCCGACGCGCAGCCGCCGGTCGGCCAACGACAACGCCCCCCCGGCCGCCATGACCAGCGCGCCAAGCCAGATCCAAGGCGCCAGGATGTTCACGTGCAGGCGCAGCACCACCTGCCCGTCCCGCTCATCGCCCATCACGGCATACAGGTCGCGGATCAGATTGGTCTGGATCGCGGTGTCGCTGATGGTTTGCTGCTGCTGGGCGAAGGACCGGCGAGACGGATGGAACAGCACAATCTGCCGGCCATCCCGGGTCACGCGCAGATCGGCCACGCGGGACGTGTAGTTCGGCCCGGGCGCATCATGCAGCCCGCTCAGCGTCCAATCATAGCCGCCGAACGCCACCGTGGTCCCCGGCCGCACCGACACGATCGTGCTGGCCGACAGCGACATCCCGGCAATTCCGGCAACGGTGACGCCCATTCCGGCATGCGCCACCGCCCTCCCCCATACCGAAAGTGGCTGGGCCCCGGCACGCGCCCACGTGGCCGACAGCGGAACGCGAAACAGCCTGATGCGCTCCGATCAGCTCCGCAAACGCCCCGGCGATCAGCCAAGCCGAGGCGGCAAATCCCGCCGCGGCAAAGGCATGCCGCAACCCCGCTTCTGCGGCCACCCCGACCAGCGCCGCCAAAGCCGCCGCCCACCACAGCCGGACCAGCCCCGGCAGCAAATCGGCGCGCTTCCACGGCAGCACCGGCCCCACGCTCATGGCGGCGAACAACGGGACCAGCAGCGGCACCACGGTCAGGTGGAAATAGGGCGGCCCCGACACTGAGCTTGGCGTTGAACACCAAGGCCGCGAACAGCGGATACACCGTCCCCGTCAGCACCACCGCCGCGATCGAGCACAGCAGCACGTTGTTCAGCACCAGCGCGCCCTCCCGCGAGACCGGCGCGAAAATCCCCGAAGCTCCCAGCAATGGCGCCCGCAACGCGAACAGCAGCAAAGACCCGCCGATCACCAGCGCCAGCAGCGCCAGGATGAACACCCCCCGCGTCGGGTCCGACGCGAAGGCGTGCACCGAGTTCAGGATGCCCGACCGCACCATGAAGGTGCCGCACAGACTCAATGAAAACGTGCCGATCGCCAGCAGGATGGTCCAGGTCCTCAGCGCCTCCCGCTTTTCCACCACGATGGCCGAGTGCAGCAGCGCCGTGCCGGTCAACCAGGGCAGTAGCGAGGCGTTCTCCACCGGGTCCCAGAACCAGAACCCGCCCCAGCCGAGTTCGTAATACGCCCACCACGACCCCAGCGCGATGCCTGAGGTCAGCAGGCACCAGGCGCCCAGCGTCCACGGCCGCACCCAGCGTCCCCACGCGGCATCCACGCGGCCCTCCAGCAGGGCGGCCACCGCGAAGGCGAACGGAATCGCGAACCCGACATAGCCGGCGTAGAGCACCGGCGGGTGCATCGCCAGCCCGGGGTCCTGCAGCAGCGGGTTGATGTTCCGCCCATCGAGCGGCGGAGGCCAGACGCGCATGAATGGGTTCGACACGGTCAGCGCGTACAACAGGAACCCGGCCGAGGTGAACCCGAGCACCCCGATCACCCGGGCCCGCAAAGCCGACGGCAGATTGCGTCCAAAGAACGCCACCGCGGCCCCGCAGCCGGCCAGGATCAGGCACCAGAGCAGGATCGAACCCTCGTGGTTCCCCCAGGTCCCGGTGATCTTGTACACCAGCGGCTCGGTGCTGCTGGAGTTCTCGGCGACATTGAAGACCGAGAAATCATCGACAACCGCGCTCCAGACCAGGCAGCCGAACGCGGCACCCAGTGCGACAAGCTGCCCGATCGCCAGCGCCGGCGCCGCCGCCATCAGCCTGATATCGCGGTTATGCGCCCCCACCAGCGGCAGCACCGCCTGGGCTCCCGCGATCGCCACCGCCAACGCCAGCGCGAAATGCCCAAGTTCAGGTATCATTTGGACTCCCCCGCCTCCCCTCGTGGGCTTGGGCTGCGAGGCAGACCAACGCCGGGGGAGGGGTCAACCCGTCCGGAGCTCCCGACCACCGCCATCCTCCCAGCCGCCAACACTCCCGGCGTCATGCCCGCGAAGGCGGGCATCCACGCGCTGGTCCGGTTTTGCGGGCGAGGTCTGGATTCCCGCTTTCGCGGGAATGACGAGCGAACCTTCATCCGCCCGCCCGTCCCGTTGCATCTGCCTTCTGGACCCGCAGCGTGTCCCACGTGCTGGCCGGCGGCGGGGCGCCAGCCGCCGGGTTCCAGTGGCCGCTCTTCTTCAGCGCGTCCACCACTTCCCGCGGCATGTAGTTCTCATCATGCTTGGCCAGCACCTCGGCCGCGCGGAAACTGCCGTCCGGCTGAATCGACCCCGACCGCGACGATGCCCTGGCCCTCGCGGAACAGATCGGGCAACACCCCGTCATAAGTCACCTCCACCGTCGCGCTGCCGTCGGTGAGGCGGAACCGCGCCTCCGGCCGGCCGTCGGCAACCGCGTGCCGCACGCTTGCCGGCCTGGACCAGCCCGCCGAGCCGGAAGGTCCGCCCCGGCAGCCGGTCCCCGGCGACGATCTCCGACGGCGAGATGAAGAACACCAAGCTGCTTTGGAACGCGGTCAGCGCCAGCGCGGTCGCCGAGCCGAGGCCGATGCCGCAGGCCAGCAGCGCATAAAGCCGGCGCCGCTTGCGGGTCATGCCGCCCCACGGCGGGCCGCCCCGGCGATCCGCCCTCCGCGTGTCCACCGCAGCCAGCCGCCGGCTCGCCGCCCGCATCCGCAGGAACGCAGCCACCGCATAGGCCCCAGGCAGCAGCACCCCCAACGCGTAGGACGCGGCGATGAACGGCAGATGCGTCATGCGGTCTCGTGCGCGCGCGCCATCAGCAGGGCGCGCATGCGACGCTCCATCACGGCCGCCCGCAGACGGGCCGTGACGATGGCGGCAAAGCCGAGCGTATAGCCCAGTGTGGTGAACAGCAGGGGCCAGAGCATGCTGATATACATGGTCGGCGCCCCGGTCAGGGTGATGGTGTCGGGCTGGTGCAGCGTGTTCCACCAATCGACGCTGAACTTGATGATCGGCAGATCGACCGCCCCCACCAGCGCCAGGATCGCGCCGGCCCGATAGCCGCGCTCCGGGCTGTCGAAGGCGCGCACCAGCGCGATGTGCCCGAGATACAGAAAGAACAGCACCAGGACCGAGGTCAGCCGGGCATCCCACACCCACCACGCCCCCCACATCGGCTTGCCCCACAAGCTGCCGGTGATCAGACATAGCGCGGTGAAGCCGGCGCCCACCGGCCCGATCTCGACCGCCGCCAGATCGGCCAGCGGATGCCGCCAGACCAGGGAAGCGGCCGAGCAGGCGGCCAGCGCGAAATACCCCGCCGAGGCCAGCCACGCCGCCGGTACATGGATGTACATGATCCGCACAGCGTCGCCTTGCTGCCAGTCGGCCGGCGAGAACAGCAGCCCCCAGACCAGGCCGACGGCGGTGAGCACCAGCGCCGGAACCGCCAACCACGGCAACGCCGCGCCGGAGATGCGCAGAAAGCGCCCGGGATTGGCGAAGCGGTGAAGATTGCGCCGATGCGGCGCGACGCTGGCGGTGGCGTCCAAGCGGAGATCCTGGTGTCTTTGCCTGGGCGTTCTCTAACCCAAACCGGGCCACGTATGAAGCCGAGGGCGCATGTCATCGCCGTAACGCCCTGGATGGCGCGTTCACCTTTTCGCTTGCGGGCGCCGAAGCCAGGCTGAACGCTCGCCCGAACGACGGTTTCAGATCGCGTGGGTTGCCGGCGTCTTCTGGATCGCTCCGGTCATCGGGATGAAGAACACCCCCATATCGCGCCGGGAATGCACCTTCCCTTCCGCGTCCTTTGTATAGATGTAAAGCACCTGGCCGCGCTTGAACGGCTGCCCGATCGGAATGATCATCCGTCCGCCCGGTTTCATCTGCTTGAACAGGTCCGGCGGCGCGTACTCGGCCGCGCACGTCACCATGATGGTATCGAACCCGCCCTGCACGTCCGGCCAGCCGTAATACCCGTCGCCCACTTTGGTATGGACGTTGTCGTAGCCCAGCGGGGCGAAAATCCGGCCCACGGCACGACCCAGCGGCTCGATGATCTCGATCGTGTAGGCCTGCGCCACGATCCGCGACAGCAAGGCGCTCTGGAATCCGCTGCCGGTGCCGATCTCCAACGTCACCTGTCCCGGCTTCGGCTCGGCGATCTGGGTCATGTAGGCCTGCCCCAGATAATCCGACAGCGCCGAGCCATAGCCGAGCCCCCAGGGCTTCGGATCGCTCTCATACGCATCCCCGGGGGTCGCCCGACGCTCCGAGTAGATGTAATGGAAATACTCTCGCGGCACCGCCTGGAATGCCGCCATGACGGCCGGATCGGGCGTGTGCAGCCGGTCTTTCAGATACGCCTCGATCCGTTTCATCGCCGCCGGCTTGCGCGCCTGGATAGCGTCGAACTGCGCGTCCGTCAGGCTGACCGGACGGCCGGAGGCATGCATCGCCGCCTCATAGGCGGCGCGGCTCCACGCAGCGGGAGCAGCGAAGGCCGGGCGGAGGACGGTCGCCGCAGCCGCGCCGGCGATCAGTCCGCGCCGGGTGAGCGGGCCGGAAAATGAAGCCACTGAGCACGTCTCCGAGGAGCGGGGAAAGCCAGGAGGGCCATAGCATACAAGACGGCGGCGCACAGAAGAAGCAAGCTGATATCCGGCTTGCCGCGCGATCAGGTTGGCCAGTGGCGTAGCAACCACAGAAAAAGCCCCGTTCAGCCCCCAGGCCCAGGGCAGCGTCCCGGCGCCGGCATCGAGTCGGGACAAGCCAAGCGGGAACGGCAGACCGAGCGCGAAGGCGACAGGGGCCGCGACCCCCATCACCAGCCCGGCCCTCACCAGCCAGGGTGCGCCGAGCGTGGCCAGGATCGCCGGCTGCAATCCGCCGAGGACGGCGGCGCTCCATGCGGCGGTCACCAGCGCGGCCAGGGCGATGCCCTGGCGTGGATGCGCCGCGAACCGGCCAGATGCGGCACTGCCGAGGCCGGAAAACACCAGCATCGCCGTCAGCACGAGGGCGAAACCGCTGGTCCGGTCCCCGAGCCACAGGCTCGCCTGCTCGATCAGGTAGATCTCGATGAAGAGGAAGCCTAATCCAAGCGCCGGAAAATAAAGCAGAATACGCAGCAGTCCCCCGTCTGCGGGACGCAGTCGGCCGGCGGCCAGAGGCACCAGCAGTACGGCCAGGGCGATCACCGCGGCCTGCGCCAGCACCGCCAGGTTCACGAGCGCGCCGATCTCTGCCTGCGGCAGGACTTCGAGCCGTTGCAGCAGGAGGCCAAGCTGCGACAGGCGGAGCGCCGAATAGAAGAACGGGCGGTCCAGCGTCATCGGGGACAGACTGAACGCCTCCTGCGAGGCGCTCGACTGCCCGGTCAGCACGGCGGCGGCCTCATCGGCGATCGAGTTATCGGGGCCGTTGGAGGTCACCTCGCCAGCGGCGAAGGAAATCGCCGGAAGGTCGTTGTAGATGGCGGGACGGGCGGCGGTGACGTCGATCCCCGGATAATACGACACATCGAACGAGCGCTGATCACAGAACCGCCGGATCTCGGCGATACGGGCCGGGTTCCAGGGGTGGGCAGAGAGCAGCACCCGGGCGTTCCAGGCGGAGCGATAAACCACCACATGGACGGCCGGATCCACGATTCCTTCAGCTTGCAGCGCCGCCCGGGCGGTCGCGAGGACGCGCAGCGCATAGACCGGGAAATCGCGGATCGACACCGGCAGGGATACGATCCCATCAGGCGTCAGGGCGCGGAGATAGGTGGCGATCGCCTCGACGGTGAATGCAGTGGCATTGGCCGGGGCAGCGTCGAGGAAATCGGCCGAGACGTCGATCAGGTCGAAGCGGCCAGCGGCCCGGGCGGCGGCAAGCGGCCCTTCTCCCAGCACTTGCACGTGGGCCGCCGCTTGCGGCGGGGATGGGCCGAAACCGTGCCGCAACGCGTCGCGCAGCATCGGCTCCGGTTCCAGCGCCACGACGGCCCCGGCCCCGAGCCGCAGCGCTTCAGCAACCCGGAAACCGCCGGACGCGCCGGCCAGCAGCACTCTGGGGTGGCCCAGGAGCGTGTATGGCAATGCATCCAGCGCGGCGCCGGCGTAGCCGACATCGAGCGGCCCCGGCCGGGGCAACGCGGCAATGCGCTCGCCGTCGCGGTACAGGCCGAGACTGCGGGGCGGCCCCGATACGCCGAGCATCCCGGCGTTGTTGGAGACGTCGGTATCGACCCGCTCGGTGAAGTCGTCGAGCAGCGCGTACACGCCGCCGGGCGAGTAGCGCTCGGCCAGCACCTGGGCGCCGGGCGTGTGCAAGGGGGCGTAGATCGGCTTGAAATCGTTGATCTTTGGCTGGCTGCCGAGCAGCAACAGGGCCTCGGCGGCGACCAGCGCGAGGCCGGTGGCCCCGCGAGCCGCCCAGCGATGCCGCCCGCCGATGAACGCCGCGCTAGCGGCCAGCGGGACGAGCAGCGCCGGGATCAGCAGGAACGGATGCAGCAGGAACATCAGAACCATCACCAGCGCGGCCCCGGTGCCGGCGCCGGTCAGGTCCCAGGCATATACGGTCCCGATGCGGTCGGCGTTCAGCACGAAGCTCAGGCTGACGAACAGGCCGGCCAGGAAGAAGAACGGCAGCAGCGCGGCATAGTAGCCGGCGATGTTCCAGAGTTGCGGCGCCCAGGTGGTGGTATTCTGCAATTGCAGCGGATTGAACGGGTTTTCTGTGGTAAAATGGAAGCCCAGGGCGGCGCTGACCAGCAGTAACGGGGGGAGCGCCGCGATCAGCGCCTCGCCATGCCGGGCCGCCGCATCGCGCCCCAGCGCCAACACAACGCCGCTGAGCGCGAAGCCCGCCATGACGATCGAGATGACCCAGTAACCATAGTCGGACCACTCGGCGACCGCGAAATAGCGGGTCAGCGCGATCTCGTTGCCGAGCGCGGCAAGTGAAACCAGGAACAGCGGCACCAGCGCAAGCCGCCGACCGGTCGGGTGCGCCGGAGTCACGGCCAGATGCGTTGGTGGATGAAGGTCCCCATCAGGGCATCGAAGCGCACCGTCTCGTCGATGAACAGGGCGTGGCCGGCCGTGCCGAACACGGCGGTTTCGGTGTTCGGGCGGTTGCGGGCCAGATTGGCGGCCTGTGCGGCGAATCCCGGGCGGACGACGTAAAGGACGGGTTTGGCAGTCGAATAGATCGCGGCGCGCCAGTAGCTGCGAGGCTCTGGATAGGACAGCAGCGCGCGGGCGGCCCAGTCCGGGGTGCGCAGCGTGGCCTCAGTCAGCCGGTCCAGCCAAGCGGGGTTTTGCGGGGTGCGGAACATGGTGCGCACGAAACTCTGCATGTAGGCGGGGTGCGGGATCGGCCGGCCGAGGCGGTGGCGGCCCGGGGGAGGACGGATCGGCAGCGGGGCCGGTTCCTCGCCCACCGAGTTATCGACCAGCACCAAGCCGGCCACCTGCCGGTCGCCGTGCGTGTGCACATAGGCCAGCGCGTCCAGCACGCCAAGCGACCAGCCGGCCAGCAGGACGGGGGACGGACCGAGCCGGGCGATCAGTTCGGCGATGTCCTGGCCGCGACGGCCGGGTTCGTAGCCGGAGGGGGCGATGGCGGAGTCGCCCTGGCCGCGGGGGTCGAAGGCGATCACCCGGTAGGAGTGGCTGAAGGCGGCGATCTGGGGGGTCCAGATCCAGGCGGGCATGGTCCAGCCGGGGATGAAGACGATGGTGTGCGCACTGGGGGGGCCGACTTCGAGGTAGTGCAGGCGGGCGCCGTCACTGGTGGTGAAGAAGCGGTCGGCGACGCCGGGGAGGGTCTGGGAGGCGGTGGTGCGGGCCAGCATTGCTGTCAGGAGAAGCAGGCTGGTTGCGAGGTGGGAGAGGCGCGGCAGACGCATGCGAGGGAGCAGGCTCGCGGCGGGGGAGTTGTGTCAATGATTTGGTTGGTGGCAAGTGCGTACTGAATTCCGTGCAGGCCACCCGCATCTGGTGGCGCCGGATCGTACATACCGGCGCAAATCGGGGGCATCCAGCGGGCGCGGAAAGTACAAATTGGGGCAGATGGAGGCGTCGGGCTGGGCCGGAACGTACAACCGGTTCGGGTGGGGGATGGATTGTAACATCAATCGGCGGCCGTTCGAGTCGCATTCTCGGAGATGGGTTTGCCCGTCGCTTCGGCGTGAGTCGCCATAGGGATAAAGATCACGGACGTGGCCCTGTGGGCGGAGCGCCGACGTTAATGCCCGGTTAGGAATCCCCCCGGCCCGTCGCCGGACCGGGGGTAATCCTTCGATGGCTGTTAAGTCACCTTGCCGTGGCTTCCCAACCGATTTCCCGTAGCATGCATGTCGCAATAATGCCGGGCCGTCAATACCCCAAGGAGGGAAATAATCATGCTCGTTCTCGGGATCGATGGCGGGATCGCGTCGGTGGGCTGGGCGGTCCTCGAATTGGGGCGGAAAGCGGTGCAATCCTGGGGGCCGGCGTGCGCACCTTCGATGCGCCAGAGACGCATAAGGAGCGAAAGCCGACCAACGCGCTTCGGCGACAGCATCGCGGTCAACGCCGGGTGATTCGACGACGGCGCCAACGCATGCCCCAAATTCGCCGGCTGTTCCTGGAGCACAGACTGTTGGCCGTGGACGGGCGAGAGGCGCTGAAGCAGCCGGGACTTGACCCATGGGACCTTCGCGCCGCGGCTTTGGATCGGGCGCTGATTCCGGTCGAACTGGCTGTCGCTCTGGGTCATATCGCGCGGCATCGCGGCTTCCGCTCAAACTCCAAGCGTGATCGCGGTGCCAATGCCGCTGATGACGCTTCCAGGATGCTGAACGCGATCGATGCCATGCGTGAACGGTTGGGACAATGGCGCACAGCCGGCGAGATGTTCGCGCGCGACCCGACTTTTGCCGAACGCAAGCACAACCGCAACGGCGATTTCAGCCGGTCCGTTCTGCGCGCCGATCTGGTGTCGGAGACCCAAGCGATTTTCGCTTCCCAGCGGCGGTTCGGGAACGCACGGGCCGGCGAGGCGCTGGAAGGCGAGTGTGCGCGGCTCGCGTCCACCCAGAGACCATTGCAGAACAGCGAACATTTGGTCGAGGGGTGCCCCTTCGAGCGTGACCAGATGCGCGCCGCGCGGCGTGCGCCGGGATACGAGATGTTCCGGCTGCTGGCGCGGCTTGCTCAGCTCAAGCTGGTCGCCGGCGTGCATGAACAGGTTTTGGCCGCCGAACAGATCGGGCAGGTTGTGGAGGATTTCGGTCGGCAGAAAACGATCACCTGCTAGTCTGTACGGCGACTGCTTGAACTCGATCCGCGCACGCCTTTCGACGGGGTCGCGCCAGAGGACGAGGGACGCGATGTGGTGGCGCGCTCCGGCAGTGCGGCCGAGGGAACGGCGACGTTGCGCGCGGTGGTGCGGGAATTTGGGCTGCCGGATGCGATCCATGTCGAACTGGCGCGCGACGTGGGCAAAAGCGCGGAGGAGCGTGACGAAATCCCTCGCGGCATCGAGAAGCGCAACAAGGAAAAGGACAAGCGGCGCAGTAGAAGCCGGCGGCGGCGAGCGGCCACTCGGCATTCCGACGCGACCGAGGCACTGGCGTGGACGGATCGCACGATGACGCGTCTGGGGCTGACCCTGAACCGCAGCAAAACCCGAGTGTGCGATGCACGACGGGAGCGGTTCGACTTCCTGGGCTACAGCTTCGGTCCGCACTGCTTGCGGCAGACCGGCCGATGGTTCACCGGCGCCAGTCCGTCGAAGCAGAGCGTGCAGCGTCTGAAGGACAGGATGAGTGCGATGCTGGTGCCGGGCAACATGGGAACCTGGGACGAGGTGCGCGGCGCCCTGAACCGCCGGCAAGTTGCCGACGCACGGCACCCGGCATATTCGGATGGACGCGGTATTCGGCCCGATGGGCGTGCCGCGTCTGCGTATGTGCCGCAACCCGAACGCCACGTCGTGAGCCTGCCACGAAGCCAGTCGGAAAGCCGGATGCGGGAAATCCGCACGTCCGGTTTGATGAGCGGGGAGGGGAACGGACCGCGCTGCGGCACCGCGCCTCTCCTCGACTCTACCGCTCAGTGAATTCTGTGTTGAATCCTGCTGCCACGTTCGGGTTGGTATCGGATGACCTGATAGATGCGCCGTCGCGCCCGCGATACGCATACGCGACCTCGCCCGTCGAAGACGCCTCGCTTGCCAGCGCCGCCATCGCATCGTGCAACGGTGACAGCTCGCAAGCGGGATCAGTCGCCGTCGCGTCGCCGGCGATGGCCAGCGCCTGACAGCGGCAGCCGCCGAAATCAATTTCCCGACGGTCGCAGGATCGGCACGGTTCAGGCATCCAGTCGGTGCCACGGAACGCCTGGAAAGCCGGGGAGCGCGCCCAGATCTCCGCCAGGCCGTGCTCGCGGACCGACCAGAACACCAGTCCGGGAATCGTTTCTGCAGCGTGGCATGGCAGCACACGCCCGGACGGTGTCACATTCAACGACCGGCGTCCCCATCCGCCCATGCACGGCTTCGGCCGTCGCGCATAATAGTCTGGCACCACCGCATCGATCGTCAGCCGCCCCCGGTAGATCCCGCGCATCTGCTCGAGAGCCGTCACCGACGTGGCGACCTGCGCGGCGGTCGGCATCAGGGCGCCCCGGTTGCGTAGCGCCCAGCCGTAATATTGCGCGTGCGCGATCTCGACACGCGCGGCCCCGAGATCGGCCGCGAGGGCGACCAGCTCCGGCAGCCTCGCGATATTGGCCCGATGCAGCACCACGTTGATGGTCAGCGGCAAGCCCGCCTCGACCACTTCACGCGCCAGCGCAAGCTTGCGCACATGCGCCCCCCGATAGCCGGCGATGCGGTCGGCGGAATCCGGCTCGATGTCCTGGATCGAGATCTGCACATGATCGAGCCCGATCTCGCGCAACCGCGCGAGCCGCTCCGCAGCGAGCCCGATGCCCGAAGTGATCAGGTTGGTGTAAAGGCCCGCCTCGCGCGCCGACGCGACGATCTCCACCAGGTCCCGCCGTGATGCCGGCTCGCCGCCGGACAAATGAACCTGCAGCACGCCAAGCTCGGCGGCCTCGTGGAACACACGTCCCCAGGATGCCGCATCCAGCTCGCCCGCGCGATCCTCCAGCGCCAGCGGATTGGAGCAATACGGGCAGGCCAACGGGCAGCGGTGCGTGAGTTCGGCCAGCAGACCGAGCGGGCGCGGCAAGGTTTGCGGAACAGTGCTCACAGTATCACCAGATTTTTCGCCACGAGCTCCAGCAGCAGGTCGGCGACATCGCCGGCAATGATCGCACGCTCGGCCGTGTAGATGGCGGCGAGCTCATCGACGATCTGGCCGAACGTCCGGCCGCCGTCGCAGCGGCTGAGTACATCGTTGGCCGGCGGTTCCGCCTCGATCACACGTTCCGGTGCGAGCAGCACCCACGCTTGCCGATGCGTATCGAAATGCAGCCGGACACCCGGCGCGAGGCGGGGATGTGCATCCTCGGCAATCGTGGCGGACTGCTCAGGCATCGCCTGTCGCCGGTACGAAGGCACCAGGCGGAATCAGCCCCGGCGTGACATAGGCGTGATGCAGCGCATCCAGCATCGCCCAGAGCACGTCACACTTGAACGACAACGCGTCAATCACCGCCTGCTGCTGCTCCAACGTGCGCGCGTGCGCCTTGACGTAGTCGAGGACGTAGGTCGCATCACGCTCCGCTTGCGGCGGACGCTGCTGGAAATACGCCATCGTCTCGGAGGTTACGTAATCGTAGTGCGCCAGCATTCCCTCCAGTCGCTCGGTGATGATCTGTGGTGAAAACAGCTCGGTCAGCGCCGAGGCGATCGCTTCCAGCAAACTGCGTTCGCGGACGAAGTGGACATAGGCTTCAACCGCGTAACGCGTACCAGGCAGCAGCAGCCGCGTGGAGATCACCGTTGCGCGATCCAGCCCGAGGCCCTCTGTCAGCTTGAGCCAGCGTTCGATCCCGCCCCCCTCGATCCCCCGCGGGCCAGCCTCGCTGCCATCGTGATCCTCCAGCCGCTTGCGCCATTCCCGACGGATATGGGGATCCTCGCAGCGCGCGATCAGCGACGCATCCTTCAACGGGATCATCGCCTGGTAGTAGTAGCGGTTCAGCGCCCACGCCTGCACCTGGCCCCTGGAGCATTTGCCGCCATGCAGCATGCGATGGAACGGATGCAGGTTGTGGTACCGGCGCGCGCCGATCTCGCGCAGGCTTGCCTCCAGCTCGGATGGCGAAAGCAGCTCGGTCATGGATACACCTCCATTCCGTCGTAGGCGATTTCGAAACCTGCTGCCAGGACCTGACCTTGTTCGGGCGAGCCCTCGATCAGTGCCGCGTTGGTGTTGTTGATATGAACATAAATGCGGCGGCACGGCAGGTCCGCCAGGCGGGCGAGCGAACCGTCGGGGCCGGACATCGGCACATGCCCCATGCGACGTCCTGTCTTCAGGCCCACGCCGGCACTGATCATTTCGTCATCGGCGAACACGGTTCCATCAAACAGCACCGCGTCCGTCTGCCGCAGCAACGTCCGCACCTGCTCCGTGATATCCGCGCAGGCCGGCGCGACCAGAAGCCGACGGCCGCCGGCTTCGATCAGCGCAGCAAAGGTCGGCTCCGCTTCCGGCTCCGCCGCGCGTGCGATCTTCCAGATAGAGCGGCGTTTTGCCTGGTACTGCCAGCAGCGTCAGGCTCAGCCCATAGCCGCAATCCACAGCTTCAGCGGTGGTAACGGCGACGGATTCCACCAGCGCCGGGTCGAGCACGCCGAAAACCGGATTGGCCCGTATCACATCGTGGATCGCAGCCGGCGCATAGAGGCGGAACGGCTGTGATTCCCGCAGCACGAGCAGACCGGCGAGCCCATCCACGTCGGCGCCGATCACCGCAACACCAACAATCGGCGAGTGACGCAGCCCGCTGAACGGTGCCAGAGCAGGCGTTTGCAGTATCTGCTGACGCAAATCGGGAGACGCCCCGACCAGCAGCCAATGCTCGCCATCCGCGCTGGCCGCCACGCTCATTTGCGTGCGTGCCAGCACGTTCCCGCCGGCACGCGCCTGGGCACAAACACGGCAGCGGCAATTCCACTGCGGAACACCGCCGCCGGCCGCCGAACCGAGAACGATCGCCGTCAGCCCTGGGCGGCCCTCGGTCATGCGCTGTGAAATGGAGACGTCAGTTGGTCAGAGATCGGCGGGAAGGTATCCGTTGATCTCCATCCCGATGCGGATTTCGCGAAGTGTCGGGCGCTTCCAGGACATATTGGTGTCTCCCGTATTGTTGACGGGACGCCATGCGCGTCGTGTCGAAGCTAGTCCGCGCGCCGCTGCCTGTCCAGTCCACCGCAATCCCAGTCCACTGCAATCATTGTACGTGCGCGCCATATCGCCGACCGGCCTGGCCGCCTTGCGTTCTCGCCGGCTCCGCCACAGTGTTGGTGCATGCCGGTTCAGCATCAGGCACAAGCACACGACCTCAGCCGACGGGCCGAGACCCGCCTGACCCGCCGGGATTGGCTCGCCCTTTCCGCAGGCGGTTTGGCATGGCTCGCCGGCGGCGCTGCGGAATCGGCCACACCGGATACGGACATCCGGCTTGGCATTCTGCAATTTGGCACCGTGCAGTGGATCGCCGATGTGATCCGCCGCCACCGGCTCGATGCCGCGCAAGGGGTTGCGATGCGGACCTCGGTGCTCGCCAACACCGACGCGGGCCGCATCGCGCTGATGGCCGGCGCCGACGATGTGATCGTCTCCGACTGGATGTTCGCAGCCGCGCAGCGCGTCGCCGGTACGCGCCTCTGCTTCGCGCCGTTCTCCAGCGCGCTGGGCGGCATCATGGTGCGCCCGGGCTCTCCGATCCGCGGGCTTGCCGACCTCAAGGACAGGAAGCTCGGTGTTGCCGGAGGTCCGGTGGACAAATCCTGGCTGGTCGTCCAGGCAGCATCGCGCGCGACGACCGGAACCGACCTTCTTTCGGCAGCCCGCGTCGTGTACGGCGCGCCGCCTTTGCTCGATGCCAAGTTGCGGCAAGGCGAACTCGACGCGGTACTTACATTCTGGAACTTCACGTCCCGGCTGGAAGCGGCCGGCTGCCGCGAGGCCGTCTCGGTCGCCGACTGCGCGCGTGCGCTTGGTCTCCCGGCACAACTGGACCTGGTGGGCTTCGTGTTCCGCGAGGACTGGGCGGAGGCGCATCGCCACACGATCGACGGCTTCCTGGCCGCTGCCGCCGCGGCCGAGCACCTGATGGCCACGTCCGCCGACGAGTGGACCCGCATCCGCCCGCTGATGGATGCTTCCGACGATACCTTGTTCAGCGCCCTTCGGAGACGTTTTGTCGAGGGCATAGCGACTCCGCTCCGCCGCGCAGGAACAACAGACCGCGGAGCGCGTCTTCGCGATCCTGCTGAACACCGGGGGCACGCGCGCAACGGCCGGGATGTCCGCACTGCCGGACGGGATTTTCTGGCGCAGGGCGGATGCGAGCGGATAGGCAGACGAACGGTCATTCTGTTGCCCGTCTGATCTCGGTTGCCACGTTTATCGCAGTGTGGTGGCTCGCGGCACGCTTCGCGGGCAACCCCCAGCTCCTGCCGGGGCCAGCCATCGTGACGCGCTTCGCCTGGCAGGAAATCCTGAACGGCGAGATGCCCCGCAATGTCGGCATCACCTTGCTGCGTGTCGGAGCCGCCTTCGTCCTCTCCATGGGGATCGGACTGGTTGCCGGCTACATCGCCGGGCGCTCGCCGCGCGCCGACGCGTTTCTGGATCCGTGGCTGGTCATCACGCTGAACCTGCCGGTGCTGGTGGTGATAATCCTTGTCTATATCTGGGTCGGTCTGAACGAGCTGGCGGCGGTGCTCGCGGTCGCCATCGCCAAGATACCCACGGTGATGGTGACCGTGCGCGAAGGCGCCCGCGCCCTGGACCCCGGTCTGGAAGACCTCGCGCGGGTGTTTCGCATCGGCCGCATCCGATGGCTGCGACGGATCGCGCTGCCGCAGCTTTCCCCCTACATAGCGGCCGCGGCGCGAAGCGGCTTGTCGATCACCTGGAAGATCGTGCTGATCGTCGAGCTGCTGGGCCGCCCCAACGGCGTCGGTTTCGTGCTGAACCTGTTTTTCCAGGACTTCAACGTAGCCGGGATTCTGGCCTATGGCTTTACATTTGCCGCCATCATGCTGCTGATCGAAATGCTGCTGCTGCAGCGCTGGGAACGCAGAGTGAATGCCTGGCGCGGTGATTGAGGTCAGCATCGGCGCCAAGAGCGTGCAAGAGCCGGGCGGCGGCACGCGTCCGGTGTTGCGCGATGTCCGCTTCTCGGCGGTTGCGGGCGAGTTTCTCGCGTTGTTTGGCCCGTCCGGCATCGGCAAGACCACGACGCTGCGACTGATACTCGGGCTCGATGCCGATTTCGCCGGCTCGGTATCATGTTGCGCCGGACGGGTCGGCGTGATGTTCCAGGAGCCACGGCTGCTGCCCTGGCTCACCGTCGCGGATAACTTGCGGCTGGTGGTAATCGATCGTGCACAGGCGCTCGACATTCCCGACTTGCTGGCCCAGGTCGAGTTGCCCGGCGTGGAGCAGCGCCTGCCGCGCGAACTGTCGCTTGGCATGGCGCGCCGCGTCGCGTTGGCACGGGCGCTTGCGGTTGATCCCGATCTGCTGGTGCTGGATGAACCGTTCACCTCGCTTGATCCGGCGCTCGCGGCGCGGCTCGCCGCCGCGGTGTCGCGCTGGGCTCGGCGCCGCTGCGCGACCGTGCTGCTGGCGACACATAACATCGATCAGGCGCTCGGTATCGCCGACCGGATTCTGGTGCTGGCCGGCGAGCCGGCGACGCTGGCGGCCGATATCAAGCTGCCGGAGCCGCGGGATTTGAGCGCTATCGGCACGCTGCGGGCGACGCTGGTCGCGCAGTTTCCGTTCCTTGATCACGCGGAGCCGGCGAGTTGATGCACAGCGCCGTGAGGTGACAGCTTCACGTTTGCGCGACCGCACGGCTCGCTCGCGGCGTTCCGAAGTCGCTGCGCGAGGCCATGCAGAATGCCGCATATGATAAATGCGGCGCCACTTGTGTATAAATCCTTGCACGTTTCTCGTTGGGCGGCTCCAAATGAGACGCCCGCGATAAAGACACCTCGCCGCGTTGTGGGTTGCTGGGCGCGCGCCGCGGCTAGGACGCCTTTGAGTGCTTGACAACAATCGCAGGTGAAAATAAGCGGGATCGTCAGCGCAATCGCAGGGGCGGGAATGATCGAGGTTTCCCGACGCATCGTGGTCTGCGGATCATTGCTCGCAGCCGGCGGCACGGCGCGTGCCGAGAACGAGCCAGATCCGGCGAGAAGCAAGCTGCCGCAGCCTGGCGATTTGCTGGTCGTTGCCGATGCAGACAACGAAAACACGGCAATCAAGCCGGCCGATCTAAAGCTGGGCGACGATCCCGTCCTGGCGTGGGCCCTCGATCCGCAGACCAAGCTGCCGCGCGATGGCACGCGCCTCAATCAGGTGCTGCTGATGCGCTTCGATCCGGCAACGCTGGGTGAAGCAGAGCGGCCGCGGGCGGTTGACGGCGTGGTGGCCTTCTCGGCGATCTGTACGCACCAGCAATGCACGGTGACCGACTGGCTGAAAGCCAAACAGGTGCTGCAGTGCCCCTGCCACCAATCCGAGTACGACCCCAAGCACGGCGCGCGAGTGGTGAATGGGCCGGCGCCGCGGTCGTTGCCGGCGCTGCCGCTGAAGGTCACCGACGGCGTTCTGGTCGTCGCCGCCCCGTTCACCGACCGCGTAGGAGGCGAGCAACAGAGAACCCAATAAGTCCCATTACCGCAGGACGCGCCGGCAGACATCATCCCGGCAGACATAATCAAAATGTTGGAGGAAGCGGATGAACCAGGCAACCATTCGGATGACCCTCGCCGCAGGGCTGTTGTGCAGCGTATTCGGCACGCCTGCGCTTGCCGAGCAACTCGATACCTACGCCCCGGTCACCCAGCAGCGGCTGGAGAACCCGGAGGCCGGCAACTGGCTGCTCTACCGACGGACCTATGACGGGCATGGCTTCAGCCCTCTGCGTCAGATCAACGCCGACAACGCGCGGGACCTGACACCGGTCTGGACCTTCTCCACCGGCATGGTCGAGGGCCATGAGGCGCCGCCGATGGTCAACAACGGCGTCATGTTCGTGGTCACCCCGCAAGACCAGGTGCTGGCGCTCGACGCCGCGACCGGCGATTTGATTTGGCGCTACCAGCCCAAGCTGCCGGAAGATCTGTTCCAACTGCATCCGACGAGCCGCGGCGTCGCGATGTGGGGCGACAAGGTCTATCTGGCCACCGTCGATTCACGGCTGATCGCGCTCGACGCCAAGACAGGAAAGGTCGCGTGGGAGAGCAAGATCGGCAACTACCAGCACGGCGAATACTCGACGCTCGAACCGCTGATCGTGAACGGCAAGGTAATGGTTGGCACCTCCGGCGGCGAGTTCGGGGTGCGCGCTTTCATCGCCGCCTTCGATGCCGAGACCGGCCAGCAGCTTTGGAAGACCTACACGGTTCCGAGCCCGAACGAACCTGGCGGGGACACCTGGGACACCGATGCGTGGAAGACCGGCGGCGGTTCGGTGTGGATCACCGGCAACTTCGATCCCAAACGCAACCTGGCATATTGGGGCGTCGGCAACGCCGCGCCTTGGCCCGGCGATCTGCATCCGGGCGACAATCTATATACCAGCTCGACCATCGCGTTGGACCCGAACACCGGCCAGATCAAGGACTTTCACCAGTACCACTACAACGACTCGTGGGATTGGGACGAGGTCAGGCCGCCCATGCTGGTGAACATGGAACACAACGGGCAGATGATCGATGCGCTGATACACCCTGCGCGTGATGGCTATCTGTGGGTGCTGCAGCAGACCGACAGCGGCATCAAGTTCATCTCGGGCAAGCCGTTCGTCTATCAGAACGCCTTCAAGAGCCTCGATCCGCAGACCGGCCGGCCGACCTACGATCCAGCCCACAAGCCGGTCGTTGGAAAAACGGTCGACTTCTGCCCGTCGTTGTGGGGCGGTGACGACTGGACGTCGTCGTCGTACAGCGATCAGACACACCTGGTGTACGTTCCCGCCAACAACAACATGTGCGGCACGAACGAAGGGGTCAACAAGAAGCTGATTGTCGGGCAGCTCTGGCTCGGTGTCGATCCGAACACCAACAACCTGCTGCCGCGGGGCGATCATATCGGCGAGCTGCAGGCTTGGGATCCAGCCACCGGCAAGCAGCAATGGATGTATCCGTTCCCCGACCAGCTCTTCGGGTCGGTGCTGACCACGGCCGGCGGTCTGGTGTTCGTCGGGGGCACCAACGACCGCATGTTCCGTGCCTTCGATGCCAAGACCGGCGAACTGCTGTGGCGGCAGCGGACCAATTCCGGCATCATCGGCATGCCGGTCGCCTACCAGGTGGGCGATACCGAGTATATCGCCGTGCAGTCGGGCTGGGGCGTCGATGCCCAGCGCATCCAACAGGCTCTTTCGACCACCCAGATGAAACTTGACCCGAATGCCGTCCCGCAAGGCGGGGTCATCTGGGTTTTCGCATTGCGCCGCCACTGAAATGTGGAGCACGCTACGGAGTGGCTGGCCGCCGGGCCGGCCACTCCGCCTTTAGTGGGAGGCAGACATGGTCAATCTTCACGTCAATGGACAAACCTACACCTACGATGGCGACCCCTCGGTGCCCCTGCTCTGGGTGCTGCGCGACGAACTTGGCCTGACCGGCACGAAGTTCGGCTGCGGCGTAGCCCTGTGCGGCGCCTGCACGGTGCATCTCGGCGGCGCCGCGGTGCGCTCCTGCTCGGTGGCGGTCAGCGATGCGGCGGACAAGGAGGTAGTGACCATCGAAGGGCTTGATCCGAACGGCGACCATGTCGTGCAGCGCGCCTGGCGGGAGACCAGCGCGCCGCAATGCGGCTATTGTCACGCCGGGCAGATCATGCAGGCCGCCGCCCTGCTTGCCAGCAACCCGAAGCCGACGGACGAAGACATCATGTCGATAATGGCCGGCAACATCTGCCGTTGCGGTTGCTACCAACGCATCGCCGAGGCGATCCGCCTTGCCTCGACGGGAGTGTAAGCCATGACCCATATGTTCGAACCCAGGACGCTCCGGCCGGGCACGGTCACGAACGTGAGCCGGCGTTTCGTGCTGAAAGGGGCCGTCGCCGCCGGCACGCTGGTGGTGGGGGCAAGCCTGCTGCCGGGCCCGGCACGGGCTGACTGGACCACCGGCGCCGGCGCCATGCCGGGCGGAACGGTGAACGACCCGCACGTCTATATCGCCATCGACCCGTCGGGCCTGGTGACCATCATCACCAACCGCTCCGAGATGGGCACCGGCGTGCGCACCAGCCTGCCGATGGTAGTGGCCGACGAGATGGAGGCCGACTGGTCACAGGTGCGGGTGCAGCAAGCGCCCGGCGACGAGAAGAAATACGGCAACCAGGACACCGACGGATCGCGCAGCGTGCGTCACTGGGTCCAGCCGATGCGCCAGTGCGGCGCGGCCATGCGCATGATGCTCGAGCAGGCGGCCGCCAAGCGATGGGGCGTCGATGTGTCGGCGGTGCGGGCCGACAACCACAGGGTGGTCCACCTCGAATCTGGGAACATGCTCGGCTACGGCGAGTTGGCCAAGACGGCGAGCGCGCTGCCGACGCCGCCGGTGACATCACTCCGGCTCAAGGACCCGCGCGACTTCCGTTACATCGGCACCGGATCGATCCCGATCGTCGATCTGCGCGACATAACCGTGGGCCACGCGACCTACGGCATCGATGCCAAGATCCCCGGCATGAAATTCGCCGTTGTCGCCCGTCCGCCTGTGGTCGGCGGTAAGCTCGTCTCGTTCGACGCGAGCGAGGCGCTCAAGGTTCCCGGCGTCGAAAAAGTGGTCGAGGTCCAGGGCTGGCCATGGCCGTCCAAATTCATGCCGGTGGGCGGCGTCGCCGTGGTGGCGCGCAACACCGGCTCGGCCATCAAGGGACGCGAGAAGCTCAAGGTCGTCTGGGAAGACGGCGCGAACGCCAGCTATGATTCGGCGGCGTTCAGGCAGCAGATGGAAGCGACCGCGGAGCAGCCGGGTCTTGTCGTGCGCAACGACGGCGATGCCGAGACCGCGCTGAAATCCGCCGCGAAGACGGTGTCCGCACAGTACTACGTCCCGCACCTGGCGCATGCCACCATGGAGCCGCCATCGGCCACTGTGACCCTCGCCGACGGCAAATGCGTGGCCTATGCGGCGACGCAAAGCCCGGGCGGCTGCCGTGACGACCTCGCGAAGCTGCTCGGCATCCCGGTCGAGGACGTCACGGTCAACGTGCCGCTGCTGGGCGGCGGCTTCGGACGCAAGTCCAAGTGGGACTACGTGCTGGAAGCGGCCCTGGTGGCCAAGGCGGTCGGTGCGCCGATCAAGCTGACGTGGTCGCGGGAGGACGACATCCGGCACGATTTCTACCACACGGTTTCGGTCGAGCGGATCGATGCCGGCGTGGACGGCAACGGCAAGGTGGTGGCCTGGCGGCACCGCAGTGTGGCGCCGAGCATCCTGACCACTTTCAAGACGGGCGTGGACCACGAAGCACCGTTCGAGATGGGAATGGGATTGATCGACAATCCGTTCGACATCCCGAATTTCCGCTGCGAGAACGGCGCGTGCGCGGCACATACCCGCATCGGCTGGTTCCGTTCGGTTTCCAACATCCCGCATGGCTTCGCGGTGCAGTCCATGGTGGCGGAGATCGCCGCCGCCCTGGGGCGCGACCCGAAGGACGTGCTGCTGGAGCTGATCGGTCCCGACCGCACGCTCGATGGGCGTAAATTCGGCGGCGTGAAGGACTTCTGGAACTACGGCGATCCGGTGGATACCTACCCGATCGAAACCGGCCGGCTGCGCCGCGTCGCGGAGATCGCCGCCGAGCAGGCCGGATGGGGCAAGCCGTTGCCAAAAGGCCAGGGTCTCGGCATCGCCGCGCACCGTAGCTTCCTGAGCTATGTAGCGACCGTCGTGCATGTCGCGGTGGACGACCACGGGATCCTGAGCGTGCCACGCGTGGATACCGCCATTGACTGCGGCTTCCACATAAATCCGGAGCGCATCCGCTCGCAGATCGAGGGCGCTTCCGTGATGGGTCTTGCCCTGGCGAAGAACTCCGAGATCACCTTCAAGGCGGGTCGCCCCGAACAGCAGAACTTCGACAGCTTCATGGTGGCGCGCATGAATGAGGCGCCGCTCGACACGCGTGTGTACATCGTACCCGCCGGCTGGGAGGTGCCGTCGAGCGGGGTCGGGGAGCCGGGCCTGCCGCCGTTCGCTCCGGCGCTTTGCAATGCGATCTTCGCCGCCACCGGCAAGCGCATCCGTAGCCTGCCGATCGGGAACCAGCTTTCGACCTGAGGCAGCGGCATCGCCGGGGGATGGTCTTGCAGCCCCCCAAGTAACGGGCGCACAACCGACGCGCCATGAGCACGACAACGGCAGCAGCGTCCGACTGCGCGGCGCACTCGACCCCTGCTGTGGGAGCCCTTGCTCCGCCGGCGCTGTCGGTGAGCAATGTCAGCCACGCCTATGGCGCACGCAAGGCGTTGCAGGACGTCACGCTCAGTGTCCCGCAGGCGCGCTTCACGGTGCTGCTCGGCCTCAACGGCGCCGGCAAGACGACGCTGTTTTCGCTCATCACCCGCCTGTTCGACACCAAGGCGGGTCACATCGCTGTGCTCGGGCACGCGGTGGATCGGGAGCCGGGGGAAGCGCTTCGGCTGCTCGGCGTGGTGTTCCAGGCGCGCACGCTCGATCTCGACCTCACCGTCATGGACAACCTGCTCTATCACGCCTCGCTGCACGGCATCGCCGGCCGCGAGGCACGGGTACGCGCCGACGCGGTGTTGCAGGAGGTGGAACTCGCCGACCGCGCACGCGACGTCGCACGCAAGCTGTCGGGCGGGCAGATGCGCCGGGTGGAGATCGCCCGAGCGCTGCTGCACGGTCCCCGGCTTCTGGTGCTCGACGAGCCGACCGTCGGATTGGACGTCGCGTCGAAATGGGCGATCCTTCGCCATGTCCGCGGGCTGGTCAGTCACCGCGGGGTCGCGGTGCTGTGGGCCACGCATCTGCTCGATGAGGTCGAACCGTCCGACGCGGTCGTAGTGCTGCACCGTGGCAAGGTGATGGCCAGCGGCGACGCAAATTCGGTGATCGCGGACACCGGGGCAGCCGACATGCGCGGCGCGTTTACCAACCTGACGGGGGCCGACGCATGAGCGTCGCTGTCTCGCCGGTACGGCGCGGTTTCAGCCTGTGGCAATACACGATCTGCCTGCGCGGCATCACCTGGCGCGAGGCGCTTCGGTTCCTGCACCAGCGCGAACGCTTCATCGCCGCCTTGGTACGGCCGCTCGTCTGGCTGTTCATTTTTGCCGCGGGTTTCCGCCAGATTCTCGGCGTTTCGATCATCCCGCCATACCAGACGTACATCCTGTATGAGGTTTACGTCACGCCGGGGCTGATCGCGATGATCCAGCTCTTCAACGGTATGCAGTCCTCGCTGTCGATGGTGTACGACCGCGAGATGGGCAACATGCGCATGCTGCTGGTGAGCCCGTTCCCCCGCTGGTTCCTGCTGGTGTCCAAGCTGCTGGCCAGCACTGCGGTTTCCGTGTTGCAGGTTTACGCGTTTCTGCTGATTGCCTGGCTGTACGGGATCGAGCCGCCGGCCTGGGGCTATCTCACTGTGCTGCCGGCGCTGGTGCTGAATGGTCTGATGCTCGGTGCGCTGGGTATGCTGCTGTCTTCCGTCATCAAGCAGCTCGAGAATTTTGCCGGGGTAATGAACTTCGTGATTTTCCCGATGTTTTTTGCGTCGTCCGCGCTGTATCCGCTCTGGCTGGTGCAGCAATCGAGCCCACTGCTCTACGACGTATGCCGAGCCAATCCGTTCACCTACGGCATAGAACTCATCCGCTTCGCGCTGTACCAGCAGGTCAACTGGCTTGCGTTGGGGGTGGTGGGGGGCATGACCGTGCTGTTCATGACGGCCGCCATCGTCGCCTATGACCCGGCCCGCGGCCTGATGATGCTGCGCGGCGGGACCGGCGGAGGCTAGCCGCTTTACAGGACGCAAATCGAGAGCGTAGGGTGGTTCCACTCGGTTGAGCAACATTGCGTGCCGACCGGGCAACAAACAAGCGTGGAGGAAGCCTCATGAACCGGTCTGCCAGACGCGCCATGACGGTTGGCGCGACCGCATTTGCGTTGCTCGTTGCTTCTGGTCCGGGATGGTCGCAGGAATCCAACATCGCCCCGCCGCGCTACGGCGACCTGTCGGCGGTGACCCAGGACCTGCTGAACCGGGCGGCTGACGACGGCAACAACTTCCTGCTGACCAACGGCAACTACGCGCAGACACGCTTCTATCCGAACCGGCAGATCAACACCCGCAACGTGTCGCGTCTGCGGCCAGCCTGGATTTTCCAGACCGACGTGAAAGAATCGATGGAGACCTCGCCGATCGTGGTGAACGGCATCATGTACATCACCACCGCGTTCGATCACGTCTATGCGCTGAACGCACGTACCGGCGAGCAGATCTGGTATTACGCGCAGAAGCTCGGGCCGTTGAGCATCTATTGCTGTGGTCCCAACAACCGCGGTGTCGCGGCGTACGGGGACAAGGTGTATCTGGCGACGCTGGATTCCAAGCTGGTGGCATTGGACGCCAAGACCGGCAAAATGGTCTGGGAGACGCAGATCGCCGATCCCACCCTCGGCTACAGCGAAACGATGGCGCCGACGGCGGTGGACGGCAAGATCCTGATCGGCACCAATGGCGGCGAGTACGGCATCCGCGGCTTCGTCCGCGCCTACGATGCGGAGACCGGAAAGCTGATCTGGAATTTCGATACCATTCCAGAAAATTCGGTCGGCACATGGGCGACCACGGACGCCACTGGGCGCGATCTGCACCGCGACATCGCGGCTGAAAAGGCGGCGCTGGCCACCGGCGGCGACCCGTACAAGCGGCTTGGCGGCGGCGTCTGGCAGAATCCCGCAGTGGATCTGGTGAACCGCAGAATCTTCTTCGTGGTGGGCAATCCTTCGCCCGACCTCGACGGCTCGGTTCGTCCCGGCGACAACCTGTACACCAACTCGCTCGTTTCCGTCGATCTCGACAGCGGAAAATACATCTGCCATTTCCAGTACATCCCGCATGATGTCTGGGATCTCGATGCGGTCAGCCCGGTGGTGCTGATGCGGGTGCGCGACGAGAACGGCAACCTGGTGAACGGCGCGCTGCAGGCCGGCAAGACCGGGCACGTCTATGTCAACAACGCGGATGATTGCAGCCTGATCCGCTTCTCTGAGCCGATGGTCCCGCAGCAGAACATGTGGGCGCTGCCGACATCGCAGGGCACGGTCATGCTGCCGGGCGCCAACGGCGGTGTCGAGTGGTCGCCGATGGCGATCAGCCCGGTGTTCGGACTGGCCTACGTCATCAACCTGCACCAGCCGATGACCTACACCCTGACCCCCTCGCCCTATCCGGAAGGCAAGCTATGGCTCGGCGGCGCGTTCAAGGTAATTCCGGGCGCCGAGCAGTGGGGCAACGTCACCGCGATGAACTACAACACGGGCCGGATTGCCTGGCAGGTGAAGACCCAGCAGCCGATGATCGGAGGAGTTCTCGCTACCGCCGGTGGCCTCGTTTTCGCCGGCGAAGGCAACGGCTTCTTCAAGGCCTACGACGCCGCAACGGGCGCCGAACTGTGGCGATTCCAGGCGGGTGCCGGCGTCAACGCCCCGCCGTCGTCATACACGGTGGATGGCAAGCAGTACATCGCGGTCGCCGCCGGCGGCAACACGCAGCTTGATTACAAGCGGGGCAACGCGCTGATCGCTTTTACGCTCCCCTGATCGGCCTCGCACGCAACATGGCGGCCGGCGGGTCTGCGCGCGCAGACCCGCCGGCGGCGCTTCGAAACAGGCCGGATAACGAATGCGACCAGGACATCTGATCGGGTTGCTCCTGGTGAGCGTGACCATTGCCGCGCCCGCGGCGGCGCAAACCGGCGCCGCGGATCCGATCGCCGAAAAAGCGGCGGTCTGCAGCGCCTGTCACGGCGCCAACGGCGTTCCCGTCAGCAAGGAAATCCCGATCATCTGGGGCCAGCACGCCGGTTACATCTTCCTCGATCTGCGTGATTTCCAGACCGGCGCACGGAAGAACGAGCTGATGGAGCCCATCGTCAGGACATTGAGCCGCAGCGACATGCTGGCGCTGGGTGAGTATTTCGAGAAGAAGCCCTGGCCCGATCTTCAGCAGCCCAGGGCGCCGGCCGAAACTGCTGCGCACGCCGAGGCGATGGCCGCGTCGGGGCAGTGCTCGCAATGCCATCTCGGCGGCTTCGTGGGCGACAGTGCGAACCCGCGGCTCGGCGGCCAGAGCATCGACTACCTGCGCAAGACGATGCTGGACTTCCACAACGGCACGCGCGGCAACAATCCCTGGATGGCGGCGCTGCTGAAGACGTTCTCGGATGGCGATATCGGCGCGATGGCGATCTATCTGGGCGGCCTGTAGAGGCCGCAGCGTCAGCCGCAGTTCGCCAGCGCGGCCTTGTCGATGCTGAATATCGCGCCTGACTTGATCTCGATGTTCCTGACCATGCAGACGCGGCCGCTTTTCTGGGTCAGCTTGGCGTCGTAGCGACCGGCCGTGATGCCGGTGACCGGCAAGCGTTCATCATCATCCACGCTGCCGTCCGGATCGTTGCGGCACTGGTCGGCCCCCCACTTCGTGCCGCCGGCCGGAGCCAGGTAGAGATGCGTGATCGTCTGACCGGTCAGGTTCCAAAACTTGGTGGCACGCGGCTGCGCCTGCTGCGCGCCTGCGCCGCCGGCCAGCAAAGCCAGCACCAGGAGTGTGGTTTTGCGCATCGTGCGTCTCCTGGCAGATCGGCTGATCACAGCATGACGTCGTTGACCTGGATCACCGGCTGAACGTTGGTGAAATTCGGAATGTCGCCCAGGATTTCCTTGCCGTGCTGCTCGACGGCGCGCTGGAACTCCGGCGCCGATGCGAAGGTCAGCAGCGCGATCACCAGAAAGGCGGACGCCGCACCACCCGGCGCGCCGGCGCCGCGCAGCACTTTCGCGTCTTGCAGGCCGCACGCCTTCCAGCGAGCGCCAACCATCGGAACATGGGTCTTGAGGTAATAGTCCATGTCGAAGCTGGCGCCGTCCTTTGCCGGGTATATGACGCTGACGATGATCATTGCGGTGTTCCTCCCGTTTGCTTGGCCGGCATTCCTGGTAATCTGACCCGGATTTTCCGGGGGGACCAGAACTGATGCAACCCATTCCTCACATTTGGCTGCCATTGCTGGCTGCTGCCGCAATCGCCACCAGCGCCGCGAGCCGGCCGGGCCCGACCAATGATTACCCGACCGAGGCGCGGGCCGACTATGTACTAGGTTGCATGAACGTCAACGGCGGCACCCGTGACGCGCTGGAGCGCTGCTCGTGCTCGATCGACGTGATCGCCTCGATCCTGCCGTACGACGGCTACGTGAAGGCCGAGACCGTACTGAGCCTGCGCCAGGGCGCCGGCGGTTATCTTGCCGACGAGCTCCGGGCGCCGCCGTCAAATGAGTTCGTGCGCCAGTTGCGCGAAGCGCAGGCGGAAGCCGAGGTGCGGTGCTTCTAACCAGCCGGAACGGATGTATCGCCGGCTGGCCATTGACCGACGAACTTCTGGTCCTTGCTGTCGGTCGCTTCCGCATGGAAGGACTTGGCGCCATCCGGCCGATAGTCGAACCGGAACGCCGGGTTCTCCGACAGCGAGATGCCGCCCTGGATGCTCAGCAGCTTTTGATCGCCCTGCCAAATGGTAATCGAGCGGACGAAATGCGCCGGGACATACAGCCGGGTGAGCTGGTCCATCTGCATTCCGGAGTAGTTGGGATGGCGGATCATCAGCTCCGCCTCCGACCTGGCGGTGGTCGTTGCCGTTTTCCCGAGATTGTCCCCGATCGACCTGGGAACCGGCGAAACCGCATCGTGCCGATCGGCACATCGCCGGCGACTTGTTTGACGGCGGGCGCGGAACACCCGCCCGCCGCCTTGACGAAGCGTTGAACGGCATAAAGCGTCCCGTCGCTCATTTCGGCGACCGCATGGACGTTGGTGTAGTCGTCAATGCGGACCCGGGTCGAGATCCGATCGATGCCGCTGCCGGGCCCGAACTCGAACACCGCAGCGAGCGGCGACGGGTTTTCGTCGATCACCAGCGTAATCCGGCGGATCTGGCGCGGATCGCCCGGCGGAAGCACGCTGCGGATCGTCACCGGCACCAGGGCGGCATCTTCCGCACGGTAGGGGGCGTCGATCGCCAGTACCGCCGTGCCGTCCTGCAACGTAATGGTCGTGGAATATCTGGGTGGAAAGCGACGGCCACGGATCGGACTGCATCACCGCCCCGCCCGCCGACGTCCCGCCCCCTTGCGCGACGGCAACGCCGCAGCCCAGCCAAAGAATCATGGCGGACATCACAAAGGTGTGAACGACGGCGCCGCGTTTTCGTCGCATGGACATTCCTCCCGTTTGGGATCGGGCCGTGGCGGCCGCTGGACAACCGTCGCGCGAGCTTATATGAGGTACGCAGCGCCGCCAACAAACCCGGCGCCCATCCGAAGTGGAAGGGAGAAACCCAATGGCTTGGACACGCCCCATGATTCGCGAAATCTGCATCGGCATGGAAATCAACGGTTACCTGCCGGCCCAACTCTGAACCTTTGATCCATGAGCCTTTGATCCCATGCCACCATTGCCCAGATACGGGCAATGGTGGTTGGCGTTCGTGATCATTCCCATTCGGCCTCGGTGAACGCGAGCGTTGCGTTGCGTGGGTTGTAGTCGTCGAACAGGCGCCATCGATCGCGCTCTGAGGTGCCGATTTTTGGAACTGCGTCTGCGAGCGGCACGCCCGCCGCGACCATCCGGCGGGCGTCGGCGGTGATCACCGAAAAATACCGGCGCTCATCCTCAAGCGCCTGCGGCCAGGGTCCAACCAGCCGACCATGACCCGGCACCACGCGCACCGCCGGAAGCTGGGCCAACCGGGGAATCACCTCCAGCCAGCCCTTAACGCTGCGATCCACCACCGGGATGTGCTGCAGGAACACAAGATCGCCCGAATAGAGCGTGCCGGTGGCCTGATCCAGCACCGTCAGGTCGCATTCGGTGTGCGCCGGCGGGCTCCAGGCGGTCAGCCTCAGGGTCCGGCCGCCGAGATCGAGCGTCGTCTCGTTCGCAACGAGCAGTGTCGGCGGGATGATCTTCACTTCGGCGATCGCGGCCTCGCCCAGAGCGGCTCGATAGGAATGCAGATAATAGTCGCCGCGCTCGGCCAGGGAGCGCGGCAGGTTGCGATGGCCGACGAAGGTGACACCCGGCCGGGCGAACGCCGCATTGCCAAAAATGTGATCAGGGTGCTCGTGGGTGTTGATGACATAGCGCACCGGCAGGTCGGTGAGCCGCCGCACCGCCGCCAGAAGAGCGGTGCCGACCGCCACGCTACCGCCGGTATCAACGACTGCCACTGCATCCCGCCCGACAATGATGCCGAGATTGGCGATATCGCCGGCATTTTCCGGCGTGGTCATCGCGACCTGCCCGAAATGCACGTAGTCGCCCGGCGCAACCTGCTCGACCTGGAATGCAGGCGGCGCCGCGGCCACCGGAGGCCCGACGAACAGGATGGTCAACAGCGCCGGGAGCCAGTGTCTCAGGTGCCGCATGGCAATCTCCGGTGACGGGAGACAGGAATGCTATGCGCCACGCGGATCGGGCGAAAGAAGCGCGACGCCGCTCCATGACCACTGTGGTTCGATGGCCTGCAAGAAGCCTATTGCCTGTGCGTTGGCGCCGTCCTACGCTTCCCGCGGTCTCCGGCTTCAAGGGCACCCGCTGGTAGGGAGAGTGGGTGTATCCTCGCAGGCAGCGCGGCACAAAAATGATTCCTCTCCGGGGAAAGGAATCACGGGCCTGCGACTGTCGTGACACGCTGCCGGACGACGACTTCCCATCCGAATTGGTTGCGGCCGGCGGTGGGCAAAATACGTGAGGCGTTTACCGGACCGGACGTGGCACACAGCGTAGCGGAGGGAAAACGCATGCAAGAAATATCGGGACGGGTGATGTTGCTGGCTGGGGTGATGCTGTCGGCGCTGGCGGTCGCCGGCGCGCCTTCCCAGGCCCAGACGACTGGGCGATCTGCCCCAATTGGAGCAAAACACAGCGAACTGGGCGAGTCCGGCACGGACCCCCGACTTGCAGCGGTTCTCGCCGCTGGACCAGATCAACGCGTCCAATGTCGGAAAGCTGCAGGTCGCCTGGACCTTCTCGACCGGCGTGCTGCGTGGTCATGAGGGCGCGCCGCTGGTGATCGGGAACGTCATGTATCTGGTGACCCCGTTCCCGAACATCGTCTATGCGCTCGACCTCAACAATGACGGCAAGATCCTGTGGAAATATGAGCCAAAGCAGGATCCGAACGTTATTCCGGTGATGTGCTGCGATACGGTCAATCGTGGCGTGTCGTATGCTGATGGCAAGATTTTCATGCACCAGGCCGACACCACGCTGGTCGCGCTGGATGCCAAGACCGGCAAGGTTGACTGGTCGATCAAGGACGGTGATCCCAGCAAGGGAGAAACCGGAACCGACGCGCCATTCGTGATGAAAGACAAGGTGCTCATTGGCGTTTCCGGGGGAGAATTTGGCGTCCGCGGCTGGGTATCGGCATACAACATCAGCGACGGCAAGTTGGCTTGGCGGGCCTATTCCGAAGGCCCCGACAAGGATCTGCTGGTCGATCCACAGAAGACGACCGATCTCGGTAAGCCGATCGGCGCCGATTCAAGCCTGAAGACCTGGCAAGGGGATGAGTGGAAGATCGGTGGAGGTGACACTTGGGGCTGGTACGGGTACGACCCGAAGCTCAACCTGGTCTATTACGGTTCCGGCAATCCCTCGACCTGGAACCCGAGCCAGCGGCCGGGCGACAACAAGTGGTCGATGACCATCTGGGCGCGGGACCTCGATACCGGCATGGCGAAGTGGGTCTATCAGATGACGCCGCACGACGAGTGGGACTATGACGGTGTCAACGAAATGATCCTGGCCGACCAACAGATCGGCGGCCAGACAGTGCCGACGCTGGTACATTTTGATCGTAACGGGTTCGGCTACACGCTGAACCGCGATACCGGAGCGTTGCTGGTCGCGGCGAAATTCGATCCCGTGGTGAACTGGGCATCCGGCATCAACATGGACAAGAGCAGCAAGGATTACGGCCGTCCGATCCGCGATCCGAAATATTCGACCGAGAAGGCAGACGTTAATCACACCGGCATCTGCCCGGCCGCGCTCGGCACCAAGGACGAGCAGCCGGCGAGCTACGATCCGCAGACCAAGCTGTTCTACGTGCCAACCAACCATGTCTGCATGGACTACGAGCCGTTCCGTGTGTCCTACACGGCCGGCCAGCCGTATGTCGGCGCAACGCTGTCGATGTATCCGCCTCCCGGCCAGACCAACATGGGGAACTTCATCGCCTGGGATGCCACAACCGGCAAAATCGTCTGGTCGGATCCGGAGCAGTTCTCGGTCTGGTCGGGTGCGCTGTCCACGGCGGGCGGCGTCGTGTTCTACGGCACGCTGGAAGGCTATTTGAAGGCCGTCGATGCAAAGACCGGGAAGGAACTTTACAAGTTCAAGACGCCGTCCGGTATCATCGGCAACCCGATGACCTACGTGCATGACGGCAAGCAATACGTGGCGATACTGTCCGGCGTCGGCGGATGGGCCGGCATCGGTCTCGCGGCCGGCCTTACGGATCCGCACGCCGGGCTTGGTGCGGTCGGCGGCTATGCGGCACTGAGCAACTACACCGCACTCGGCGGGACGCTCACGGTCTTCGCCATTCCCGAGTAACTGATCGGCGTTGTGCCGAGGCCGGCGCGCGGACTTACAGACCGCGCGCCGGCCGCTTACTTTCTCGCGCAAAAGGAATGAGCCGGTGAGATTGCCAGTGCGGGCCGTTCAGGTCCTTGCTGCCGTATTGATGCTGACTGTCGGTTTGGCTTACGCGGACGCCCCGGGCGATCCGAAAGCGGTCAGCTCGCAAGATGGGAAATACGCCGACAAGGACGGCAATCCCACCTACCATATAGAGAACGGCAAGGTGGATTGGTACACCATGGTCGGCTACCTGCGGTACGGTGCCAATTGCCTGCAATGCCACGGCCCGGACGGCATGGGGTCGAGCTATGCGCCGTCCCTGGTGGATTCGCTCAAAAGCATGACCTACCTGCAGTTCTATGCCACCGTCGCCCAGGGAAAGAAGAACGTGTCGGCATCTTCGGACCTGGTCATGCCCACCTTCGGCCAGAACAAGAACGTGATGTGCTACATTGACGCGATCTACGTGTATCTGCGGGCGCGTGCGGACGGTGCGCTGGGGCGCGGACGTCCTCAGTCCTCCGAGCCGAAACCGGCCGCCTACAGCAAAGCAGAAGATGAATGCATGGGCTGATGAATTCGGGAGGCGCAAGCGAATCATGACCCGGTGGCTTCATCACGGCATCGGTATTGTCGGCGTGGCGCTGGTCATGCTGGCGCACGCCCATGCCCAGGCACCGGGCCTTGGCGCACAGGCGGAACTGGTTGACCCGCACGTGTTTCGCGCCTGTGCCGATCCGCGCAACCTGCCATTCTCCGACGAGCACCGCGATGGGTTCGAGAACAAGCTCGCCGAATTGCTGGCAAGCAAGCTGAACGAGCCGGTGTCCTTCACCTTCTTCCCGCAGGTGATCGGCTTTGTCCGCAACACACTGGATGCCGATCGCTGCGATGTGGTGATGGGTGTCGCGCAGGGTTACGAGCTGGTTCAGACCACCAACCCGTACTATCACACCACATATGCATTGATCTTCAAGCCGAACAGCGGGCTCGATGGGATCGACTCGCTGGAGGATCCTCGGCTCAAGGACAAGCGCATCGGTGTGGTCGCCGGTACGCCGCCGGCCACCATCATGGTCCAGGACGGCCTGATGGCGAAAGCCAAGCCGTATCCACTGACGGTTGACACACGCTACGACGCGCCGACCAAGGCGATGGTGGATGACCTCGTCGCCGGACAGATCGACGCCGGCGTGCTCTGGGGGCCAATCGCCGGGTATTATGCGAAGCATGCCGGGACGCCGCTGACCGTGGTTCCGTTACTGAGGGAACATGGCGTGCCGATGGATTTTCGCATCTCGCTCGGGGTGCGCCACAGCGATCAGGACTGGAAGCGGACGCTGAATTGGCTGATCACCGAGAATCAGGATCAGATCAACAAGCTGCTTGAGGAATATGGCGTGCCGCTGCTGGACCAGCAGGGGCATCTCATCTCGCCATGATGCCGCGGGCTTTGCGCCGCGCCGGGTGCATTGCCGCCCTTCTGGTCCTGTTGCTGCCCGGTGCTGCGCCCGTCCAGAACGCGCCGCCCGAGCCGGCCGGCTACCGCACCGACCAATACCGCGCGCCGGTCCCGCGCACGTTGCACGGCGCCCGCGTCCTATCGACCGAGCAAGCGCACGCGCTGTGGCTGACGAAATCCGCCGTGTTCATCGACTTGCTGCCGCAGCCGCCGCGTCCGGCCGGCCTGCCGGCGGACACGATCTGGCGGCCGAAGCCCCGCTTCGACATTCCCGGCAGCATCTGGCTGCCCGATACCGGCTACGGCGCACTGGCTCCGGTGATGGAGGGCTATTTCCGCGAAGGTCTGGCGGCCGCGAGCCACGGCGATCGCACCCGTCTGCTGGTTTTCTATTGCCTCAGGCAATGCTGGATGTCGTGGAACGCCGCCAAGCGCGCGATGGCGATTGGGTATGGTCGTATCGCCTGGTATCCGGATGGCACGGGCGGCTGGTCGGCCGCCGGCCTGCCGCTCGAACGGCGCGAGCCCGTCCCCCGCCCGGCCGAATAGCCGTTCTATTCGGCAGACTGCGGCAATGCGCCCTGGATCGCCCGCCCCAACGCGAACAGCCGTTGCTCGATCAGTCCCGGCGCAGCGCAGGCGTAGCTGATCGAATTCCCGCCGATTGCGGAAAATCTCCAGGTCCCAGTTCAGCCGGTTCTGCAGGTCCGTGACCTGCGCCGCATCCGGCGTCGCGCTGGCCGCGAGCGTGTTCAGCTTCTCGCTCTCGGCCCGGATCTCTGCCGCGAGTTGTATCTGCCGGTTGCCGAACCGATCGAGCCCGGCGACGACACTGGCCCGTTCCTGGTTTGCCTGTTCAAACACCCCGGCGAACAACGCCAGCAGCTTGGCCTGATCATGCCCGCTTGTTTTGGCGAAATCGGCGACCTGCGAACGCGCGTCCTGCAACGGAAGCCGACGCTCGACCAACCGATCCGCCAGATCGGCGACATCGGGATTTTTCGACCACGTCCCAAGATAGGCATCCACCGGCGGTCCCGCCCAGACCGCGGCCACCGAAACCTGCGGCACCTTGATCTGCTGGCACGGCCAATCCGGATCAGTGTTACGCGGCGGTGCCGCCTGCACGGCGCTCATGACGCCGCCACACAGCACCGCCAGCACCACGGACCGGGCGCACAGCGTCATTTCGGATTGACCACGACGCCCCAGGGCAACTGCCCTACCTGGATCGACTTGATGACAGTCAGGTCGGCGACGTTGATGACCGACACGTCGTTCGACTCGCCATTCGCCGTCAGCAGGAGTTTGTAGTCCGGCGTGAACGCCATGTGCCACACGCGCTGGCCGACCAGCAGATACCGTTTCACTTTGTAGGTTGTCGCATCCACCACGGCGACCCGGTTTGCCGGCCCGAGCGCCACGAAGGCGATCTTGTCGTCCTTGGTGAACTGGATGTCCTCCGGCTGGATCTCGTCCGCGCGCAGACCCTGCACCGGGAAGGTTATCTTATGGGTGATCTGATGCGTTTTCGGGTCGATCACGCTGACCGTCCCGCCCAGCTCCGACGAGACCCATACCTCCGACCCATCATGCCTGAACCGGGCGTTGCGCGGCCGCGCATCGACCAGCGTGGCGGCGACCATCTTTTCCGATTTGTAATCGATGAAATGCGCCATGTTGGTGGTTTCGGACGTGTTCACGATGGTTTGCCCGTCCGGGCTCACCGCCATGCCTTCGGGCTCCACGCCGGTCGGGATCGTTGCGATCGGCTTGCGCGTGTTGATGTCGAACACGGTCACCAGCGCGTTGTCCTCGTTCGACACGTAAAGCGGATTGCCCGACGGGCGCAGCGCGAACAGTTCGGGATCGGGCGTGGACAGCACGCCGACGATCTGGAAGGTCTTCGTGTCGATGATCTGGATCTGGTCGTCGTCGCTGGCACAAAGCAGGATATACTTGCCGTCCGGCGTCACGGTGATGCCGCGCGGACGCTGCCCGACCGGAACGGTCTTCACGGTCTTCATCTGATCGAGATCGATCACCGAGATCGTGTTGTCCCGTTCGTTGGACGTATAGGCCACGTAGGCGCGGGCCGGGACGCTGCACAGCAATCCCAGCACCGCGGCGGCGGCAATGACGGCTGTGCGGCTCATTTCAGCTTGCATGTTGCCTCCGGTCGGTCCACGCCGAGAGTATCCAGATCCGTCACCTGGTGCAGAAACCCGGGCTGCGGCGAAACCGACACGACGTTGTGCCCGTCCGACAGCAGGATCGGCTGACGCACCTGCTGGTTCCACGTCCGGAGCGACAGCGCCTCGCCCTTGTAGGCGCCGATTTGGAAGTCCGGCCCTTTCATGTACGCCATCATCTTCGTGAGGTCGGCCGAGCTGGTGCGGCTCGATGCCTCGCCGATCATCCGCACCGCGGTCCATGCCTGCATGTCGAGCGGGGTCATCGCGCGGTGATAGCGCCGAACGAAACGGTCCTGCATCTGCGTTCCGCCCCAGGACTCGCTGCTCGGGTCCCAGGTCACCGGCATCAGCCCGGCCGAGCCGGCCACCGGCCGCGGATCCCAGGTCCGGTACGGCAGATATCCGGCAAACACCTGGTTCTCGTCGGCGGCGATCAGCACGTCGTAGTCCGGCGCGCGCTGCGTGAAGACCGGCATCTGCTGCTGCACTTGCACCAGCCCGGTATCGGTCTGCCGGGAGCCGCCGCGGTCCGTGTACTCGCGCTCCTCCACGATCCGTGCGCCATAGCGCTTGGCCGACCGGCGATAGGCATCCCGCAGCAACTGGTCACCCGGATGCGAGCCATAGACCAGGAACCATCGCGTCCATTTGCGCAGCACCAGATACTCACCGAGCGCATCGGCCAGCATGCTGCGCGTCGGCGCCACGTGGACCACGTTTGCGCGGCAGTCGGCCTCGCGCAACGAATCATCCGGTGCCTGGATGTTGAAGATGATCGCGCCGCTGGCCCGCGCCGCGTTGGACAGCTTCAGCACATCGTCTGCCGGCGTGTCGGTCAGCACGAGCTTCACGCCCTGACCAATGAGAGAGCTTAATTTTGCGGCGGCGTCGTCGGTCGGGTACAATGGAACGTCGGTCAACTTGTATTGCAGACCAAGGAAATGGCCCGTGGTGTTGTTGTCGTCCAGGGCGATCTGCGCGCCGGCCAGTCCGTCGTTGGCCGGCGGCTTGTCCAGCAGAGAGATGGTAGGTCGTCGCTCCATCCAGCGGACGTAGCCGATTTGAACCGTGGCAAGGTTGTTTTCCTGCGCGTCGGCCGTGACGCCCGGTACCCCGGAGAGGGCCGCTGCCAACAGGACCCGCCGGCTGACACTGTTGCGTGCCGACCCAGTTGGAGGTTTCATGCGCTCAGCATGGTTCATAATCCAGCACCCATCAAGGCCGGGGCGCACGTCGATCGACAGGTTCCCCGAGAATGACCGCATGAAGTTTTCGCAAGCCTGGCTGCTGATCCTGGGTCTTGCGTCGGCCAGTGCGCAGGCAGCCCCGCTGCGCGCCGCCATCTTCGATTTTGAGCTCGACGACACCAGCCTGCAAGGCGCGATGGCGGTTTCGAATGCGCCGGACCAGGCGCGGCTCGCCCGGCTCACCACACAGTTGCGCGACGCGCTGACCCGGTCGGAGCGTTACACATCGGTCGATCTGGCGCCGGTCGCCGCCGAGGCCCGGGCCACCAACCTTCAGGCGTGCGGCGCCTGTGCGATCAGCCTGGCGCACAAGCTCAGCGCGCAGGTCGCGGTTACCGGCTGGGTGCAGAAGGTCTCCAACCTGATTCTGAACATCAACGTGGAAATCCGCGATGTCACCACCGGGACCATCGTGCAGGGAGGCAGCGTCGATATTCGAGGCGACACCGACGAATCCTGGTCGCGCGGCCTTCGCTTCCTGATCTCCGAACTTCACCTCATGCCGAACGGACAATCGAAGCAATGACCCGCATGATCGTTGTGTCCGATCGCTTCACCGCAACTGATCTGACCTTCGGCGCCGTTTCGCACCACACTCCGGATGTCCGGTGAGCCGGAAAAGGCACAACGATGAACCTGGTCGATCTGGTTATTCTGGTCTGCTCCCTGGCCTCGCCAGGCAGTTGCCAGGAACAGCACATTCTGTTCCAGTCGCACGGCTCGCTCAGAGCCTGCATGATGGAGGCGCAGCCTTACCTCGCTCAATGGATCGGGGAGCATCCGGGCGTCCGGATCGCGAAGTATCACTGCGACTGGCCGGACCACGAAGGCAAACAGATCTGAAAGAACCGCTATGTTACGCTCTGCACTGATCGCTGCGGCTTTGGGTTTCACCGTCGCCACACCGGCCCTGGCACAGGACGCGGCTCGGGGGGCGCAGATTTTTGGGGTCTGCCGTGTATGTCACGAGATCGGCCCTGGCGCGAAGATCGCGGTCGGCCCGGTCCTGAATGGCGTCGTTGGCCGCAAGGCCGGCACCTATCCAGGATTCGACTACTCGCCGGCCAATAAGAACTCGGGGATCACCTGGACCAAGGAAGAGCTGACCAAATACCTCGCCAATCCCCAGGCCGTCGTGCCGGGAACCAAGATGATCTTCCCGGGCCTGAAGAATCCGCAGCAGGTGCAGGATGTCATCGCTTATCTCAGTCAATTTGGACCGGACGGGCAGAAGAAGCAGCCGTGAGGGTTGTGGGGTCCTGACATTGACCGCTGGCATGATACCACGGAGCCGGTGCCGCGAGCCGGACATACCACGCCAAACAGACAGGTCCGGATGAACCGGTGATCACGTACCGCGCGGGCGTGTGCCACGCTTGGCGCAAATGCGGGTCAGGCTGCCGTACCTAGCGAACCTGGTGTTGCAGATGGCCCAGTCCGGGACCCATGCAAACAAATCATTGCCATAACCGCCTGCCCGGCGGACACTGCGCAGCGTATCGGTCCAGAATGGGAAAAACGTTGGCAAATGGCACGCGAATCGCTCCAGGAACATTTCATGGACGTGCTGCGCGAACTCGGCGGGTCGGCCGGCAATGGGCGGCTGCAGGACGAACTGGGTTGGCAGGACGGGCCCTATTCCTACTGAAGTTCGCAAAGCGGCCAGGTCAGCTTGAAGATTTCGCTTGGAGCGACGCGAGCGTGATTGGTTATCGGTGGAGATTCAAACCGTCCGGGGAGGGTGGGATGGATCTCGGTGATGACGCCGGCACACAAGCGCGGTTCGAGGAGTACACGGCAAATTTGGCATCGGTGCTGGGCCATGCCGACCGGGTGAGGCCGTTCGGGGACTACTGTATCGGCCTGCTGTCCGCGGAGGGCCGCAAGAGTGTCGAGCCGCTGGCGGCAATGACCGCACCGGATCGCACCGCGGCGCAACACCAATCGCTGCTGCACTTTGTGGCGCAGGCACCGTGGTCCGATCAAGCGATGCTGCGCCGTGTGCGCGACTGTGTTTTGCCATCCATCACGCGTGACGAGCCGATCCAGGCATGGATCATCGACGACACCGGGTTCCCCAAGAAAGGCAACCATTCGGTCGGCGTGGCGCGGCAGTATTGCGGCCAGTTGGGCAAGCAGGACAACTGCCAGGTGGCGGTGAGCCTGTCTGTGGCGACCCATCAGGGGAGCCTGCCGGTCGCCTACCAGCTGTATCTGCCCAAGGAGTGGGCCGATGATCCGGCGCGGCGGGCAATCGCCTGCGTGCCGGATGATATCCACTTCCAAACCAAGCCGGAGATCGCCTTGCAGCAGTTGCGCCAGGCGCTGGCGGATGGCGTACCGCCGGGCGTGGTGCTGATGGACCCTGGCTATGGCAACGACAGCAAACTGCGAGCCGGGATCAGCGAACTTGGGCTGACCTATGTGGCCGGCATCCTGCCTACCACGATGGTCTGGCGCCCTGGCGAGGCACCGTTGCCGCCGGCGCCCAGAGCGGGCCGCGGCCGGCCCGGCAAACGGTTGCGCCGTGATGCGACACATCGGCCGGTATCGGCCAAGACACTGGCGCTGGACCTCGACGCCGATGCCTGGCAGCAAATCAAATGGCGCGACGGCAGCAATACCCCACTGACATCGCGCTTCGCCCGATGGCGGGTGCGTCCGGCGCATGACGACGCCAGGCGCAGCGAGCCGGCGTCAGAGGAGTGGCTGCTGATCGAATGGCCGGAGGGCGCCGCCGAACCGGATCACTATTGGCTCGCGACGCTGCCAGCCGACATCTCGCTCGAGCGCATGGTCGATATGGCCAAGCTGCGCTGGCGGATCGAGCGCGACTATCTCGAACTCAAGCAAGAGGTCGGCCTCGGCCATTACGAAGGCCGCGGCTGGCGCGGCTTCCATCATCACGCAACCCTTTGCGTCGCAGCCTACGGATTCCTGATCTCCGAGAAGGAGACGATTCCCCCCTCAGGACATCCCTGTACCTGGCGAGGCACGCAATTTGCCCTTCCCGCCGGTTATCGACCTGCCGCTGCGTTCGCAGCGCCACATGCCGAACTCAATCGCAACGCTGCGTATTCGCCTGGCGCGGACTTTGGCGCGCGGTCTGCCCCGATGTCCTTGTTGCGGACAGAGGTGTCAGAAGCCGGTCGAGCAGAATGAATGACGCAGTAGGACTAACGAAGTGGATAAAACCTGACGTTTGGAATCCGACATCGACACCTATCTTGAGAGCTCCGCCAACCCAACCGGATTCTCAGGTGCAAGCTGGCGAAACCGGTCTCCTGCGCCCAAGATCGGAAACGCGTGAAGCACCGCAAGCATTGTCAACCGCAGATGCACACAGATGTATGCAGATGCGAAACGGGCAACTCAATGCATCCGTGTGCATCAGTGTGCATCTGTGGTTGAAAATTCCTGACTTGATTTTCGTGGTCTTCCTAAACCAGACTCCGCCCGCGACATGCTCCCAGAGTGTGGCGCTGACCTGTTCTGGGTACTCCGGAGCTATCATCCCCCTACGCGACAGTCGCCAGCCCGTTCTTCGCAATCAGTGACAGCAGCTTGAGCGAGGCGCCTTGCGGGTGCTTCTCGCCGCGCTCCCACTGGCTCACAAGACCCGTGGTGACATTCAGATAACGGGCGAACACCGCCTGACTCGCCCCTTCCCGTTCACGCAGCGCACGGATCTCCGCCGGTGTCATCGGCCGCACCAGCGTCAGGCAGGCTTCGTCAAAATTCCGAAGGGTCTGCTTGTCCATCAGACCAGCCTTGTACAGACCCTCGGCCGTTTCATGGACAGACGCCATTGCCCGGCTGCGATATTGCTTACTCACCGCTTGTCGCCTCCATCAGCACCCCGGCATCGATCGCTTCTGCGATCGCCTCGTCGTCGTAGGCCAGCAACACAGCCGCCAGCATTTTGAATGCGGCCAGCTCGTCGTCGCGGATATTGTCCTGCTCGTTCTTGGCCAACCCGTGGACGAAAACCGCCCGCGCGCCCGTTCGGAACAGAATGATCGTGCGAAAACCGTGTCATAGTAATCAAGCCCTCAATCGCAGCGGACGCCTGAAACCGCAGCCGCAGCCGGCACGTGGCTGCCGACCCTGGCCCCCTCCGGCTGGGACGGCCACTATCAATCGAAGCTGCTATGATCCCCGTCTGCTTCCGGCGGAGGTCGGCACATGAGCGAGAGCACAGGTACCGCCCGCGAAGCGACCGAAGTCGAAACGCCGCGGCACCCATGGCGAAGCCGCCTGCTGGCCCAGGCGCCGCGCTGCTTGCCGTCGCGCTCGCCGCCGGCCTTGCAGCGCTTGTCATGGTGAACTGGGATCGCTGGGTCGGCGGCGCCGGGCCGCAATGGAGCGATGACGCGACGGTGCAGGCCGACCTCACGCCGCTTTCGGCCCAGGTCTCCGGGCGGATCAACGCCGTGCCGGTCGGCGATTTTCAGCCCGTCCGGGCCGGCGATTTGCTGGCGCGGATCGACGACGCACCGTTTCGCGCGCAACTGGACCAGGCCGCCGCCAACGTCGCCTCGGCGCAGGCCGCGATCGCCAACCTGAAAGCCCAGGAGCTGTTGCAGGACGCGAATATCGCCGCCGCCGAGGCGCAGCTCCAGGGCAATCGTGCGACCGCGCTGCGCAACCATCTGGAAGCCGAGCGCCAGCGCAAGCTGCTCGCGACCCGCGTGGTCGGCACCGAACAGGCGGTTGAGCAGGCGGACGCCGCGTCGCCTATCGCGACGCGCAGGTGATGGGCGCCGGCGCCGCCGTGGAAGCGGCGCGGCGGCAACTGGAGGTGCAGCACACGCAGGAGGCGCAGCTCGCCGCCAACCTCAAAGCCGCGCGAGGCGGCGCTCGATCTGGCGCGCATCAACCTCGGGTATACAAGGATCACGTCGCCGGTCGATGGGATGACGGGGCAGCGGCGGGTCTATCCCGGCCAGTATGTCGGGTCGGCACCCAGGTGATCGCCGTGGTGCCGCTGCAGCATCTCTACGTCATTGCCAACTACAAGGAAACCCAGCTCACCCACCTGCGCGTCGGACAGCGCGCGGAGATCCGGGTCGACACGTTCCCCGGCGTGGTCCTGCCCGGCCACGTGGCATCGTGGTCGCCGGCCACCGGCTCGCAGTTCGCGCTGCTGCCGCCCGACAACGCCACCGGCAACTTCACCAAGGTGGTGCAGCGCATACCGGTGAAGCTGGCGCTGGACGACGCCGACGGGCTCGGCGACCGGCTGCGCCCCGGCATGTCGGTCGAAACCACGATCCACACCGACGAGCCGGGGCGGAGACAGTCGGCCCCGAAATGAGCGGCACGGTCGCGCGGCTCGCGCCGGCCGCCCACCATGACGCGCCGCCCGCGCGCCGCTCTGCACGCGCCCGTTCGTCGGCATCGCCGCGGTGCTGCTGGGCGCGGTGATCTCCACGCTGTACGGACGCATCACCAGCCTCGGCCTGGCCGACCTGCGCGGCGCCGTGCATGCGGGGTTCGACGAGGGCGCCTGGATCACCACCTCCGCCACGGTCGGGCAGATGTGCATCGGGCCCGATTGCCGCGTGGCTCGGACTGGTGTTCGGCCCGCGGCGCGTGCTGATGGTGTCGGCCGGGCGTCTTCGCGCTCACCTCGGCGCTGATCCCGCTGGCACCCCGCCTGCCCAGCCTGCTGATCGGGCAGGCGGTCGGCGGCCTCAGTTCCGGCACCTTCATTCCGCTGACCATCGGCTTCGTGCTGCAAAGCCTGAAGCCCTCGCTCTGGCCCTACGGCATCGCCGCGTACGGGCTGAACCTGGAACTGTCGCTGAATATTCCCGCCTCGCTGGAGGGCTGGTATCTCGACCATTTCAACTGGCACTGGATCTTCTGGCAGGGCACGGTGCTGGCGCTGCCGATGCTGGTCTGCATCCATTTCGGCATGCCGCGCCAGCCGGTGAACCGCGATGCGCTGCGCAACGCCGATTTCTGGGGCATGTTCTATGCTGCCGCGGGATTCTCGATGCTGTATGCGGCACTGGATCAGGGCAACCGGCTCGACTGGCTGAACTCCGGCGTGGTGTGCGGGCTGCTGCTCGGTGCCGGCGTGTTGATCGTTGCCTTCGTGCTGCAGGCGCTGCTGGCCGAGCATCCGTGGATCAACCCGCGCTTCCTGCTGCGGCGGAACATCGCGCTGCTGATGACGATCCTGGTGCTGTATCGCTTCATCATCCTCTCGACCAGCTACCTGATCCCGCAATACCTGACCGCCGTTCAGAACTTCCGTGCGCTCGATATCGGCAAGGTGCTGCTATGGATCGCGGTGCCACAATTCCTGCTGGCGCCGCTGATCGCTGCCCTGCTGCGGTGGATCGACGCGCGGGTGATGCTCGCCATCGGCCTGTGCACAGTCGGGGTGGCCTGCGCGATGGCGACCGGCCTGACCCAGGTATGGGCGACCGACGACTTCCTGCCCTCGCAAATCCTGCAGGCGTTCGGGCAATCGGCGGCGCTGATCGCGCTGGTGCTGTTCGCGGTGAAGCATCTGCGTCCGGCCGACGCGCTGACCTTCGGCGTGCTGCTGCAGACCGCGCGCCTGCTGGGCGGGGAGGCCGGCAACGCATTCATGCAGACCTACGTGCGGATGCGCGAGCAGATCGCGTCGAACCTGCTCGGCCTGCACGTGGAAGTCGGCGGCACGGGCGCTGCGGAGCGTCTCTCGGCTTATGCCGACGCGGTCACGGCGCGGTCCGAGGGGCTGGCGGGCGCCTCCGCGCGTGCCGCGTCGCTGCTGGTCCAGGCGGTGCGAAACCAGGCGAACGTGCTGTCCTACAAGGACGGCTTCGCGATCGTGTCGCTGACGGTGCTGGGAATGCTGCTGCTGGCCGCGCTGTTGCGGCCTCCGCCGCCAGCGGCGTAGCTGAAGGAGTAACCTTTGGTGGCGGCCAGTGTGTCTGCGGAACCGGAACGCACCATTTGCCACTGGTTGAGAAATTCCTGAGCAAAAGGGAAGCCGTACCCACCACGGCAGCTCCTGGCGCGTAGCCTGAGATTCTCACATGATGTTCCGTACCTGGGTCCAGGCATGAAAGCAGGACTCAACACAGAGATCGCTGAGGGCACAGAGATCGCTGAGAAATCGTCTCGGTGAACTCTGTGTCCTCAGCGAACTCCGTGTCAAAAAGCATGGCGCCAAGTGCCCGGGAATGCTCACAATGCGGACGCTCCTCTGATCTGACTGCCGCAGCCCGTCAACATGCATGGCGAACGTTTGACCTGCTGATAGCCAAGGACGCAATTTCGGCTGAATTTGTGGCGGGCGCGTCCGGCCGGCCGGGACCAGCAGCGCTATCAGCTGACACCGACGCACCCGCACAGCAGTGCCGCCGAGCGCCCAACCGCACTTGCCGCCCGGTTGTGCGGCGCGGAGATTGGTCTCCACCATGGTCACGCTGCCGACCTGAGCGCGAAACTCGGCAGGGCGGGAAAGCGCAGCGCATTCCGCCGCACGAGACGGCGGAATCCGCCACGCTTTTCCCGCCAACGCGTGGTCCCGCCCCTCCGCACCGCGCCGCGCAGCCGCGGGATCGACCGACAACTGATTGACAACGCGATGACATCAGCCGGCGTGCGGCTTGCGGCGCGGGCGCGGCTCTGCGATATAGGGCTTGGTCTTCGGCGCCGCACAAGATATGGCGAGTTGGCATAAAGCCCCCGCCGCTGCGCGCTCCGGATACAGGAGAGCGGCGTTTGCCAGATGGCGGTCAATATGTCGGCGGTCAGTATTTCCCTGCGCTCGTGCTGAACGCGGATTTCCGGCCGTTGTCGTATTTCCCGCTCTCGGTGTGGGCTTGGCAGGATGCGGTGAAGGCGGTGTTCCTCGACCGCGTCTCGGTATTGTCGGAGTACGAGACGGAGGTGCGGTCGCCCTCCGTCACCATGCGGCTGCCGAGCGTCATCGCGCTGAAGGACTACATCCCATCAGCGCGGCGGCCGGCCTTCACCCGGTTCAACGTGTTCCTGCGCGACACCTTCCACTGCCAGTATTGCGGCGGGCGGCGTCCGGCGCCGGACCTGACGTTCGACCACGTGGTGCCGCGCAGCCGTGGCGGGCGCACCACCTGGCAGAACGTGGTCACCGCGTGCGGCGAGTGCAATCTGCGCAAGGGCTCACGGCTGCCCCGGGAATGCGCGATGTTTCCGCGCAGCCACCCGCGCCAGCCGACGACGTGGGAGCTGCAGGACAACGGCCGGGCGTTTCCACCCAACTACCTGCACCAGAGCTGGCGCGACTTCCTGTATTGGGACAGTGAGCTGGAAAGCTGAGCGGATCCAGGGCGATGCGACGCATGACATGGGTTGCAGGGCTGGTCCTGCTGACGGCGCTGAGCGGATGCGTGTCGATGGCCTGGGGACCGCCTCCCGGTGCGGACCGGATCAGCAATGCGTGGGGCTCGCAGACCACCGCCGGCATGGCGGTGAACGGCGTGCCGACCGCCGCTGCTGGCGGTAATGCGATCCACTGAAACGGTTTCTCCTGTCGCCTCGCCCGCTGCTGTCGGTTATGCTGCCGGATTGGCCGCCGGATTGGCCGCCGGATTGGCCGCCGGATTGGCCGCCGGATTGGCCGCCGGATTGGCCCAATAGGGGGAAACGCGGTGATGGAGCTGCAATCGCTCGGCTATGTCGGGATCGGTGCCACGGCGCTCGATGAGTGGTCCGATTTCGCGACGCGCTGGCTCGGCATGCAACAGGTGGACGGTGGCCAGACCGCCCGCGCATTCCGCATGGACGACCGCCGCCAGCGCCTGGTGATCGACCGCGAACTGCCGGAGGGCACGCGCTATTTCGGGTGGGAGGTCGCCACGCCGGACGCGCTCGATGCGCTGGCGGCACGGCTGGAGGCGGCCGGCGTCGCGGTGACGCAAGAACCGGCAGCGCGGGCCGACCAGCGCCGGGTTCACCGGCTGATCTCGTTCGCGGATCCGGCGGGGAACCGGCTGGAGGCGTTCCATGGCCAGGAAGTCGCAGCCGACCCGTTCCGCCCCGGACGCACCATTTCCGGCTTCCGCACCGGCCCGCTCGGCATGGGCCACGCCGTGCTGACCGTGCCGGAGATCGATACGATGCTGGGCTTCTATCGCGACCTGCTGGGGTTTCGGGTCAGCGACTATATCCTGCGCCCGTTCAAGGCGTTCTTTTTCCACATCAACCCGCGCCATCACAGCCTGGCGCTGATCGAAACCGGGCGGCACGGGCTGCACCATTTGATGGTGGAGCTGTATTCGTTCGACGATGTCGGTCAGGGCTACGACATCGCGCTGGGCGAACCGGAGCGCATCGCCACCACGCTGGGGCGGCATCCGAACGACATGGTCACGTCGTTCTATCTGCGCTCGCCGTCCGGGTTCATGCTGGAATACGGCTGGGGCGGGCGCGAGGTGGACACCGCGACCTGGGAACCCGCCGAGGTGACGGTCGGACCCAGCCTCTGGGGCCACGACCGGCTATGGCTGCCGGTCGAACAGCGCGAGCAGGCCCGGGCGATGCGGCTGCGCGCCGCCGAGGCCGGGGAGCGTGCGCCGGTGCAGGTGATGGAGGGGAACTATCGCCGGCTGACCGGGGTGTGTCCCTGGTGGGACGCCGCCGGGGCATGATGTTCCCCATGGCCTCGGATGGGCGGCCGGATCACGAGGTGTAACTACCGGAGGCGTAACTTTCCACTCCCCCTGTAAACTACGCCATTCACCTGCCCGTGGGTGGTGCCGGCCCCCGCCTCTCCCGCTTAGTGCAACTCCAAGGAAGTTCCTCGGCGATGCCCCCGGTTGCAGCCGCCTTCTTTGCAAAATCAAGAATTCGCAGCAGCAATCCGATTCAGCAGAATACGCCTTTATGCGGCCACGCCTCGCGGTCTCTCCGGAAGCCCGATATCGACCGCAACTTCGTCAATGAAATTCTGGATCACGGGAATAAGGCCATCGTCCGATACGTATCGAAGCGTCGCATTGGGTTTCATGTAGCGATAGTCGTGATCGGCGTAATTATCACCCATACTGGCGACGATCTGGTCGATGCCAGCTGCCCTCAACTTGAATCCTCTCGCTAGGCTCATGTCCCTCAGGGAAGCAAGGTTATGACGAATGCCGAATGGTCGCAACGCCTTTGGATCACCGTCTCGATGCAGGTAGATAGCCTTGAGGCCTGTTCGGTTGTTAGTCCGATGAGCGTGTGGGTTGGCAATATTAGGCCGTCGCGATCACGCGATGCGCTGTGCGCAGAATCAGTAGAGCAGCATTACGCACAGTTCACAGCGCCTGCATAGAGGTTCCGCACTTCGTCGCTTGTCATCCAGCAGCTTTCCTCGCTTCCCGATTTGGCATATGCCGCAATGCCCGCTTTCACCACAAGCCGAGGGGGGCGTGAAAAATGAAGAATTTCACAGCGGCATCGGATTTAGCAGGTTATGGGCTATGCGATGATGTAGCTTTTTTTGTCTTTAGCTCCTCCCACAGTATACGCAATTACCCCCTTTCGGGCCGAGGTTTACTGACGGCAAGGGCATCCCATCGGCCCAACCTCGGCTTTTTTGAATTGCATCATACAACACGTCCCTCTCGGCAGGCGACAGGGCGACATAGCAGTTCCAAACGCGGGCCACATCCTCGGGCAGGTACTCGAACAGATTATTCGGGGTAAGTTCCATCTATTGGTTACTCCTGATGCTGAGTTTGCTATGTGGAGCCGCTGTTGCGCGGTGTGTGCGCCACGCCGCATTCCGACAACTCTACGTGATATACAAGGATAGTCTGCTCTAGCTGGTCAATCCGGGTAGTATCTCCTCGCGTCCTATGTCCTCCCACAGCAAGGGCATCTTATTCCCTTTGGGGCCAAGCGATATGGGCAGGATTTCTGTCCGCCACGGCTTCCCTGAATTGCATTCAACACCATAGCCCTTTCGGTGGGCGAAAGGGCTACAAAGCCGTCCCAGACAAGAGCCGTGTTCTCGGAGAGGTCGTTCGGGGTAAGCGGAATTTGCTGGTGCGGTTGCTGTTGCGGTAACTGCTGCATTGACATTGAGAGCCGTCCTTTCAGGCTTTCACCACAATTATCGCAAGGTTCGCGAACCCAGAAACGAGCGCGTCGCGTGCGTGGTACTTTACCGCAAACGCCGCAGGCTCTCTGGTAGTGGTAGAGAGCCGCGCGCATTCCATATTTTCGTTCGTTTTCTAACTCCTGCTCTGCGTCGAATGCATCTATTATTTCCTGACGAACCGAGAGGACCTCGTAGTCAAAATTTGGATCGCTGGAACGCCCACGCGCGATTTTCTCCCACGAGTTACGAAGGCCGGTGCTATCGCGCATAGCGCGATTACTATAGCCCAAAGCCTCGTCCCAGTGGGAAACTAGTGACCATGCAGTTATCGCCAGTTGAAGTGTGCCGGCGATCGCGAGGCTCGCCAGTGCGAACCCTTTCGTAATCAGTTACCAAGCCATTCAGCCGTCGCGACACCCGCGACAAGGATAGGAACAAGTATGCCGAGGAAATCGCGGAGGCGGGTGAGCCAAGAAAATACCTTCTTTCGGCGCGCAAAAATTTCATAGGTCCCGTGAGCGTCAAGGGCGCGGTCCCATGACAAGCTCCGTAGTTCCATATGCTCCATGGCAAACCACCATTTGCTCTTGGTCGCGCGCCCAGCGACCAGCATTATCCATGATCTCATAGGGGGCGCGCAACCATTCAGGTTCTTTTCTCAACCAGTTCAAAGATTAAGATTTCTGCATAAACCTTAGGCCGCTGATGCGATGGGCTTTTTTGATGCATAATTCTAATGCACAATGCGGGCATGATTTACGGCTATACCCGCGTCTCGACCGCCGTCCAAGAACTCGCCCCCCACATCGCCCACCTCAAGGCGACGGGATGCGAGAAGATTTTCCGTGAGAAGATCACCGGCAGGACCGCCGACCGCCCGCAGCTTCGCGGGCTCATCTCCATCCTCGCGCCCGGCGACGTGGTTATTGCCCCTACGGTTGACCGGCTGTCGCGCGGCACGACCGACCTGCTGATTATTGCCCGCGAGATGCAGCGCGCCGGGGCTGGCATCCGATCACTGGCCGAGCCGTTCCTCGACACCACATCCGACTTCGCCGAAATCGTGTTCGCCTTTCTCGGCGTTGCCGCGAAACTCGAACGCCGACGCATTCTCGAACGCGCCGCGCGGGGCCGAGCCGACGCCACGGCAAGGGCATCAAATTCGGGCGCAAGCCGAGCCTCACGCCACATCAGCAGCGGGAGGTACGGGCGCGCGTAGCGGCAGGCGAGACGCAGCGCGGCGTCGCCCGCAGCTACAACGTCAGTCAACCGACGATATCAAGAAACACAAGCTAGTAGCACTGAATACAGGACTCCGACAGTGTTTAGCCTGATCCATAAAATTCCAGAGGGTGGTCTTGATGGCTGGTATCGGTGGCTTACGATTTTCGCGATTTTGCTTCCTGTCGTTGGCGCTGTTTTGGGAGGCCTCTCCGGCTATGCTGCTTATCTTGTCGGAGATCGTGTTAGCGTTCTGAAAGATGCTGCCATTAGCAAACTGGAGGCATCACGAAAACCTAGACATCTCAGCGAGGAGCAAAGAGCCAAACTGCTCGATTGCTTACCAAAAGGACCTAAGGGCGGCGTCACTATAACACTCCTTGGCACGGAACCCGACGCGCCAGAACTGGCAGCCGAAATAGCATCGGTGTTGAATAAGTCTGGCTCTATCGCGAGTGTTTCCAACAAAATTTGGCTGAGACTGAAGCTCGACGGGATCTTATATGGTATCGGGCTTACCCGACACCGCACCACAACACGCGATATATATCCAGAACTGCTTTCGCGACGCGGGCATTCGCGTTCGTGGTATGAACGACCCGCCGTTCTATGCGGAATTCCAACCGCCAATTTCCCAGGACAGCATAATTCTTGTAATAGGTGGTCGGGAGTAACCGGGCAGGTGCTCGGGGACGCCGAACTGAAGGGCGCTGCCGAGTTTCCATAACAAAAATATGCACCCCAATTTGACTATGCACCGTTGCGAGTTCAGAAGCACAGGATCATCCATGACCGACCAACCCGCAGCGATGCCATCAAGCGCGGCTTTGATGCAAACGTGCCAGCCATGCGCACCGGGCTCGCACGGTCGGCCGACGAGCCGCACACGCTGGGCAATCAGGCACCATCACACTTGGTCTGTTGGAAGCCGCCATCGAGCGGCAGCTGCATTTTTTCGGTGAAAGGAATCACCGCCGCCCACGGGGTCCCGGCCTCACCAGGATTTACGTCTGAAATATCTTGACAATATTCCTATCGCCCTGCTATCCTCTGCGCTCCCCACCCCGCCGAGGTCGCCAGTCCCGATGCCCAGCTCAGCCCGCCAGCCCAGCACCACCGATGCCGACACGCTCGACGGGGCATTCCTCGATCACGTGATCGATACCGTTGCCGAAACCATTCCCGCCGACAGCCACAATTCGCCCGCTGCCCGCCGCCAGGCCGCGCGCATCGCGTTGCTGGCGCTGCGACCCGCCGACGCGTTCCAGGCGTTGCTCGCCGCCCAGGTGATCGCCGCGCATTACGCCATCATGGACGCGTTCCGCCGCGCAGCGCAGCCCGAGCTTGCTCCGGCGATGGCCACCCGCCTCCGCGCCAACGCCACCGCGATGGCGCGCACGATGCAAGCCACGCTGCGCACCCTGCGGCAGGCCCAGGCGCCGGACGAAGCGACGAAGGACGCGGCGGTCCCGCAACCGTCGCCGCCCGCAACGCGCACCGGCCGCGCGAGAAAGCCGGTCTCGCCACCGGTTCCCGGCGTCAACCGCCCCCAGGATAACCCCGATGCAGCCGGATACGACGCCCTGGGTCTATCACCGCTGGGAAGACATGACGATGGCCGAACGGCGGGCCCATTTCGGATACAAATCCGAACCCTCCAACGGACACGACGAATTGCCGAACGCGGATTGACGTAAGGCGGAACAGCGCAGCGCATTCCGCCCTGCCCGGCACCACCGAAGTCCCCGTCGTTCCTGTTACACCTTCTCGGTCGAAGCCCGGTAAATCTCGTCGATCGAGTTCGCCAGCGTCGCGTCGAACTCGGCATCGCTCATCGACTGTTTCAGCCCTTCGGTCAGCGCCCGCGAGAAGCTCGCGATCATGCCGGTGATTGGCGGCCAGGCGCTTGCAGGCCTCCGCCCGCGTGTAACCCCCGGACAGCGCGACAACCCTGGCCACGCGCTTGTGCTTCACCAGCGGCAAGTACAGGTCCGGAACCTCCGGCAAAGTCAGCTTCAGCATCACCCGGCGGCCCTCCGGCACGGCATCCAGGTTTCTGGTCAGTTCCGTCAGCAGAATGGCTTCGGCGCCGGCCTTGTCCGGGCTCTTGATCGACACCTCCGGCTCGATGATCGGCATCAGCCCGTGCTCGGCGATCTTCGCCGCCACGTCGAACTGCTGCTTCACGACCGCGGCGATCCCCGGCGGCGACGCCAGGTTGATGACCGAGCGCATCTTGGTGCCGAAGATGCCGAGCTTCACCGCCCGGGCCAGCAGCGCGTCGAGCGCCGGTATCGGCTTCATCAGGCTGACCCCGTCGTTCTCGGCCTCCAGCCCCTTATCGACCTTCAGGAACGGGACGACGCCCCGCTCATTCCACAGGAAATCCGGAACCGGTTTCCCCCGCGCCTGTCCGTCCATCGTGCCCTCGAACAGGATGGCCGCGATGACCTTGGCGCCGGTGAACGCCGGCGAGGTGATGATGCGCACGCGCATTTCATGCATCAGCCGGAACATTTCCGCATCGCCGCTGTAGGCGCTGTCCGGAATGCCGTACAGGCGCAGGGCACCGGGCGTCGATCCGCCGCTCTGGTCAAGCGCCGCGATGAAGCCGGGCTTTTCGGACATTTGCGCCATCATCTTGTCATTGGCCATGATCGTTATCTCCCTCGGCGGAATGCCCTGCGCTGGTCCGCCCTGTTTGTTACCCCAGCAGACGCCCGATGACCCGCGCCGTATAGTCCACCACCGGGATGATCCGGCCGTAGTTGATGCGCGTCGGACCAATCACCCCGATCGCCCCCAGGATGCGCCCCGCATCGTTGCGCGCCGGCGAAACGATCATCGCGATCCCGGAGGTTCCGAACAACCCGCTTTCGGCGCCGATGAAGATGCGCACGCCATCGGATTGCTCGGCCAGTTCCAGCAGGCGGAGCATCGTCTCCTGCGCCTCCAGCCGCTCGAACAGGCCCTGGATGGCGGACAGCCGCTCGATCTGCGTCACGTCCGACAGCAGCCGAGCCTGGCCGCGCACGATCAGGCTGCCGCCGCGGCCTTCCGAGGTCCAGGTCGCCAGCCCGGCTTCGACGATCTTCGCCGACAGCTCATCCAGCTCGCTGCGGTTGGCGCTCATTTCCTCCGCAACGATGCGGCGCAGCTCCGGCAGCGGGCGGCCGGCGATGCGGGCATTCAGGTAGTTGCCGGCCTGCTGCAGCGCGGACGGCGGCAGCCCCGGCGGGGTGTCGATCACCCGGTTCTCCACGTGCCCGTCACCGGCCACCAGCACCACCAGCGCGCGGCCGGAGCCGAGCGGAACGAACTCGATGTGCTTGAGCGGCCCTTCGCTTTTTGGTGCCAGCACCACGCCGGCGGCGGCGGACAGGCCGGATAGCAGCGTGCTGGCGTCGGCCAGCGTGTCCTCCAGGCTGCGGCCGGAGGCGGCCAGCGCGGCCGAGATCGCGCCGCGTTCATCCTCGGTCAGTTCGCCGAAATGCAGCAGGCCATCGACGAACAGACGCAAGCCCGCGATCGGTCGGCAGCCGCCCGGCCGAGGTGTGCGGGGCGAACAGCAGCCCGGCATCGGTCAGGTCCGCCATGACGTTGCGGATGGTGGCGGGGGAGACGTTCATCGGCAGACGGCGCGATAGGGTGCGGCTGCCGACGGGCTCGCCGGTTTCGACGTATTGCTCGACGATCTCGCGCAGCACGGCGGCCGAGCGGGAGTCGAGGCCGGGCGGGAGGGCGACGGGGCGGCCGGTCAGGCGGGGCGGCGGCGGGGTGATCGGGGTGTCCATGGGGGCTTTTCCGGGAGCGTGAAGGTAGGAAGTGGGGTGGGTTCGGTCAATTCATTGGTGCGACGAAGGGGGCCTCGGGTCGGATAGCGGATTCCGACCCAGGCAGACCCGCGACCCGCAAGGCCACAGGCCGGCCAGGCAAGGTGCTTAGCGGGCATTGCCCCCAATCCCGCATTTTCAGGACTGCGTTTTTCGTCGATGTCGGTGCGCGGCCTGTTTCGCCCGGTTGCCACAGATACTCATGCTGCACCATCTGCGGGCCCGCCCGCGCGTGTGATCTGCAAACATCAGCGTGCAGGGGGGGCCTTCGCACGCTTTCACATTGGAGAAATCCTCCTCGGAAACGAACTTCGCCAGCGCGTCGCCGACCGGCAGGAGCAGGGATTCCGGTGAGCGCCATCGCCGCATCGCCTGCAACTTCATACCGACATGACTCCCGTGCTTCTCGTTCACGATCTGGCTGAATCCCTCATCGCGTTCGAGCAGCCGGTTCAGTGGCCCGAGCGCGTCAAGGTCATCGCCCGTAAGAGGCCGCCCCTTGCGCTGGTGAACGAAGGCCCTGAACCACTCGCGCAACGATCGAGCCTGAGCGGCGACGCTGTCGAATTCCCCCGGCATTGCCTGCGCCCGAAGCCGTCCGAGGACGGACGGTGGCACGAGGCACGCCTGCTCCAGCCAAGCCAAGAACCCTTCTCCGTCGTCGATCCAGTCGATCGGCAGGTCAACCGGCGTGGCGACAGAATTGAGAAAATCCAAGGCAAGCGCATCGGCAATGAACATTGCGGGGGGCCGAGTGTGGACCATCCAGGATGCCTCTCTGATTTCATATCGTTTGCCAACCGTCAGTAACCCCTGCAAAGGCAGTTGACAAGTTAGACGTGCCGCATCTAACGTAACCTCTCAGATGACGTTGAGCGGTTACGTCGTCCCCCGCCGGCGGGCCGGAGCCGGAGCAGAGAATGGCCACGGAAGGGCTTGGCAATGCGCGGCGAAAACGTAAGCGTGGTGCTCGTTCACGGTGCGTGGGCTGATGGATCCAGTTGGAACAAGGTGATCGCCTCGCTGTGGGCCATGGGCATCAACGTCGTTGCAGCGCCCCTGCCCCTCACGTCTCTGGCCGACGACGTGGCGGCGCTCGATCGCACGCTGGAGCGCGTCGAGGGTCCCATTGTCCTGGTGGGGCACGCTTATGCCGGTGCGGTCATTGGTGCCACGGACAGCGCAAGAGTCAGCGCCCTTATCTACATCGCCGCGTTGGCCCCGGATGAAGGAGAGACGGTCGCCGACGTGTTCTATCGCGCCGAACCGGATCCCAGGGCGCCCAAACTGGCTCCTGACAGCCAGGATCTGATCTGGCTCCCCGCCGACGCGTTTCCGGCGGCCTTCGCGCAACATGCTTCCGCTGAAGAGCAAGCGCTGCTCGCCGCCGTCCAGCGGCCGATTGCGGTGTCCTGCATCAGCGTCAAGGTCGGCCGGCCGCTTTGGAAGGACCGGCCAAGCTGGTTTCTGGTGGCCAATGAGGACCGCATGATCGTGCCCGCCACGCAGCGCTTCATGGCGGCGAGGATGAAAGCGCAGGTGCAAGCCCATCCGGTCGATCACACTCCGATCGTCACGGCGCCCGGCGTTGTCACGGACATCATTTTGGAGGCCGTGCGGGAATGTGCCGGCCAGTGACAGCGGGTCATGCACGAACGGAAAGCAACCGCTGACCGAGGATAACCTCCTTGGTCAGGTTACAATGGTCACTCCATCAGCGAGGGAAAAATGCCATGACCGCTGTCAGATACCGTTCTGCCAAGGTTGACGGCCTGAAGATTTTCTATCGTGAGGCCGGGGCTGCCGATGCGCCGGCGCTGCTGTTGCTTCACGGCTTTCCCAGCGCCGGCCACATGTTTCGGGATCTCATCCCGCTGCTGGCCGATCGGTTCCACATCGTGGCACCCGACCTGCCGGGTTTCGGCCAGTCGGACATGCCGCCGCCCAACGCATTCGCCTATACATTCGACCACATCGCCGAAACCATCGACCGCTTCACGGAGGTGGTCGGCCTCAGGCGTTTCGCGATCTACGTGTTTGACTACGGCGCGCCCACAGGGTTTCGGATTGCCGTCCGGCATCCGGATCGCATCACGGCGATCATTTCGCAGAATGGCAACGTCTACGAAGAAGGCCTGAGCGACGGCTGGACTCCCATCCGCGCCTATTGGCAGGAACCGTCGCCGGCCAATCGCGAGGCGCTTCGTGCTTTCCTCAAGCCCGAGACGACACACTGGCAATACACTCACGGCGTGACCGACGAGACGCGTGTTTCGCCGGACGGTCAGTCGCTCGACAATTTCTACCTGGCGCGGCCCGGCGCCGACGAGGTCCAGCTCGATCTGTTCGGTGACTACAAGACCAATGTCGCGCTGTATCCGGTTTTTCAGAGCTATTTCCGCGCTCACAAACCGCCGCTCCTGGCGGTATGGGGCAAGAACGATCCGTTTTTCCTGCCGCCGGGCGCCGAAGCGTTCAAGCGCGACATTCCGCAAGCGGTCGTCCGGTTCCTCGACACCGGTCACTTCGCCCTGGAGACGCATGCGGTCGAGATCGCAGTCGCCATCCGCGAATTCCTCGCCTGACCCGCAATCTGGGAGTCCGCCATGCACCAGCCGAATTCCGTCGCGGTCGTCACCGGTGCCAGCCAGGGGATCGGCCGCGCAACCGCCATTCGTCTGGCAAAGGACTTTTCCGCGATCACGCTTGCCGCGCGCGGTCGCGAGAAGCTGAACGAAGTGGCCGCAGCCGTGAAGGCGGCCGGCGCTGAACCTCTCGTCATCGATCTCGATCTTTCCGAGGTCGCCGCGGCACAGGAGGTCGTCGGCGGGACGCTCGCCAAATTCGATCGTATCGACGCGCTGCTGAACATCGCCGGCGCGGTGCCACAGGTCGATATCTTCGAGATGACCGATGAGCAATGGGACGCTGGGATGAACCTCAAGCTGCATGGCGCACGCCGTCTGGCGATCGCGGCATGGCCGGCACTCAAGGAAGCCAAGGGCGCCGTCGTCTTCATGTCGGGCAACTCGGCACTGTTCCCGAAGGCCGCGTATGCGGCCGTCGGCACGATCAATGCCGCCATCGCGGCGCTCGCCAAGGCCTTCTCGGATCGGGGCATCGCTGATGGCGTGCAAGTCAATAGTGTTCTGCCCGGACCCGTAATGACCGGCCGTCGCCGATCGTACCTGCGTGCACTGGGCGGAGATCCACAACATGTCCGTCGAAGAAGCGACCGCGAAGTTCCCAACGGACGCCGGCATCGCGCGCTACGGCGAGCCGGAGGAGATCGCCGAGTTGATGGCGTTCCTGGTGTCACCGGGTGCCCGGTGGATGACCGGCACGATGCTGCGCATGGACGGCGGCGAAGTGAAGTCGGTCTGAGCACAAATGCCACGGCCAGCATGGGAGCCGCATAATGGAGGGTGACATGTCACAACCAGAACAGTTTGAAGTCCTGATCCTCGGGAGTGGACAAGGTGGCAAGTTGCTGGCCTGGCATATGGCACGGTTGGGGCGGCGAACCGCCGTTGTGGAACGGCGGTGGATCGGGGGCTCCTGTCCCAACGTCGCCTGCATGCCGAGCAAGAACGAGATTTGGAGCGCGAGGGTCGCGCACCTGACGCGTCACGCCGCCCAGTTCGGCACGATGACCGGGCCCATCGCGACCGACATGGCACAAGGTTCGCCAGCGCAAGCGCGACATGGTTGACCGCGAGATCGCCCTGCACTTGCAGAACTACCAGACGAGCGGCGCCGAATTGATCCTGGGGACCGGGCGCTTTGTGGCGCCGAAAACGCTCGAGGTGCGCCTGAATGACGGCGGCAGGCGCATGCTGACGGGCGACCAGATTTTCCTCAACATCGGCACGCACGCGGCTATTCCGAACGTCCCTGGCCTCGAAGCCGCCCGACCGCTCACGCATATCGAGGCTCTGGAGCTCGACTCCTTGCCCTCCCATCTGATCGTGCTCGGAGGGGGCTATACCGGCCTCGAAATGGCCCAGGCGTACCGTCGCTTCGGGAGCCGCGTCACGGTCATTGAGTCCGGCCCTCAAATTATGAGCCGGGAAGACCCTGACGTTGCGGATGCGATCCAGCGCCTTCTCAGTGAGGAAGGTATTCAGTTTCTCATGGAGGCCGGGACCCTCAGCGTGCAGGGCCGATCAGGAGAGGAAGTCAGCGTTGTCGTGCGCACGGCGTCCGGCGAGCAAAAGATCGAGGGCAGCGACGTCCTGGTCGCGGCAGGGCGGGTTCCAAACACCGCCGGGATCGGGATCGAGGAGGCCGGGATTGAGCTGGATGGCCGAGGCTACATTCGCGTCAACGAGCGTCTGGAGACCAGTGCGTCCAATGTCTGGGCGATGGGGGAATGCGCCGGTAGCCCACAGTTCACCCACGCATCCGTCGATGATTTTCGGATCATCAGGGACAATCTGGCCGGAGGAACACGCAGCACGAGCGATCGGCTGGTTCCATACTGCATGTTCACGGACCCTCCGCTCGCGCATGTGGGGCTGAGCGAACGCGAGGCCCAGCGTCAGGATATTCCGGTGCGTGTCGCGAAGCTGCCGATGAGCGCTGTGCTGCGGACAGCGACGACCGGGGAAACACAAGGCCTCATGAAGGTTCTCGTCGGGAGCAGCGACGACCACATTGTCGGCTTCACGATGATTGGCTCCGAGGCCGGAGAAGTCATGGCTGCGGTGCAAACGGCGATGCTGGCAGACCTGCCGTATCCGAGGCTGCGCGACGCGGTTATCACGCATCTGACGATAGCCGAGGGACTCGGCCTATTGCTCTCGAATGTGCCACCGATGTGCGGCTAAGAGGCCACGCACGAAGGGAGCGACGCGCGTCGAATGCAGGGACATCCAGCAGCTCGGCGGGCAAGCGTCGGCCGGGGTGGGTGACATCACCGCCCCGATCTGGCTTTCTCCGCCCTGTCGCTGTCCCCGGAGCTCCCCATGCGCCCATCCGGCCGCGCCGCCGATGCGCTGCGCCCCGTCACCCTCACCACCGGCTTCGCCCGCCACGCCGAGGGCTCCTGCCTGATCCGCATGGGTCACACGGAGGTGCTGTGCGCCGCCAGCGCGGAAGGCCGCGTGCCGCCATTCATGCGCGGCTCCGGCCAGGGCTGGGTGACCGCCGAGTACGGCATGCTGCCGCGCGCCACCCACACGCGCGGCGACCGGGAGGCAGCGCGCGGCAAGCAATCCGGCCGCACGCAGGAGATCCAGCGGCTGATCGGCCGGAGCCTGCGCGCGGTGGTGAACCGCGCGGCGATGGGGGAAATGACGGTCACGCTCGACTGCGATGTGCTGAACGCCGACGGCGGCACGCGCTGCGCGGCGATCACCGGCGCCTGGGTGGCGCTGGCCCTCGCGTTCCGGCATTTGCGCAAGATGAACGTGCTGAAGGCCGACCCGATGGCCGGCCAGGTTGCCGCGGTGTCCTGCGGTATCTTCGGCGGGGAGGCAGTGCTGGACCTCGATTATGAGGAAGACTTGGCGGCCGGCGCGGACGCCAATTTCGTGCTGACCGACGCCGGCGGGATCGTGGAGATCCAGGGCACGGCGGAGCGGGCGCCGTTTTCCGAGGCCGAGCTTCTCAGCCTGCTCGGGCTGGCGCGCAGCGGTATCGGCGAGTTGTTCGCGCTGCAGCGCGACGCGCTCGGCGCCGGGTGATGGCGCGGAAGCTGCAACGCGGCGCGCGGCTGGTGCTGGCCAGCCACAATCCCGGCAAGCTCGCTGAGATCATCGACCTGGTGCGGCCGTTCGCGATGCAAGTGATGTCGGCCGCGGCGCTGAGCCTGCCGGAACCGGTCGAGGACGCGCCGGATTTCGCCGGAAATGCGCGGATCAAGGCGCTGGCCGCAGCGCAGGCCAGCGGCGTGCCGGCGCTGGCCGATGATTCCGGGTTCTCGGTGGCTGCCCTGGGCGGCGCGCCGGGCGTGCATTCGGCGCGTTGGGCTGGATCGGGCAAGGATTTCGCCGCCGCCATGGCGCGGGTGAACGCGATGCTGGACGATGCCGCCGACCGCCGCGCCTGGTTCACCGCAGCGCTGTGCCTGGGATGGCCGGACGGGCATACCGAGACGTTCATCGGCCGGGTGGACGGCGCCGCGGTGTGGCCGCCACGCGGCGACAAGGGGTTCGGCTACGATCCGATGTTCGCACCATCAGGCGAAGCGCGCACGTTCGGCGAAATGGAGGCGGACGAGAAACACGCGCTCAGCCACCGCGCACGGGCTTTCGTGCAGCTTCGCGCGGCGTGTCTGGGATAGCCCGACATCGCCCCCATCATTGCTTCAGCCGCGGATTGAATGCGTCCGACAGCCCATCGGCCAGCAGATTGAACCCAAGCACCGTCAGGAAGATCGCGGTGCCTGGCACCAGCACCGCCCACGGCGCCACCTTCAGTACCTGATAGTTGAAATACAGCGACTGCCCCCAACTGACGGTCTTCGGATCGCCGAAGCCGAGGAAGCTGATCATCGCCTCCGACAGGATCGCGCCGCCGATGCCAAGTGCCGCCATCACCACCAGCGACGGCAGCGCGTTCGGCAGGATGTGGCGGACCAGGATGTCCCTCGGCCGCGCCCCGATGCAGCGGGCGGCCTCCACGAACTCCATCTGTTTCAGGCGCAAGAACTCCGCCCGCGCCAGCCGCGCCAGCGGCGGCCAGCCGAACAGCCCGAGCAGGATGATGATCGCCCCCAGATTGAGGTACGGAATGCCCTCCATCCAGGTGTTCACCACGACCACGCCGAACAGCCGCACCACCGCCAGGATGACGATGAACACCGGTATCACCAGGAAGAACTCGGTGAACCGCATCAACAGCTCATCCGCCAGCCCTCCAAGATATCCGGCGATGCCGCCGATCGCCACGCCGATGACCGAGGCGATCAGCATGGCTCCGAGCCCGACCATCAACGCGGTCGGCGCGCCGTACAGCATGCGGCTGAACACGTCGTAGCCGCTGCGGTCGGTGCCGAGCCAGTGCGCTGCGCTGGGCGGCGCCTGCGCGGCGAAGTGCAGCATCGCCGACTGGTCATCGGCGGCATACGGCGCGATGACAGGCGCCAGCAGCGCCACCACGATCGTCACCGCTACAAGCAGCAGCCCCAGCATCCCGGTGCGGTTCCGCCGCAGCCGATACCAGCCCTGCCGCAGGTTGCCCGGCCCGCGCACCCTGGGCCGCCGTCTTGCCGCAACAACTCCCCCTCCCTTTGTGGGAGGGGGCAGGGGGGAGGGGTCGTCCCAGGTCGAACCAGGCGCCCTCATTCCAGCCGGATCCGCGGATCGATCAGCACATAGGCGATATCGGTCATCAGGGTGAACGCGACCAGCATGACGGTCACGACAAGCGTTTCACCCATGATCACCGGGTAATCGAGCTGCTGGATCGCGTTGATGTACAGGAACCCGGCGCCCGGCCAGGTGAACACCGATTCCGTCACCGGCGCGGTCGCCAGCATCAGCCCGAACAGGATTCCCAGATAGGTCAGCACCGGGATGATCGCGTTGCGCAGCGCATGACCGAACACCACCCGCCGCTCCGGCAAGCCGGACGCACGCGCCGCCATGACGTAGTCGTGCCGGAGCACATCGACCATGTTGGCGCGCAGCAGCAACGTGAGGGTCGCGGTGTCGAACAGCGTCAGCATGGTCAGCGGCAGCACCATGTGCCACAGCGCGTCCAGCAACGTGCTGCCCCACAGCGGGTGCAGCGTGGAATAGGCGCCGTAGCTCGGGAACACGCCGAGCCAGTAGGCAAACACCAGGATCAGCAGGATGCCGACCAGAAACCCCGGCATCGAATGGCCGAGCAGCGCGCCGGTCATCACGCCGAAATCCACCCGGCTGTATTGCCGCACCGCGGCCAGGCAGGCGATGCCGATCGCCAGCGCCAGCCCGAGCAGGATTGCCGGAACCTGCAGCTTGAGGGTTTCCAGCCCGTAGGTCACCAGCATGCCGCCGACCGGCTGGTTATAGGTGATACTGGTGCCGAAATCGCCGTGCACGACGTTGCCCAGCCAGATCAGGTAGCGGGCCGGCACGCTGCGATCCAGATGGTAGTATGCCTTCAGCGCGGCGATCGCCTGGTCGGTCACGCCGGGACGATCCGCCATCAGCATGTCGATCGGATTGCCGACCGCGTTGATCAGGAAGAAGATGATGGCGCTGACGCCGAGCAGCAGTGCCAGCGCGAACACCAACCGCCTCGCCATGTAGCGCAGGATCCCCACGCGGCTCCCCCGGTTCCCGAGGAACCATAGGCCGGCACGCCGGGTCTTGCCAATCGCTCCTGGGCCCGGCTTGCATCGTTTCGGAACAGCCTCTGGCGAGTGGTCAGCCTGCCGCGTCTGGTGTTTCCTGATCGACAGTAACGAACGCTCTCCTCGGTCGGGGCGGGCCGCTGCGAAGCTGCGACGCGGTACCGGCGATGACGGCGAAAGCCCCCAGCATCAGCAGGACATCTCCGACCGCCGCCAACAAAGCCTGCTCCGTGGCACCAACCGTGCGCTCGCCAACCCCGGTCGTCAGCTCGAGCCGCCATGACAGCACCGACGAGCCGGCGGCCACTCCGATACCCGTGCCGAACATGCGCATCAGGTTGAGCAGACCACCGGCCTCGCCGGATCTTTCGGCGGGGGCGGCGCTGATGACCGCGCTGTTGTTGGGAGCGATGAACAGACCCAGCCCGCCACCGAATGCCGCCAATGCGATCATGACGCCCGGCAGGCTGGCTGGCGTTCCGGTCAGCACGGTGGCCAATACGAGCGCCGCCGCCAGGCAGACCGTCATCCCGGCGACCATCACGATCCGCGGATGCAGTTCATACAGTGCACCGCTGAACGGCGCGACGATGCCGAGAGCGATCGGGATGATGGTCAGCCGCAGTCCCGCCGCCAGCGGTTGATCGTGGTAGCCACGCACCAGCGCGAACGCCATCGCGAAGAACATGCCGTACAGCATCGCATACGAAAAGACCACGGCGATGCAGCCGCCGGAGAAGGCCGGACGCCGGAACAGATCAAGGTCGATCAAGGGCGCCGGCGTGGTACGCTCCCTCCAACGAAGGCCGCGATCAGCACCAGGGCTGCACCGGCGCAGGCAAGTGTCCAGGCCGACATCAGCGCCCCAGGCGTGCACTTTCAGTCAGTGCCATCAGCAGTGCAATCAGCGCCGGCATCAGCAGCAGCGCGCCCCGCCCATCAAACCGACGGTCCGTGCTGAAATTCGCGGTTTGCGGCACGACCAGCCAGCCCATGATAACGCCGGCGAGCTGCGACCGGCACGTTGACCCAGAATATCCACCGCCAACTCAATGCACCCAGCACCAAGCCTCCCAACGCCGGGCCGGCACTGACGCCAACCGCCTGCGCAGCCGCGAAGATCCCCATCGCTCGGCCCCGTCGGTGCGGACCTGCGGCGGCCACCAGGATGACGACGCTGTTGGCCCCAGCATCGCCCGCCGACGCCCTGCCCCACGCGGAATGCGATCAGCCACGGAAGGTTTGGGGCAAAGCCGCACAAGGCGGATGTCAATCCGAACAGGGCGAAGCCGAACAGGTACATGCGCTTGCGCCCGGAAATTTCGGCAATCCGCGCAAACACCGGCAGGACGGCTGCGAAAGCCAGGACATAGCCGATCGCCACCCAGCTCACTTCGTTCAGCGGCGCATCGAATTCGCGCTCCAACGTCGGCAACGCGAGCTGAACGATGCTGGCATCGACCTGGCCGATGAACGCGGCGATGCAGGTGGTGCCAACCACAAGCCACGGATAATACGATTGCCGCAGGATAAACCGGGCGGGCGCCGTTCCCGACCGCTGAGAGCGGCATCGCGAAGTCGATGCGCCCAGGAAAGGCCGCCTGCCCGCTCATGACATGACCCCGTTGTTGTACCGTGATAATATGACGCTACCGCAGCCTGGCGGACAAGTGATGATGCGATAGCGCGGGCCATTCCGTGGCTGTCATGGGTGCTGCCCGTATCTCGAAGTAAGGGGCCCGCCTTGACAATCCACCGGCCTGCTGTTGCCGTCGGCGCTCAGGGGGGGGCGCGACAACAGATGGGCAACATCAATCGGCGTGGATTGCTTAAAACGGCAACCGGCGTTGCCGGCGGGCTTGCCGCACCGGCGGTTCTCGGCACCGCCGCGCGGCGCCTTCGTTGTTCAAGCTGTACATGCTGATCCCCAACAACCAGCCGGCCCGCATGATCTGGGGCACGCTGGCGGCGCAGCAGATCTCCAAGCTCGGCGTCGATGTGGTCTCCAGCTACGTCGATTTCCCCACCATCATCGCCCGCCGATCGAGAGGCGAGGGCAAGACACATGTCGATGGCGGCTGGGACGCCTACCTTGAACGCTACTACTACAGCTCCATCACCCCGCTCCCGAACTCAGTTGTTCCTCAGCAACCTGGTGCCGCCGAACGGACCGAACTTCTACTACATCTCCGATCCAGAGATCGACAAGTCGCTGACGGACCTACGGCGGCGCGATCGACCCGGCGCAGCGCGCCTGACGCCATCAAGGCGTTCGAGAAGCGCTGGTACGACATCGAGCCGATGACCATCCTGTTCTATCCTGAAGATGCCATCGCGGTGAACCCGAAGCTGAAAGGCTTCGACGCCACCACCTTCAACCCGGTGTTCTATCCGCGGCCGGAGAACTGGACGATCGACGGCGGCGGCAGCAATGCCACCGCCGCCTTCGCCAGCTGGGCGCCGCCGGACGGGCTGATCCCCATGTACACGCAGGGCTACAACGAATTCCAACGTGTTCGGCCCGGTGTACAACCGGCTGCTGGAATACGATTCGTGGGAGAACAAACAGCTTGTGCCGGCGCTGGCCGTAAGCGTCGATAGCTCCGCCGACGGCAAGCACTGGGTGATCCGGCTGCGCCCCAACGTCACCTGGCACAGCGGCGAACCGTTCACCGCGTACGACGTGAAATTCACCTGGGACATGGCGCTGAACAAGGCCTATGCCAGCGACTTGCAGGCCAACCTGGCATCGGTGTTCGGCTCGACCGCCGCCTACAAGGTCACCGGCCCGCTGGAGATCACCGTCGATCTGCCGGCCTACTCGATCCTGTTCCGCGAGCAGATCCTGGGCGCCGTCGCGATCATGCCGGAGCACGCCTACAAGGACATCAAGCCGGAGGCGCTGCGCGGCCATGTCGCGAACACCTGGCTCGGCAGCTACCAAGTGAAGACCACGGCCGGCAAGACCTACACCGCGCATGGCGGCATCGGCACCGGCCCGTGGATCGCGATGGGCTTCGACCCGTCGCGCAAGGCCTACCGCTATGCCAAGAACCCGAACTACTGGCAGCCGACCACCGGCAACGTGACGACGTACTATGTGGTGAACATCCAGGGCACCGATGCGGTGCTGAGCGCGCTCAAGGCGGGCGATATCGATGCCCACGATCCGATGTACGACATCGGCTCGCTGCTGGGCACCGATCGACCCGAAATGGGGCAAGGTGCAGCGGTTCGATTCCTACAAATGGCAGCACATCTGCTACAATCTGCGCCATCCGGTGTTCGGCACCGGCGCCGCGACGCCGCTCGGCAAGCAGGACCCGGCGCGCGCGGCCGAGGCCGCCGCTTATGTGCGCAAGGCGTTCAGCCTGGCCATCCCGCGCGAGCAGATCGTCAAGGAGATCGCCAGCGGCCTCGGTCATCCCGGCACCGTGCCGATCCCCTGGTCGGCGCCGGAATACGATCACGAACTGCTGCAAGCCGATCCCCTACGATCTGGACCAGGCACGCGGCGTACCTGGTCAAAGCGGGGTACGCCTTGTAGGCCGGCGATCAGGCGGAGCGCCCGCGCCGAATTTCGCTTCCGCTCGATCACGCCCGGCGGAGCCGGCAAACCCGCCCGTTGTCCCGGCGTCATACATGGCGAGCGCATTACTCGGACTGGCCGCTGCTGGAGCGACCGCCGCTCTGCGCGCCAGAAAAGGGGGCAAGTGCCATGGCTGCGTCGGCCGAGCTGGCGGACCCGGAAGATCAGCCGCATCGGCCAGCCACCGTGCTGGTGGTGGATGACGAGGAGTTGTTGCGCGAGATGATGACCGCTTTCCTCGAACTGAGCGGTTATCGAGTGGTTGCGGCGGGCACCGCCGACGAGGCGGTGTCGGTACTGGATCGCGCCGCTGTCGATGTGGTGTTTACCGACGTGCGCATGCCCGGCGCAATGGACGGCATTGCACTGGCGCAATGGATCCGCAGTCACCGGCCACAGGTGCGTGTGCTGATCACCTCCGGCTACACCAGCCGCACCCAACAGGCCGGCGAGTTAAGCAGTGGGCCACTGATCCCGAAGCCGTACCGGCCCGAGGATGTCGTCCGCCGGGTCCAGGAGCTGACCGAGGATGAACCGCGGCCCCAAGGCAGCGGCGCCGAACTTGACGCGCCCGCTGGCGGATGATGGCGTGCCGGGCCAACCCACCAAGAGGCGCCGCGCGTGCCGATCATTCCCAACCCGACGCTGACGCGCCTGCGTGCCGGCAAACTCGCCCTCGGCTTCTGCGTCTATCACCTCCGCAGCAGCGCGGTTGCGATGCTGGCGCACGCCACCGGCTACGACTGGCTGTTCATCGACACCGAGCACGGCGCCTTCAGCGTGCAGGAAGCGTCCCAGATCTCGTACGCGGCGATCGGGCTGGGCATCACCCCGATCGTGCGGGTGTGCGCGGATGCGCTGGATGAGGGGACCCGCGCGCTCGACAACGGCGCCATGGGCATCGTCGTGCCGCACGTCGTACGCCAGCACAGGCGATGCGCGTCGCCGAGGCGTTCCGCTTCCCCCCGCTGGGACGGCGGAGCTGGGGCGCCCCGCCGGCCGCCTTTCTGTACGGCGGCCCACCGCTGGCGGAGGCCCAGGCGACGCTCAATCAACAGGTGCTGGTGTGCGCCATGATCGAGACCGAGGAAGCCGTCGCCAACGTCGATGCGATCGCCGCGGTCGCCGGGATCGACGTGCTGATGATCGGTACCACCGACCTCACCACCACGATGGGCATTCCCGGCCAATGGGGCGACCGGCGTGTGCAGGAGGCCTATGCCGCGGTCGGCGAGGCGTGCGGCCGCCATGGCAAGCTGCTCGGCACCGGCGGGATCGGCGATGATAAATGGGCGGCGCATTATATCGGGCGCGGCGCTCACATGATCCTGGCGCACTCGGACCACGGCATGATCATGGAAAGCGGCACGCAGCGTGCCCGCTTCTTCCGGGAACTGGAGGACGGGTAGGCAGCCGAAAGGCCGCGGCGGGGCAAGCATCCGAGATTGGAACATGCGAGACCCCTCCCCCTGCCTCCTCCCGCAAGGGGAAACCGCTGGCCCTGGCTTTCCCCCTCCCCTTGGGTGGAGGGGTTTGTTGCTGATAGCCGGGCCTATCGCGGCGGCGGCAGGCTCTGCTGCTGGATCGGCGCCCCCGGCTGAAGATTGACCGGAGCAGCATAGGCAGGGGCAGCATAGCCAGGGGCAGCATAAGCCGGCGGCGGCGATCCCCCGGCGACCGGGGCATAGCCGCCGGGCGGCCCGGCATCCGGCGGTGCCTGGGCCGGCATCCCAGGATAGGGCCGTGCCACCGCGACCTCCGGCATCGGCATGCCGTAGCGGGTCAGCACCTCACGCAGCGGGTCGGCGCCGGGATTACGCCCCTGCATCTGGATGACGATCTGCCGCGCGTCCACCGGCTGTCCGTAATAGGTCTGGTCCCAGCCGGTCAGCGAATCCAACACCGAGCCCTCCAGCGAGATGCCGGCAAACGCGCCGCGGGAGATCGAGAACGCCAGAATGTCGGCGCCCACCGCGAGGGTGGTGTCGCCCTGCACGCCGCCGCCGATCACCGCGATCGCCACCGATGCGCCGGCGCCGATCTTGAAGCTGCTGTTCAGGATCGCGTTCAGGCCGCGGTTGGTCATGATCAGCATCAGGATCTCGCTGTCCTGGACGCCGATCTGCAAGCCGAAACTGGCGCTGCCGATGGTGTAGAACGCCGGGTATGACCAGGTGCCGTTGGCGGCGCGGCCGACCAGCACGCAGTCGCCGCCGGATCCGCCGAAGAAGAACCCCGCTTTGAACACCTGCGGGCAGATCACCGCGGCGCGTGCGTGGGTCAACGAGATGTGCGGCTGCTGCGAGGCTCGCAGCGTCATGGCGTCTTGCAGCGCCAGCGCCGAGCGATCAACCAGCGCCTGCATCTCCGACTGGTCGCGGGCCGGTTGGGCGCGGGCCGGCTGGATGTGGGCCAGCATCGGCAGCAGCGCCAGCGTGGCGATTATCAGAATGGGTTTCATGTTTCGATGCCTCCGAGCCGGCGCTAGCATGACGCCGCGGAGTTGCCGGAAGCAGGGGCGTGATCAATAGCCCGGCAATTCGTTGACGCAGACCACGCGCCAGCCGTCGGGGTGCCGCTCCAGCCGGGTGAGCGACAGGTTCTGCACCGCCAGATGCAGCGCGTTGTCGGGACCGATCCGGAGCGCGTGCGCCACGGCGGCGCGAATCGAGCCGCCGTGGCTGACCGCCACCACATCGTCGCCGGCATGGGTTGTCGCGAGGCGTTCCAGCACGGCGCCGGCGCGCAGGATCACCTCGGCCATGCTTTCTCCACCGGGCGGGCGCTCCCAGCCGGATAGCGGCCAGAAGGCGTGTTTCGGCAGGGTCAGGCGGGCCGGCAGGTCGGCGTGCACCAGGCCCTGCCACTCGCCCAGGTGCTGTTCGGCCAGATCGGGTTCGACGGCCAGTGGTGTGGGCGGATAGCCGGCGGCGAAGATCGCCTCCGCGGTGCGGCGGGTGCGGGACAGCGGGGTGACCACCCAGGCCGCCGGGCGCGGCAGCCGTTTCGCGAGCGCGGCGTACATCGGCTGCTGTTCCAGCAGGGTGGCCGGGCATAGCTCGACATCCAGCGTGCCGTACAGGATGGCGCGGGCGTTCTCGGTGACCAGCGCGTGGCGGATCAGCCAGAAGTTGGTGACGGTCATGCGGCCGGGGTGATGCGCGGCGCTGCGCCGGCGGGTGCTGGGCGCGCGCCGGAACCGGGTGCACCGGGCCGGCGGAAGGCACAACGGATGCGAAACAAACACAGGGTCATGGGATGGCCGATAGCATCCCGTGCGGCGGGAGTCATCGTCGGGCAGGTTCCGCTGAGGTGACACGGAGGATGGTACGGCAAGCGGCGAAGAAACTGATCCTCGATGGTCAGCGAAACGAACCCAGGTCTCTGGCCCGCAACACCGGAGCGGAACCTGGGTCCCCGCTTACGGGTAGTGTCGCAGTTTGAATTTCGGGTTCCGACCGAACCAAGGCGTCCGAGGGCTGGGCGGCCATTCCAGATAGCAGACGTCCAGACGCGCCTGTCATCGGCTGCTGAGCGCCCATGTCGGTCATTCGGCCTCAGCACCCCATGTCCCGAAAGCGGACCTGAACGTCGACGCGGCACCTCCGGCGGTAGTCGGCGAAGAACTGACTTTGACCGCCATAGTGCCTCATGGCTGATCGCCCCAATGCCAGAATCAGCCGCAGCGCTTCGGACTGACAACCGGAGCGTTCTGCCTCCGCGGTCGAAGAACAGCCGCCACAGCTGATCACCCCCGATCACGCGAGCCGCCTCCCGGAACATAAAGCAGGGGATGAAAGCTCTTGTACAGCACCGAATAAATCAATGCATGGTCCCTGATTTGTTCCCCAGGCGCAGATCTTCGGCAACCAGCACGACTTTGGCCAAAATCAGCGCATTGATAATGGCGAAGCTTTGACTTTGGTAATCCATATGGCTCTGCTCGAGGACGATGGTCTTGTGCAAGCTGAACAGCGCTAACATCGCCCAGAGAATCACCAGAAATTTTTTGACTTCCTCCCCGATCCGCTTCTTCAACTCGCGTCCAGATTTGCCTGAGCCGCCGGTAGCGGGAGCCGCCTCCGCGTGATAAGTCCGGACCAGTTCGTTAGGAATGGCGGAGTTCTCCACCGCTGACGGTGGCTTCATACCACGGGGGCTGTCTGCCGCTATTCTCTGTGCGTCGACCGCACTGTACCAAGGAAGGCGCCGGCCTGGGCGTGACCGGAATGAATGACATGGAGCATATCGGCCGTCCGCCTGCGCCTGTGCGTAGAGCGCTGTTGTGATAGGCAATTCCCGCCAGAGTGAGCTACAGCTTGCACAAAATACCGGGGAGGGATCATGAAAAGCAGGATCGCGGCGCTTCTCGCAGGGCTGTGCGCCGGCATCGTCGTGGGCCTGGCACCACCCGGTGGCTCGCCGGCCATCGCCGCTGCACCGCCAAAGCCCGCGATCACCCAGGACGCGCGATCAGCTCTGGCGCAAATGGCCACGGCGCTGCTCGCGAAGGACTTCTCGTTCCGGGCGCGGACGATCCGGGTCTATTCGAACCAGGACGGCGTGTTGCTGCATATCGAGCATGAATTCACGGTTACTGTTCGCCGGCCGGACCGGCTGCTGGTTGACGGTACCGGCGATGATGGGCCGAGAAAGCTGATTTATGACGGCAAGACTGTCGTGCTGTCCCTGGACAACGGCAAAATGTATGCCAGCCTGCCGGTGCCCGATACGATTCAGCAGATGATGTACGTCGTGATGGGCCGCTTCGGCCTCGATTTTCCGTTGGCGGATTTCCTGACCAATGCTCCCGACAAGGCTTTCCTGACAGGCGTAACGTCTGGCCGAGTGGTCAACACCGTGATGATCGATGGCGTTCCGTGCCTCCATCTGGTCTTTTCGCAGCCGCCCGGCCTCGAGCTGGAGCTCTGGTTGCAGAAGAATAACCCTGTGGTGCCGCGACGACTGATCGTGGTCGATCATGCGCTGCCCGGCAGCCCGAATTTCGTTGCCGAGATGTCCGACTGGAATTTCGGTGTTCATCCGGCCGAAGCGGACTTTGCCTTCACGCCGCCGGAGGGTGCGAAGCAGGTGGATTTCGGCGCGGTCACTGGCGAACTGCGCACGGGAGGATCGCCATGAACGGTTTAACTCGGCTCTGCCTTGCCGCGACAGTGGGCTTGTCGATTCCCTTGCACGCGTTCGGATGGGGATCGGTGACCGGACCGCATGGCGGCACCGCTGCGATGGGTCCGAGGGGAGCCGGCTATGCGCAAGGCCCGAACGGCGCCACGGCGTATCGCGGTCCACGGGGTGCCGGTGCGGCATACGGCCCGAATGGCGCAACGGCGTATCGCGGTCCCTATGGTGGAGCCGCTGCGACCGGTCCCCATGGTGGGACTGCATACCGGGCACCGTACGCGGGCGGTGCTGTTTACGGCACCAGGCCTGTCTATGCCGGCGCAGTCGTCAGGCCGTGGGTTGCTGCGCCTTACTACGGAGCTGTCGTCGCCGGCGTCACGCTTGGCACGGTTATAGCGGCCACGACCCCGCCTCCGCCGCCGGCGCCGCAGTTGTGTTGGCTCTGGTCCAGCCCCGCGCACAACCAAGGTTATTGGGATTACTGTGGCTGATAGGAGCGGCGGTTCTTGCCTGTATTGGTCTACTGGTTGTCGGCGTGCGGCGCTACAGCCGTCCGACACGGCGATAGCGATCCACGGCGTCCTGCGTTACGCTGGAAACTCATGGCACTTCACATGAAATGGCAGCGATTCGGGTCGCCGCGGATGATTTTCTACCTCGCGCTCGTCATGATCGCGGCCGAGGTCATCATACACGGCGTGCGACCGACTAACTTCCAGCGAGCCTGGCAAAACATACTCGCGCGCCCGAACCAGAGCTTGGCGCTGCGCTTCCTCCTGCAGCCGGCGATTTCGACGATACTCGCCATCCGCGACGGCATAAGGGACGCGCGCACCGGACGCCAGCCCTACTTCGGGACGGTAATGTTTGACCGCGCACAACGTTCGGCGAGCCTACAGGAAGGAGTCGCGACAATCAGGAAAGATCTTCCTGGTCGCGATCGCGCTGGACGCGATATACCAGATCATCGAGTTCAACGCCTTTTATCCCACCGAGGCGCTCATAATTGCGGCCCTTCTGGCGTTCATCCCCTACCTGATCGTCCGGGGACCCGTGGCGCGCCTAGCGCGCCGCTGGCACCGCGATAAAGTGGCAGAGCCGCGGGTATGACAACCGATCGATTCGCCGAAACCGGCGCGGGCCGTTCCACAGTCCGGACGACTGCCGACAACTTCGCTTGGCTGCGCACACGCCTGGCCCTTGAGCGTACCTTGATGGCATGGGTGCGTACCTCGATCGCCTTGATCGGCTTCGGGTTCAGTATTGTCGAGGTTTTAAATCGCCTCGCCGCCATGCCAGGCGTAGCGTCGGCATTGCGCCCAGAAATGCCCCGGATTGTGGGCCTTATCCTGATTGGGGCCGGCGTTGTGGGACTGTTGATCTCGACCGCGCAATATCTGTGGATCTGTAACTTCTTGTGGAACCCGCAGTACCGGCCGAGCGCCGGCTTGCGTGAAGGCCCGATGCAGACACCGGGCTTGGTGATCGCAATTGGGCTCACCCTGCTCGGGATTCTCGCCTTCGTCGCCGTGCTGTTGCGCGTGCCTTAGATCTCAGGAGAAGATCAATGTCGGATCCGAACGACAAAGTGGAAAAGCAGGAGTTTCTCCCGTTCCCGCCGACGCCTTCGGCCAGCATTGCCGGGCGCACGATGCAGGAGTCGGTTTACAGGAAACGGGTGCAGCCGCGCCGACTTCCTACTGACGCCCCGAACATTCTGATCGTGCTGATCGACGATGCAGGGCCGGCCCTTCCGGCCACGTTTGGCGGCGAGGTGCAAACCCCGACGATGGACCGCATCGTCACGGAAGGTATTGCGTACAACCGTTTCCACACGACGGCGATGTGTTCGCCGACCCGGGCATCGCTGCTGACCGGCCGCAATCATCATCGGGTCGGAAACGGGCAGATCGCCGAACTCGCGAATGACTGGGACGGTTATTCCGGCCTAATTCCTCGGAGCAGTGTGCTGGTGGCCGAGGTGCTGAAGGATTACGGCTACGCCACCGGCGCCTGGGGCAAATGGCACAACACGCCGGCCGACGAGACCGCACCGACCGGACCGTTCGAGAACTGGCCGACAAACCTTGGCTTCGAGTATTTCTACGGCTTCCTCGGCGGCGAGGCCTCGCAATACGAGCCGAACCTGGTGCGCAACACGACGTATGTTCCGCCTCCGAAAACCATCGAGGAAGGCTATCATCTCAGCGAAGACTTGGCGGATGATGCGATCAGCTGGCTGCACAGGCACAGAGCATACCAGCCGGACAAGCCGTTTTTCATGTATTGGGCGAGCGGTGCGATCCACGGGCCGCATCACGTCACGAAGGAGTGGGCGGATAAATACAAGGGCAAATTTGATGATGGATGGGATGCCTATCGCGAACGCGTCTTCGCACGCGCCAAGGAGAAGGGCTGGATTCCGCCCGACGCAGAGCTCACCGACCGGCACGAGACAATGCCGTCCTGGGACAGCATTCCGGAGGAGGAGAAGCCGTTTCAGCGACGCCTGATGGAAGTCGCGGCGGGTTTTGCCGAGCATACGGATGTTCAGGTCGGCCGCGTCGTCGAGGAGATTGACCGGCTCGGCTATGGCGACAACACGTTGATCCTCTACATCTGGGGGGACAACGGTTCCTCGGCGGAGGGGCAGGGCGGCACCATCAGCGAGTTGCTGGCGCAAAATGGCATACCCAGCACCATCCAGCAGCATATTTCAGCGCTCGAGGAACTCGGCGGGCTTGGTGAGCTCGGCTCGCCCAAGACCGACCCGATGTATCATGCGGGATGGGCCTGGGCCGGCAGCACCCCCTACAAGGGAACGAAGCTCCTGGCGTCGCATTTCGGCGGCACGCGCAACCCTATGGCGGTTCGGTGGCCGGCAAGGATCAAGCCCGATGCTACGCCACGGCCGCAGTTGCACCACGTCAATGATGTCGTTCCTACACTCTACGAGATCATCGGCATTACCCCGCCCCGCACGGTAAACGGCGTCGAGCAGGATGCCATTGATGGCGTGAGTTTAGCATATTCTTTCGACGATTCGAATGCCAAGGGCCAATTGCTCACTCAATATTTCGAAGTTATGGGCAGCCGCGCCGTCTATCACGACGGCTGGATGGCGTGCACCATCGGGCCGCGACTGCCGTGGGTCCCCGGACTCCCGCCTGGTATCCGGGAATGGACGCCGGACAAGGACGTTTGGGAGCTTTACAACCTGGAGGAGGACTGGAGCCAAGCCAACGACCTTGCCTCCAGGATGCCGGACAAGCTGGCCCAGATGAAGGAAATCTTCCTGATCGAGGCGGCGAAGAACAAAGCGCTTCCAATTGGTGGCGGTCTTTGGATCCCGGTGCTTCACCCCGAGTTGCGCATCACTCTGCCGTACACTGAATGGATCTTGTCCGGTGATATGGTCCGCATACCAGAGTTCTGCGCCCCGGCACTGGGCAACAGGCCCAACGTCGTTACCATCGACGCGGTGATCCCCGCCGACGCCAATGGGGTGCTGTATAAGCTGGGGGCGAATTCGGGAGGCCTTACCTGCTTCGTCGAAAACGGTATTCTTTGCTTCGAATATAACCTGTTTATCATTCAGCGCACAAAGATCCGAGCCACGGAGAAATTGCCAACCGGCAAAGTGAAGATTGAAGTCGAGACGCGCTATGCGGTGCCGAGGCCGGGCGGACCTCTGCAAGTAACCCTGAAGGTAGGCGGCCGGACGGTTGCCGAGGGCGTCGTGCCTGTCAGCGCGCCGCTCTTGTTTACCGCCAATGACTGCCTTGACATCGGTATTGCGCTCGGATCGCCAGTCTCACTCGACTATTACGACAGGGCGCCATTCAAGTTCAACGGCATAATAGAGCAGGTTCAGGTAAAATACTTACCTACCAAATAGGAGTGACAAGACCCCTGCCATCAGGAAGTACGCTGCTGTTCTATGTCAGGCATTGACGCACACACGCGACTTGTCGCGCTGGTCTGGCCGTGAACCGGATCCGCCGCCGGGCTGTTCGCGAGCAGGCGCTCCGCGGCGATACCGAGATGGCAATCGTGAGGCTGCCGCAAGCGGCCGAGGACAAGCTTGAGATGCTGCAGGACAGGCGACATCTAGAGATAACGCCAGTCGGATAGCTGATGGTATCCATCCGCAGCTCCTGCGCGCGACTGCTTTCAGCAGTAGACACCAGCTGATGCCCAAGTCGGCTTTGGGTTGACAATGGCGGCCGTCGGCGAATCCGGTTAACGAACGTCTGCTTACGCCGGTGGACACCCCCAAAGTGCGCTTCGGCTTCGTGAAGAGTTTTGGATGTCGCAGGCGTTCGAACCTTTCAACCTCGGTAATCGCGATACCAGCCCAAGTCGCAGCATCGGGGAACTGAGCCGGGAATGACCATTGGAGTATACCTAACGAGACATGTGGGTGAGACGGAAATCACGTCTCATTAGGGTCGATTTCGTCCAAACGCTGGCGTTGATGACATTGGCGATCAGGATAGGAGACCGCCGCCCAGCACCCGGCCAATGCACGCGGGCGCGTCATCCCTACTCCCCGACGCTCAGCAGCGCCCCCCGCAACCTCGCCTGCCGGAACTGCCGCGCGAACAGCAGCCCGGCCAGCGCCGTCCACACCAGGTTCAGCACGAACGCCACCGCCAACTGGTCCCACCGCACCGCGCCGGTCAGCAGCGCCGCGCGCATCCCCTCAAACACGTGCGACGCCGGGATCACCCAGGCCACCGCCTGCATCGCCGCCGGCAGCACCGAAACCGGATAGAACACCGCGGCAAACGGCGTCAGCCCGAACAGCACCGACCAGGCCAGCGCCTCGGCTCCGGCGCCGTGGCGCAGGATCAGGCTGACCACGCCCAATGCCACCCACCAGCCCATGATCATCAGGTTGGCGAAGAACAGCACCACCACCGGGCCGAGCGAAAACAGGTTGAACGCATACAGCAGCCACGCCACCGCAATCGCCGGAAGCACGCCGGCGAGCATGCGGATGATCGACATGCCGATCAGCGCCACCACCAGCTCCCACGGGCGCAACGGGGAGATGAAAATATGGCCGAGGTTGCGCGACCACATCTCTTCCATGAAGCTGATCGCCACGCCCATCTGGCTGCGCAGCGCCACCTCCCACAGCAGCACGCCGCCGAGCAGCGCGGCGCCGGCGAGGGCCGCGCGGCTGGTGCCCATGCGCGCGGCGATGAAGCTGGCGGTGAAGCCCCAGATCAGCATTTGCAGCACCGGCCAGTAGGCCAGCTCCAGCAGCCGCGGCCACGATCCGCGATACAGCGCCAGATGGCGGTACATCATGCCCCAGATGCGACGGGCGGAGCTGCCGCGACCCGTGTTCAACCCGAGACCTCCAACGCGCTCCGGCGATTGCGGGCGATGTCCAGGAACACCTCCTCCATGTCCTCGCGCCGATAGCGGTCGAGCAGTTCGCTCGGGCTGCCGCGATCGACGATGCGGCCGGATTTCAGCATCAGCACCAGCGAGCACAGCCGCTCGACCTCCGCCATGTTGTGCGAGGCGAGCAGGATGGTGCAGCCGCTCTCGGCCCGGTAGCGCTCCAGCCAGGTCCGCACCCAGTCGCCGGTGTCGGGGTCCAGGCTGGCGGTCGGCTCGTCCAGCAGCAGCACCGCCGGGCGGTTGATCAGCGCCTTGGCCAGCGCCACCCGCGTCTTCTGCCCGGCCGACAACTTGCCCGCGGCACGGTGCAGGAAGTCGGTCAGCTCGAGCTCGTCCGCCAGTTCCGTGATCCGCTCGCTCCAGCCGGGGAATGCCGTACAGGTGCCCATAGACGCGCAGATTCTGCGCCACCGTCAGCCGGTTCGGCAGCGCCAGATAGGGCGAGGAAAAATTCATCCGCGCCAGGGCGGCGAAACGCTCGCGCGCCATGTCGTGGCCGAGCACGTGGATGGTCCCGGCGCTCGGGATCAGCAGGCCCAGCAGCATGCCGATCGTGGTGGTCTTGCCGGCGCCATTGCCACCGAGCAGCCCGACCGTCTCCCCGGCCGGGACGGCGAAGTCGAGCGCATCCACGGCGAGCACGTCGCCGTAGCGCTTGGTCAGGCCCTCCACGCGGATCGCATCCATGGCAGCGGGATATGCGCTGGGCCTTGCCCGGCCAAGGGGTGGTTGCGCCGGGCAGCCCGGCCAGGAGCGGGTGCCGGCGTTCAGCCCAGCAGGAACCAGAGCCGAAACACCAGCGTCTCCTGCCAGGTCTGGCGGCGCAGGCCGGGCAGGCGCAGCGCCCGCCAGCGATCGAGCGGGCCGCCCCGGAGCGCCCGGGCGATGGCCATGGCCTGAGCCGCCGCCGCCGGGGCCAGCAGATGCGGCTGGTCGGCGAGCGCGAACACGTTCTGGCGCAGGATGTTCATGAACGCGTCCGGCCCGCGGCGCACGGCGGCCAACCCGCGGCTCAGCGACGACGCCGGCGCGCCCACCACGTTTCCGGCATGCTGGCGATACAGCACCGTCGGGGTCGCGTCGCTCAGCAGCCGGCCGCCGGCTCCGGCGACCACCAGATAACACCACCAGTCGTGACAGGCTGCGGCCGGCGCGGTGCTGGCGGCGACCAGTTCGGCAGCGGCGCGGTTGAGCATCAGGGTGCAGCCGGTGGCGAGGTTCTGGGTCAGCGCGGCCGGGAAACCAGGCGGCCGGCGGAGCGGCGGCGGCAGGCCGATCGGGCGGAGCCCTGCATCGACCAGCTGCTGACGGGCGAAATAGAGGGCGGGCACGTCCCCAGACGCCTCTCCCGGGCTTACGGGAGAGGTCGGCGCGCAGCGCCGGTCGAGGGTCTCGCCCAGCGCGCCCTCACCCGGCCCTCTGTGCGGGCCGATCTCTCCGGCGAGCGGGAGAGGTGGATTTGTGCCGATGCCCGGCCTGTCGTTCCGGCAAGGGTCCAGGGCGGCCGCGCCGCGCGCCAGTTTCTCCGGCAACCATACGTCGTCCTGGTCGGCGAAGGCGACCATCTGCTGTCCGTCGCGCACCGCTGCGCGGAGCAGCCGAAGGAAGCTCTCGGTCGCGCCCACCCGCCCGTTGTCGTCCAGCCTCACCGCCCGTCCGGGGCCCAGCCGGTCCAGAAACACCCGCGTCAGCCGCCGCGTGGCATCGGTGGAACCATCGTCGCGCCAGTACAGCACCCAATCGCGGTACGACTGCGCGGCAACGCTGTCGAGCTGTTCGGCCAGGAAACGCTGACCGTTGTACGTGGAAAGCAGGATCGCGACGCGGGCCATGCGCAACGCCGATAGCCCGGGCGCGGCCGGCAGGCGAGTCCCGGGGGGCTGCACACCGCAGGCCCCCCGGTGTCGTTCAGGCCGGCTGCGCTACGGTGTCGAAGAACCCGATCACTGCCTGTAAACGGTCGCCGGCGATCTGCGCGACATCGGTGCCTTCCACGACCGGAGTGCCGCCCTCGGGCGCAAGTTCCCAGCGGAACCGCACGTGATCGTGGTGCGAGTCCAAATCTCCGGTTCGCCGAAAGCGGTGGCCGGCGAAGCGTTCCTGCACGGTACCAATCATCGCGTCGATGCCGTCCCGGCCGTCGCCTTCCAGCACCGGGTCACGATACAGGGCGGTCGGCGTCCAGGTGCGGGCGATCAGATCGCGGCGAGCAGCCGGATCCGTTTCGTTCCACACGGCAATGTAGCGGTCGATCAGGTCGGTTAGCTGGTCCATGGCGGTCTCCTGTGCCGATCGGGCAGTCGCGCTGCCCGACCGTCAGTTGCCCGCGTTGAACAGGATTTGCGATTACCCGCCAGATAGCGGCTGCGAAAAAATCGCATCGATGGTGCGCGCCAGGCCGTCGCGCCAGGGCGGCAGCCGGTGATCGAACACCGCGGCCAGCCGGCCGCAGTCCAGCCGTGAATCCGGCGGCCGGCGTGCCGCCGTCGGCCAGTCCGCGGTGCCGATCGGGGTCACTTCCGGCGGCGGCACGCCGTGGCGCGCGGCTTCCTCGAACACGGCGCAGGCGAGACCGTGCCAACTGGTCGAGCCGGTGCCGGCCGCATGGAACAGCCCGCCGTATGCCGGCTGCCACTGATCGGCCTGGATGCGCGCGGCAATCGCCAGGATTGCGGCGGCGAGATCGGTGGCCGCCGTCGGGCAGCCGGTCTGATCGGCGACCACGCGCAGCCGGTCGGTCTTGCGCGCGGCATTCAGCATGGTGCGGACGAAATTGCGCCCGTTCGGCGCATAGACCCACGACGTGCGCAGGATCACCGCTCGGCTGCACGCCGCCAGCACCGCGTATTCGCCGGCGAGTTTGCTGGCGCCGTAGATGCCGGTCGGGGCAGTGGGATCGGTTTCCACATACGGCGCGCGTTTGGTTCCGTCGAACACGTAATCGGTGGAGACATGGATCAGCGGGATGCCGGCTTGTTCGCACAGCCGCCCCAACAATGCCGGGCCGTCGCGGTTGGCGCAGTACGCCGCCGCTGCATCGGTTTCGGCCGCATCGACCGCGGTATAGGCGGCGGCGTTGACCACCAGCGCCGGGGCGGCTGCGTGAAAGACGCGTTCTACGCTGTCCGGCCGGTCGAAATCGAATGCCGGGCGGCCGACCCGATGAACCGCCGCCCCGCCCTGCTCCGCCAGCGCGGTGGCAAGCTGTCCGGTTCCACCAGTAACCAGCAGCGAACCGCTCACAACTGAAACCAGACCGGGCACTCCGCCAGCCGGGGCAGCAGACGGTCCTTTTCGGACAGCAGCGCTTCATCCTTCACCGGCCAGCCAATCGCCAGATCGGGATCGTTCCAGATCACCCCACGCTCCGCCTCGCGGTCGTAATCGGCGGTGACCTTGTAGATCACCTCGGTGTCCGGCTCCAACGTGCAGTAACCGTGCAGGAACCCGCCGGGGACCCAAAGCTGCCGCCAGTTTGCCGCACTCAGCTCCGCCCCGACATGCTGCCCGAAGCTCGGCGATCCGTGCCTGATGTCCACCGCCACGTCCCAGATCGCGCCGCGTGCGACGCGCACCAGCTTGCCCTGCACACCCGGTGCGATCTGCAGGTGCAGCCCGCGCACCACGCCCGGCTGCACCGACAGGCAGTGATTGTCCTGCACAAACGGGCCGGCGATGCCGAGCTCGGCATAACGACGCTCGTTCCAGGTCTCGGAAAAGAAGCCGCGCGGATCAGCGTGACGCGCCGGCGTGATCAGCAGCACATCAGGGATCGCCAGCCGCTCAGTCTTCATGCGTGGGCTCCGTCCGCCAGTTCCCGCAGCACCGCACCGAGTTCGGTTTTGCCGAGCTTCGCCGCCTGTTCGCGCAGCATCGCCGCATCGATGAATCCCATGCGGAACGCGACTTCCTCCGGACAGCCGACCAGCATGCCAGTGCGCGACTGGATGGTCTGCACAAAGGTCGATGCCTGTAGCAGGCTGTCCGGGGTTCCCGCATCCAGCCAGGCGCAGCCGCGCGACAACCGCTCCACATGCAGGGTGCCGGATTCGAGATAGATGCGATTGAGATCAGTAATCTCCAGCTCGCCGCGCGCCGAGGGCCGGATCGAAGCGGCCAGCTCGGTGACCTGCCGGTCGTAGAAATACAACCCGGTCACCGCCCAGTTGGACGCCGGGTCGGGCGGTTTTTCGACGATGTCCACCGCGGTCCCCACAGCGTCGAAAGTGATCACACCGTACCGCTCGGGGTCGCGCACCTGGTAGGCGAACACGGTGGCGCCGTGAGGCCGGGCGGCGGCGGCGCGCAGCACCGCGGACAGGTGGTCGGCATGGATCAGGTTGTCGCCGAGCGCCAGCGCGCAGGCCTCCCCGCCGATGAAGTCGCGGCCGATCAGGAAGGCCTGGGCGAGGCCATCGGGACGCGGTTGCACGGCATACTGGAAGCGCACGCCGAAGCGCGCGCCGTCGCCCAGCAGGCGGCGGAACTGCGGCAGGTCGTCGGGCGTGGAGATCACCAGAATGTCGCGGATGTCAGCCAGCATCAGCGTCGAGAGCGGATAATACACCATCGGCTTGTCATAGACCGGCAGCAACTGCTTGGAGACGGCGAGCGTCGCCGGATGCAGCCGCGTGCCGGAGCCGCCGGCCAGGATGATGCCCTTCACGCCACGGCAACCCCAAGCCGCTGCCCGGCGTACCCCCCTGCCCGCACCCCTTCCCACCAGGCGCGGTTATCGAGATACCAGTCGATCGTGCGCGCCAGTCCGGTCTCGAAATCATGCGGCGCGGTCCAGCCGAGCGCCGCCTCCGCACGGGCGGGATCGATCTCGTAGCGGAAATCGTGGCCCGGCCGGTCGGCGACGAAGCGGATCAGCCGTTCCCGCGGGCCGGCTGGATCGGGCAGCCGGAGGTCGAGGTGGGCGCAGATGGCGCGCACCACATCAAGGTTGCTGCGCGGCTGGCGCGCGCCGATGGCGTAGGTGGCACCGGGCTCGCCACGCTGAAGCACGCGCAGCAGCGCCTCGGCATGGTCTTCCACGAACAGCCAGTCGCGCAGGTGGGAACCGTCGCCATAGACCGGCAGGTGTCGGCCTTCCAGCGCGTGCAGCGTGACCAGGGGGATCAGTTTCTCCGGAAACTGCCAGGGGCCGTAGTTGTTGCAGGTGTTGCTGACAAGCGTGGGCAGTCCGTAGGTGTGAAACCAGGCGCGCACCAGATGGTCGGAGCCGGCCTTGCTGGCGGAATAGGGGCTGCGCGGATCATAAGGGGTGGTTTCGGTGAATGGCGCATCGGTCGCGCCCAGCGCACCGAACACCTCGTCGGTGGAGACGTGGTGCAGGCGGAACGCGTCGCGCCGGGCGCCATGCAGACCGGCATAATAGTGTCGCGCCGCCTCCAACAACGTGAAGGTGCCGAGGACATTGGTGCGGATAAACTCGGCCGGCCCGTCGATCGAGCGATCGACGTGGCTTTCGGCGGCCAGATGCATCACCGCGTCGGGCTGGTGGGTGGCGAACACATCGCGCATTGCCGCAGCATCGACGATATCGGCCTGCACCAGCACGTAGCGGCGGTTGCCGCGCGCTTCCTGCAGCGCCGCCTCGGACGCGGCATAAGTCAGCTTATCGACATTGACCACAATTTGGTCGGTCCGCCGCAGCAGGTGCCGCACCACGGCCGAGCCGATGAAGCCGCAGCCTCCGGTGAGCAGCACCGTCTTTGGCATCCCTGCGCATTCCCCCGGGTTCAGGATCGGATCGCGGTTAGGCCACGCCCGGCGCGGCGCGGTCAATGCTATTTCAATGCCGCAGCAGCACCGGAAGGCTTCGAAGGCGGTGCTGATCGGGTCCGGCCCGCCGGCAACGGCCTCAGTCTCAGCTAGCCGCTCGGCGGTCAGCACCTCCTCGCTGGGCAGGAAAGACGTGGCGGGCACCGGACGCAGCACGAGTGCCTGGACCCCGCGCGCATCGACGGACACCGGGAATTGCGCGCCCGTCGCGGTCAGCGTGCCGAAGCAGCCGATGATGAACGGGCGGAAATTTTTGCCGCGCCCTGTCGGCTGCCGGCATAGTCCCACGTCCTATGGAGCACCAGGAGCCGCCGGTCATGCTGTACGCCCTGCTTTGCTACAACGAAGAAGACGTCGTCTGGTCCTGGAGCAAAGAACAGGACCAGGCGGTCATGGCGCGGCTCGGCGGCATCCAGGACCGGCTGAGCAAGGCCGGCAAGATGGGCCCATCGTTGCGTCTGCTGCCCACGACATCGGCCACCACGCTGCGCAAGAACCAGGATCCTCCGCTGGTCATCGACGGTCCGTTCGCCGAAACCAAGGAGCAGTTGCTGGGCTTTTACGTGATCGATGTCGCCGACCTGGATGAGGCGCTTGGGATCGCCCGCGACCTCGCCGGGGCTAATCCCGGCGGAGCGTATGAGATCCGCCCCGTCGCGCAGTACTTTCCCGACCAGCGAAACTTTCCCGACCAGCGAAACAGCGCGTGACCGAGCTGGCCTGGATCGAAGCGGCCCTGACCGCCGCTCGGCCGCAGGCGATCGGCGCGTTGCTGCGCTATTTCCGCGACCTCGACACTGCCGAGGAAGCTTTTCAGGATGCCTGCCTGCGCGCGCTGAAGACCTGGCCGCGGAATGGACCGCCGCGCGATCCCACGTCATGGCTGATCCTGGTCGGCCGCAACGCCGCGCTGGACGATGTTCGCCGGCGAGGCAAACAGGCGCCGTTGCCGCCGGACGAGGCGATCTCCGACCTCGATGATGTCGAGACGCCGCTGGCCGAGCGGCTGGACGGCTCCCATTATCGCGACGACGTGCTGCGCCTGCTGTTCATTTGCTGCCACCCGGACCTGCCGGACACCCAGCAGATCGCGCTGGCGCTGCGCATCGTCTCCGGCCTGTCGGTGCGGCAGATTGCCGGCGCCTTCCTGGTCAGCGAAGCCGCCATGGAACAGCGCATCACGCGCGCCAAGTCGCGTGTCGCGCAGGCGAAAATTCCGTTCGAAACGCCCGGGACGGTGGAGCGCACGGAACGTCTCGCTGCCGTCTGCGCGATGATCTATCTCGTGTTCAACGCCGGCTACTCGGCCGGCGGCACCTCCGCGCACGTCGATCTATGCAACGAAGCGATCCGGCTGGGCCGCCTGTTGTTGCGCCTGTTCCAGACCGAGCCGGAGATCATGGGGCTGACCGCGCTGATGCTGGTTCAGCACGCGCGCGCTCGGGCGCGATTCGATACGGCCGGCGAGATTGTGCTGCTGGAGGACCAGGATCGCGGCCTGTGGGACGGCAAGCTGATCGCCGAGGGCCTGGCGCTGATCGACAAGGCGATGCGCCATCGCCGGCCTGGTCCGTACCAGGTGCAGGCGGCGATCGCCGCGCTGCACGCCCGCGCCGCGCGTCCCGACGACACCGACTGGGCGCAGATCGACGTGCTATATGCGTCGCTCGAACGGTTGCAGCCGTCGCCGGTGGTAACGCTGAACCGCGCGGTCGCTGTCAGCAAGCTGCACGGACCGGCTGCTGCGCTTGATATGATCGAGCCGTTGGCGGCGCGTCTTTCGGGGTATTTCCATTACTTTGGCGCCAGGGGCGCTTTCCTGCTGCAGCTCGGCCGCAAGCAGGAGGCGCGCGCGGCGTTCGATCAGGCCATCGCGCTCGCCAACACACCCGCCGAGGCGGCCCATATCCGCCTACACCTCGATCGTTTGATGCGCGACAACGGCGCACTTGCGGGCAGCGAAAAATAATCGCGGCCGATGTCGGCCTGTTTCGGGTGGCTGCGTCCTTGGGGCGCAACCCGATCATGGGAGACGGCAGATGACACAGGCCAACGACGAAGCGTGCTGCTGGCGGACCGGGCGCATGAGCGCAGCTCGACGCCCTTCTACATGGACGCCAGCTTGAAGGCGGCCGTCGATCTCATGCCGTAACGCATCCATAAGGAGACCACACATGTCTGCCACCATCGAGACCCAGCCGACCGCATCCGCCCAGGTGAAAGGCGGGGTGGTCGCCTACCTGCAAGTGAACGGCGCGATGCAGGCCGTCGAGTTCTACAAGCGGGCGTTCGGCGCCGAACTCGCTTTCGCCTATCCGGTGGACGGCCAGGGGCGGACCATGCACGCCCATTTGTACATCAACGGAAGCTCGGTCATGTTGGGCGACCCCTTTCCCGAACACGGGTGCCAGCTTGAAAAGCCGCAGGGCTTCAATCTGATGCTGGCGGTCGATGACATCGATGCGTGGTGGAAACGTGCGATCGACGCCGGCTCCGAAGCGGTGATGCCAGTCGCCGAGATGTTCTGGGGCGACCGCTACGGGCAGCTTCGCGATCCGTTCGGCGTGCTGTGGGCGATGAACCAGGGCAAGCGCGGCTGAGCCGCCGGTCGAAGGGGCCATCGAAATGCGCAAGATCTCCCCATGCCTGTGGTTCGACGGCAAGGCCGAGGAGGCGGTGAAGTTCTACATGTCCGTCTTCAAGGACTCGAAGATCATCAATGTGCTGCATTACGGCGAGGCCGGGCCCGGGCCGCAGGGATCGGTGCTGTTGGTGACGGTGCAGCTCGGCGACCAGGAGTTCATCGCCCTGAATGGCGGTCCGCACTACACGTTATCGCCGGCCCTCTCGATGTTCGTGAGGTGCGAGACACAGGAAGAAGTGGACGATCTGTGGGAGAAGCTGTCGGCGGGCGGCCAGAAGCTGGGCTGCGGCTGGGTCACCGACAAATACGGGGTGACCTGGCAGATCGTTCCGTCCGTTGTGGACGAGATGCTGCAGGACAAGGACGCCGGCAAAGCGAACCGCGTCATGCAGGCGCTGCTGAAGATGGAGAAGCTCGACATCGCGCGTCTGAAGCAGGCTTACGAACAGCAGTAACAGGAGAAACCGAATGACCACGGCATCCGAAAGCTCCGACCGGGAGCTCGTGCTGACGCGACTTGTCGATGCACCGCGTGAGTATCTGTTCCGCGCATGGACCGATCCGGAGCTGCTGAAGCAGTGGTTCGCGCCGCTGCCGTACACCACGCCGCACGCCGAACTGGACGTGCGGCCGGGCGGCGCCAACCTGGTGGTGATGCGCGGGCCGGACGGCAAGGATCTGCCGAACCGGGGCATCTATCTGGAAGTCGTCGAGAACCGGCGCCTGGTGTTCACCGATGCTTACACCGCGGCGTGGGAACCATCGCAGAAGCCGTTCATGACGGTGATCCTGACCTTTGAAGATGAGGGCGGAAAGACACGCTACACCGCTCGGGTGCGCCATTGGACGGTGGCCGACCGCGAGGCGCACGAGAAGATGGGCTTCCACGACGGCTGGGGCCGCTGCGCCGATCAGCTCGCGGCGCTGGTGGCGAAGCTCTGAGAGAGGGGCGCGGCAGGCGCCACCCCGCAGCGGGAGGGGTAATACCAGGCGCCCGTGAGATCGACTTCGTCCTGCGAGGCTTGCCCGGCAATGCCCGGCGGCCCACGCTCGCCCGCATCAACCGCCGGAACACCCGCTATGCCGCCATCCGCACCGCCGCACGACCCCGGGCTGGAATCCCGCCTGCTCGCGCAAGCCGCCGAGTTCAGCTTCCGCGCCCGCATGGACAAGAAGACCAACGAGGGGCCGGTGTTCGCGCAGGCCAGCGGCTCGGTCGTTACCGACGTAACCGGCAAGCAGTATCTGGACTTCAATTCCGGCCAGATGTGTGCGGCGCTCGGCCACAACCACCCGACCGTGGTCGCGGCAATCAAGGCCGCCTGCGACACCATGCTGCACGCCCATTCCAGCCACTACAACGTCAAGGAGATCGAGCTGGCCACCCGCCTCGGCGGGATCGTGCCGCGCCCGTTGCAGAAGACACTGTTTGGCGAATCCGGCTCCGACGCCAACGAGATGGCCATGCTGATCGCCCGCAAGGCCACCGGCGGACACGAAATCGCCAGTCCGCACCTGAGCTTCCATGGCCTGTCGGACGCCACGCGCGCGGTGACTTTCGCCGGCTGGCATGCCAATCACGGGCCGCTGCCGGGCGGCACCTACGCGATGGTTGCGCCCTACTGTTACCGCTGCCCGCTGAACCAGACTTTCCCCGGGTGCGACTACGCCTGCCTGAAGACCAGCTTCGAGCTGCTGGACGCGCAGGCCACCGGTCAGCCCGCCGCGGTCATCACCGAGCCGCTGTTCAGCGCCGGCGGGGTGATCGAACCACCGCCCGGGTGGCTGCAACGGCTGCAGGCACTGTGCCACGAGCGCGGCATGCTGCTGATCGTCGATGAAGAACAGACCGGCCTCGGCAAGCTCGGCGACATGTTCGGCTTCCAGGCCGAAGGGATCGTTCCGGACATCATCACCATGGCCAAGCATCTTGGCGGCGGCGTCGGCATCAGCGCGGTCACCACCAGTGCCGCGATCGAGGAGAAAGTCATCGCTTCCGGTTACGCCGCCACCCACTCGCACGCCAACGATCCGCTGATCTGCGCCGCCGGCGTGGCCAGCCTGGACGTCATCGAGCAGGAAGACGTTCCCGCGAAAGCACGCCGCATCGGCACCATGATGCGCGAACGCCTGATCGCGCTGCAGCAACGCTACGACCTGATCGGTGACGTGCGTGGCCGCGGGCAGCTCACCGGGATCGAGCTGGTGCGCGATCGCCAGACACGGGAACCCGCCGCGGAGCAGGGCCGCGAAATCGGCCGCATCTGCTTCCAGAACGGCGTCATCTTCAGCCTGCGCCGCAACGGCAGCGTGCTGCGCTTCGTCCCCCCGGCGACCACCACCGAAGGCCAGATCGACCATTTCGCCGACCTGCTCGGCCGCGCGCTGGACACCGTCAGCACGGGCAACCAGCACACCGTGCACCTGCCGGATTGACACGCGGGCGGTTTGCGTTGCGGTGACACGCATCGGGTGGGACTATGCAAGCAGCAGTCTCGCACCGAGGACACGCTGAACCAGCCTGCCGAAATCGACTCCGGCGCGACCGAGGACCGGGCGTTCGAAGACCTGGTCCGCTTGGCCGCGTTGGTCGGTGGCGCTCCAATGGCCGGCCTGGCCTTCCGACACGCACACGGATGGGCGCTGCGAGCAGGCGTGGGGCTGGAAAACCGCGACATCACGACGTTGCCACTGGGACATGCCGGTGCGCCCTGCATTTCCGGGCTTGCGGAGATGCCCGAGATCGGGTTCTACGCCGGCATGCCGGTTTCGCCGCGATCGGGACCGCCCGGTGTGCTGTTCATCATGGACCCGACTCCCAGGCCAGCGGGTTTGGACGCCGCCGGGCAGGAGGCGCTTCGGCTGCTGGCCGGTCAGGCTGCGACCCTGCTGGAGCATGCGACCGAACGGCAGGATGCGCGCCTGTACCGGGAGATTTTCCAGGTCGCGCCGCTCGATCTCGTGCTGATCGATGTGGGTCAGGACGGTGCGTTCCGCTACGACGACCTCAACCGCGCACACCGGCACAATTCCGGTTTCACCGCCGAGGGCTTCATCGGCCGAGGACCGGACGACGTGTTCGAACCGGCCGCCGCCGCGATGGCGCGCAGCCTTTACACGGAGGTGATGCAGACCCGCCGCAGCCTCGAATACGAGCGGACCCTGCCATTTCCCTCCGGCGAGCGCATCCGGCGCTCGACCATGGTGCCGCTGACCGATGCGACCGGACGAGTGGCGAAAATCCTGCTCGGCGCCATCGACCTGACCGAGATGCGGCGCATGGAGGCCGAGCTCCGGCAGGCCCAGAAGATGGAGGCGATGGGCCAACTCACCGGCGGCATCGCGCATGATTTCAACAACCTGCTGGCGGCGATCATCGGCAGCCTGGAACTGCTGCATCCCGCTATCGGCAATGGGCCGCAGCGGCGGCGGCTGGAGATCGCCCTGCGCGCCGCCGAACGCGGGGCGCGGCTGACCAGCCAACTTCTCGCGTTCGCCCGCAAGCAGCACGTGACGCCGCGGCCGGTCGCCGTGGGCGCGGTGCTGGCGGCGGTGAACGAAATGCTGCCCCGGCTGCTTGGCGGGCTGGTGCAGGTGGAGATCGCGCCGGCCGCCGACCTCTGGCCGGCGTTGGCCGAGCCGACGCAGCTTGAACAGGCGATCCTCAACCTGGCCATCAACGCCCGCGATGCGATGCCGTCAGGCGGGCGGATTGTCATCGCCGCGGCGAATGTCAGCATGCCGACGGGAAACGAGGCGCCGCCCGGCGATTACGTGCGGATCAGCGTGACCGATGAAGGCTGCGGCATGGCACCCGAGGTGCTCGAAAAGGCGTTCGAACCATTCTTCACGACCAAGCCGGTGGGCAAAGGCAGCGGCCTCGGGCTGAGCCAGGTTTATGGGCTGATCCGCCAGTTGGGCGGCACCGTGCGGATCGCAAGCGCGCTCGGCGCCGGCACCACGGTCGAGTTGCTGTTGCCGCACGCCGCTGCTGCTACGACGGAGGTGCAGGACGCAACCGCCGGGGTCGCGACGGGCGTGGCGAGCCTGCTGGTCGTCGATGACGACGTGGACGTGCTGGACGTGACCGCCCGCATGCTGGAGGGCGCCGGCTACCAGGTGCGCACGGCGTGCGGCGGGGCCGAGGCGCTCGAGATGCTCACCGAAGCAGCAACGCCCGACCTGCTGCTGCTGGACTACGCGATGCCCGGGATGTCCGGCGCCGAACTGGCGCGGCGGGTGGGTGAGCTGTGGCCCGAGCTGCCGATGCTGTTCCTCACCGGCTACGCCGATGCACTTCCGGCCGGCGCGCTGCCGGGAGTCGGGGTGCTGGCGAAGCCGTGCTCGCAAGCCGAGCTGCTGGCTGGCGTGGGACGGGCGCTGCACGCGCGCGACGCGGCGAGCGCATAAGGCAAAACCGTCGGAGCGCCGGGCCGTTCAGGCCGGCGTCAGCAAGCCCGCATCATCGTTGCGTATGTTGTTGACGGCCGGCGACACCCGCCAGAGCCGAAGCTCGGCGGCGGACGGCGCCAGCAGCGCACTGGCATTGCCATCGGTCTCGCCCAGCCAGACCGGCCAGTCTGCGGGTTCCACGATGACCGGCATCCGCTCATGCAGCGGGCGAAGCTGGTCGGTGGCGTTGGTGGTGATGATGACGAAGCTGCGGATGATTTCGGCTGGCCCGCGCCAGCCTTCCCACAAGCCGGCCAGCGCCATCGGTTGGCCATCGGCGCGCGCCACCGCCCAGGGGATGCGGGTCTTGCCGCCGTCGGTCTTCTGCCATTCGTAGAACGCCGCGGCCGGCACCAGGCAGCGCCGCCGCGCCAGCGCATCGCGGAACATCGCCGAGGTGGCCAGGCTTTCGGCGCGCGCGTTCACCGGCTGGCGCACCGATTTCGGGTCCTTCGCCCAATGCGGGATCAGGCCCCAGCGCAGCAGATCCAGATGGCGCGCGCCGGTCTCCGTGTGCAGCCGCACCACTGGCGCGTCGCGGGTCGGCGCCATGTTCCAGGTGGGCGCGATGTTGGGCAGCGGATTGACCGTGCCGAAAATCTGCCGCAGCGCCTCGGCCGGCAGGAACGAGGCATAGCGTCCGCACATCATTCGTTCCCCCTTATGCCGGTCAGTTACGTCACCTGGACAGGCCGAGACCTCGGCATGCCCCCCGATCGTGGGTCAGTTTGGTTCACCGCTGCAATTTGTCGAGCGTGATCGGCAGATCGCGCACGCGCTTGCCGGTCGCGTGATAGATCGCGTTGGCGATCGCCGCCGCGACGCCGACGATACCGATCTCGCCCAGTCCCTTGATGCCGAGTGGATTGACGGTGTCGTCCGGCTCATCGACGAAGATAACTTTGATGTCGTGCACGTCGGCGTTCACTGGGACATGATATTCGGCGATATTTGCATTCATGATGCGGCCGAATTTGTGGTCAAGGAGCGTTTCTTCATGCAGCGCCATTCCGATGCCCCACACGACGCCGCCCATGATCTGGCTGCTGGCGGTCTTTGCGTTCAGGATGCGGCCGGCCGCGACCGCGCTGACAACTCGGGTAACGCGGATGACGCCGAGCTGCTCATCAACTTTCACTTCAGCGAAGACGGCCGAGTGCGTGTTGTGCGCCTGTGAGCCGTCATCCTCGAAGGTGGTAGATTTCTCCTGCTCGATGCGGTCAACGCCGCCATGCCGCATTGCTTCTGCAATCGATACCGCGCGCGATGCATCGTGTTTGCTCACGAGCTTGCCGTCCGCAAGCACGACCTCGACAAGCGTCGCGTCCGCGAGCGGTGAGTTCGGCATCTGCCTGGCCAGTCGCAACAATTCCTCACGGACCGCGCCGGATGTCGTCGCGATCCCATTCGACACCGATGCCGCTATCCATGATCCGCCTTCGACCGGTGATTGCGGCAGCGTCGAATCACCAAGCCTGATGGTGACGCTGTCGAGCGGCAGCCCGAGCATTTCGGCGGCGACCTGCGTCATGATCGTGTAGGTGCCGGTGCCGATGTCGGAGGTTGCGCAGGAAACCTCCGCATGGCCGTTGGCCGTGAGCACGATGCGCACCGCGATCGGCACCTGCAGCGCTTCCCAGATGCCGGTCGCCACGCCCCAGCCCACCAGCTCGGTGCCGTCGCGCATCGAACACGGCTCCGGACTGCGCTTGTCCCAACCGAACGCTTCGGCGCCCTGGCGATAGCACTCGCGCAGGCTCTTGCTGCTGTACAGGCCGGTCGCTGTTCTGGTCGCGATCCGAATAACACCGCAGGCGAAGCTCGAGCGGATCGAGCCTGAGGGCGACCGCGAGCTCGTCCATCGCGCATTCGAGAGCATAGACGCCAGTCGCAGCGCTGGGGGCACGCATGTCGCATGGCGTAGCAAGGTCGAGTCGCGCGAGCTGGTGCGTGTATGCCGTGTTGGCGCACTTGTAGAGCAGGCCGGACCAGCCGGTCTCCTGCCGATGGAAGTGCTCGTATTGCGACGTCACCGTGATCGCTTCGTGCGTGATCGCGTCGAGCGTTCCGCCGGCGTTCGCGCCCAGCTCGATCTGCTGGATCATGGCGGGCCGGTAGCCGAGCCCATACATTTGCTGCCGGGTCAGCACAAGGCGCACAGAGCGCTCCAGCGCGCGCGCCGCCAGCGCGGCCAGAATCGCCTGATATTGCGGGCGCAGCCCGGAACCGAACGCGCCGCCCACAAATGGCGACATCACGCGCACTTCGTCCGGTTCCATGCCGAGCACGCTGCATACATAGCGTTGAACGTTCTGCACGCCCTGGGTCTTGTCGTAGATCGTCAGCTTGCCGCCGGCCTCGAAGATCACCGTCGAGGCATACAGTTCCATCGGGTTGTGATGCTCGATCGGGACATAATACTCGCCCCGGTGGCGCATCTCGGCCGCGGCGAACGCCTGCTCGGCCGTGCCGCGCGGCCGTGGCAGGCCGAACGGGTTCTCCGCCGGGTTTGCGGGGACTGCCAACGCGACGGCTGCATCTCGCCGGCGATGCACGTCGGTGACCGGCTCTTCATTGTCGTATTCCACCCGGACCAGCGACGCCGCGAAGCGGGCAATCTCCGGCTCTTCGGCGACCACCAGCGCGACCGGCTGGCCGCTGAACAGGATCCGGTCGTCGTACAGCGGCCGGAACGGCGAACCTTCCGGGGCCACATCGTCCTTGTAGGCGCTATCGGCGCTTGCCATGCGTGGCCGCTTCAGATGGGTGATACCTCGATCACGCCTTCGACGGAAAGCGCCTCGCTCGCGTCGATGCGCGCGATGCGGCCCTTCGCGATGGTAGATGCAACGACGCTGGCATGCGCGAGGCCCGTCGTATTGTATTCGGCGGCGTATTTCGCCGCGCCGGTGACCTTGGCGTGGCCATCAACGCGGGATGTGGCGGTTCCGATGTATGTGGTCATGAGCGTGCTCACTTGATCATGTTGCTGTACGGCGATCGCGACCTGCCGAGTGCCGTCTGCTCAGCGGATCTTCTTGTTGGATTGCGACTGCGGGGTACCGGCGGCGGCCTGCGTCAGCGCACGGACGATGGCGCAGCGAGCGAGGTCGATCTTGAAGGCGTTGTGCTCGAATCCCTTGGCATCGCGCAGCAAGAGGTTGGCAACGCGGGTGAATGTGGACTGATCGGCGTGCTGCCCGCGTAGCGCCGCTTCGGCTGACGGATCGCGCCAGGGCTTGTGCGCTACCCCCCCGAGCGCCAGACGGGCCTCTTTGATCCTGTCTCCTTCGAGCTCCAGCGCGGCCGCGACAGATACCAGCGCGAACGCATAGGAAAGGCGATCGCGGATTTTAAGGTAGGTGTAATTTGCCGCAAAGCCCCGCACCGGAAGCTCGACCGCGGTGATGATCTCGTTTGGTTGCAGAATCGTGTCGTGCTGCGGCGTGTTCTCCGGCAGCCGATGGAAATCCGAAAACGCAATCGCGCGCGCCCCAGCCGGCCCGGTCACCAGGACCGTTGCGTCGAGCGCGGCGAGCGCCACACACATGTCGGAGGGATGCGTCGCGATGCAGGCCTCACTCGTGCCCAGGATTGCGTGCATGCGGTTGAGGCCGGCGACGGCGGAGCAGCCGCTGCCAGGCTCGCGCTTATTGCAGGGTGTCGCAACGTCGTAAAAGTAATAGCAGCGCGTGCGTTGCAGAAGATTGCCTCCGGTCGATGCCATGTTGCGGAGCTGCGCCGACGCGCCCGCCAGGATTGCGCTCGCCAGTATGGGATAGCGTTGCGCGATCAGCGGATGATAGGCGAGGTCGGAATTCGGTACGAGTGCGCCGATCCGCAATCCCCCGTCCGCCGTCGCTTCGACGCTCTTGAGCGGCAACCGCGAGATGTCGATCAGCCTTGACGGGCGTTCGACATCTTCCTTCATCAGGTCGATCAGGTTGGTGCCCCCGGCGATGAATTTCGCCCCCGGATCGGCGGAAATCTGGCTTACCGCGTCGGCGATGTTATCAGCCCGTGCGTACTGGAAATCGATCATGATTGCCCCATCGCCTGCTGGATCGCCTGTACGATGTTGGGATACGCGCCGCAGCGGCAGATGTTGCCGCTCATGAGTTCGCGAATCTCGTCGGCGCTGTTCGCCTTGCCCTCGGCGATCAGGCCGGCGGCCGAACAGATCTGTCCCGGCGTGCAGTAGCCACACTGAAACGCGTCGTGGTCGATGAACGCCTGCTGCAGGGCATGCAGTGCGCCATCATTCGCCAGGCCCTCGATGGTGGTCACTTTAGCGCCGTCCTTCATGACCGCGAGGGTGAGGCAGGAGTTGATCCTCCGCTCGTCCACCAGCACGGTGCACGCGCCGCATTGGCCGTGATCGCAACCCTTCTTCGTGCCGGTCAGACCAAGATGGTCGCGCAGCGCATCGAGCAGAGTCGTCCACGGCGCGACGCTGAGCTGTGTCTCGACGCCGTTTATGGTCAACGACATCGGAATCTTCTCCGGCACCGGGATTGTACCGTTGCTCCCCTGCGGCGTGCTCGTTCGCGTCATTTTGCGTCTCCGCATGTCCAGAGATGACCGATCAGAAATTCAGTGCGAGCCGACCACGGATATCATGGACGCCGCCGGGTGCCGGACAGCGTCTCGCAGGTTTAGGACACCCGATCCCCCGGCTCACGTCGCGCAACGAGACGCGCGATACCATCGCCGCTTCAGTAGGTGTCAGAGACTCCGAGACCTGATCATGCGCTCCGAAACGGCTCCGACCGCACAGGCTGTATTCTGGCCTGACGACCCGGCAAGGGGCGGTGAATATTTCGTGAGTTCACTCCCCCGGCGCCGGCGCCGCCCGCCGCCCGCCCCGCGCGAACCGCGCCTTGACCCGCTCCCGCATCGACTGGAACACCACGTACAGCATCGGGATCAGGAACATCCCGACCGAGCTCGCCACGATCATGCCGGCGAACACCGCGGTTCCGACATCGCGGCGGCTCAGCATGGCGGCGCCATGCGCGGTCACCAGCGGCACCAGCCCGAGGATGAAGGCGAACGAGGTCATCATCACCGCGCGGAACCGCGTGCGCGCGCCAAGCACCGCGGCGTCGCGGATCGGCATGCCTTCCTCCCGCTGTTCCTTGGCGAACTCGACGATCAGGATCGCGTTCTTCGCGGCCAGCGCGATCAGCACCACCAGCCCGATCTGGGCATAAAGATCCACCGACAAGCCGGCGATCACGATGCCGAAAAACGCGCCCAGCACGCCCACCACCACCGACAGCAGCACCGGGATGGGGATGGTCCAGCTCTCATATAGTCCGACCAGGAACAGATAGGCGAACAGCACCGCGAGGCCGAGAATGATCCCGGTCTGCCCCGACGCCAGCTGCTCCTGATAAGCCGTTCCGGTCCACTCGAACCCATAGCCGCGCGGCAGCGTCGTGTCGGAAATCTTCGCCATCGCGGCAAGCGCGGTGCCGGACGATACGCCGGGCGCCGGGCCGCCGTTGACGCTGATCGCGCGGTAGTTGTTGTAGCGGGTGATCACCTGCGGCCCGGTCACGAAGCGCAGGCTGGCGATCGAGCGCATCGGCACCATCTCGCCGATGTTGTTGCGCACGTAGATGCGCCAGATCGCCGGAATGTCGTCGCGATCGATCGCCTGCCCTTGACGATTCACCTGCCAGGTGCGGCCGTAGAGATTGAAGTTGTTGACGTAGATGCCGCCGAGCGTCGCCTGCAGCGCGGTAAACACGTCGTTGATATTCAGCCCGAGCGCCGATGCCTTGTCGCGATCGAGGTCCAGATAGAGCGACGGGTTGTTGGCGGTGTAGGTCGAGAACACCCGCGTCAGCGACCGGTTCTGGTTGGCGGCGGCGATCAGCCCGCGCATCACCTGCCCGTTCTGCACCGGGTCCTGGCCTTGCAGCGCCTCCAGCTCGTATTCGAAGCCGGAGCCGGTGCCGAGCCCGATGATCGGCGGCAGATTGAACGGAAACGCCACCGCGGAGCGGATCCCCTGCACCACGCCGAACGTACGCCCGACCAGCGCCTGGGCCGATTCGGCGCCGCCAGCCGATCGGCGAACGGCTTCAGCCGCGCCACCATGAACGCCGAGTTCGGCTCCTGCACCCGTCGAGCAACGAAAAGCCGACGATCGACAGCGTGTCCTGCACCTGCGGCAGGCTCTTGAGGATCGCTTCGATGCGCGCCGCCACCTCGCTGGTGCGCGCCACCGAGGCGCCGTCCGGAAGCTGCACGGAAATGAAGTAGGCGCCCTGGTCCTCCTCCGGCAGGAACCCGGTCGGCGTGCGGCTCATCAGCCAGCCGGCGCCGAGCCCGAACACCGCCACCAGCAGCCAGCGAGAGCACCGACAGCCGCACCAGCCGACGCACCACGGCCCCGTAGCCGTTGCGCACGCGGTCGATGCCGCGCAGCACCAGCGCCATCGGCCCGCGCCGCTCCCGCCGGGGCGCAGGAACAGCACGCATAGCGCCGGCGAAAGCGTCAGCGCGTTGACCGCGGAGATCAGCATCGCGCAGCTCATCGTCACCGCGAACTGGCGGAACAGAATACCGGACAGCCCGGGGATGAAGCCCACCGGCACGAACACCGACAGCAGCACGAGCGAGATCGCGATGATGGGCGCGGTGATCTGCCGCATGGCCATCGCGGTGGCCTCGGCCGGCGACAGCTCCGGTTGCTCCTCCATCACCCGCTCGACGTTCTCCACCACCACGATCGCGTCATCGACCACGACGCCGATCGCCAGCACCATCGCCAGCAGCGAGACGGTGTTCACGGTGTAGCCCAGTGCCAGCAGCGCGGCGAAGGTGCCGATCAGGCTGACCGGCACCGCCACCATCGGAATGATGGTGGCGCGCACGCTGCCGAGGAACAGGAACACCACCAGCACCACCAGCGCGAACGCCTCCAGCAGGGTGCGGATCACTTCGCGCACGGTGTCGCTGACGAATTCGCTGGTGTTGTACATGACCATGCGCGTGCAGGCCGGCGGGGAAGCGGGTCGAGAGCGCTGCGAGCGCCTGGCTGACCACGGCCGCGGTCTCCACCGCGTTGGCGCCGGGCGCCAGATAGATCGCCACCGGCACCGCCGGCCGCCCGTTCAGCCGCGTCTCACTGTCCATGTTCTGCGCGCCGAGCTGCACGTCGGCCACATCGCGCACCCGCAGCACCGAGCCGTCGGGATTGGCGCGGATGACGATGTTGCCGAACTGCTTCGCGGTGACCAGTCGCCCTTGCGTCTGCACGTTGAACTGGAACTGCTGGCCGTTGCCGATCGGCCGGGCGCCGATCCGGCCGACCGGCGCGACCACGCTCTGCTGCTGGATCGCCGCGACGATGTCGTTCGGCGACAGGTCGAGGCTGACCAGCCGGTCGGTGTGGAACCACACCCGCATCGAGTAGTTCAGCTTGGAGAACAGGTTGGCCTGACCCACGCCCGGCGTGCGCGACAGTGTATCCAGCACGTTGATCAGCACGTAGTTGGTGACGAACAGCGGGTCCATCTTCGGGTCGTCGCTGTAGAACGCCAGGAACTCCAGGATCGCCGAGGATTTCTTCTGGACCGTCAGCCCCTCGGCCTGCACCTCGGCGGGAAGCTGCGCCAGCGCGGTCTGCACCCGGTTGTTGACGTTGACGGTGTCGATGTCGGGGTCGCAGCCGAGCGCGAAGCTGACCGACAGGCCGTAGCTGCCGTCGTTGCCGCTGTTCGACTTCATGTAGATCATCTTGTCGGCGCCGATCACCTGCGCCTCGATCGGCTGGGCGACGGCGCTTCGACGGTGGCGGCCGAGGCGCCCGGATAGCTGGCGCTGACGGACCTGCGGCGGCACGATATCGGGAAGCTGCGAGACCGGAATGCGGGTCATCGCGAGCGCGCCGGCCAGCGTGATGACGATGGCAATGACGATCGCCAGCCGCGGCCGGCGAATGAATACCGCGGAGATCATTCCCGCGCGGCGACGTTCTTCTGCGCCGGACGGCGCCGCCGCCGCGCTTTCGCCCTTCAGCTGCGGCCGGCGCGGGCTTTCCGTGGGCGACGCCGCCGACGAGGGCGCGACCGCCTGGCCGGGATGCACCTTCTGCACGCCATCCACGATGACCATCTCGCCGCGCTGTGAGGCCGTCAGCACGGTCGCGGCGGTCGGCGTCGATTGGCCCAGCGTGATGCGCCGTCTCCTGCACCTTGTTTTGCGGCATCCACAGTAAAGACGTAATCGCCCTGCATGTCGGACAGCACGGCGGCGCGCGGGATCGCCAGCAGCTCCACCGGCTCGGCGCCTTCCAGCAGCACCGTGACGAACTCGTCGTCGACCAGCTCGCGCACCGTCGCGCCGTTGACCTTGCGCACTCGTCAGCAGCGGGTTGGGGATGCGCCCGCGCAGGATCAGCGTGTCGGTGCTCGGCGACACCGTGTTGTCCATGAAGTCGAGCGTGCCGGTCTGGCCGTACTCGCGGCCGTCCGGCAGCCGCAGCTTGATCACGACGCCGCTTTCATGCCGCCCTTGTCGGCATAGCGCTGGCGCAATTCGAGCGCGGTGCGCAGCGAGATCGGGAACACCACGTACATCGGATCCTGGCTGACGATCCGCGTCAATGTGCCGGAGCTCGGGTGTGACCACGTTGCCGACAGTGACCGCGGTGCGGCCGATCTTGCCGTCGATCGGCGCGTGGATTTCGGTGTAGCCGAGATTGATCTCCGATTGTTTCTGCTGCGCCTGGGCCGCCAGCACCTGGGCCGCATCGGACAGCATGGTGGCCCGCGCCGCATCGACGGCGGATTGCTGGCCGGCCGGCGTCTTGAGCAGCGATTTGGCGCGCTGATAGGCCAGCGTGGCGTTGGCGAGCTGCGCCTGGGCCTGCTGCACGGCCGCCTGCTTGGCGGCCAGATCGGCCTGGAACGGCGGCTGTTCCAGCACGTAGAGCAGGTCGCCCTTCTTGACCTCGGACCCTTCGACGAACTTCCGCTGTTCCAGGAAGGCGGTGACGCGGGCCACCAGCTCGACCCGGTTCACCGCGGCGATGCGGCCGACGAATTCGGAGGTCTCGGTGATCGGCTGCTTTTCGGCGCGCACCACGCCGACGGAAGGCGGGCCGCCCTGGCCGGGGAATTGGGCCCGCGCAGGGGCCCCGGGCAGCCCGAGTAAGACGGCCGCCACCAAGGCGGCCGAAGACGGAAAGACATGAGTGCGATTTCTCCGGCCGGAAAACGGGCCGCGGCTCACATGGGCGTGCGCGGACGGGGCGCAAGCCAGCGCAGGTAGAGGGCGCAATGCGGCGGGTCAATGACCTCCCAGGTCTTATTCATGCCGACGCCGCCGGCCAGCGCGCCAGCGTGTTGGCGAGGATCGTCGCAAGCTGCTTCTCGATGCCGAACAGC
>CAVXTC010000010.1:0-293676 GCA_963764525.1 uncultured Pseudomonadota bacterium | reverse complement strand
AGATATTGCTGGAAGAAATTCAGCATCGGATTGCCAATAGCCTGCAAATCATTGCGGGTATTATTTTGATGAAGGCAAACGCGGTTAATTCTGAGGAGGCACGCACCCATTTGCATGACACTCACGATCGGGTCATTTCGATCGCGACTGTTCAACAACAACTCAATGCATCGGGGATAGTGGGGTCCATTGAAATTCTTCCTTATCTCGAAAGATTGTGTGCTGCCCTTGCGGGGTCGATGATTGGGGATGCTCGGCCCATCACGTTGAAAGTGGCGGGCGTAGCAGGCAGTTTGAGTTCTCGTCAGGCTGAGAGCATTGGCTTGATCGCGACGGAACTAGTCATGAACGCTCTCAAGCACGCATTCCCTGACCAAAATACGAAAGGTTGGATCAACGTGGCGTACGACGTTGATGGAACGAATTGGAAACTCTCAGTCACCGATAATGGAATTGGCAAGCCGGATGGCGTCTTTGCCCAACCAGAAGCCGGGCTCGGCACCGGCATAATCAAGGCCCTCGCCCAGGACCTCAACGCCAAAGTTGAAACGTTAGCCGGGCCTGACGGCACGATTGTGTCAATCACACACGCTACCTTTGCGCCGACGCTAACGCGGGCCGCATAAGAACAACCTGTCCGCGTCGGGTCTTGGGCCGGGACGGTACGCCCAGGGCCGGTTCAGCGAACTTCGCCTGTCCACCGAAAGCGGACCCCACGACACGTCGCGCTCTGCCGCGACCAGTCGCGACCCCGTGAGCAGCCCGCGGTCGGCTTGGCCGTGCAGCCATCTGAAACCAATGGCGCGTTCCAGCACGTGGGTCGAGCATCAATATATCAATCTTGATCTGCGCCGCAGAAATCGAAAACTCGGCGGCAAGAGCCTCTACCATCATTGAAGCCGCTTCCAAGGACTCTGCCGGCTCTTCTCCCCAAGCGGTGTTTTCAGGCGCAGCGTGGCTATAAAGTCTAACTTGGACGGTATAGCCAAGAGCTCACGCCGAAACGTCTCTATCGCCTATTTCGCACCTATCGCCTTTCGGATCGCCGGACGCCTAACGTTACCGTCACAATTCGGTTTATGTGCACGTTCGAAGATTCATCCGATACACAAATTCGACCAAGCGTGTGCGTCTCTGTGAGGCCGTTGCGGCTTGAGGAAGAACGGACAGTTCTCCTGGGTTTGTATTCAAATCAGCAAGGCGGAACAGTTGAGGTAGTCGCACGTCCTAATATTGAAAACGATCATTTATTCCTGCATACTCGTCTGTGCGTCGAGTCCGACGCTGCCGTGACATGCTTACGCGCACTCCTAGTCGGAAGAACGCTTACCTTTTCTCTTTCTGTTCCACCCGATCTGAAATCGTGGAGTCTTACTCAAGAACCAGTCGGACCTCTTCTAACGGTCGATCTCCCTAACGGGCCGAGTTTCAATTCTCACTGCAACAAAATCATTAATCAAATAAAGCGCAGTCACATGCCACATAACCCGCTGCCAAAATGCTCCGTCGGCAATGGCCCAGACGTGCCTTGGGCAGCCGGAATGGACCTGAATCAAATTGAGGCGCAACTGAAGAAGGAAAGCGTGAATGCACGAAGTGTCGGAAAGCGTCTCGCGCAGATCAATTTTGAATTCCTTGCGGCCACGATGCCGCAAGGGAGGATAATCATATCGGTCTAGTCACGCCGTCGAAAACGGAAGGCGATCCACCCGCAATTTGCGCTTGCATACAATTTTCAACAATTCCGCGACCATTGCAAAACATCTACGTGCTAGGCTTGCGCATCCTCGGCAAGAGGAATCCCTACTCCAAAAACTGGCGGCTCCGGTTTCCCTGTTCATCGGGGCCGCCCTTTTATTGCACAATCCAAACAACTCCTGGAAATGGTGCTTATGAATTCCGACGAAGCGAAGCGACAAGCGCAACGGCTTTTCAAGCAGGCCAGAACCGATCCTCCCAAGGGACCGGCTCCGACACCCGATTACGAAACACGTTCCCGTGAAGTTCGCCGGAAAACGGAGTATTTGCGTTCGCTTCGGTTGGCGGCTCAGGCCCGTGGCAAAAGGTCGAGCACCAAAGGTTCTGCGGATTAGTCCGACAGAGCCGCAAAAGCCGGCAGTCCGCGCCAATAACCGTCCCGATCCGCCGCTCTACCCAAGCCACGCCGGTCCCCTCGTTTCCTTCCGTGCCGTGAAATCGGGTGCACATCCGAGGACACGTCGGGCGTTGTTTCGTGGACTAAGGCTTCTACCGAGCGCGGGCGATGAAGGCACCGTTGGGGTCCCCGGGCCGAAGTGCTGACAATGTCCGGACTTTCACCTGTATCCGGCCAATCGGTCATCCGTCTGTCGCGATTTACCATCACGACACCAGGGGCGCAGAGCGAAGGCGCCAGTGTAAACCTTGCAAAATTTCAAAGACCTCCCAGCAGCGCCGCGAACGCTCAGACGGTAAAGTTAATTACTTCTGATCGACACCAAAACACATAATTTTGTTATCTGGAGCGATATGAGTTGGATTAAGTTCGGGGCGATATTAATCGGAGCCGCTTTTGGCGCGGTGTTCGCAATATTATCTATTGAATTTTTCCAGTCGACTGCCGATCAGCTCGGGTATGTAGCTGCCTGTGCAATATTTGGCGCAATCGTATGCGCTGTCATATCCGCTGGCATGCCTCAGTTTGCGCGCAAGCATGGGCACTCTAATTTGTTAACGAATATGAACTCTCACGAACCGCCGAAAAAGCAAAGACCTCATCCCGACAATTCACCTCCGCTATCTCCGCAGTAACTCGTCGTCGAGACCCAGGCTGGCCCTCGCTCAGTCGTGTCCTTGACGATGCATATCCATAAAGATTTGTTTTCAGTCGGTCCAATAACTCCGCAGCCATGACAAGACCGTATTGTGCTCTTTGATCCCTGTTGGGGGCTAGTTTAAAATACTCTTTGGTCGCGGCGGGCATTTTTTTGGCGTCGAAAGAGGTGCGCGGCCCATCACGTCTGAAGGTTGAAAGATGGTAGCGCGCCATGAACGTCACGGAGGTCCACCGCGTCATCTGTGTGTCGGTGAAAGTACGAACGCGCCGACAGTTCGGTTTGCTGAGACCTTATGGACCATAATTGTGGCTTAAGTTTATGGTGGGAGGACTACAATGGGGACCTGGATCAAGTGCACTGACGAACGTGGGCAGATCATCTACGTAAATATCGCCAATGCTGTCACGCTACTCCGAAACGAAGCACAGCACCGAGGCACAGTGATAGCCTTCATGGGTTCGACTGATCTTATTTCTGTCCGCGAGACGCCAGAAGACATTTTGAAGGGGGCCAAAGATCAAAGTTCAAAGTGAGGCATTACCAGAACTGTGGGGCGGTAAGGGCTACAGAGTGCGACTAAATGGGCGCAGTCGGGCGTAACGTGATGGCGATTCCCATAGTCTGACAAATGCGCCGGATGCCGAATGCAGAAGTCGTGGACCACGGCAATTGGCGAACCCACGCCGCTTTAGGCGCCTGCATTCGCCATCGGGGCGGCGCTAAAACCGGCTCACGAAGCTGTGTGAAACCGATAAACCACCACTAGCTTCCGCTGCGTCCTGCCCGGAAAGCCGCCGCGCCATTTCATGTGGCGGAGGGTTGGGTATCGGTACAGGTCCGGAATAATCGCCATTTCAAATGTAGGCCACCAATTGGGCAGCCTACTTTGTTCCGCGCGGCCGACTCGAAGACGGTCTTGACCACTGCGTTAAGCTCCGGATCGACGCCGACCGATCGTTGCGCCGCCGTTGTTCCTTTTAAGCCTTAAGCCTCAGCCGACACATGGAGCGCGCTCTTTGGGCTGGCGTCCGACTGAGTGCCAGGTTGGGCTGGCAGTTGCAGCACGGTGGCTTGCTGCCCGAGCGTTAGCCTCGTGACCATCACCATCTGGCCATCGGGAAACTCAAGCGCATCGTGATGCACATGCGGCTCATCCGCGTTGATTTGGCGGAAGCGAGCGACTTTATGTTTGAGGCGAGTCTTGCCCAACATGCCGAAAGCGCGCTCGTAGTAGACCTCTTCCTCGAACGCGATTTCGGTACCCGGCAGCAGACAAACCGCCACGGCAGGTTCGCCGAGGGCAGAGAACCCGCGGGTGCTCGTGCGTGCAAAATTTGTAGCGACGAGCTTGTCGCCGATCTTCGCCGGTCGTGATGCAACGTTGTGAAGGCTATAGTCGCACATGGACAACTCCCTTTTCGGAGGCCCTCCAACCGCCAACAGTCTAAAGAAAATTCATCGCCACGTCACCACGCCATTTCTCGCTTAGGCGGTGGTCACCGTTCAGTGCGTCCCCAAGAATGCCATCTCCGTACCGCCCGGCAATTCGGCGAACCCACGGCGTTCCCAGGCGTTTTGCCACACGCTCCGTGGCGTCCCTGCGTGCGGCCGCATAGCGCCTGGGACGCGCATCTTCAACCCGCAGATATCGCAGTAGGCCTTGGCGGCGCGATAGCAGAGTGCATGGTCGTCATGCACGGTTCCAGTCGTGTGCAACAGCTTGTCATTCGGGCAGACATAGACGTTGCGTTCCTTGTCCTAGCTCCGAGAGGCGGCATCGGTCAGTTTTGAGTGCCGTATCTCTCGTTTACCGCGGCGGCAACGAACATTTTGCGTGCCTCACGGTCCGGTTTCACGCCGCGGGCGGCGCACCAATCGAGAAACGCGTTTGGATCGATGTGAACGCGCAAGACAACATGACCGTAGGCCTTGAGACTGTTCCATTTCCTCGGCGATCTTTAGCCACTCCTTCCAGGTTCCTGGCATCTTGTCGCCGTCGGCGAAGATTTTTAGCAGCGCCGGGTAATCTCGCTCGTTGATCCAATAGGCTCCGATCGCCGGAGCAGACCCATCCGTGTTCGTCATACCGGTCATCCTGAAAAGGGAGTGCCCGTCACGTCGGACCTGACGTGGCCAACTGTTCGTTCCCATTTGGAATACGCGCGCGGTGCAATTCAATTCATAGCAAAAGAATTCCTGCCGGATATCTTCGGTAGAGGCAATCGCGGCCCCAATACCTGCCTCAATCCCGCCTGCCGAGGTGCCAGATGGGGTGTGTCGAAGCCGGGATTTTGCCAAGATCGCGCCAATTTCCAGTGGTCGACTGTGCCAATAGGGTGCGGATTCCGACGAAGCCGCCCGGGTATAACGGGATAATGCCGCCCGGGATTCCTGAATGAAGCCGCCCACCGTAACGGAATGATGCCGCCCGGGTCGCGAGCCTCGCTGGCCGAAGGCTTTGTGTCACTGGCGATGATGTTTGGTCAAGCCTTCTGATTCTGTTTGCCTCGGTTACGTCGCATGCTTTCGCCGGCGAGTTCGATGCGGTGGGCGTTGTGAACGAGACGGTCCAGGATGGCGTCGGCATAGGTCGGATCGCCGATTATTTCGTGCCATCGGTCTACTGGAAGCTGGGAAGTAATCATTGTGGAGCGGCGTCCGTAGCGTTCCTCGATGATTTCGAGAAGATCGTGCCGTGCGGCGGCGTCAAGCGGCTCCAAGCCCCAGTCATCGAGAATGAGCAGATCGGCACGGCCGAGATTGCGCAGCAAACGCGGATGGCGTCCGTCACCCCGCGCCAAGGCAAGGGCTTCGAAGAGCCTGGGTACGCGTTGATAGATGACCGAGCGGTTGTCACGACACGCCTTGTGGCCGAGCGCCGAAGCTAACCAGCTCTTGCCGACGCCGGTTGGACCGATGAGCGCCAGATTATCGTGAGCGTTGATCCATTCGCCCTCGACCAGCTTTTGGAACAGGGCGCGATCAAGACCGCGAGGATTGCGATAGTCGACGTCTTCGACGCAGGCCTGTTGGCGCAATTTGGCGACACGCAGTCGCGCCGCGAGGCGTTTGTCCTGTCGCCATGATGCTTCGCGATCAAGCAGGAGCCCCAGCCATTCGTGATGGCCAAGACCGTCGGCCTCACCGCCGGCCGCAATTTCGGCGAAGGCCTTGGCCATACCATGCAAGCCAAGAGCGTGGAGTTGATCGAGGGTTGGATGTTTGAGCAAGTTTATCTCTCCTAATTGTAGTAGCGCGGACCACGGATGTTGGCGTGTAGGATCGGCGTTCCGTCCGTGGCGCGCTTTTGCAGGGGACGCCGGTCGAGATGGTTGTCGAGGATGGATTTGACCGAACCGTAGGTGCGCGCGCCGATATCGATGGCGCGCTCCGCTGCGGCTTCCAGACGCTTGGCGCCGTGGGGACCGGCCAGCCGAACAATGCCGAGACAGGCGCGAAAGCCCTGTTCGGGATGCGGGCGCTGCTCAAGGATCAGTTCGCAGAGCGCCGCCGTTGCCGGTCCGATCAGACGCGCATCGGCGCGGATGCGTTCGATCGTCCAGCCGGCGTATCGCCGATGACTTGACGGCATGTGTTCCGCCACCGTCGTGTGTTTGTGGTTGCCGCTCATACGCATGTGCGCGGCGATGCGCTCGCCTTTGAGGAAGATTTCGACCGTCCGTGCGGTCAGCCGCGCGTCGACCTCGGCGCGGGCGAAGCGATGGGGAACGCTGTAATAATGGGCGGCGACTTCGATGTGATAATCGATGCCAACGCGGCATGTTCGCCATTCGGAGAACTCGTAAGGTTCGGTCGGAAGGGACTTCAGCGCTGGGCGATCGATCTGTTCGAGCAGTTGCCGACGCGTTACACCGAGCCGCCGGATCGGACGCTCTTCGTTGAGGTGCGTCATCAGATCGGCGAGCGCCGCGTTGACCTCGGCCAGGCTGTAAAAAGTTCGATGGCGTAGCCGCCCGAGAAGCCATCGCTCAACGATGAGCACGGCCTGCTCGACCTTTGCTTTATCCCGCGGACGTCGCGGCCTCGCTGGCAAAATGGCGGTGTCGTAGTGCGTCGCCATTTCCGCGTAGGTCCGGTTGACCTCGGGGTCGTAGCGACAGGCCTTGATCACAGCGGTCTTGGTATTGTCCGGCACGAGCAAATGCGGAACGCCGCCGATCGCCGCGAAGGCATGAACATGGGCGTCGATCCAGTCAGGGAGCGCCTGCGTCCAGCTCGCATGCGCAAAAGTGAAGCTCGACGCGCCGAGCACGGCGACAAAGATTTGTGCCTTGCGGATCTCGCCACTCAGCCGGTCGATGACAACCGGAACTCCATCGCCGGCGTAATCGACGAACAGCCGTTCGCCGGCCGCATGCGTCTGCCGCATCGTCGGCGACAACTTCGATCCAAAGCCGCGATAGAGCTCGCAAAATCGCGAATAGCTGTAACCGCCAGGATTGGCAGCGATATATTCATCCCAAACGATCAGCAGCGTGACGTGCTTGCGCTTCAACTCCCGATGAACTGTCGGCCAGTCCGGTTCGGCGTGGCGCCGATGGCCTCGTTTGCTCCTGTGATTGGCGTAAAGCGCCGCCTCCAGGTCGCCGTCGCTCATGCCGTTCGGCAACGGCCAACCCAGCCCGGCGCCCTCAAAACGCCTCAACGTCTCACGCACCGTCGAGGCGGCAACGCCCAGCCGACGGGCGATCGCGCGCGTCGGGACCCCGGCTAAGTACTTTAAACGAGCGATCTCGCGCGCCTGGCGCATCGCAACTCTTTCCGCTGGCATCGATCGCTCCCTTGGATTGCCAAAGGAGAGACCCTAAACAGGCCAGCGGAGGCGCTCGTCCCCGTTCCACACCCCCGGGCGGGATTATCCCGTCACGGTGGGCGACATCATCTCGTAATAGTGGGCGGCATCATTCCGTTACGGCGGGCGACATCATCTCGTTATGATGGGCGGCTTAGACAGGAATCAGCAAATAGGGTGTGCGGGGAGTAGGGCGATGGAAAGCGACATCGAAGACGACGGCGTACTTTTGGATGTGTTAGCCGGTCTGCCGCGGGTCGCTGAATTTATCTCGACAATTCCGGACGAAAAGCGCGGGCGCGCTCTCGAAGCAGCCGAACAGAGCTATCTCAAGACCGCGCGCGAGCTTGGCTTCGAGGAAGCTGACGCGGAGCAATGGGTCTCAGCGGTAATGCTTCATCTGCGAATTGTGGCCGGTGAAAGCAGCACAAAGGAAGTCGACCCGCGTAGTGATTTGAGCGGCGGCAGCTATCCATGACTCAAAAGTCAATTTGCTTGCCCCTTGATGTCGGGAACGGTCTCAATGTCCCAGACGAGAACGTGTGGCATCTCGACCCTTCCCAGGGGTCCCGCCCTGGCATCGCCATTTCTCGCTTAGGCGGTGGTCACTGGTCAGAAAACTGCCCGCCGAATGACAAAATCATATGACGGCAGGAACGGAGGCGCCCTCTTTGGGCGGTAGAACAGTCCGCGCAACCGCGCATAGACGGAAATTCAACGATCTGTACGGTTTCACGTGCGACGTGTCGAGCGTCTAAGACATTGGTAATGGCACCGTGCGTGTCATCGACTTGCTTCTCTCGACTTTACTGAGCCGAATTGCAGCATAAACATTCAAAGACAGAACGCGATCAGTATCAAATTCGGAACTGCATGTGCGTTGACCGTTGCCATTCAGCGCCGTCCACGCGCAAACGAAAACACGACCGGCATTTGGGGCACTGAAACGATAGAGGTGCGCGATTAGGCATCCTTCCTGAACGCAATCAAAGTGGTGCCCGAACATACAGCTTCCGACCCCTGTTCATACGATCGCCGCATTCCGTATTCCCACGAAGCTGCTATTTGCGATTGATGGCTGGTGCCTGCACCACGACGTTAGCCGGTCTCAATTCATAAGAGCCTGCATCCGAGAGCGCCTGAAGGCTCTTGAAGCCGAACCGGGCTGCCTTGTCGGTTAAAATGTTGCTTGCCTATCCATCTGCTTCAATGAACCATTTTTTGTTGCTCGAATTTGTAGGCTGGCGCTTTTTCGCTGAACCGTATCACGCAAATGTACGGCGCAGGGGCATCATCAGGGCGCAAAACTCAAGCTGCACGGGAACCTACAAGTTCCGCGACAGCCTGTGAGCAAATACGGGCCGAGTCACGTTCGCCAGTCTCCGCCACCTTGAGGATCTTCTTGGCTACTTGTTCGGTCGCCGGGTCGTCGCGGCTCTTCAGGGCGAGTATCGCGAGTGCCTGTTCGAAAGCGCTCACCATGACCTCGACATCTTCGGGGTTAAACGTCCGGTTCTGAAGCAACCGAAGGATTGCCATGGCTAGCTCCCGTGTTTCTTTATCCGGAAGGCATCATAACACACTGCGAGAGACGGACCAAAAAAGGCTGCGGCATGGCAGCGGGCGGGCCACGTAGGCGCGAACGACGGCCAATATTCGTTCGACTAGGCAGAGCGGATGAATACGGGCATCGGGGACGTCAAATTATAGAGAATGAAGAGAAGTCGGGCACTTCCGGGTGAATTATCGCGGGGGTAGATCTTCTCGTGATCATAAAAGGTCTTGCGCATCCTCGGCGATGGCGCCTGAAATTTTCTCATCTTCTTCGATCCATCTTATGAGACCTGCCAGACGCTCCGACGCAGCCAGTTTTTCACTTGCAACGTAGTATTCCCGCAATTGGCTAGTGACGCTCGCCCACGTTTGCTTATGCGAACGTTCGTCACGAGCCGGTACATTTGCTGACATCGCTTTGTGCCTCGATCCACGACCTCAATCACTGCTGATCGCAATGGTTCCCACGCTGCCTTACGTCCAACGCCCTTGAGGTGATGAGCGACCGACAAGAACACCGCCATCACCGGCAGTAACGCGGCCAATTGACATGCATTTTCAGCGGTCATCCAACGAACCACCCCCGCCGCAACACGACACCACCTCAGTACCGAGGGCGGCCCAAGGCAATTTAGACCTCCAATGTTGGATGCATATTTCTGTTTTCGCGTGAACTGTCTCCTTCTTTCCGATCCAAGCGTCAAAATGCCATTGCATTCTGCAGGCCATAACGGCAATCGCGAAACATATCAACGACTCCGGTTCGGAGGAGGCGGCCTGCAATCTCGCGGCGTGGACAAACCAAGGTCCCTACGGGCAATATCTGGCCGTACACCTTTTCGCCACCTTACGTGCGGCACGATCAACAACCTGGGAACAATCTCGACTTCATATTCGGGGACGAGCGGGTGGAATAATTAAAGGTCGACAATGCTTCGTGTGTCGCATTCCGATTATCGACAGAACTGCTGGCTCGCATCGATTTGCTTTGCCGCGAAATGGATTTGACACGGTCGCAACTATTTCGCCGGAGCGTGACGGATTACGTAGCGAGAAACGCCGATGACTTCAGCAGGTGCCCCTACCGGCATAGGCAGTTTGACGGAAAAGGCTCGATTTCTATTTGGAAAATGGGCCCGCGCGACCCGATGCGCTGGTTGGCTAACTTTTCCTTAACTCATCCCGAGCGCCAAACGCCGCGCCCGTATCTGGCTGCCTACATGCACATCGGTGGGATCGGGGGATTTCTTGGACATCGTGGACAGTCTCCCTGAGCCTTTTCTTTGCCACAGGCAATTCGGGTTATGGATATTTTTTCGGCGGCGGAAGCTGATGAAGGCTGCCGATGCTTTCACGTTCATACACTTGACAATGTCAAGACTTTCACCGGTGCGCCGCCAAGGTCGAGAAAACGTCTCGATTTCCGTACGGAAAATCGGCCGGCGCAGCGGACCAAAGTCGGGTATATCCCGCATGGCAGCCTATTGTTGCACCGTCGCAACCAACGCGGACATCCGATGGCGCGGACAAATGGAAGCCCCCCCGGCAGCCCCGCATCTTCCCTTGATGTTTGGTTGTTCATGCGATTGTCGCTTGTGCGTTACGCTTCCTGGCCCAGCGAAACAGCCCCAGCGCGCCGAGGCCGGTGGCGAGAAGCGCACTACTAGAGGCAGCCAAGACCGGCAGTCATTTTCCTGAGCGGCTAGACCAGCGGGTCCATTAGGGGAATCAGAAAGACCGCCCGTGGGGTTGCCACGGACGGTCTAAGTTTTTTCTGCGGCTTATTTGGTTAATTGTGCCGCGTTTTCAGTTCTGCAGGGGGCCCTGGGTGGATGCCTGGGGATTGGCACTCTGAGGGTTGGCCGCCAGATACTCGTCGTAGGTCTTGCCGGCGTAGTTCGGTGCTGTCGGCACTTCGGCAATCGGGGTCGACTTGGCCGGCACCGGGGTGCTCGGAGCCTGGCTGGCGTCGGCGGCGTCGTCCGCCGCAGGTGCGCTGGCCGATTCCTTGGTGCAGATGTCGGCGAACACGACGAGGCCGGCCGGCGTGTAGGTCTTGGTCAGGCAGGTGCATGGCCCGGAGGTGACGGCCGGGGTAACCGGCGTGACATCAGTGACGGCCACGTCGTCACCCTGTATCCAACGGCCGCCGCGGAATACCCAGTGCCAGTGGTGGTGATGATGGTGATTCCACCACCAATGACCGATCCGGATCGGGGGATATGGGTGGCGCGGGAAGATCGGGGTGATGCGGCCAACACGGCCGCCGCGGGTGACGTGGGTGCCGATGGTGCGATGGGCGAACACAGCATGACCGCCGCCCATGCCCCCGCGGGCGGCGAAGTGCATGCCGCCGCCGCCGCCGAAGCCGCGGGCGTAGCTGGCGCTCGATCCGAGCAGGGGAGCGGCCAGGGCCGCGGCTGCCGCGAGGGCGACGATAACTGTGCGTGCGATTTTCCGTGACATGGCTGTCTCCGAGCGTGAAAGGTTTGATACCCATTGGTCGCAGTCATCACGGAAAGGTTCACGAGGGGCCAGGCAGATTGAATACCTTCCGGTGGATGGGCTGGACAGGGCAGAAGCCATCGGACGTCGCCGAGTAATCTCCTTGGAGCTAAAGACACATTCAGCGCTGTCCCGACAGTATCGCCATAGGCATTGGGACAGAGACAGCAAAGGCCACGGCTGCTAATCCGCCCCCGTCGGCCCCAAATAGCCGAGGATGCCCAGCGCGCTCATTCCCGTGAGATTAATCGAAGGCGGGTCAGACCCTGGCCTAAGCGTCGAGCAAAATCGAACCATGCCCGTTAGTCGCCGCAACGTCCGCGTCCGCCCGGTCCACAATCAATCCCCCATCCAATGCTTTCAACCGAAGTCGCCCGGCTTCACTCTTGGAAATCCGTAACGACGCGGCAACTTGTCTGACCGACAGTCCTTGCCCGTAAAGTTCAGCGGCTTGCTTGAAGATTGGCGGACGCAGATCGTACGAGGTCCAACGGACGCCGTCCCCGGCATCGGTCAGCCGCGCCTCGAATGCAATCGCGCCATCGCCTTCGACCCGATGCCGAAGTTTCTCGAAATGCACCTCAAATCGCGCGCCTTGCTCCGGCGAGTAATCTTCGGGTCTGCGGAGTGCAATCACCGTATCGAGGGCATCCTCACGACGAGATGTTCCACGCTGCCGGCCATTCGTGCCGGCATGATGGACCAACAAGACGGCGATGCCCTTGCGACGAAGCGACAGCAGCCAGTTCTGCATCGGGACCCAGGCGTCCGACGCACTTTCGCTGCCAGTCGTGCAGAGGGTCGATAGGTTGTCGAGAATCAACAGGTCGATACCATCCAACAGCGGCTCAATCGCGCGCTGTCCATCCACCGTTCCGAGCGAGATGCCGCTTTCGGTTTGGTCAGCCGCCAGAATCCCAAAGCCGTCATTTGGAATCCTGGCATCCAGCCCGATCGAAATCGCTCGAAGCCGTTCCTGCAACGACACCAGCGGCATTTCGCCGTCAACGTAAAGAACTTGTCTCGGCTTCGGCGCGGACCAACGCAGCAGAGGTGACCCGCTGGAAACCGCCAATCCTGTCGAAAGACCCAGTAGCGTCTTCCCGACGCCTCGTGGTGCATAGAGCATCGCCAGGCTGCGTTCTGGCAAGATGGGATCAAGCAACATTTCTCGCGGCGGCACATCGAGCGTCAGAAAATCATTGAAGCCGATGGGCTGTAATTTCGGAAGTGTCTGCTGAACGTCACCACCACCGCGCACCGAAATGGACTGTCGCTTCGGCACAATCGCCTTCAGAAGGCCGGAAATGGTGGCGAACTTCATCATGCAACCGCCGCTCGGTCGACGAATTCCTCGGGATACCAAACGCGAAGAGCCGCCATCTGCTGCCCAGGATCGTGTTGGATTCTATAAATCGATTGCCTGTTTAATCCGGTGGTCTTTGCGATGGCGGAGATACCGTTGCCTTGGCTTAACAACCGTTGCACGGCAAAAAACTGATCACAGGTAAACGTCGGTTTGCGCCCGCGATATTTCGTGCCGTCATCATTTGCCTGGGCATGGGCGATGCCCGCCTTCTGGGCCTCCTTGGTGACCTCTGCCTGGGATTGAGCCATCGCCGCCATGAACGCGATCAAGGCATCCCGAACCGCCTGCTGCATGGGGTCCTTCGTGGTGCCGTCGAAAACCATGCGATTGATAACGGTCTTGATGCAGATGCCGCGGCGGATGAATTCCCTCACAGTGTCCGTCACGTCCGCATAATTGCGTCCCAGGCGATCAATCCATCGGACGACAAGAATCCCGCAGAATATCGAATAGGCGCTTGCCCTCGGGGCACTCAGATAAGCGGGTCGAGACTCCGGAGACGCCGTGGTCGGCGAGGACCAGGTCAGGGACAATGCTCGCCCATCTTGGTCAGCGCGCCGGTGCCGGCCTGGGCTACGGCGAGCGAACAGATACCGTGCGCCACCTCCTGGAGTTGCTCGATCTGCCACAGCGGCGGCTGCTGGACGCCAATATGCTGAACCTCAGCGGCGGCATGCAGCAGAAGGTGATCCTGGCGCGCTGGCTGGTCCTCTCCCCGCGTCTGCTGCTGCTCGACGAACCGACACGCGGCGTGGACATCGCCACCCGAAGCAGCATCTACGCGCTGATCCGCCGCATTGCCGCCGAGGGTGTCGCCTGCATCATCGTATCGTCGGACTTCGAGGAAGTGATCGGACTGGCCGACCGGATCACGGTGCTGAGCGACGGGGTCAGCGTGACCGAATTACCGAGTGCGCTGATCGATATCGAGAAGCTGGGCATGTTCGCGGCCCCGCGCAGTTCGGCCGAACGCACCCACATCTTGCTCGAGCAGTTGGTGGCCCGACACGGTGGCGTGGCCTACTGGATCGCGGTCGAGGGCGAGCGGGTGTTCTGCTTCGACAAGGTGGGCACCGATTCCGACGCCGACCCGGGCTTCGCCGCAGGCGGATTTCCGGACCTGTCGCGCACCGGGATCTCGCACGCGGTCAACTCGGTGGGGAATGGGTTGGTCGCCGCACCGGACGGCGCGCGTCCCACGCTGCTGGTGCCCGTCCGCGGGCGCCGCGGACACAGCTTCGGCCTGATCGGCGTGACCCTGCCCCGCGCCGCGCCCAGCGTCGACGTTGCCGCGGTGCAGGCGGAGATCGAGGCTGCGCTGTGTACTCCCGCCGCGGCTGAGACGGAAACGATGGCGATGAAGGTCGTCGCGTGAACACGATGGGGCGGAATCTCCAAGCCACCGGCGCCATGGGGCGGGCCGGCGGAGCCGGGCTGCTCAGGTTGCTGGCGACCCAGATCGAGCTCCGTATGCTGCTGCTCATCCTGCTCGTCATGCTCTGCCTGTCGCTGGTCTCACCGTATTTCCTCACCGTCAACAATCTGCTGAATCTGCTTGACCAGTCGGTCGTGGTCGGCATGGTCGCGCTCGGTCAGACCTTGGTGATCCTGATCGGCGGTATCGACCTCTCCGTGGGCTCGCTCGCCGGAGCCACCGGGATCATTCTGGGCTTGGCGTTTCCGCATTTTGGGCTGATCGGCGGGATCGTTGTTTGCTTGGCGGCCGGTGCGTTCGCCGGGTTGGTCAACGGCGCGATCATCACCTTCGGCCGGGTGGCGCCGTTCGTCGTGACGCTGGGCATGATGTCGGTCGGGCGCAGCCTCGCTTACGTGTTCAGCGGCGCGAACTCCATCAGCGGCCTGCCCGCCGGATTGGGGCAGCTGTCATCGGCCAGCCTGGTCGGTATTCCGTTGAACTTCTGGATTCTGATCGCCTGCTACGCGGTCTGCTGGTGGTTTCTCACCTTCGCCAAGGGGGGGCGTACACTGTACGCCGTAGGCTCCAATGTGGAGGCCGCACGGGTCGCCGGCTTGAGCATCGCGTTTTGGAGCGTGTTTGCCTATGTCGTATCGGGCCTCATGAGCGGCGTCGCAGCCATCTTTCTCGCGTCACGCATCCTGTCGATCGATCCGGTCGGTGGCGAGGGGCTGGAACTGGACGCAATCGCGGCGGTGGTGATAGGGGGCGCCAGCCTGTTCGGCGGACGGGGCTCGATCATCGGCACACTGCTCGGGGTATTCATCATGGTGTTCATCCGCAATGGGCTGAACTTGCTTAACGTCTCGCCTTATTGGCAGGGGACGGCCATCGGCTCCATCATCATCGCTGCGGTTCTCACAGAGCGGCTGCTGAGCGGGACACGCCGGCGTGCTTAGGTATCGTTACAGGCGGATCCGGCAGCTTCCCAGCAGGGCGCGTCGTGCGAGTCTGCTCGCATGCACAGGTAATATGCGGACTCGTGAGTGGGTTGGAGATGGCGGCCGGAGGCGATTAAGTCCAACACAAGCGCGTCGAGCGGGTGCGCCGGGACTAAGCCTTGGTGCATGGAGGCTGATCAGGTTGGTTCTTCGCCGAGACTGAAGGCTGGCCTCGGCTCTCCAGCCAGCATCTTGAAGCAGATTGCAGGGCGAGCCGGAATTCCAAAAGCGATTCAACCGTAACAAATCACGCTCTAAGTATCAGCGCCCGGCGGTGGTAGATGGCTCAGAATCGCATCAGACCATCACTGCAACAGCTGACGTCGGCGCCCGAGATAGATACCCCGATTATAGGCTGCAGGGACAGGATTTGCGGGTGCGTGGGCCAGCGCAAGTTCGATTGCGTCGGCCGCGTCGGGGAACTTTTCATTGGCAATTGTAGAAAAGCTGGAGCGAAAGCCGTGCGGCACATGTTTCCCTCGCAGGCCCGCCCGTCCAAGCAGATAGGATAGGGCATTCTCGCTGGCCGGTTTACTTATGTCGTGCGCCGAAGGGAAAATGAATGGACTGCCTGCGGTCAACTTCCTCAAGCACTTTACAATATCCGCTGCTTGACGCGAGAGCGGAACCAAGTGCTCGCGCTTCATCTTCATTCGGTCGGCCGGAACACGCCAAATCGGATCGGCGCAGTCCAGGCATTCAAATTCCTCCCAACGTGCGTGCCTGATTTCGCCGGGGCGGCTCACCGTTGTCGCTGGCAGCCGCAGCGCTAGCTGTGTCGTGGCGTGAGCCGGTACCGCATGAGCCAGTTGTAGCACCGCTCGTACTTCGTCCAACGTAGTTGCAGCCGAGCGGTTCCGGTTTATAACTGGCGACAGAGCCTGGTGCAGTCCCGTAACGGGATTGGCTGTACACAGTCCGGACGCAGCCGCGAACCCAAAATCGCATCTAGGCGCTGTCGCAGGCGGCCGGCGATATCAGCGCTGCGCGCTTCAACCTTCCGGAGCACCGCAAGCAGGTCAGGGCCGGTGACACTTTCAATCGAATGCCGACCCAGGAGGGGAGGACGTCGCGTTCGAGCTATAGGAGCACGTTCGCGGCGTGGTGGCCCTTCCAGCGGAGCCTGTTTCGAGCATGCCAGTCCCGCGCTATAGTCTCAAGTGTGCGGCTAAAATCTGCGCTGCATACTTGAGGCTTGGCGCCGGTGCCTAAGCCTGTCGCGGGATCGACCCCGCCCCGGATGGAAGCCTTCGCATCATCCCGTCGGTTGCGTGCCTCGGTCCGTTTGACTTCAGGGTACCTCCCGAAGGCCAGCAGCTTTTCTCGACCTTCCCAGCGATATTTGAGGCGCCATAGACGGCTCCCGTTCGGCTTGGTCAGCAGATAAAGGCCGCCGGAATCACTCAGCTTATACGGTTTAGACTCGGCTTTTGCGGCCCGCAATTTGAGATCGGTAAGCGCCGTGCAACCCTCGCCTGCTACCTTGGGAGCTATTCCCGCCGATTTCTGTAGGCTGCATGGATACACCTCGAGCTACCGAAATGATACCCCCAGCTATACCCCCACGCCATTGCAGGCTGGCGTGCCGTGGGCCATATTGGAAATCAAAATGTTCGCTTAAGCCATTGTTTTAGCTAGGGGTCGCCGAATGCGGGGGCTGCGCTGGCTCCCGGAGTAGGACTCGAACCTACGACCCAGCGGTTAACAGCCGCTTGCTCTACCAACTGAGCTATCCGGGACCAGTGGCGCCCATATAGCGAGGCGGCCCGGCTGACGCAAACCGCCTGGTCTGGCGGCCCAGGTCGTTTCTCCGATTGTCCCGCGGGGTGCCGCCCCTCTATCCTCAACCCGCGCCGCGCCCGGCGGTCGCCAACAGGGAGAGGATGGACCGTTGAACAAGGACCAAGACGCAAACCGCGGGCGCAGTCCGCTGCCGCCTGCGACCCTGACCCGTCGCGCCGCCCTGGCAACAGCCGGGGCCGCCGCCACGGCACCGCTGCTCGGCCGCCGCGCGCGCGCAGCAGGAGAGCCGATCGTGATCGGCTGGGTCGGCCCGCTGTCACCTCCCGGCGGCTATGCCGAGGGCATCCTGATGAAAGGCGCCGCGCAGATGGCGGCCGATGAGATCAACGCCCAGGGCGGCGTGCTCGGCCGGCCGCTGCAGGTGGTCTATGCCGATACCCGCGGCATGGCGGCCGAAGGCCGCACCGCGGCCGAGCGGCTGGTGCAGGAAAACAAGATCGTTGCGGCCTTTGGCGAGTTCCACAGCCCGGTGGCGCTGGCCGAGATGGAGGTGTTCCACAAATACAACATCCCCTTCATGGCCTGCGACGTCTGGTCCGACGTGATCACCGCCAAGGGCTATCCGGAGGTGTTCCGCAACTCCACCGCGGTGTCGCTGATCGATACCGCGATCGGCGCCTGGCTGGTGGCCGCCGGGTTCAAACACGTGGCGCTGCTGGCCGAGAAGAACGACGTGGGCCTGGCCGCGCGCACCGCAATCGCCGGCCAGTTGAGCAAGAGCAACATTCCGTTACGATACGGTCGATGCCGATCCGACGCTGACCGACTTCACCGCGCAGATCCTGCGCTACAAGACCGCATCCCCAGCCTATGATTTCTTCTGCACCGAGTTCTCCGAGGCCGGCGCCTATGATCTCGTGCGCCAAGCCAAGGAACTCGGTTTTGCGCCGACGGCGAAGTGCGGCATGTACAATTCGGGCGGGTCGGCGGTGGATCCGACGTTCTGGGAGAACGTGAAGCAGACCGGGCTGTATCTTGTGCACCGAGAATGTCGGGCTGCCGAAGGCGGCGTGGAACGACAAGACGAAGGCGTTCGTCAAGACATTCATGGAGAAGTTCAAGGCCGATGCGCCGGGCGCCGCCATGGAAAGCTATGACGGGCTGTATCTGCTGGCCGATGCCATCCGGCGGACCGGCGGCACCGATCCCAAGGGGATGATCCACGCGCTGGAGACGACGGACTGGGTGGGCACGCGCGGCAAGTATTCGTTCTCGACCGACAAGAATCCGGCGTGGCACTATCACCAGTTCATGGAAGCGCCGCTGACGCTGATCCAATACAGCGAACAGAACCAGTCGCCGAACGATGCGCCGATCCTGTGGCCGCGCGAGTTCGCGACGGCCAAGGAAATCTACTTGCGTCCGCCGGCTTGAGAGGCGTGGCTGAGCCCCTCCCCCATCCCCTCCGCGCAACGGGGAGGGGGGAAGGCGACCCTCCCATGTTTGATTACATCCTGATCCAGGCGCTGAACGGGCTGGTCATCGGCGTGATCTACGCGGTGATCGCGGCTGGGCTGACGGTGATTTTCTCGATCCTGAAGGTGGTCAATTTCGCGCACGGCGAAGTCTATATGATGGGCGGGTATTTCGCGTATTTCGCGATTGCCCTGCTGGGCCTTCCGCCGTTCGCCGCGGTGGTCGCGGCGATGCTGCTGTCGTTCGCGCTGTCCGTGCTGTTCGAGCGCACGCTGCTGACGCCGCTGTACAGCCCGACCACGGAGCGCAAGGGCGATTACGGAATTCTGGTTACGTTTGGGATTTCGATCCTGTTGCGTAACCTCGCCATCATCGTGTTCGGACCGTTCCCGCTGCGGCCGCCTTCGTTCTTCTCCGGCTCGCTGGTCGTCGGCAGCTTCGTCATGAGTTGGGACCGGGTGTTCGCCGCCGGGGCCGGAATGGCGATGCTGTTCGGGCTGCTGCTGTTCCTGCGTCGCAGCGCCTGGGGGCAGGCGCTGAACGCGGTCAGCCAGTCGCGCGAGTCCGCCGCGATCGTCGGCATCAACGACCGGCTGGTGTACACGCTGGCGTTCGGCCTGGGCGGCGGGCTGGCCGGCGGCGCCGGGGCACTGGTCGGCCCGATCTACGCGCTGTCGCCGTCCATGGGGCTGGTGCCCGATACGCAGGCGTTCGCCATCGTGATCCTCGGCGGCATGGGGTCGGTCGGCGGGAGCATCATCGCCGGACTGCTGATCGGGGTGTCGGAAGGGCTGTTCGTCGCACTGTTTCCCGATCCGAGCCGCAGTCTTGCTTACGCGCAGGCGTTCAGCCTGCTGATCCTGATGGCGGTGCTGCTGATCCGCCCGACCGGGTTCTTCGGCCGCGTCCACGTGGCGATGGAGTAGCGGGTGCGGTCGGTCAATATCGCGGCCGCGGCAGCGATCGGGGTGGTGGCGCTGGTCTTCCCCGATCCTGGTCGATACGTACTGGCAGACCGTCGGCATCCTGGCGATCTTCTACGCGATCGTCGCGGCGAGCTGGGCGCTGCTGGTCGGGCTATGCCGGGCAGTTCTCGTTCGGCCAGATGGGTTTTGTTTCGCTCGGCGCGTACGCGTTCGGCGCTGCTGGTGCAGTGGCTGGACGATTCCGATCCCGCTCGGCATGGCGGCCGGCGTGGTGCTGTGCACCGATGGTGGGCGCCGGCATCGGCTTCATTTGCCTGCGCATGCGCGGCCCCTATCTGGCGATCTTCACCATGGCGTTCTCCGAGGTGCTGCGCATCGTCATCCTGACCGAGAACGAGGTCACCGGTGGGGCCGGCGGACTGGAAGTGGCGCCGCTGTTCCACACGCGCTCGAACCTGCCGTCCTATTATCTGGCGCTGGGGCTGCTCGGCGGCATCGCTGGGGATCATGTCGCTGATGGTCGCGTCGCGCTGGGGACTGTTCTTCCGCGCCATCCGCGAGAACGAGCAGGCCGCGGCGGCGGCCGGGGTAAAGGTGGTGCGGTTCCGTGTCGTGGTGTTCGCCATCGCCAGCGGCTTTGCCGGGCTGGCTGGCACGTTCTACGGGCCGTTCATCGGCATCCTGACGCCGGATATCGGCTCGGTCGATCAGATGGGCGATCGTCGTCGCCATGGCGTGATCGGCGGCGCGGAAAGCCTGCCGGCCGCGGTGCTCGGCGCTTTCTTCGTCGAGGCGCTGTACGAGGCGCTGCGGGCGTATGGACAGTGGCGGCTGGTGATCTTCGGCGCTGTTGCTGCTGCTGACCATGCGATTTGCCCGAAACGGATTGCTGGCGCTGGCTTGGCAGCAGGCGGTGCGCGTCGTTCCGGCATGGCGGCGCGCGCAGCCGGCCGGCGGAGCCGCCGATGTGACGGCGCTGATCGAGGCGGCCGGGCTGACCATGCGGTTCGGCGGCATCGTCGCCGTGCGGGCGCTCGACTTCGCGGTCAGGAGGGCGAGCTGGTCGGGCTGATCGGGCCGAACGGCTCCGGCAAGACCACCACGATCAACATGATGACCGGCCATCTGTCCCCGGCCGGTCGGGCCGATCCTGTTGCGGGGGCATCGGCGCCGAGGGCATGCCGGCGGATCGCTTCGCGACGCGCGGCGTCGGGCGGACGTTCCAGATCACCCAGTTGTTCAGCCGGATGAGCGTGCTGGAGAACATGCTGGTGCCGGGGCTTGGCGCGGCCGCATTCGACGCGCGGCGCGGCGCGGCGGCAGGCGCGGCTGCACCTGGAGTTCCTGGGGCTGGCGGCGCTGGAGGATCAGCCGGCGCAAGACCCTGTCCGGCGGACAGCAGAAGCTGCTGGAGCTTGGGCGCGCGCTGATGCTGGAGCCGTCGATCCTGTTCCTGGATGAGCCGTTTGCCGGCGTGAATCCGTTTTTGCGCGACGAGATCATCCGGCTGGTGCAGACGCTGCACGCGGAGGGTCGTGCGTTCGTGGTGGTCGATCATGACCTGGAGGCGATCCAGCGGCTGGTGCATCGACTGGTGGTGATGTCGCGCGGACAGAAGATCGCCGATGGGACGGTGGACGCGGTGCGCGACGACGCGGACGTTATCCGCGCCTATTCGGGGGTGTGATGGCGGCCCCGGTGCTCGCGGCGCGCAACCTGGTGGCCGGGTATCTGCCGGGCATCCACATCCTGAACGGCGTGTCGGTGGATGTGTTCCCCGGCCAGGTTCGCTGCGTGCTGGGCCCGAACGGCACCGGCAAATCGACCTTGCTGAAGGTGCTGTTCGGGTTCCTCCCGCCGCTGTCGGGCGAAGTCGACGGCCGGCGGGCGCATCATTGGAAGGCATCGGTCCGCACGAGATGGGCCGGCGCGGCATTGCCTATCTGCCACAGCGGCCGAGCGTGTTTCCGTTCCTGCCGGTCGAGGTGAACCTGCGGCTCGGCACCTGGATTTTCCGCCGTGATCGGGCACGGGTCCGCTCGGCGATCGAGCGTGCGTATGAGCAGTTCCCGATCCTGCGGGAGCGGCGGCGGCAGACCGCCGGCACGCTGTCCGGCGGCCAGCAGCGGCAACTGGAGATCGCCCGCGCGCTGCTCACCGAGCCGACGATCTTCCTGATCGACGAGCCGACGGCCAGTATCGAGCCGCGTATCGCCGCGCAGATTTACGGGCTGATCGAGGGCCTGGCACGGGCCGGCAAGGCGGTGCTGCTGGTGGATCAGAACATCAAGGGCGGCGCTGGGCATCGCCGACCATGTGTACGTGATGCGCACAGGGACGCTGTTCGCCGAGGGGCCGCGGACGGATTTCACCGATGATGTGGAGACGCTGGTGAGCCGATGGCTTTATACGCGGGATCCGGCGGGGGCGGGCTGACGCGGCGGCGAGGAGGCGCTATAAGCGGCGTCACTCTGCGCGCGAGTGGCGAAATGGTAACCGCAGGGGTCTCAAAAACCCCCGGAGGAAACTCCTTGCCGGTTCGAGTCCGGCCTCGCGCAGATCTTTCTGGGAGCGCCACGTTCTCAGCCATCAAACCTGCCGCATGTCCGCTCCCGATTGGGCGATGGTCGAGCGCGACTGGCCTAACTCGTTTATAACAGAGAAGCTTACGAGTGAACGGCTGACCAGGAAATCCTCCCTACATCGGATGGAACGTCTCGATCCGCAGTTCGCGCAAGGTCAGGTCCTGCGCCGTCCCCACCGTGGCAAGCGTGGTCATGTAGCGGACCACCCCGCCATCGGGCGCGCGGAACGCCACCGGCACCAGCAACCCACCCCCCGGCTCGCCGCGCATCAGCGCCTTGATCCCGGGATAGGCCAGCGCTTCCTCCAGCGGCGGCCGTCGCGCCGGATCCCCCGGTGACAACCGAGCCTCGTGCAACGCACGACCCAGCGCCTCGCGCGTCACCTCCGCCCAGTTCGCCAGGATCAGCCGCGCACCCCGCGGGTGGCACAGCAGTCGCAGCATGTTCGGGCGCGGCGCGGCCAGCAGCGTCAGCGGCGCCACAGGGCCCGATCCCGCCGCAGCATCAGCGCCGGCGGCCAGGCAGGCATCGACCACCCCCGCATACCCCGCGTTGACCATCACATAGTCATAACGGGCATCGAATGCCGCGGCGGGCAGTGGCTCGTGGCGACCGAGCATCAGGCGCAGCGCCGCCAGTATCTCGGTCATCGCCGGCGCCTCGAGGGAGGTTTCCCGATGCGCCGGGGCGAAGCCGGCGGCGAGCAGGAATGCGTCGGCCTCACGCGCCGACACGCCGAGAGTCTCGCATAAGCGCACCACCAAATCGCGGCTGGGCCGCGCGCGCCCGGTCTCGACGAAGCTCAGATGGCGGGTCGAGACCCCGGCCTCGCCGGCCAGGTGCAACTGGCTGACCCGGCGCGCCTTGCGCGTGCGGGCCAGCAGCGGGCCGATCGCGCCGGCGCCGTTGAGCGCGGCATCGCGACCCGTATCTTTCCGTGTCTCCATATCCGGCGACCTAGATCGAGAGGGCGATTCACGCTTCGCTGGCTGCGCCAGCCCGAAGCGATCGCGCTCTAGCACGCCCGGCGACCCGCCGCGCTTACCTGCGAGGTAATGCCCGCCGGTCCACGACCCGCTGCGCCTTACCGGCCGAGCGCTCGAGTGTTCCCGGCAACTGAATCGCCACACGCGTCGTGATGCCGATGGTCTGCTTGATGCGCGCGGTGATCGCCCCCGCCTCCGCCTCCAGCACCGACAATTCCGTCGTCTCCGGCCGCGCCTCAACCTCGATCGTCACCTCGTCCATGCGGCCTTCGCGCGTCAGCACGATGCGGTAATGCCCGGTGAGCATGCGGCTTTGCAGCAGATGCTCTTCGATCTGTGTAGGGAACAGATTGACACCGCGAATGATCAGCATGTCGTCCGACCGTCCGGTGACTTTCTCCATCCGCCGCATCGTCCGTGCGGTGCCCGGCAGCAGGCGCGTCAGGTCGCGGGTGCGATAGCGGATGACCGGCATCGCCTCCTTGGTGAGGCTGGTGAACACCAGCTCCCCCAGCTCGCCATCCGCCAGCACGGCGCCGGTCTCCGGGTCGATCACCTCGGGATAGAAATGATCCTCCCAGATCGTCGGACCATCCTTGGTCTCGATGCATTCGTTCGCCACGCCGGGTCCCATCACCTCCGACAAGCCGTAAATATCCACCGCATCCATCGCGAATCCGTCCTCGATCTCGCGGCGCATCGGGTTGGTCCAGGGCTCGGCGCCGAAGATGCCGATCTTCAGCGACAATTCGCGCGGATCGAGACCCTGACGGCGAAATTCATCCAGGATGGCCAGCATGTAGCTGGGCGTCACGGTGATGATATCGGGCCGGAAGTCGGTGATCAGTTTCACCTGCCGTTCAGTCATGCCTCCCGATACCGGTACCACCGTGCAGCCCAGCCGCTCGGCCCCGGTGTGCAGCCCAAGGCCGCCGGTGAACAGTCCATAGCCGTAGGCGTTATGGAGCAGCATTCCCTTCCGTCCGCCGGCGGCATAGATCGACCGCGCGACCACGCCGGCCCAGACATCAAGGTCCGCTTCCGTGTAACCGACGACGGTGGCTTTGCCGGTTGTGCCGGAGGACGCGTGAATCCGGACAACCCGTTCGCGCGGCACGGCAAACATGCCGAACGGATAGGTCGCCCGCAGATCGTGCTTGGTGGTGAATGGGAATTTCGCCAGGTCCTCAAGATCGCGGAAATCATCGGGATGCACGCCGGCCGCGACAAACGCGTCGCGGGTATGCGCCACATTTGCGTAAGCATGTCGCAGCGTCCAAACGAGCCGCTCGCGTTGCAGTGCGGTGATCTCGTCGCGGGAGGCGGTTTCGATCGGATCGAGCCCCGGCGGCATTCATCCCTCCCCGGCAAAAAATTTTCCGCCTGTGGTGCGCGCGTGCCCGCGGAACTCGGCGATCACCGTTCCATCGCTGCCGGTGATCCGCACGTCGTAGATGCCGGAACGTCCGCTGCGTACCCGCTCCGCCGCCTCGGCACGCAGCAATTCGCCCAGTTTACCGGGGTGGAGAAAGGTAATCGCGGCGTGCTGGGCGACCGCGCGCTCGTTGTAGGTGTTGCAGGCGAAGGCAAAGGCCGAAATCGGCCAACGCGAAGATGAAGCCGCCGTGGCAGATACCATGGCCGTTCACCATGGTGCCGAGGACAGGCATGGTCATCACGGCATGACCGGGGCCGACGAAGTCCAGCCGCATGCCCAATCCCGGGCTTGCGCGGTCCTCAGCCCACATTGCCTCGGCGCAGGCGCGGGCCAGGGCTACCGCCTCATCCGGCATCAGCTTCGGAACGGACGAAACCATATGTTCACCGGCCAGCCGTGAACACCGGCTTGCGCCTGGCGGCAAAGGCCTGCACGCCCAAAGCGTAGTCGGCGCTGCGGCCGGCGCGTCCCTGAAGCTCGGCCTCCAGATCGAGTTGCACGTCCAGCCGGTTCCCCGCCGACGCGGCGAAGGCCTGTTTCATCAGCCCCAGCGCCTCGGTCGGGCCCGCCGCCAACCGGGCCGTCAGAGCCTCCGCCTGCGCGATCAGGTCGGCGTCATCGACCGCTTTCCAGATCATGCCCCAGGCCTCCGCCTGCTCAGCCGCGACCGGATCGCCCAGCATTGCCAGGGCGCGGGCCCGGGCGTCGCCGATCAGGCGCGGCAGGAAGAAACTGCCGCCGCAATCCGGCACAAGCCCGATACGCACGAAGGCTTGCACGAAGCTCGCCCCGCGGGCGGCCAGCACGATATCGCAGGCGAGCGCCAGATTGGCACCGGCCCCGGCGGCGACGCCGTTAACGGCGGCGACGACCGGTATCGGCATCGCCCGCAGCCGGCGCACCAGTCCGCGGTGATAGGCGTCGGCGATCGGCCCCAGATCAGGTGGACCGTCCGGACCCGGCATGATTGCCGGCCCGAGCTCCTGGCCGGAGCAGAAGCCGCGGCCGGCGCCGGTCAGCAGCATGGCCAAACAGGTGCGGTCCGCCTCGATCTCGTCCAGCGCAGCCGTCAGCGCCGCCAGCACCTCGCTGTTCAGCGCGTTCAGCTTGTCGGGACGATTGAGCGTGATCTTCCGCCAGCCTTCCCGCGGTTCGACCAGGATCGTGTTGCTCACTGCATCGTCCTCCACTCCGACAGCGGGACCATGCCGAGTTCGGGGCGCGGACGTTCGGGCAGCATGGCGATGAACTCCAGCGAATGGCCGTCCGGGTCGTCGAAATACACGCTGGCCGCCGGCATCCAGCACAGGACCACCGGTTCCTGGATCGGCTGTCCGGACCCGGAGCGGGGGGTCAGTCCCGCTTCACGCAGGCGACCGACCGAGGTGATCACCTGATCGAGCACCGCGTCGAACGCAATGTGCAGCCGCATGAACAGCGGCGCACTGCCGACCGACCACAGCCCGAGCATTTGCTGCCCCGGCGCGCCGATCCAGAAGAACGCCACGTTGCGCGCCGGAATGACATGGGCAAGCGGCAGCTCCAGCACGTCGCGATAGAAGCCGATCGAGCGGTCAAGATCGCTTACCGTCAGGTGCGCCTCGAAAAGACCGCGGATTGGCACAATCGCCATACCGAGAGTGTGCGACGCGCCGGTGCGGGTCTCAAGTGCGGTGAACAGGCGCGCGCCCCGGCCCCGGCCCCTGACAACGGAAAGGAAGTTACTCAGCGCGCTTCGCGAGGCGATCAAACGCGCGAAGCTGGGCTATCAGGGCAGGCATGTCGCGCAGGGCGATCATGTTCGGCCCGTCGCTGGGCGCGCGGTCGGGATCGGGGTGAGTCTCGATGAAGACCGCCGCCACGCCCACCGCCAGCGCGGCGCGTGCCAGCACCGGCGCGAACTCCCGCTGGCCCCCGGAAGACGCGCCTTGCCCGCCCGGAAGCTGCACGGAATGGGTGGCATCGAACACCACCGGATATCCGGTTTGCGCCATGATCGGCAGAGCGCGAAAATCGGTCACCAGCATGTTGTAGCCGAAACTCGCGCCGCGCTCGCAGAGCAGGATGTTTTCGTTGCCGGTGCTGGCGATCTTCGCCGCGACGTTCGCCATGTCCCAAGGCGCCAGGAACTGGCCTTTCTTGACGTTGATCGGTTTGCCGGTACGCCCGGCCGCCATCAGCAGATCGGTCTGTCGGCACAGGAAGGCCGGGATTTGCAGTACATCCACCGCCTCTGCCGCCGGCGCGCACTGCTCCGGCGCATGCACGTCGGTCAGGACAGGCAGCCCGGTGCGGGCGCGCACCTCGGCCAGGATCGCCAAGCCCTCTGCCATGCCGACACCACGCGCCGCGGCGGCGCTGGTGCGGTTCGCCTTGTCGAAGCTGGATTTGTAGATCACCGGCACGCCGGCGGCATCCGACATCTCGCGCAGCGCGGCTGCGACTTCCAGTGCATGGGCGCGGGACTCGATCTGGCAGGGACCGGCGATCAGCGCGAAATTCCGATCATTGGCGATCTCGATCGTCCCCACCCGCACCATGCGCGGCGTCGTGTCAGTCATAAGTTTCTGCTCCTGAGCAAGCCGTAGGCGCTAATTGCCATCCACATCACCTCGATCACTGCCGACGGGAAATTCCATTGCGCGAACAGCGATGCGAAAATCAGCGTCGATCCCACCAGATTGGCGGCCGGAAATCGCCAATCACGCGATTCCAACCAACCCCGCTGGTTGGCGAAATAGGCCACCGTGATCACCGCCACCCCGAGGAAGCCGGCCGCTACCAGGAGCTGAACGCTATTTTCGGACAAGCCGATCCCTCTCGAACGAAAGCATACCTTCCTCGTGGTCTGGCTGATGCTGCGGGTACCCCTCCCCCGTCCCCTCCCACAAGGGGAGGGGGAAGGATCCCCTTCCGCCCGTGCTCACACCAGCCGCGCCTGCCGCACCGCCGCCTCGATGAATCCGGCGAACAACGGATGCGGCTCGAACGGTTTCGATTTCAGCTCCGGATGATACTGCACGCCGACGAACCAGGGATGATCGGGAAATTCCAATGTCTCCGGCAGAACGCCGTCGGGCGACATGCCGGAAAACCGCAGGCCGGTGGATTCCAGGATCGTTCGATAATGCACGTTGACCTCGTAACGGTGCCGATGCCGTTCCTCGATGACGGGCACGCCGCCATAGATCTCGCGCACCAGGCTGCCGCCTGCCAGCACCGCCGGATAGGCCCCGAGCCGCATCGTGCCGCCGAGTTCGCCGCCTTCTTCCCGGCGTTCCAGCTCGTTGCCGCGCGCCCATTCCGTCAGCAGTCCCACCACCGGCGTCCGGCACGGCCCGAACTCGGTCGATGACGCGTCCGCAAGCCCGGCCAGATTCCGCGCCGCCTCGATCACCGCCATCTGCATGCCGAAGCAGATGCCGAAGAACGGCACCCGGCGTTCCCGCGCGAAACGCACCGCCTCGATCTTGCCCGGCGTGCCGCGCTCGCCGAAGCCGCCCGGCACCAGGATGCCGTCCACGCCTTCCAGCCGCTGCACCGCATCGGCCTGCTCGAAAATCTCGCTGTCCATCCAGTCCAGTTTCACGCGCACGCGGTTGGCGATACCGCCATGCGCGAGCGCCTCGCTCAGCGATTTGTAGCTGTCGAGCAGGTTGGTATATTTCCCAACGACGGCGATCCGCACCTCGCCCTCGGGCGAGCGCACCGCATCGACGATCCGTTCCCAGCGTGTCAGGTCCGGGCGTGCCGTCATGCGGCAGGCCGAAATGCCGCAGCACCTCGCGGTCCATCCCCTCGACGTGATAGCGCAGCGGCACCGCATAGATCGTATCGACATCCAGCGCGGCGATCACCGCCTGCGGGCGCACGTTGCAGAACAGCGCGATCTTGCGCCGCTCGCCGTCCGGGATCGGCCGGTCGCAGCGGCACAGCAGCATCTGCGGCTGGATGCCGACGTTCAGCAACTCCTTCACCGAGTGCTGCGTCGGCTTGGTCTTGAGCTCGCCCGCCGACGGAATGAACGGCACCAATGTCAGGTGAACGAACATCGCCCGCTCCGACCCGACTTCGTTGCCGAGCTGACGAATGGCCTCCAGGAACGGCAGGCTTTCGATGTCGCCCACCGTGCCGCCGATCTCCACCAGCACGAAATCGAAGTCGGCGGTTTCCCGGACGATCATCTCCTTGATGGCGTCGGTGATGTGCGGGATCACCTGCACCGTGGCGCCCAGATAGTCGCCGCGACGCTCCTTGGCGATCACGTCGGAGTAGATGCGCCCGGTGGTGGCGTTGTCGGCCTTGTTGGCCGGCACGCCGGTGAAACGCTCGTAGTGGCCGAGGTCCAGGTCGGTCTCCGCCCCGTCGTCGGTGACGAATACCTCCCCGTGCTGATACGGGCTCATGGTCCCGGGATCGACGTTCAGATAAGGGTCGAGCTTGCGCAGCCGCACGGAAAACCCACGCGCCTGCAGCAGCGCACCGAGTGCGGCCGAAGCGATGCCCTTGCCCAGAGAGGAGACCACGCCGCCGGTGATGAATACGAACCGCGTCATGGGCGCTCAGTATAGAAAGCCGAATCGGGGGACGGGAAGCCCCCGCGCAAACTCCGAACGCGCTCCTGCTAGTGCGGAACCGCGGGTCCGGCTGGTTGCGCCGGCACGGCGGGCTGCGCCGGCTTTGCAGGCAGCGGGGCGTTGGCGGGACCCGTGGGACCGGGAGCGGCCGGACCAGGAGCCGTCTGGGGCATCGCCAGGATCGAGCTGCCTACGCCGGACGTGCCGCGGTTCAGTCACCGCCATCGTCAGCGACAATCCCAGGAACACGGCCGCCAGAACGGCCGTGGTGCGGGTCAGCAGATTGGCGGTGCCGCGCCCGGACATGAAGGCGCCCATGCCCTGAGAGCTGCCTATCCCAAGGCCGCCGCCCTCGCTGCGCTGGATCAGCACAACGCCGATCAGCGAGATCGTGACGAAGACGTGGATGACCATGAGAATCGGCATCATCGGCGGGGCAGGTGTCCCTTCGCGTGTGGCGCCGGCCTCTTAGCCCCCTTGTGCCGCGCGGGCAATCGCCAGGAAATCGGCGGCATTCAAGCTGGCACCGCCGATCAGCGCGCCGTTCACTTCCGGGATGGCCAGCAAGGAAGCGGCGTTCGCCGGTTTGACCGAACCGCCGTAAAGGATCCTGATCTCCCGGCCGGCGGCGCCGAACTGGCGGACCAATTCCTCGCGGATGAACGCGTGCATCGCCTCGACCTGCTGCTCGGTGGGGATATTGCCGGTACCGATCGCCCAGACCGGTTCGTAGGCCACGACCCCGGCGTATCCCTTTGGCAGGCTGCCGGCGATTTGCCAGCCGACCACCTCGGTCTCCTGCCCGCCCTGCCGCTGATCATTGGTCTCACCTACGCAGACGATCGGCGTGAGCCCGGCCGCCACCGCCGCGACGGTCTTTTCGCGGATCAGCTCGTCGGTCTCCCCATGGTCCTGCCGGCGCTCCGAATGCCCGAGGATCACCCAACTCGCCCCGGCATCGCGCAGCATGGCGGCGGAGATGTCGCCGGTGTGGGCGCCCTGCTTGTCCTGATGACAGTCCTGGCCGCCGGCGGCGATCGGCGATCCCGCCAGCAGCCGAGCCACCGCTGCCAGGTGGATGGCAGGCGGGCACGCGAGCAACTCGCAATCCGACGCCGGCTGAGCCGTCCCCCAGCGCCTGCGCCAGCGCCGCCGCTTCCGTCTGCAGCAGGTTCATCTTCCAGTTGCCGGCGATAAGCTGGCGCATGGCCGCGTCCCTCCATCGTTGTCTCGGCACATTCGCACCCGCCCGTAGCGGCGGAAAAGCGAAGCGCATTCCGCCAACCAGCGCAGGCGGAATGCGCTGCGCTGTTCCGCCCTACTTTTCTCCGGCGCCCAAGGGCAGCCGGCGCAGGCGCAGCGCGTTGGCAATCACCGACGCCGAGCTCAGCGCCATCGCCAGCGCCGCCACGATCGGGCTGAGCAACACGCCGAACGCCGGATACAGCACGCCGGCGGCCACTGGGATTCCGACACCATTATAGATGAAGGCAAAAAACAGGTTTTGCCGGATATTCCGCATGGTGGCCCGGCTGAGCGTGATGGCGCGCGCCACGCCAGTCAGGTCGCCCTTCACCAGGGTCACTCCGGCGCTCTGCATCGCGACATCGGTACCGGTTCCCATCGCTATCCCGACATCCGCCGCGGCCAGCGCCGGAGCGTCGTTCACCCCGTCGCCGGCCATCGCCACGATACGTCCCTCAGCCCGCAGGCGCCTGACGACCCGGTTCTTGTCTTCGGGCAGCACATCGGCCTCAACCTCCCGGATGCCCAACCTGCGGGCGACGGCGTCCGCCGTGGTCCGATTGTCCCCGGTGAGCATGACGATCCGAATGCCGTCCGCACGCAGGGCCGCGAGCGCTGCCTGTGCGTTCGCCTTCACCGGGTCGGCCACCGCGATCACCCCGCCCGGCCTTCCATCGATCGCCAGGAACAGGGCGGTCGCCCCGTCGTGGCGCAGCGCCTCGGCTCTGGCGTCAAGCCCGTCCAACGCAATTGCGGCCTCGTTCATCAGCGCCATGTTGCCAAGCGCCACACGACGATCGCCCACCCGGCCCATCACGCCCTTCCCGGGCATCGCAATGAAATCCGTCGCATCGGGCAGGGGCGGTCCGATCTCGCGCGCGGCGGCGACGATGGCGGCGGCCAGCGGATGCTCGCTCAATCGTTCCAGGGCGGCGGCCAGCGGCAGGATGTCGGCTTCCGAAATCCCGGGCGCCGGAACCACGGCGACGACCTGCGGCCGGCCCTCGGTCAGCGTCCCCGTCTTGTCCACCACCAGAGTGTCCACCTTCTCCAGCCGCTCCAGCGCCTCAGCGGACCGGATCAGCACGCCGGCCCCGGCGCCCTTGCCGACCCCCACCATGATGGACATCGGCGTGGCCAGGCCGAGCGCGCAGGGGCAGGCGATGATGACGACGGAAACCGCGGCGATCAGCGCATAGGCCAGTGCCGGAGGTGGTCCCCAGGCGGCCCAGGCGGCAAACGCGATCACCGCCGCGCCGATCACCGCCGGCACGAACCAGCCGGCGACCCGGTCGGCCAATCGCTGGATCGGCGCCCTCGAACGCTGCGCCTCGGCGACCATGGCGACAATGCGGGCGAGCATGGTGTCGGCGCCAATCCGCTCCGCCCGCATGATCAGCGAGCCGGTTCCGTTCACGGTTCCGCCGATCAGCGCCGCGCCGGGCTGTTTCGCCACCGGCATCGATTTGCCCGATATCATGGATTCATCGACGGCACTGCGTCCTTCCAGTACGTCGCCGTCCACCGGGACCGCATCGCCGGGCCGCAGGCGCAGGCGATCACCGACCAGTATTTCGGCGATTGGAACGTCCGCCTCGCCGCTTGGACCGATACGCCGCGCGCGTCTTGGGCGTCAGGTTCAGCAATGCACGAAGGGCGCCGCCGGTCTGCTCTCGGGCGCGCAATTCCAGCACCTGGCCGAGCAGCACCAGAACGATGATCACCGCAGCGGCCTCGAAATACACCGCGACCGCTCCGTCGGGGCCGCGAAACCCTGCCGGGAAGCTGGTTGGGGCCAAGGTGGCCGCGGTACTGTAAAGCCAGGCCGCGCCGGTCCCGAGCGTGATCAGCGTGAACATGTTGAGGTTGCGGCTGACCAGCGAGGCCCAGGCCCGCTGGAAGAACGGCCAGCCGGCCCAGAACACGACCGGCGTGGCGAGGACCAACTCGAACCCAGTTTGCCAGCGCTCGGCGGCAGCGCGTGCAGGAGATGGCCGCCCATCGCCAGGGCGACCACCGGGACTGCGAAAGCCAGCCCGACGCGGAATCGACGCCACATGTCCAGGTGTTCGGGATTTGGGACGGTTTCTGCGGCAATCTCCAGCGGCTCGAGCGCCATGCCGCAGATCGGACAGGTGCCGGGTCCGTGCTGCCTGATTTTCGGGTGCATCGGGCAGGTGTGGACGACGCCTCCGGCGGATGCTTCCGGAGCCTTGCCGCGGGTCCGCCCGAGATAAGTTTCCGGGTCGGCGGCGAACTTTGCCCGGCAGCCCGCCGAACAGAAGTCGAAGCGCTGTCCGCAATGATCGTGGCGAGAGTCGGAGGTGCTCGGATCGACCGGCATGCCGCAAACCGGGTCTTCTTCACAGGCCACCGCCGTTCCCGGGTGAGCCGGGAGATCGTCCTTCGGGCAGTCTCGTCCTTCGTGGTGCAGGTGACAACCCATTTTCTGTCCTTTCGTCACCATCGGCTGGGTTGCAAATATACCCCACAGGGGTATAGTATCAAGCCATGCATGACGCGACGAAACGGACCGTGACGACACGGCTCCGGCGGATCGAAGGCCAGGTGGGCGGTCTGCTCCGCATGGTGGCGGAGGATCGCTATTGCGTGGACGTGCTGACCCAGATCAACGCCGTTCGCGCCGCCCTGCACAAGGTGGAACGCCAGATCCTCGAAGATCACGTGTCGCACTGCGTGGCCGGCGCCTTCGTGTCCGGCGACCACGTCGAGCAACGCCACAAGGTCGAGGAATTGGTCGAGACGATCGGCCGGATGACGCGGTAACCGGCCGCTGGCAAAGCCGCGCCACGGCCCGTATATGCTGCGCCCTGCATCGCTTCGGACCGCCCTATGCTGACCGCCTTCCGCCGCTATCTGGAAACTTGGCCCGTCCGCGTCTTCTTCGGGATCATGGTGATCTCGTTCGTCATCTGGGGCGTCGGCGACGTGGTGCGCCAGATCGGCACGACCACGTGGCTCGCGAAGGCCGGCGGCCAGACCATTGAGCCGCAGCAGTTCCAGGACACCTTCCAGCGCGCCATGTCGCAGGCTGAGCGCCAGCTTCCGCGCGGCCAGGACGTCACCCCGGCGCTGCGCCAGCAGGTGGCCGACCAGGCTTTGCAGCAGATGGTCGGCCAGGTTGCCCTGACAGACGAAATCGACGCGCTTGCGCATCGTGGTGCCCGACGCGGCGCTGCGCGAAGCGGTATTCGCGATGCCGGCGTTCCGCGGCCCGGGAGGCCAGTTCGATCGGGCCGCCATGGACGCGGCGCTGCGCAACAACGGCCTGTCGGAACAGCAATTTCTCGGCCTGGTCCGCTCGCAGCTTGCCGCGCAGCAATTGATGTCGCGCGGTCAGCGCCGGCGCCGCCGCGCCGGGGCTGCTGAGCCGCAAGATATTCGACTTCAGCCAGGAGAAGCGCTCGGCGCAAATGGTCGAGCTGCCCACCGCTGCCGTCGCGGCGCCGCCGGCGCCCACCCAGGCCGAGCTGCAGCGCTGGTACGACAACCACCCCTGGCTCTATGCCGTGCCGGAGTTCCGCCGCGTCAAGGCCGCCGTGCTCACACCGGAAACTGTAGAGAAAACCCTCACCGCCACCGACGCGGAGCTGCGCGCCTACTATGACAACAATCAGGCGCTCTACGTCACCCCGGCGAAGCGCTCGGTGCAGGTCGTCGTGCTGCACGACGAAGCAGCGGCCAAGGCACTGGCGGCGAAATGGAGCGGCGGGGCGGACTGGGCCGCCATCCAGCAAGCCGCGAAGGACGCCGGCGGCACCGCCGTGGAACTCGATGACACCACCGCAGCAGGCATCCCCGAACCCGCCCTGGCACAGGCGGCGTTTGCCACATCGGCCGACACCGTGGCGGCGCCGGTGCAAACGCCGCTCGGCTGGGACGTGCTGAAGGTCACCAAAATCACCCAAGGCGCCGAGCAGAGTTTCGAGCAGGCGAAGGAACAAATCCGCGCCCGCGTGCTCGCCGACAAGGCCGGCGGGCAGATTTACGACGCCGTCAACAAGCTGGACGATATCCTCGGCACCGGCGTTGGGCTCGACAAGCTGCCGAGCGATCTGGGGCTGGTCGGCGTGCAGGGCACGTTGGATGCGGACGGCAACACCACGGACGGCAAGCCGGCACCGATCCCCGGGCCGCCGGAGCTGCGCAAGGCATTGGTCGAGGCGGCATTCAAGACCCCCCAAGGCCAGCCGCCGGCCCAGCTCATCGAGGTTCCGGCGCAATCCGGCGCGTCCTCGTACTTCGCCTTGACGGTCGAGGGCATCACGCCGCCCGCCGAGAAGCCGTTCAATGAGGTGAAGGACGACGTCGCGGCGGACTGGACGCAAGCGGCCCGCGAGCACGCGGCGGAGCAGCAGGCCGCCAAGCTGCTCGAAGCGGTGAACGGTGGCCAGACGCTCGCGGATGCCTCCACGGTTGCTGGCCTGACCGTGCGCCAGTCGCCGCTGGTCACCCGTGAGTCCCGAGGAGTCCGGCATGCCGGCTTCGCTGCAACGCGTGCTGTTCGGGCTGCGCCCGCACGAGGCGGCGATGGTGCAGACGCCGGACGGGTTCGTCGTCGCGGTACCTGACAAGATCGAGGAACCGGACCCGAAGGACGACAAGGTCGCCTACGATGATATCGGCAATGCCCTGACCCGCTCGATCGCCACGGATCTGACAACGAGTTTCGATCAGGCGCTGCGGGTCCGGGCCAATCCGCGCATCAATCACAGCGTGTTCGACAGCTTCGTGACAGGTCAGTGATCAACAGCCATGAATCTTCCCGTTGCCTCCCGGTTTCGCCGGCTTCCGGACCAGCTACGACGCCGGGCAAGGAACGCTGGTGTGGTGGCGGGGCGTGGCGGACCTCGAAACGCCGGTGGCCGCCTTCCTCAAGCTGGCGCATGGCCGGCCCAACAGCTTCCTGCTGGAAAGCATCGAGGGCGGTGCGGCGCGCGGACGCTACTCGATCATCGGCATGGACCCCGACCTGATCTGGCGGTGCCGCGACGGCCGCGCGGAGCTGAACCGCAACGCCCGGTCCGCCCCTCATGCCTTCGTGCCCGAGGACCGGCCGGCCCTGGAGAGCCTGCGCGCGTTGATCGCCGAAACCCGGCTCGATGTGCCGAATATACTGCCGCCGATGTCCGGCGGACTGGTCGGGTATCTTGGCTACGACATGGTCCGGCTGATGGAGCGGCTGCCGGCGCAGAATCCCGAGGAACTGGGGGTGCCGGACGCGTTGCTGATCCGTCCGACGCTGTTCGCCATCTTCGACAACGTGAACGACGAGCTGACGCTGGTGGCTCCGGTCTATCCGCACCGCGGGACGCCCGCGGCGACGGCCTGGGCGGCAGCCGAGGCGCGCCTGACCGAAGCGCAGGCCGCGCTCGACCGGCCGCTGCCGCACCCGGCGCCCCCAGTGGCCCTGCCGGAACAGCCGCCGCCGGAATCCAATTTGTCGGAACCGGAGTTCCTGGCCGCGCGTCAGACGCGCCAAGGAGTACATCGGCGCCGGCGACGCGTTCCAGATCGTGCTCAGCCAGCGCTTCTCCACCCCGTTCGCCCTGCCGCCCTTCGCGCTGTATCGCGCGCTGCGACGGATCAACCCGGCGCCATTCCTGTTCTTCCTCGATTTCGGTGGCTTCGCGGTCGTTGGCTCCAGCCCGGAGATCCTGGTCCGGCTACGCGACGGCACCGTGACGCTGCGCCCCCTGGCCGGGACTCGCCGGCGAGGCACGACGCATGAGGAAGACCAGGCGATGGAGGCGGAGCTGCTGAGCGACCCGAAGGAACGCGCCGAGCACCTGATGCTGCTCGACCTCGGGCGCAACGATGTCGGGCGGGTCGCCGAACTCGGCAGCGTGCGGGTGACCGAAAGCTTCGCGATCGAGCGGTTCAGCCACGTCATGCACATCAGCTCCAACGTGGAGGGCCGCATCCGCGACGATCTGGACGCACTGGACGCATTGGTCGCGTCGTTCCCCGCCGGCACGCTGTCCGGCGCCCCGAAGGTGCGGGCAATGGAGATCATCGAGGAGTTGGAACCGACCCGGCGCAACATTTACGCCGGCTGCATCGGCTACTTCGCGGCGAACGGCACGATGGACACCTGCATCGGCCTGCGCACGGCGCTGGTGAAAGACGGCCGAATGCACGTCCAGGCAGGGGCCGGGATCGTGGCGGATTCGGACCCGGCGGCCGAGCATGAGGAATGCCGGCAAAAGGCCCGCGCCCTGTTCCGGGCTGCCGAGGAAGCGGTGCGGTTCGCCGCCGGCAAGCTCGGCGGGCGCTGAGGGTTCGAGCATGATCGCTTCAAGATGAAGCGCTCATGCTCCTGCACTTTGTTTGCAGAGCGTGATTCACGCTTTCCGACGACTCCGCCTCAAGCGATCACGCTCTACCCGGCCGGCCGGCGGCTGAACTGCAGCATCGTCTCGAACCGAGCTACGCCGGTGCGGATCGAACCGACGATTTGCGCCTCCGGCGAGCCGTCCGGCGCCCCGGCCATAAGCCAGAACACCCCGAGCAGCCCGAGATAGGCGACCGTGCCCACGGCCACCTCGATCCCTAGGCGGACGAACACATTCAGCGCCTCCGGCGAGGTCCGCAGCCGGTCAGCCACCAGCAGCACGATGCCACCCATCAGGATTGCGGCCACCGCCGGCCGCCACAGCACCGGCACCGCGGTCCGCCAGCGCAACCGCAGCAGCGGCCGAAGTTGATAGTTCCACAACACCGCATTTACCGCCGAGGTCACCAGCATGGCCAGCATGGCGCCCCGCAACCCGTCCTCCATCAGCCCACCATATCGTAAGCGGAACGCGCAGGGCGATCGTGAAATAGTACGTGATGGTGTACAGCTTCTGTTTGTTCAACGCCATCATCACGGTGTGGGTATAGTGGCCGGCCGCATCGAAAAGCTGATAGAGCGCGATGATCGGCAACAAGGGGACCACTGCCAACCACTTCGGCCCGAGAAAGATCATCGTGACCTCAGGGGCGGTGACCGCCAGCCCGAAGGTCAGCGGCAGGATGATCATGCACTGCACTGCCAACCCGCTGACCATCGACCGGCGCAGTTCGTCGATATCGTGATACATCTTGGAAAACGCTGAATACACCGGTCCGCGGATCGGAGCGGCGATTTCAGTGATCGGCAATGACGCAACCTGCCGGCCGACCTGAAACACCCCGACATCGCCCATGCCAAGGTAATGGCCGACCACGAAATTCATGAGCTGCAGGTCCGTCACCAGGCAGATATTGCTCGAGGAACAGCCACTTCGAAAAATGAAACAGCTCCCGCCAGCCGGCGAGGCGAGAAACGCGGGCGGTGACGCGCCACCAGATAACTCGCCGGGACCGCGATGAGCCTGTTCACCAGGTTGGCGAGGATCAATATCCAGTAACTGTGCATGAACACAGCGAACAGCATGACGATGATGAACGCCTGCACCTTCCCCCACAGCATGAACAGCGTCAGCATCTCGAACCGCATGTCGCGCTGGTAGTCGATCAGCCGCACGTTCTGCAGCGAGTTGACGAAAGCGGTCGCCGCGATGACCCACATGAGCGGTTGGATACGCGGCTCGTGCATGAACTCGGCCTGCCAGCCGGAGGTGACGATCAGACAGACGGCGATGAACGCCCCGCGCAGCACGCCCAAGGTCCAGGCAGTGTCGTAGTGCGCGGTTTGCGGATCTTTCATCCGGATGATCGCGAGGTTGAAACCGGTCGAGGTCAGCAGGTCGAACACCGGATAGATCGCCTGCGCCAGCGCGACGATGCCGAAATCGGCGGGCGACAGGATCCGCACCAGCACCAGCATGCTGACCAAGCCGATGAGCCGCATGCCTAAACGCGCGCCGACCATGTAGATCGACGAGATGACCGTGCGCCTGCCGAGGCGGCCCGGCGCTCTGCTTTCCCCGACCGGAATGGCCGCCTGCTCGTTAGCCGGAGCTTCAGAAATTGCCATGATCCTGCGATGACAGACGAGCCGACGGTCGGGGCGGCGCATCCGGATGAGCGAACGGGATAACATGGCCTTGCGGAAATTCAACATGATAATCTCGTTCCTGCCCGATCGGTCACGGCGCCGTCACCCAGGCCGGGGCGCCGGCACGGACAGGGCCAAAGTCGCTTTACCAGTTCCAGCCTTACCGCTTATGAACGGCTCGATCTTATCGAACCGGCAGGAGAGCCGCCGACTATGACGTTCGAACGCGTGGTCATGGTGCTCGGGGCGCCGCGCTCCGGAACGAGTTGGCTCGGCAAGATTTTCGACAGCCATCCCGACGTGCTGTACCGACACGAGCCCGATCTGGCCGTGTGGGAACCGCGGCTGCCCTTTCTGATCCTCGAAAACGCGGTTGACGCACATGTGGCGATCGCCGCCGAATACGCGACGCGGCTGCTGACCACGCCCACGCTCAAATCCTCCGGCCAACTCCCGGTGTTCGCCAAACGCTATTACCCGGCGGGGCTGCGGCCGACCCGCGCTGCCGCGATTCACATGCTTCGCTGGATCGAGGCAGTCAGTGGCTCGCGTCGGATGCGGGCATTCCCGCTGCCCGATCTGGTCTCCGCGCGCCGCTACCCGAACCTGCGCATCGTCATGAAATCGATCAGCGCCCGTGGCCGGGCGCGGGTCTTTCTGAAGGCAATGCCGGCAATGCGCGTTGTGTTCCTGATGCGCCATCCGTGCGGCCAGGTTGCCTCGACGCTGCGGGGCTTGCAGCAGGGCAAGTTCGGTACCGGGGTGTTCGTCCGCGACGTGCTGGCCACGCCCGGGGCAGAAAAATACGGCTTGACCGAGCAGCGGCTGAACGCCGCATCGCATGTCGAGCAGCTTGCCTGGCACTGGGCCACGATGAACGAATTGGCGGCCGACGCCATGTCGGGAAATCCGAATACTCGTCTGCTGCTGTACGAAGACCTCTGCCGGGACCCGATTGCCGAGACGCGGGAGCTGTTTGCGTTCAGCCAGCTCGATTGGAACCAGCAGACCGAGGCGCTTCATCCGGCACAGTACCAGCTATTCCGGCGCGGAACGCTACTACAGCGTGTTCCGCAACGCCGTCGCCTCAGCCGATCGCTGGCGCACCGAACTGAGCCAGCAGGATCAGCGCATCATTCTGGACGTGGTCGCGCAAACGTCGCTCGGCCGGCTGTGGGAAGACGGTTTTCCGAGCACCGCACCGCAGGGACCCGATCTGGCTCCGGCCCACGCCTGAAGCGCCTGGCCGGCCCGCTGCTTTGCCGCGAACGCGCCCAAGGCTAGCACCAGCCCTGAGCGCGCGTCCCGATCAGTCGGCCGCCAATGCCATCTGCCGGCGAGCGATCGCCTTCCCGGCGTATCCTTCGACGGCATCGCCGATCTGGTCGGCGTGCAGGGCGAAGACGTGGTCGGCGCCCGAGTACACCCGGTAATCGACCTGCACGCCCTTTTGAGTGTTCAGCTTGTCCACCAGCTTCCGGACCGCCGGCTCCGGCACCAGTTCGTCGGCATCGCCGTGAATCATCAGCCCGCCGCAGGGGCAGGGCGCCAGGAAGCCGAAATCGTAATGGCTGGCCGGGGGCGCAACGCTGACCCAGCCGGAGATTTCCGGCCGGCGCATCAACACCTGCATGCCGACGAACGCGCCGAACGAATACCCGGCGATCCACAATCCGCCCGAGTTCGGGTTGACCGCCTGCATCCAGTCGAGCGCCGCCGCGGCGTCGCCGATCTCGCCGATGCCGCCATCGTAGCGGCCCTGGCTACGCCCGACGCCGCGAAAATTGAACCGCATGACCGAGCAGCCGATCCGCTGGAAGGCCTGATACATCGCATAGGTGATGCGATTGTTCATGGTCCCGCCGTGCAGCGGATGCGGATGCAGCACCAACGCCACAGGAGCCCCACGCTCCCGGGAATGGTGGTATCGACCTTCAAGCCGACCGTCAGGGCCGGCAAACATCACCTCAGGCATGGCGTCCCGAATCCGCTCTTTCTTGTTTATCCGGCTTGTCTATCCAGCCGTGTCGGCCGCTTCCCGCCGCGGTCCGACCTGAACCGATATCCCCAACCAATCCGTGCTCCCTAGCGCCGCAGAGCCCCTGCGGTTGCTTGGATACTCTCAAGTAGGAAGGACGTTGCCACAGTTCCATGCCGCCGCGCGCCGATTCTTGACCGCCAGGGTCGGGAATCATACTCTCAGTCGACGCTGCCAACCGGAAGCTTCAGGCCGCATCCTCCTGTTTCTGTCTTGGCCGAGCCGTACTGAACCATCCATGCGCCCGGAGCGGGGCTCTTCGCTTCCAGACCGCAAGGATTATACGTGGGTCGGACGCGCCCTGTATAATGGAATTGACGCATGGCTTTCATGTTCTTGCGTGAGTTGGTTCGGACCTATCGGGAACGTGATCCGGCAGCCCGGTCATCACTCGAAGTTCTACTTTGCTACCCAGGGTTGCATGCAGTTATGTGGCACAAATTATCACATGCATTGTGGCGTCGAGGACTTCAATTCTTAGCGCGCTTCTCCTCCAACATCGCGCGATGGTTGACAGGGATCGAGATCCATCCCGCGGCAAAGCTCGGCCGCCGTCTCGTGATCGATCACGGCATGGGCGTGGTGATCGGGGAAACCGCCGAAATCGGCGACGATTGCTACCTGTACCATCAGGTCACCCTCGGCGTCGCCCGAACCATGGGCGGCAAGCGTCACCCCACCGTCGGCAACAACGTCATCATCGGCGCCGGCGCCAAGGTACTGGGGCCGATCACCATCGGCGACAATGCCCGGATCGGCTCCAACGCGGTGGTGGTGGACAGCGTGCCGCCCGATACCACCATGGTGGGCATCCCGGCCCGACCGGTGGATCGCAAGCTCACACGCCGGCATCCCGTCTTCGATCCCTACGGAATGCCGTGCGATGACAGCCTCGATCCGCTGTTGCACGACCTTGAAGGGCTGCGGAGCGAACTCGCCGAGCTGGAGGCGCGGGTGGGCCGGCTCGCCGCCGCCGGCCAGGAGCAGCCGCGCCCGGCGGCGGCCGATTGAGCGATGCAGCTTTCAACCCGAGGACGCTACGCGGTCATGGCGATGGTCGAGTTGGCCGCCCGCGAGGCAAGTGCCGAGTGCGGAGGCTGCCGCCCGATCTGCCTGTCGGAGATCGCCGCGCGCCAACGGCTGAGCCTCCCCTATCTCGAACAGCTCTTCGCCCGGTTGCGCCGCGCTGGGCTGGTCCGCTCGGCACGCGGACCAGGCGGCGGCTACAGCCTTGCGCGGGCGCCCGACCTCCTTTCGATCGGCGAGATCGTCGCCGCCGTGCGCGAGCCAATTCACGCCACCCGCTGCGGATCCGGCGAAGCGAGCTGCATTTCCGATGCCGAGGGGCCGCCCGTGCGTTGCGAGACCCATGACCTTTGGGCGGAGCTCGGACGGCAAATCCAGCTTTTCCTGCAGGGGATCACGGTGGCCGACGTACTGGCAGGCCGCGTGCTCGGGCGGGCCGCGCCGTTGCTGGCCGCCGCTCTCGTTCCTGCCCCGGCCCGGTAGATGCGCCACTACCTCGACGCCAACGCGACCGAACCGCTGCGACCGGAGGCGCGCGATGCGATGCTCGCCACGCTCGGCGCGACCGGCAACCCGGCATCGGTCCACCGGGAGGGACGTGCCGCCCGCCGCATTCTGGAGGATGCCCGCGAGACGATCGCGGCCCGGTTCGGCACCCAGCCGGAGCACGTCGTGTTCACCTCCGGCGCGACCGAGGCCAATGCGCTGGCGCTGCACGCGTTGCGCGGAAACCGCCGGCTGATCCTCGGTGCGACCGAGCACGACTCGGTTCTGATACATGCGCCGGGCGCGCGGCTGCTCGAGGTGGATCGCGAAGGGATCGCCGATCTGGCGTCGCTGGCGGAGATGTTGGCCGAGGGGCCCGCTTTGGTCGCCCTGATGCTGGCCAACAACGAGACCGGCACCTTGCAGCCGGTCGCCGAAGCCGCCGCGCTGTGCCGCCGCCACGGCGCGTTGCTGCACGTCGATGCGGTCCAGGCGGCCGGGCGCATGCCGGTCGATCTGGCGGCGCTTGGGGCTCACAGCCTGGCGCTGTCGTCTCATAAGCTGGGCGGCCCGCCGGGTGCCGGGGCGCTGCTGCTGGCCGCCGATGCCCCGGCCGCTCAGCCGCTGATTCCGGGCGGCGGGCAGGAGCGAGGATGGCGCGGCGGTACGCCGGCCCTGCCGGCCATCGCCGGATTCGCCGCGGCGGCCTCGGCCGGCGACGGAGCCACCCGGCTTGGCCCGATTCGGGACTCGATCGAGGACGCGGCGATCTGTCAGGGAGCGGTTGTCTGCTCGGCCGGCGCCCGTCGGCTCGCCAACACCGACCTGCCTCGCTTTGCCGGGCGTGCGGGCCGATGCGCAGGTGATGGCGCTCGACCTGGACGGGATCGCGGTCAGCGCCGGGGCCGCGTGCAGCTCCGGCAAGGTGACCGCCAGCCATGTGCTCGCGGCGATGGGCCTTGGCGCGCTGGCCGGTCAGGCCATTCGGGTGTCCCTGCCGTGGAACGCGGACGCAAGCTGCGTCGAGGCGTTTTCCGCCGCCTATGCGCGCATGGCCGACCGGCTGCGCAGCGCGCTGCTCGCCCCCTTGGCGCCCCAGGCCGCCTGACCCCACATCGACTGATCATGCCAACCGCCGAATCGCCCCCGCGGCCGCCGACACGACCAAATCGCCCGGTCTATCTCGACAACCAGGCGACCACCCGCTGCGACCCGCGCGTCGTCGCGGCCATGCTGCCGTATTTCTCCGAGCAGTACGGCAACCCGCACAGCGTCGAGCACGTGATGGGCAGGGTCGCCGAAGCCGCGGTGGAGGATGCGCGCGCCGCCCTGGCCGGCCTGATCGGAGCCGACCCGAAGGAAATCGTGTTCACCTCGGGCGCCACCGAGAGCAACAACATCGCCATCAAGGGCGCCGCCCGTCATGCGGCCCGTGCTGATACCACGCGACGGCGCATCATCACCGTCGCGACCGAGCACAAATGCGTTCTGGAATCAGTCGGCGACCTGGCCGGCGAGGGGTTCGAGCCGGTGTTCCTGCCGGTCGATGCCGACGGCCTGCTCGATCCCGATGCCCTGCGCGAGGCGCTGACCGTTCCGACGCTGCTGGTCAGCATCATGACGGTCAACAACGAGACCGGCGTGATCCAGGACATCCCGGCGCTGGCGGAGATCGCCAAGACGGCCGGCGCGCTGTTCCACACCGACGCGGCGCAGGCGGTCGGCAAGATCGGCGTGGACGTGACGGCGTGGCGGGTCGATCTGCTGTCGATCAGTGGGCATAAGTTTTACGGCCCGAAAGGGGTCGGCGCGTTGTATGTGCGCCGCCGGCCGCGGGTGCGGCTGGCGCCTGTGTTCTCCGGCGGCGGACAGGAGCGCGGGTTGCGTTCCGGCACGCTGCCGGCGCCGCTGATCGTCGGGCTTGGGCGAGGCCGGCCGTCTGGCGGCAATGGAGATGGAACCGGAAGCTGCCCGAATCGCCGGTCTGCGCGACCGGCTGCTGGCGCGGCTGTCGGCGAGCATTCCGGGTCTGGCGGTGAATGGCAGCATGGCGGCGCGCATTCCGGGCAACCTGAACCTGACCTTCCCCGGCGCGACCGCCGCCGAACTGATGGCGCGGATGCCCGAGCTTTGCGTGTCCACCGGCTCCGCCTGCTCCTCGGCGGAGCTCGAGCCGTCCTATGTGCTGCGCGCCCTGGGACTGCCGGACGAAGCGGCGGCGCGCAGCTTGCGCTTCGGGATCGGGCGCTTTACCTCGGCCGCCGACATCGACTATGCGGCCGCGGCCCTGGCGGCGGCGCATGCCGGTGTCCCGGCCTGAACGGAAGCCATGCCATGCCCACGATGACTTTCATCGAGCGCGACGGGACGCGCCGCGAGGTGGACGCGCCGCTCGGGCTGTCGGTGCTGGAGATCGCGCACAAGCACGGCGTCGATATCGAGGGCGCCTGTGAGGGCTCGCTCGCCTGCTCGACCTGTCACGTGGTGGTGGATCCCGGCTGGTTCGGCCGGCTGGCCGACCCGACCGAGGACGAGGAGGACATGCTCGACCTGGCGTTCGGGCTGACCGAAACCTCCCGCCTGGGATGCCAGATCGTCATGACCGAGACGCTCGATGGCCTGGTGGTGAAGCTGCCGGCCGGCAGCCGCAATCTGCTGAACGAGTGAGCCCGATGCGGGTGGTGGTGGCGATGTCGGGCGGTGTGGACAGTTCGGTGGTTGCCGCGCTGCTGCATGAGGCCGGGCACGAGGTGATCGGCGTTACCTTGCAGTTATACGATCATGGCGCGGCGTCCGGACGGCCGGGCAGTTGCTGCGCCGGCCGGGACATCCACGACGCAAGCCGCGTGGCCGATCATCTCGGCATCCCGCACTACGTGATCGACGCCGAGCAGCGTTTCGCCCGCGCGGTGATCGAGCCCTTCGCCGCCAGCTACGCGGCCGGAGAGACGCCGGTGCCGTGCGTGCGCTGCAACCAGACGGTGAAGTTCGCCGATCTGACGGCGCTGGCGCGCGGGCTTGGCGCCGCGCGGCTGGCCACCGGCCATTATGTCCGCCGGGTCGATGGGGCGGACGGGCCGGAACTGCACCGGGCACGCGATGCGGCGCGCGACCAGAGCTGGTTCCTGTTCGCCACGACGCCGGCGCAGCTCGGCTTCTGCCTGTTCCCGCTGGGCGACATGGCGGACAAGACGGCGGTGCGTGCCGAGGCGCTGCGGTTGCGGTTGCCGGTCGCGGCCAAGCCCGACAGCCAGGACATCTGCTTCGTCCCCGCCGGGCATTACGCGGAGCTGGTCGGCCGGCTGCGTCCGGACGCGCTGCTGCCGGGGGACATCGTCGATCGGGCCGGCGCGGTGCTCGGCCAGCACGCCGGGATCGCCCGTTACACGGTCGGCCAGGCGAAGCGGCTCGGCGTCGCCTCGGCGCCCGGATTGGTGGTGCACGCGCTGGATGCGACACGGCGGCGCATCGTCGTCGGCCCGCGCGTGGAAGGCACCCGGGCAGTTCGACTGGGCGAGATGAACTGGCTGATCGCGCCGCCCGGGCGGGGTCTGCGATGCACGGCGAAGCTGCGCGCCCGGGAGGCACCCCAGCCGGCCTGGGTCGAGCCATGCGAAACAGGAGCCGCCGTGCTGCTCGATGCGCCGGCGCTTCCGGCACCTGGCCAGGCCTGCGTGCTGTATGATGGCGACCGCGTGCTGGGCGGCGGGTTCATCCGGCCGCCGATGGTTGACGCGGGCAGGCTGGCGGCACTATCTGCCGCCACTCTCGGCTCCGATGGCGGCGTAGCTCAGCGGTAGAGCAGGGGAATCATAATCCCTTGGTCGGTGGTTCAAATCCGCCCGCCGCTACCATCCTAAGCTGCTGAACTACCAGGACTTCAGGCCCTCAGCCGAGCTACGGAAGGTTCCTCGTCCCCTCCGTGACAGGACGTTGACGGGACACGCGAACAAAGAATGCGTTCGTCTCGCCTGACACGGGCGAAGAGATGAAGTTGACCTATGTGGATGCTTGTGGATGCTGTCGATCACGTAATGGAAGGCGCGACCTCCGTCCGGCGGCGGATCATGCTGCCCCTTGGCCAGATTGTTGCACCGATTCCGGGTGTCGACCTTGGGCTCATGCGGCTATGCGGCGTCGATCACCAGCTTCTCTCGCCAGAGGATAGTCCCACCGGTGATGAAATCCCATACGGCAGGCTTTTCGTGCCGCATTCTCTCCAGCATGTCGCTGAGGCAAATGATAGAAGGTTGGCGAAGGCCATGGTGCTCGACTAACCCGGCCATCGGCATAAAGTGGATGCCGGAGGTTCTCAGCAGCCGCAACAATTTGGGCTCCATCAAGGCGCACCAATGTGTCAGTCTCATGTAGCCGCTGAGTTGAACAATGCCACGAATGAGGGCTAGCCTCGCAAAGCTGCCGGACAAGGCGTTCATCGCACGCAGTTCGTTGGACAGCGCGAAACGCGACACCTCGGCAATGTTCGGGCGCGGCAGCGTGCGCAGGCGCGCCAGTTTGACGACCTGTTCCATCGGCAGCTCTGCTCCAGGCCCACCGAGGCGCGGAATGACGAGGCGAACGGTGCCGATCGCCTGCCCCGTAAGGCGGTGTCGTAGCACGACATGCCGTGACATGGCATCGAACGCATCGGTTTCCAGCCCGTCCCGGCCTGGCTCGAAACGACGTTCTAAGCAGTATACCTGGTATCTCGAGCGGAATACCTCGGTTAACGATCTGGAGCTGTCTACTATTTCTGTTTTGAGACAATCATGTGCGACACCGCTCGCGTAGGGGCTGCGGTTCACCTCCATAGGCTCGTCCTTTCCTGTCGCGGAGACGAAGATCGCTCTCGCCTTAGTCACGCACGATTTTGGTGTTGAGAGCGGCGCGGAAAAAACCGCTGCTGGATTCGCGTGTTCCCGCTTATGCGAGCGATGCCACGGCTCGTCAAATAGAAATATCCGAAACGTTTATCGGTTCGACCACGAACTATCTCGCGCTCGTTGAGGATGTCCGACCTTCGGAGTTACGGGCCAAACACGCGAGACTTTCGGCATCGCCATCTGGGTACTCGCCACCGCTGACCCGAGGTTCGGGCGGTCGAGAGCTCCACTCGCACGATTTGAACAAGTGCTCACAATGACGTGAATACCCTCTGACCGCCGGAAGCAGCATCTTTTTCTTGCTCCGTGATCTGGGCGCGGCTCGATGTCGACTGACAAGGATTTCGTCAACTATCTCGCGGCAGTTCGCGCGCTTCAAAGCGACGATCCTAAGGTTCGACGTCCCGCCATTTCAATGCTTCTGGAACTGGCCAGGCAGGGTCCGGGGGCGGTCCCAGCCCACGCGGAACGCGCCTTGACGGAAGAATTCGGGCCCTATGCGGTCAGTGATGGACTTTCCGGCTGCTCCGCGCCAATCGAGGCCGTTAACGCCTGCGACGGCAATTGTCGTTCATGCGTTTGGTTGTGGGAGGATTGGCCGGTTCTATCGCTCCAGCGCAGCTCGCCTATAGTGCCCGACCTTGACCTCGTCGGCGAAACCCATCGCGCTTTGGCCCTGCCAGGCAGCCGCTTCGGGCAGTGTTGGGCGAGCGCGGTGCAGTGGTGCAACCGCTTGCGCGACTACTTGCGCTGGGCAAAGGCACCACGGAAAAGGCTGGAGGTTGTCGCCTCGCGACACGTCCGTTCATTCAGGATGCCGCGCCTCTCGAAGATACAGGCGCCCGGAGGGACACAAAAAGACCGGCCCGCCGGGGGGCGGCACCGGCTTGGTCGAGACTTCGCGACCAGCCAGGTCATGAGGGGTTGGATCAAAATCGAGTTCCGTGCATCGCGGCCTCAAAACGGATGCAAACACGCGGTCCGGCATTGTCAGGTTGGCGTGCCCGTATGGGTCATGGCAGCCTGGCGGGCATGGTGAACCTCGCTACCGCGGCTTTCGCTACCCTGCCGAGTTGATCCAGCACGTGGTATGGCTCTATCACTATTTTCGGCCTGAGCCTGCGTGACATCGAGCTGATCCTGGCTGCGCGTGGCGTGGTGGTCAGCTACAAGAACGCCCGCGACTGGACATCGAACGTCGGGCCCGAGGCTTCAAGAAGTCCGGCGTGGTGAGCACGTCAGCCGGGATCACTCTTCGCGGGGCCGGTTCGGGCCGGCTCGACCGCCACATCGACGCCCATTGCGGCATCTATGGCGTCGATCAGCGCTGCGATCGAGAATGGTTTCAAAAGATACGGTCGCGGTCCACCGGTGATCTCCCGCATTTGTCCGGCATCGCCGCTCATGAGCACCACGGGGATGCCGAGGCGATCGGCCTCAAGCTCCACCTGCCACATGGTTCCGCCCGGCAACACGCAATCGAGCAGGACCAGATCGATGCCCCCGGTCATGAGCTGTTCCAGCGCCTCCGGCACGGTCGGGGCGCACACCGCGTCATACTCGCCGGTAAGTGCGTCTGCGATCAGTCCGGCGATCAGTGCCTGATCCTCGACCACAAGAATGCGAAGTGTCCTGGCCATTTTTGCCCGCGCGCTCCGTGCCGCGCGGCCCATCGGCACCTGCCGAGGGCGTGCGACGCCTAAAAAGTTGCGATGCCTATAACAGGATTGGCGCCATTCGCCGGTACCGATCGCGTGAAATCATCGCTCGGTGATCGGCTCCGTACCAGGCGTGGGTTGCTATATCCGGCCGCCGCTCCAGACCGCGCGGCCGAGCACGGTCACGTCATTGACCCGCTCGCCGGGTATCCGCTCGGTCTCGTAGATGGCGTTGTCGCTGATCAGGATCAGGCTGCCGTCCAGCTTGCGCTGCACCCGCTTGACCAACCGCTCGCCCTGGTACTCCAGCACATAGATGCCGAACTCGCGCAGCTTGCGGTCGGTGGTATCGACCAGCAACAGGTCATTATCGCGGATCGTGGGCTGCATCGATTTGCCCACCGCGCTCTCCAGCAGCAGGTCTTCCGGCTCCAACCCGAGAGTTGTGCGGAGCCAGGCATGGCCGAAGGCGATGAACTCGCTCAGGGGCGAGGGTGGCGGCGGCGTTCCGCTGCCAGCCGCCGCCGCCTCGGGGCGCTTGGGCAGCAACACGAACAGGCGCGGGTTGATCCCGGTATCGTTCCGCGAACTCGCGGTCTGGGGCCCCGTTGATCCGGCAAGCTCGGCGAATATCGGCTCTGGCCCGTCGCCCTTGGCGAGCCAGGCGACCCCGACACCGGCGGCATCGGCCAGCGCCACCAAACGTTCTCGGCTCGGCTCCGCTTCGCCGCGGAGCCATTTGCGGAATGCCGACGGCGACACGCCGACGGCCCGGGCGAGGCGGTCGGCGCTTGGCCAATGCCGCAGAATGGTTTGCAGGCGGCCAACAAACGCCGGTCGATCAGCCCCGCGTTCGGATCGCTCGGGCGCTTTGCGCGCGGTCTCCCTGGGACGCGACATGTTTATCGCCGGGGCGTGACATTGGTCGGCCGGCAGTCCAAATTGCCGACACTTTCCGGACAGGTTCCTGCGACAGCCTGTTCGTTAGGTGTGAGGACACCAACCTTTCCGATAGGGTTCTGTAAAGAGAATTTAACGAACGCCATGAGTAATCCGAACAACACGTCCTCAGGTCCTTTCGACTGGCATCCCGCCGACGTCCTCGCGGCATTGAAAAAGCGCGGACGCACGCTCGCCGGCCTGTCGACCGCGCACGGCTACCATCCGACTGCGGCCGGCAAGGCGCTGAAGCGATCCTGGCCGGCGATGGAGGCGATTATCGCACACGAACTCGGCATCCCGCCGCAACGGATATGGCCAACCCGATACGATGTCGGTGGCGAGCCGGTTGGTCGCCCGAGGAAATGAACGAAGTCCGCCGGATTTGCAAGCGGGCCGCCGTGGTGCAGGAACGGCGTGCCCAGGTGGGATGAGAAAAGAAGCACGTTCCGGCAATCACCGGATGAGCAACAAAGTGCACGTCGCGGTGCCTTTATTCGCAATGGGCGCAATAACCGGGTCGAAAAGTCGGTACTTCACCATCCGATCACCTTCACTCCCCACCGGCCGGTCTCAAGGACTGTCGCCCTGCCTGGCTGATCACGCAGCAATCCGCAAAACGATCGGGCATGGCGACCTAACCAAGCTGTGATTCTGTGGTAAGAAACTCATGAGACACGTCGCGGTTCCGCGCGCCGGCCCGGGAATCTCTCACCGGCAATGGCACAAGCACCGGCAATGGCACAAGCCGGCAATGGCACGGAATCGCGCGTTAGCGCCGTTCAGCCCTTGGATATCCGCGCCGATCGACGCGTTCACCGCCTTGATCGACGCAGAGAGCGCGAATGGCTTGAGCACGAACGGGCGGTTCCTGGGGGACTTGTCCGCCATTTCCGGGTTCCCGGACATCAGGATGACCGGTACCGATCCGCCTCGGGTGATCAGGTCTTCGCCCAGTCCGCCCGGCAAGGTACAGTCCAGCGGTCTCGGCCTTGCTGGTGGGTAGCTGTCCTGCAACGCGAGGACCGGCGTCATGGCGCGCCACGCTATCCAGCGTACAAAAAGTGTGAGCCGACTGAACACCGGCGGGGCGGTCTGGTCGGCTCACGGCGATTATTCCGGCTGGTTGATCGAAAGCCCCCATGCCAGGATGCCGCCGATCAGTTTTTCCAGGAGCGGTCCATGCCGGAGGGGCGACTTTACATCGGCAACCGTCGCTATTCGTCCTGGTCGCTCCGCGGCTGGCTCGGCGTCCGTCTGGCCGGACTGGACGTGGAGGAGGTGCTGATCCCGTTCACGCCGACGCGACCCACGGCGGCCATCGCCACGGTGTCGCCGAACGGGCTGGTGCCGTACCTGGAGCATGACGGCGCCAGGGTCTGGGAATCGACCGCCATTCTTGAATATTGTGCCGAGCGCGCCCCGCTCTGGCCCGACGAACGGATTGCGCGGGCGCACGCGCGCGCCATCGTGGCGGAGATGCACGCCGGCTTTGCCGCGCTCCGCCAGTCGATGTGGATGAATCTCGGCGCGAACTTCGCCGGCCGTGGAGGCACGCCGGACGCACTTGCCGACATCGCCAGGATCGAGGCGATCTGGGACGCCACGCGGCGGCGCTTCGGGGACGGCGGCCCATTCCTGTTCGGCGCGGCGTTCGGCGCCGCGGATGCCATGTTCGCGCCGGTCGTCGCGCGATTCCTGACCTGGCAACCGGCACTCTCCGAGGCAATGCGGGCGTATTGCCGTGCGGTCCGGGCGCATCCGCTGGTCGCCGCGTGGTATGATGCCGCCGCGCTGGAACCGGATGACTGGCAGTTGCCGGAATACGAAACCGCGCCCTGAGCGTCACGTCGGAGCGTCGTCTTGTGAGCGTCGTCTTGTGAGCCTGGGCCCTATCGCCTAGCGTTTGGCGGAACAAGTCTGGGGGGACCGGAGATGCCTGTCATCACGCGCCGGGCGGCGACGCTGCTGCCATTCCTGTTGCCGGTTGCCGCGCGCGCTGAAAACGCCCCGGTGCTGATCGGTGGCACCTACCCGCTCAGCGGCGGCGCCGCCTCGGCGGGGATGGAGATGCGCGCGGCGCTCGAGGTCGGGCAGGACATCGTCAACAACGCGCATCCCGAGCTGAAGGACCTGCCGCTCGGCCCCACCGCCGGACTGCCGAACCTGGAGGGGCGCAAGGTGCAGGTCAGCCTGGCCGATCACCAGGGCAATCCGGCCACCGCGCAAAGCCAGACGCTACGGCTGATCACGCAAGATCATGTGGCCGCCCTGGTCGGCGCCTACCAGTCCAGTTGCACGCTGACCTCCAGCGCGGTGGCCGAGCGTTACGGCATTCCGTTCGTGGCGGGTGAATCGGCCGCTCCGAGCCTGACCGAACGTGGCTACAAGTGGTTCTTCCGCACCACCCCGATCGGCACCGATTTCGGCAAGGCGTATGCGGGGTTCCTGGAGGATCTGCGCGGCAAGGGCCAGAAGGTCGATCGGGTGACCGTGGTCAACGAGAACACCGAGTACGGCAGCTCCACCGGCGACGCGATCATCGCCGCGTTCAAGGAGCACAACCTGCAGCTCGCCAGCCGCATTCCCTACAATGCCAACAGCGCCGATGTCAGCGCCGAGGTGCTTCAGATGAAGCAGACGAACCCGGACGTGGTGATCTTCATCAGCTACACGTCGGATTCGATCCTGTTCCTCAAGACGATGAAGAACCTCGCTTACAAGCCGGCGGTGGTGATCGGCGACGATTCCGGATTTTCCGACCCGAGCTTCGTCAAGGCGGTCGGCGACCTCGCGCAGGGCGCCATCAACCGCAGCGCGTTCGGCATCGGCAAGACCGGCAGCTCCAGCAACATCGTCAACGCAATGTACAAGATCAAGACAGGCAACGACATGGACGACACGTCGGCGCGCTGCATGGAGGGCTTTCTGGTGCTGTGCGATGCGATCAACCGCGCCGGCTCAACGGATCCGGCGAAAATCCAGTCGGCGCTGAAGGCGACCGATCTCAAGCCGGAGCAGTTGATGATCGGCTATCTGGGTGTGAAGTTCAACGCGCAGGGGCAGAACGAGCTGGCTTCGACGCTGCTCGTGCAGCTTCGGGGCGCCGATTACGTGCCGGTCTGGCCCGCGGCGTCGGCGACCGCGCCGTTGGAGCTGCCGTTCAGAGGGTGGGCATAAGGCCCGGTCCATGGGCCATTGAGATTGTTAGGATCACCCCCTTTCCCAGCCCCCTCCCACAGGGAAAGGAGGCTTCCATTCCGATCGTCGTTCCCGCGAAAGCGGGACTCTACGACCTCGTTTGCAATACCGGAGCAGCTCGTGCATGCCCGTTTCCGCGGGCATGACGCCGAAAGCGTCGATCCTTTCGGCAGCCGTATTATCGATCGTGACTCCCGGTGATCCTGGCGCAGGTCATTGCCAGCGGGCTGCTGCTGGGGGCGGTGTACGCGCTGTTTTCCTCCGGACTGACGCTGATCTGGGGGATGATGAACGTGGTGAATTTCGCCCATGGCGATTTCGTCATGCTGGCGATGTACGTGGCGTTCTTCGCCTGGACTTCAGGGACATTTCGGACCGGCGGTCTCGGTGCCGCTGGCAGCGGTGGCGCTCGCGCTGTTGGGGGTGGCAGTCTATTTCGGCGTGATCCGAGCGGTCATGCGCGGGCCTATGCTGGCGCAGATACTCGCCACCTTCGGACTCGCCTTGCTGCTGCGCTATTCAGCGTTCTGGGCGTTCTCGGCGAATTTCGTCACGCTGCCGGACACGCTGGTCGGTGGCACGCTGGAGATCGGTGGTTTGCGGCTGCAGGCGTCGCGGGTGTTGGCGGGGATCGTGGCGCTGGCGCTGACGCTGGGGATGCACATCATGCTGACGCGCACCATGCTGGGGGCGCGGATGCTGGCGGTGGCGGAAGACCGCGGCGCGGCGATGCTGGTGGGCATACGGCCCGACCCGATGCAGGCGCTGGCCTGGGGGCTGGGCGCGGCGAGCACCGGGATCGCCGGGGCGCTGATCGCGCTGTTCTATTACATCTCGCCAACGGTTGGTGAGTCGCTGACGCTGATCGCCTTCGTGGTGGTGTGCCTGGGCGGGTTCGGCAGCGTGCCGGGAGCGCTGATTGCCGGGCTGCTGATCGGGGTGGTGCAGTCGGTTTCGGCGTATTGGCTGGGGCCGGTGTACCAGGACGCGGTGGTGTATGCGTTGTTCCTGCTGGTGCTGTGGGTAAGGCCGCAGGGTTTGTTGGGGACGGCGTGACCGGCCGCCGGTTCGCTGCCCCCCTCCCCTTGTGGGAGGGGCCGGGGGAGGGGTCCCCACGAAAGGCACGCTTTGACCGACCCCTCCCCCATCCCCTCCCACACGGCGAGGGGTGAAGAAGCATCGTGACCCGCGCGCGTTCCATCGGAATCGTGCTCTTTGCTGCGGCGCTCGTCTGGCCGTTGCTGGTCGGGGATGCGTTTTATCAGCGGGTCGGGGCACTGGTGGTGCTGGCGGCGATTTCGGCCTCGGCGTGGAACCTGATCGGGGGGTATGCGGGGCAGGTCTCGATCGGGCACGCGATCTTCTTTGGCGCCGGCGCCTATTCAGCGCTGGCGGTCTATACGCATTTTGGCTGGCCGCCGATCGCCGGGGCACCGGTGGGCATTGCGGCCAGCCTGGCTGCTGGCGGTGCTGATCGGCCGGCCCACCTTCCGGTTGCGCGGTCATTATTTTTCGATGGCGACGATCGCCGCGGCCGAGCTGATCCGGCTGCTGGTGGCGAACTGGCCGCTGCTCGGCGCCGCGGTCGGGCTGATGGGGCCGGCAGCGCCCCGCTCGATCGCCGATCTCACGTTTCGCCAGCCGATCGCGTATTATTACATCTTCCTCGGCGTGCTGGTACTCCTGCTGGGGTCACCGCGGCGATGGAGCGCAGCCGCATGGGGTATTACCTGCGCGCCATCAATGGCGGGGACCGAGCCGCCGGCAGCCTCGGCGTGCCGGTGCTGCGCTATAAGCAATATGCGCTGATGCTTTCGGCGGCGTTCACCTCGGTGGCGGGATCGCTGTATGCGATCATGGTGGGGTTCGCCGATCCGGACAGCGTGCTGGGCATCCTGATCTCGGTGAAGATGGTGATCATCGCCGCATTGGGCGGCGCCGGCACGCTGTTTGGCCCGCTGCTCGGCGCGCTGATCCTGGTGCCGCTGGAGGAATGGACCAATGCGGCGTTCGGCGGCTCCGGCACCGGCATCACCTACGTGGTATATGGCGCGATCATCCTGCTGATCGCGCGGTTCCAGCCGGGCGGGGTGCTCGACCTGCTGGGGAAATTGCGCCGGCGCCGCCGTGCTGCTTGAGGCAACCGGCATTGTACAGGCGTTCGGCCAGCTTCGTGCGGTGGACGGAGCCGACCTGACCGTGGCGGCGGGCGAGATCGTCGGCCTGATCGGCCCCAACGGCGCCGGCAAGAGCACGTTTTTCAACGCGCTGGCCGGCGACCGGGCGCCCACCGAAGGGCGCATCCTGTTCGATGGGCACGACGTGACACGTGCGGGGCCCGAGGCCCATGCGTGGCTCGGCATCGCCCGGACTTTCCAGGTGCCGGTGACATTCGAGGACATGTCGGTGGCGGAAAACGTGCTGGTCGGCGCCTTTCTGCGCCATCCGGGCCGGGCGGCGGCGGAAGGCGTGGCGCGGGAAGTGCTGGACTTCACCGGCCTGACGCCAATGGCCGACCGGCGCGCGCGCATGCTCGGGACGCCTGGGCGCAAGCGGCTGGAGATCGCCCGGGCCCTGGCGACCGAGCCGCGGCTGATTTTGCTGGACGAGGCCCTGGCCGGGCTGAACCCGACCGAGATCCAGGCGGCGATCGGCTTGGTGCGCCGCCTCCACGCGCGCGGCATTACTGTCATCATCGTCGAGCACATCATGGAGGTGATCCTGACGCTCGCTCAGCGTGCGGTGGTGTTCCACCAGGGGCGCGTCATTGCGTCCGGGCCGCCGCGGGACGTGGTGAACGATCCGATCGTGGTCAGCGCCTATCTTGGGCACCGCATGGCGGCGCGGATGGTGGCCCGGACCGGACCCCAGGCATGACCGCGCTGTTGGTGCAGAACCTGGCGGTGGCGTACGGGGACCTGATCGGCGTGGCGGACGTGTCGCTCGAGGTGCCGGAAGGCGGCATCGTGGCGCTGATCGGCTCGAACGGCGCCGGCAAGACCACGACGCTGAACGCGATCGCCGGGCTGATCCCGCCGGCGGCTGGGCGGATCGAGTGGCAGGGGCAGAGCATCGCCGGACTGCGGGCGCACGCGGTGGTGCGCCGGCGTATCGCCCTGTCGCCCGAGGGATGGCGGCTGTTCGTCGGGCAGACGGTAGAGCGGAACCTGCGCCTCGGCGGCACCGTGGTTGCCGACCGGGCGCGCGTGGCGGTATCGCTGGACCGGGTGTTCGAGTTGTTCCCCCGGCTGGCCGAACGGCGCCGCCAGCCGGCCGGCACGCTATCGGGCGGCGAGCGGCAAATGCTCGCGCTGGGCCGTGCGCTGATGAGCGAGCCGAGGCTTTTGCTGCTGGACGAGCCGAGCCTTGGCCTGGCCCCGGCCGTGGTGGAAAGCCTGTATGAGACGCTCGGCCGGCTGCACCGGGAAGGGCTCACGCTGCTACTGGCCGAACAATCGGTCGAACTGGCGCTGGAGATCGCGCAGCACGCTTACGTGCTGCAGACCGGGCGAACGGTGCTGGATGGCCCGGCCGGAGAGCTGGCGCGGGATACCACGGTGCAGCGGATTTATCTGGGGCTGGAGGGCGTGGGGTAGTCCCGAGGTCGGCATGAGCGGGCATGACCGACCGGGTCGGTCAGTCACGAGGTGGCGTGGGGCTGCGGAACACCATGATGCGCGACGGCGCGGTGCACGTTCGAGACGTGCAGAAGATGGTGCAGCCTGGGGTGGCCATGCACGGGGGATGGCGCCGGGCCGGGGGCCTCGGCCACCTCATCGTCGCGTTCGGCGGCGCTGCGCAGATCGCCGGGTGCCGGGTTCAACACCGGGGTTGGGGCGGGCGGGGAGGCCGATGCGACCAGCGTGCCGGGATCCGTCCGATTGTAGATGAAGCCGTAGGTGGGATAGACGGAGCCGAATTGCGCCTCATCGCCGAGTTCCACCCGAACGGCGGTCCAGTCGTTGTCTTCGGAGACATCGACCACGGCGACGCCGTGGGTGACCCGCCCGCCTGGTGCCCAGTTGGCCTGGTCCACCTCGATCTCGCGGCCGTTGATCACGCGGCTGACCACCGCGACGTGGCCGAGTTCGCATCCGCGGGTTGGAACGGAAGGCCAGCACGCTTCCGGGCTGCGGAACCTCCCCCCTTGCATAGACTCCGGAGGCATTGTCCCACCATTCCCAGGCATTACCGGGAATGTCGATGCCGGATTTGTTGCGGGCGTATGGCACGCAGGACAGGCCAAAGGCCACATGACGTGAATGGACGGCATGCCGGTAGGACACCGTGGGGTGTATCAGGTGGTGAGAGCGTGCACCCCGATGGGTGTCTGCAGGGGTCGCCTGCGCCGCCGGGCCGAGGAGCGCACTACTGAGCGTCAGAAGGGAACCTAGAATCAAAGCCTTACCGCCGGTTGCCCGTGCTCGCATCCGCCCCACCCCCTAACTCGGCCCCAGACTTGTTCCGGGGTAATCGCAGGGTTGCGTGGCTGACAACCCGGAAAGCGCCGAATGGCTAGAACGGGTGTGCTGGATTGCGCATTTACCATATCAGCCCCTGTGCATAAGCTTGGTCTGTTGGACTTTTATCCTATTCACGCGCATTCGCGAGGCACCTGAAAGACGCCGACTCGACGCGCGGATGAACGGATTCGGCCAGGAGTCGGGCGCGGATCAGGGCTTTGCGGCGGTCGGAGCGTCGTTCCCGGCTGATGGTGGGGCGGGAATCGCGCCGCCCGTTGTACCGGACGGCGGCAACCGGCGGTTTACCTTGCCTGTGAGCAACCCACGGTGTCCCGGTGATCGCCCGCTTCGCCGGCAAGCAAGTCATATACGTGAACGGTAGGGCGTGAGAAGACGGCACATTCGGCGCAATGTGCTGGGGAGAGATTGTTTGACTTGGCGCGATTGCGGCGTGTGCCCGTCCAGTTTGTGCCCCCGTGCGCAGACCCAAATGGGTCAGCGATGAACTCCCAAACTGAGCAACCCTTGATCTTCAATCTGCGGGATTGCACCGGAGTCACCGCAGCAGCTCTCCTGCAGACCAAGGCAGAAAGGTCGTGTTCGCCTTGGGGCGCCCGGTCGTCCGCCTGGGGGTACAGCCGACACGGCCGGGCCATCGCCACCCCGGGCGGAGTCGACACTTCAGCGGCGGGTTCACAGAGCACCACAGGGCCACGAAGGAGGGGCTTGTCCCGACTTGGCGTGTCCTGATCACCGCGGTTGCCCCCAGCACCAACAATTGGCGCAACCGTTCGTCGCCGGCGTGGCTGATGCCACCCAGACGCGTCTTGCCGCCGGCGCAGTGTTCCCGCGGCGTCAACCCCAGCCAGGCCGCGAAGTGCCGCCCGGATTGGAACTGGGTGAAATCCACCCGCAGCACCAGGCTCAAGGCACTGATCGGCCCGATACCCGGAACCTCCGCCAGCATCTTGCTTGTCGGCGTCGCCTTGTGTTGTGCGGCAAGCCTGGCGTCGATCTCGGCCAACCGCGCCTCGAGCCGGTCGATCTCCCGCCCGAGCAGCGCCAGGGCGTGTCACCGGACTGGCAGCACCTGTCGCTGGCGGCATCGGCGCGCAATTGCGCGACTCTCGCCAAACGGCGCGACCAGCCGAATTCGGCGGCATGACCACGCACCGCGTTGACCAGTTGTGTGCGCTGAACGATCAGCAGCTCGCGCACCGTCAGCAGCATCGCCTGCGCCTGCTGCCCGGCCGATTTTACCGCGACCTGGCGCTCCCTGGCCGACGCCGGAGCCTCGCTGATCGCTTCGGCGTCATTGCGATCGTTCTTGCCACGCTTGACCAACGGCTTGACGTATTGCGGCGGGATCAGCCGCACGCCATGGCCGAGCGCCTGCAGTGTGCGGCCCCAATGATGCGAGCCGCCGCAGACTTCCAGGGCTACCTCGGTCGGTGGCAGGGCTTCGAAAAACCCAACGACCTCCTGGCGGCGCAGGGTCCGCCGCAGAACCGGACGGCCCTCTGCATCAATCCCGTGCAGCGTAAACACAGACTTGGACGTGTCGATGGCAATGCGCTTAATCTCGGTCATGGACGGCTCCGGTTCAGGTTTCACAGCCAACCTTGGCACAAGATGCCGGGGCCATCCACCCCAACGGATAAGCGCAGCGCATTCCGCCGCCGTCACGGCGGATTGCGCTGCGCTAATCCGCCCTACATCGTGGCCGCGAGCCTCTCGCGTAGGTCAACCGTTTCGCCGCTTGATATCAGTCAGCCTGACCACGGAGACGCGGAGACGGCGCCGAGAAGAAATCAGGCACATTGCAGCGCATTGTGAAGCTCTTTGTGGCGCTTCGTGGAAGCCTTGTGGTTCTCCGTGTGAAGCCGCCTTTGCAACGTGCCGATGGTGAATGGCAACCGTCCGCCGCGCTGCTGATCGCATCGAACCCTGAAATTCAGGAGGTTGGCGATGATACCAGTGAATATTGAGATCGATCGGTGCAACCCGCTGCCCCCTCCCAAAACGAGAGGGGGACGTCCGTTCCGCTCGGGCCTACTTGCAGGCGGTCACCATGATTTCCACCAGCAAACGCGGGTCGGCCAGCGAGGCCTGAACACAGGCCCGCGCCGGCGCATCGCCGGCCGGAAGCCAGGCCGTCCAGATCTCGTTCATGGCATCCCGGTTGCGAATGTCGGTCAGCCAGATCTGCGCCTGCAAAAGGCGGGTCTTGTCAGTGCCGTGGGTTTCGAGGATTTGGTCGATCTGCGCCAGGATTTCGGTGGTCTGCCCCTTGATGTCCTTGCCCGGGTCCTGAGCGGTGCAGCCCTGCAAATACACGAAGCCGTGAAACTCGACGGCTTTCGCCAGGATCTTGTTGGGCTCGGTGCGGGTGATCTTGGTCATCGACGGCTCCTTTTTGCGTGACGCCGAGGTTGTACGGCGGTGACCGCAAGCCGACAAGGTTCGCATCCGCCGCAATCCGTGCTTGCTTCACCTCTTCGGCGCTGGCAGGAGAGGTCGGCGCGTAAGCGCTGGGTGGTTGGACATGCAACGATCACGGGACCCTCACCCGGCAAGCTTCGGACCCCCCGATCGGGTCGGGGCAGGCTCTTCTATTAAGACGCCCTCGTTATGAAATGCTCCCAGCAACCGAAGCCACACCGTCATGCCGGCGAATGCGGGCACCCACGTCTTGTGCGTGGCCAGGGAACACGTGGGTGGCCGCGTTCGCGGCCATGATGGGATCATTTTCGTCGCCGCTGGCGCATCGACCGCGATGCGGGGAGTCTCTCCCGCAAACGGGAGAGGTGTAGATATGGCGCGTCCTGTCTGGCACCCGGAAAGCCTGGCCGACCGGCTGCCGTTCCTGCACCGGCGCGCCGCATTGACGTCGGCCACCCGCGGGTTCTTCGCCGCGCGCGGCTATATCGAGGTGGAAACCTCGTATGCGCTTCCCACGCCGGGAGAAGAAGTTCATCTCCGCGCCTTCGCCACTGTGCGCGAGCACCCGGACGGGCGAACCGAGCCGCTATGGCTGCACACCAGCCCGGAATTCGCGATGAAACGCCTGCTGGTCGCCGGCGCCGGGCAGATCTTTCAGTTGGCGCGGGTCTGGCGGAACAACGAGGGCAGCGAGCTGCACGCGGCTGAATTTACCATGCTGGAATGGTACCGCCCCGACATCGGCATGGCGGCGCTGATCAATGAGGTCGAGGCGTTCCTGCGCGCCGTGCTGCCCGACATCGTGACCTGCCGCGGCGTGTCCACCTCGCTGGCCGCGTTCGAGCGGCTGAGCGTCGCCGAGGCGTTCACCCGCTATGCGGGGGCGGATGTGCTCGGCACCGCCGGGGACGCGCCGGGGCTGGCCGCCTCGGCCGGCGCGCGGCTGCGGCCGGGCGAAGACTGGGAAGACCTGTTCTTCCGGCTGTTGCTGGAACGCGTCGAGCCTCGGCTCGGGCGCGAGCACCCGACTTTCCTGACGCACTGGCCGGCGGCGCAGGCGGCGCTGGCCCGGCGCGATCCGGCCGATCCGCGGGTGGCGGAGCGGTTCGAGCTTTATGTGTGCGGGATCGAGCTGGCGAACGCGTTCGTTGAGCTGACCGACGCCGCCGAGCAGCGCGGGCAATTCCTGGCGGATCGGGCACGGCGACGCGCATTGTCCGGCCCGGAGCGGTTGATTTCCGACTGGCCGCTGGATGAGGATTTTATTGCGGCACTGGAATACGGCATGCCGCCGGCGGCCGGGATCGCGCTTGGGTTCGACCGACTGGCGATGATCGCGGCGGGGGCGGACCGGATCGGCCAGGTGCTGTGGCTGCCGCCGGGGGAATCTGGATGAGGGCTGCCAAGGCGGCGCGGATCGTCGCCAGGCATCTGGTGGACCGGCAGGAACGGGGAAGGGGTCAGATGGCTGGTCATCTCGGAAGCCCTGTTCAAGGCCGCTTTCGATCTGCTGGACAAGCTGCCCATCAGCCAATAGCAGGGAAGTCATGAGTAGCTTCCTTGTCACCTTGAGGGCCACAACGCATTTCAGACTTCCCAACCCAACTGACAGCAGGGGGAGGAATCGGAATACCGCGCACCCACACGGTTCCAGAAGGGAAGAGGGTTGCTGAATAATAAAAGGCTCTGCCAACCAGGAGAGTGTGGACTTGGGTTTTCCAACCCTCCTCCTTCCGGAGTTCAACGCATTCGCTAAAGAACCTGGAAGCTATAGGCGGCATGACCAGCAACTCGTTTTCCCATTCTACTGTATAGCTCACATCTAGAACGGGAGTCAAACTTACATGTGGAACTACGTCTTTGGGATGGAGAGAACGACCGCCGGTATAGGTATAATAATCTTCGCACTACTTGGGGTGCCATGGATGCTATACAGTGTCACGTTTGGCCGGATTAGCACACAGCATAGAACTATTCTTTTTGTTTTCCTTATAGGTATTGTCATCTTTACTTACCCATCGAATCATTGGCATTCTTTCTCATTTGCCTGTGTAATGTTCTCTGTAATCGTCAATGTAATATCGGTAGCAAAACTCGTAGTCGCGGTGGGTGTCAGCAAGACGGCATCCTTTATGGCGTCGGTTGAGCTCCATCTACGCTCATTCGAACGCGGACGCGTTAATGATATCGCTTTTTAATTTCCGTGTTTTACACTAATACTGGAAGGCATTCTGCTCAATGGTCCGTTGCCGTAATCGTGGCAAACTGTGCCCTTTTCCTCAGAAGTTATGGCATTTACTTTACATCATGCCAAAAGAGGAGAGGATAGACTTTTATGTACACATTGGAGCAGCCCATATCGATGTTTGCTTTTGTCACGGTAATAGTCGCTGTATTCGCGAACCTATGCTCTATGAACGATTTGATGTACAACAGCAAAGAGATTAAACCAAATATATGGTCGTCAATATACTTCTCTATCGTGACGTGGACCACATTGCGATATGGAGACTTGTCGCCCACGGAAGGAGTCCGGAAACTCGCCGCGGCTGAGGCTGTCATAGGTTATACGGCGCTCACTTTGTTAGTGGGGGCACTTACTAAACCTTCAACAGGATTAGTACCCTTTCAGCAGGATAACAGGATAAATAGTGTAAGGACCAGCACAGGGCTGAACCCATGCCCGTTATGGCCGAGGTTTTCAGGATGCGCGCAGCCACCGCCCATGCGTGGCAAGCCTGTGGCGGGCAGGCACAGGTAAACGCTAATCCGCCGTCCTTCAGATCCTCCAGGCGAAAATCCGAACCTTGCAGCACGGAGGCCATCGCGCCGCCTTCGAGCCACGCGGTTTGCGTGTCGCATGTCGAAATGACCGAGCCTTTTTCATCACGCGGCTTGGCGCGGAGCGAATTCGCGGCGCGTCCGATGACGCCCGCCGCGTTCCTGCATGGCGCGTCAGCATCGCCTCAAAACCGTCCGCGTCCTGCAACAGCAGGCGGCGCAGCGTGACGAGGTTGCGGCTTGCCGGTTCCTGCGTTTTGGCGACGTAGAGGACGAGGCCGAGCAGGAAGGCGCGCCCGTTCATGGTCCAGTGCGATCCGGCGGAACCCGCCTCTTGCTGCAAAACGAGCGCGTCCGCGATTTGCCCGGCCATATCGAGGCCGTCATCGCTATCCGCGTTGAGATCGGCCAGAGGATTGAAGGCGGCGCAGTAATCGGCCCCGGCGCCGGTCACGCGCTTGAAGGGATCGAGGACATAGACTTTCCCATCCCCTTCCATCGGCAGCACCCATTTCGAACGACGGCCCTGCCGTGCCGCCGTGATCGTCGCCAGCTCCCCCTAGGCCCTGTTAACCTAAATCCGCGGTTGGCGAGTACGTGCGCTGGCCGGATCGGTGGGCCTTGCCTGAGAAGCACAGAACGGGCGCCATCGGCGGCTCACGCTCGCCTGAGACATCTTTTCGCGTCTCGACGGGATCGGCCTTCGGCACTTGAGGACGCAGCGAGTACGTCCAAACCAACCGACAAACATTGCCGGCAGCGGATGATCGAGACGATCGGATACGTGACCGTCCCGGCCGTGCCGCTGTGGGAGCGCGTCACGTTCAACCACGCCGGAGTAATCGCCACCGAATATCCTGGCCCTGAGACCGAAGGCTCGCCGGGATCACCGGGTTCATGCACAGGCTGATTGTGAACACGAGAGATGGCGGCTTTCGCGGCCAGGACGGTATCCTGCGAGCGGGCCGGACGGGGAGGGCGATGCATGGCAGGCAGATCGGGCACGACGACCGCGATCGATGCACGCGGCGTCGCCACCATCGCCATCGAAAATCCGGCGAAACTCAACACGCTGAACCGCGACATCATGCGGTCCCTGATCGCCGATGCCGAGGCGCTGGCACGGCAGCCCGCGCTGCGCGCGGTGGTGCTGCGCGGGGCCGGCACGCGTGCCTTCATCGGCGGCGCCGACATCACGGAAATGGCGGCGCTCAACACGACCGACGCGCGCGATTTCATCACCCTGGTGCATCAAAGCTGCGACGTGATCCGCCGCCTGCCGGTCCCGGTGATCGCCCGCGTTCAGGGTTACGTGCTCGGCGCCGGGCTGGAGGTCGCCGCCGCCTGCGACATGCGAATAGCCGCCACGGATGCATGGTTCGGCATGCCGGAGGTGCGCGTTGGCATTCCGTCGGTGGTCGAGGCCGCGTTGCTGCCCGGCCTGATCGGCTGGGGCCGCACGCGATGGCTGCTATTGTCCGGGGAGGCGATCGATGCGGCCCGGGCGCTCGCCTGGGGGCTGGTCGAGGAGATCGTCGCACCGGATGATCTGGATGTGGCGATAGAACGCCTGCTGGGGTCCATCCTTGCCGCCGGGCCGCGCGCCGTCAGGCTACAGAAAAAGCTGATCGATGCCTGGGAAGGCCTGCCGCTGGGTGCGGCCGTCGCCGCCGGAATCGACAGCTTTGTGGACGCATGGGCGACCGACGAGCCGGCCCGCATGATGCGCGCGTTCCTGGATCGGAAGCGCGCGCCCAGGAGCTGAAGGCGGCTCCCGGTGTTCGCGCCTGCGGTGTTCGGCCTGAAATGCCTCATGCGGATCGCGAATGCCCGCACCCTGATTTGGCGAGCTGCCGCGCGCCGCCCCGATCGGGTCGGGGCAGGCTCTGGTATGAAAATGGCCCAGGAGCAACCGAAGCCCCACACCGTCGCGCGCCGCGGGGGTTATTCCTGCAACGGCGCGACAACGGCACTGGGAGGGCGCCGATATCGGGATCAGAAACGATACTCGAACAGAGCGCCGAGGAAATGGGAAAGGACGGCGCCCGTATTGGCATGCAAACTACCCTCCGACCCCAGGTCGCCAGCGCTGATCCGGACGAACTGGTAGACAAGGCCGAGCCGCGCCCTCGAGCTGAATTTGTAGTCGGCGCCAATCAGGATATCTGCCGCGAGATCAGTATCGCTGCTGTTCACGTCGATAGGTATCGTACTGCCAAGGACACTGATCGTCCTCAATGCGGCGTGCGAGTGGGCAAATCCCACTCCCCCTCCGAAATAGGGTATAAAGGTCGTATCCTGACCGAGTGGTGTCACGACGATGTTATAGAGATTTGCCAGGGTACCGACATCGCCCGCGGTTCCGATAGTACCTGCAATTGGGCCCAGGTAACCGAAGGAAAGCTCGCCCGTGAAATCGGCTATCCGTGCGTGCACGTAACCGAGCTGGGCGACGACGTTGACAATAGGCGTGATGCTGTAACTGGCAAACGCAACCACTAACTCACCGGGATTAAAGCTAAGTCTCCCCGACCCGGCAATGCTGATGCCAGAAATCGATCCAGTCGCATTGAAGCTGGTACTTTGCGTGAACACGGCGCCGGCTCCGATACCGACGTAGAGGTCGCCAAACCGGGCTTGCTGCGCTTTCACTGCTTTGACGCACGGCAAGCAAAATACTGCGGAGCCGGCGATGCAGACAAGAAGATACGACGGTCTCATGAGCTGTCTGAATCCTTCAGCCGCGACATTCCACCCTCCCGATCGCATCCCGGAGGAACTAGGGTTACGTCGGAACCTTGTTTGGGGTATGCAGGTTTGTTCGCCTCAGCCAATGCACATCAGCGCGAGCCGCGAAGGATTTTGCCGGAATGGCTTTTGTCAAAGCTTGGTTGGAAACCTTGGGCTTGGCCCAGTATGCCGACGCATTTGTGCAGGCCGATATAGACAAGGAGGCACTGCGCGATCTCACCGAGGAAGACCTCAAGAGCCTCGGCGTGACACTCGGGCATCGGAAGAGGCTTCTTCGGGCAATCGCTGGCCTGCCGGTGACGCAACCGGCGGCTCGCGTACTCGCCCCGACAGCCGGCGATCCTGCGACAGTAATTGTTGCATCGAGCAGTAAGCCCGAGACAAGACAGGTTTCGGCGCTTTTTTGCGACCTGGTTGGGTCAACCGCATTGGCGAGACGGCTGGACGCCGAGGATCTGCACGCTGTCTTGCAAGCCTACTATCGCTGCTGCACCAATCTCGTCGCCAGGTTCGGCGGATCGATCGCTCATTCAGCGGGAGATGGTCTTCTGGCCCGTTTCGGGTATCCGCAAGCGCACGAGGACGACGCCGAACGAGCCATCAGGTGCGGCCTGGATATGACCGACGCTGTGAGCCGATTGACCCACGCTCCAAGCGTCCGTCTGCAGGCGCGCATTGGCATCGCCACCGGCCGGGTCGTGGTCGGCGATCAGGTGTTCGGCACACCGGAGCAGGCCACGACCGGCGATGCACCAAATCTTGCTGCCCGATTGCAGACCTTGGCGCAGCCAAGCCAGGTCGTCGTTGATAAGCTTACGCGACAACTCGCGACGGCGGCCTTTACTTTCGTCGACCTCGGTCAACACGAGTTGAAAGGGTTCACTGAGCCGATAACCGCATGGCGTGTCTCGGAGGTGCGAAACGATCCCTCGCGGTTCGCCGCCAGACATTCTGGTCAGCTTACCGAGATGGTCGGGCGCGAGCATGAACTCGGCCTCTTGCTCCACCGCTGGGGGGAAGCAACCAGTGGTGAGGGACGGATTGCACTTCTCGTTGGCGAAGCCGGGATCGGCAAATCACGCCTGTTGGCGGCGTTTTTGGAACACCTACCCGACGGTACTCATATCCCCCTATGGCAATGCTCGCCCTACCATAGCAACACCGCCCTGTTCCCCGCGCTCGACCAACTCATGCGCTCTGCGGGCGTGACGGTCTCAATTCGCCTGCTGACAAGTTAGATAAACTCGAGCGAGTTGTCGATAAGCCGGATCTCGTGGCGCTATACGCTGATCTGCTCGGCATTCCGGTTGGTGACCGTTACCCGGAGACGCAACTCACGCCAGCGGAGCGCAAACAGCGTTTGCTCGATGCACTGCTGTATCAGCTCAGACGGGCGGCCGAACGCGGGCCTGTCTGCTTGATCGTCGAGGATCTCCACTGGATCGATCCGACCAGCCTTGAGGTGCTCGAGCTGGGGGTCGAAATCATTCCGGAGCTGCCGATTTTTTTGGTAGCAGCGATGCGCCCGGAACTGGAACTTCCCTGGAGGCTGCGTGCCCACGTATCGACGTTGACCGTGAACCGGCTGAACCGCAGCGAAAGCGCGCGTATTGCCGAGCAGGTGCTAGGCGGCCAACAGCTACCGCGGGAATTGCTGGAGTCGATTGTTGAACGGGCGGTCGGAATCCCGCTTTTTGTCGAGGAACTCGCCCGGTCCGCTCTCGACTTGGGGGTCATCGAGCAGACGAAAAACGGGCTCGCTTTGAAATCGTGCAACCGGCAGCGGCATCATTCCATCGACCCTGCAAGGGTCCCTGATCGAGCGGCTGGACCGTTTGTCCGGAGTAAAGGATATTGCGCAGGTCGCGTCCGTGATTGGTCGTGACATCACGGTCGAGCTGCTTGCACTGGTTGCAGACCACGGTCCAGCCATCATTCAGCATACGCTGGACACGCTGGTCAACGCCGACATCATGCAGCGTCGCAACACCGGTCTCGGTATCGTGTATGCATTCCGGCACTCGCTCATCCAGGATGCGGCATACAGCAGCCTGCTGCGCGGCAGGCGCCGGCAATTGCACGCCCGTGTGGCGGAAGCCCTTGAATCGGAATTCCCCGAACGGTGCCGGGACGAACCCGAGGTGCTCGCTAATCATCTGTCTGAGGCCGGCGATGCGATGCAAGCTGGCCGATACTGGCTGAAAGCAGCGCAGCAGGCCATCGAACGCTCCGCGAATCGCGAGGCGGTCAGCCACACCGGACGGGGGTTGGAGTTGCTAACGACGCTTGCCTCGTCCAGAGAGCGCGACCGTCTGGAACGCGCATTGCAGGCGATTCGTCTTGGGCCTGCCAATCATGTTTTCGGTTTTTCGTCGGACGAGGTCGAAGGCATATGCAAGCGCCTGCACGAACTGTTCCGCGACGGCGACGATCTGAAGGAGCTGTACCTGGCGCTCTACGGAGAATTCCTGCTCCGGCTGACGCGCGCGCAGATAACTCAGGCACTCGCGGTGGCAAACACGATGGTCGATATCACTCGTTCATTTGACGACCAACAACCGTATCACCATTCTCTGCGCAATCGTGCGTTGGCAGCGTTCTTCGCCGGCGAGTTCGCCGGAATGAAGCACGATATCGAATATCTGGATGCACTGAAGTTTGATTCTGCCGACACCAGTCAAAGCGACTTCTCGCAGGCGTCGGCTTTTGCCGTTCTTAACACCTACAAGTCTTTGTTGTTTTGGTGCACGGGTTTTCCGGACCAGGCCCGGGCAGCAGCCAGGGCGTCGTTGGCCGCGGCGGAAAGCAGCAGCCGGATCAACATCCGTTTGTTCGTTTTGATTCTCCATGGGATCTTGTCGTGCCTTCGATATGATATTGATAGCCTTGCTGATGTGTCGGAGCAACTGGTGCACCTTAGTTCTGAGCACCGGCTTCCGAACTACCTGGGAGGAGGTAGGGCGTTCCAGGGTATTCGATTTGTTGCCAACAGGGAATTTGGCGCCGGGATCAGGCTCCTGACAACGGCGCTGAGCGATCTGGACCGGATAAAGACCTTTTTCATGCGGCCACTGTTTCTGTCATGGTTGGCGGTGGGTTACGCGGGAGCGCAGAACCTCGCAGCTGGAAACGGTGCGCTGCGGGAGGCGGAGATTCACATCAGACGATCAGGCGAGGCCGTCTTCGCGCCTGTGGTGCAACATGCTCGCGGTATCCTGCTGCTGCAATCGGACGGCGCCGCCGATGCGGAGCTCGCGTTCCGTCGGGCTATCGAGATCGCATTGTCGCAGGGAGCAAGAATGCTGGCTTTGCGGCCGACGATCGAGCTTGGGCAACTCCTGTGCGGCCAGGACAGAGCGGATGAAGCGGCGGAGCTGCTCGTTCCAATCCGTACCGCATTCACGGAAGGTATCGATCTTCCGGAGCTGCAGCGGGCGATGACGCTCGCCCGACCTCTCGCCGCCGGAATCGACAGCTTTGTGGACGCGTGGCGACCGACGAGCCGGCCCGCATGATGCGCGCGTTCCTGGATCGGAAGCGCGCGCCCAGGAGCTGAAGGCGGCGCCCGGTGTTCGCGCCTGTGGTGTTCGGCCTGAAATGCCTCATGCGGATCGCGAATGCCCGCACCCTGATTTGGCGAACTGCCGCGCGCCGCCCCGATCGGGTCGGGGGCAGGCTCGGGTATGAAAATGGCCCAGGGGCAACCGAAGCCCCACACCATCGCGTGCTGCTGGGGGCGTCTCCCGCAATCGGGAGAGGTGAATCTCCGCGGCTCAGCCGCGACCCGGCAGCCGGAGCAGCACCACATTCGATTCGCGGCGAATCTGGCTCATTACCCGGGCGATCACCGCATGCAGCTCGCGCAACGTGAACGGCTTGCGCAACACCGCGTCCAGCAGCCCCTCGGCCGCCGCGGCGTCTTCGCTCAGTTCCGCGTAACCGGTGGCCAGCAGTACCGGCGAAAGAATGCCGTTCTGCCGTGCCGCGCGCGCCAGCTCCAGGCCGTTCATTTCAGGCATCGCGTAATCCAGCACCAGCAGATCGGGCGTCGCATCGCACAGCAGGCGCAGCGCCTCGCGCCCGCCTTGCGCCTCCAGCACCGTACATCCCAGGTGGCGCAGCATGTCGGCGGTCACCTGGCGCACAGCGTGGTCGTCGTCCACCAGCAGCACCTGCAACGAAAGACCCGGGCGAACGAGTGTCTCGGGCCCGAGCACCACCGGCAACGTTCCGGTCGCCCCGCGTGCCCGCGGCAGCAGCAGCGATACCTCAGTGCCCTGCCCGGGCGTGCTGCGCAGCCGCAGCGTGCCGCCCGACTGCCGCGCCAGGCCATACGCCTGGCTAAGCCCGAGCCCCGACGCGCCCGGCCCCTTGGTGGTGAAGAACGGATCGAGGGCGCGACGCAGCACCTCCGGGGTCATGCCGAAGCCGTTGTCGGCGACGCTGATCCGGACATAACGGCCGGGCTTGAGATCCGTGTCGGATGATGCGGCGATCGTCTCGTTAGACGTCTGGATGGTCAGCCCACCGCCCTCCGGCATGGCGTCGCGCGCATTCAGGCACAGATTGAGCAGCGCCGCCTCAACCTGCCCGGGATCGGCCAGCGCTGGCCACAAATCCGCTGCCAGAGCGGTGCTGACGCGAATCCGCCGGCCGATCGTGCTGCCGGCGAGCGTCAGCAGATCATTGACCAGCACGTTCAGGTCGGCCGGCCGCGGCGTCAGATGCTGGCGACGGGAAAACGCGAGCAGACGTGAGGTGAGCTGCGAACCGCGTTGCACCGCATCGCTGGCCCGCCGGATCAGCGTGTTCAGGCGATCCTGCTCCGCTGCGGGCAGTCCCCCCACGCGGCGGCCGATCAGCTCCAGGCAGCCGAGCACAGTGGCAAGCAGGTTGTTGAAATCATGTGCAACGCCGCCGGCGAGTTGGCCCACCGCCTGAAGCTGCTGGCCTTCCCGCAGCGCCACCTCGCTCCTTTCGCGCTCCGCCATCTCGACCTGCAGGCGGTTGTTGGTCTCCGAAAGCGCCCGTGTGCGCTCGATCACCTGGGCTTCCAGCAGCCCGGCCTGGGTGCGGCGCTCCTGATCGCGCAGCTCCAGCGCCGCAGCCATCTCGTTGAATGACGCAGCGAGCGCGCCAAACTCGGCTCCCTCGTTGGTTTGGGCGCGGGCGGTGAGGTCGCCGTCGCGCCAGCGCTCGGCGGCGCCCAGCAGCCTGCCGATCGGCCGCAGGATGAAGCGGCGGGCGGCCAGGATCGCCACCAGCACCGCCAGCAAGCTGGAAACCGCGATCAGCAGCGCCTGCGGGATCGCCAGCCGATCGAGGCCGCCCATCAGGTCGGGTGGGAACAGCGCCACCACCGCGGTCAGCCCGGCGGGAGGATCGATTGCCGAGACATACCCTGCCTCACGCCGAACGCCATCGACCCCGTGGATCCGAGTGACGCCCGGAACGGTCCGAGCGATCAGCACGCGCATTTCTTCCGGACCTGGTTTGCCCAGCCAGGCCTCGGTATCCGGATAATGCGCGATCACCGTCCCGGCGCGGTCCAGCACCGTGGTGCGGCAATGCTCCAGCAAGGTCGTCCGCCCGAGTTCGACCTGCTCGAGGTGCCGGCCCACCCATTCGAGATCCAGCGCGGCGATCGCGAAAGCCGGTGCGGGCTCCGACCGCCCCCCGGCAGCGAGCGGCAAGCCCAAGGGAACAGCCCAGGGACCGGTCAAGGGAACACCCACCGGCAGGAAACCGCCCCGGATCCCCCGTTGGGTGGAATAGACGCCGCTGCTGAACGGGCCGGTCGAAAGGCTGGACAGCCAAGCGGTCGCCGACGCCTTCAGCAGCGCCGGCGTGGAGGCGCAGACAAGGCGCCCGTCCGGGGCGGCGATCGCGAGGAACGCGTATCCGGGCAGCGTGTGCGCCAGGCTGGCAAGGCGCGCGTCGCACTCGGGACCGGCCGTGGCGATCTGCCGGGACCCGGCCACAGCGGTCAGCAACTGCCGGGCGCCAGCCAGGATGCTGTCAAGATCCGCGTTCACCAGCTCCGCCTGGCGCAGCGCCACCGTCCGCAGGCCGACGCTTCGCTGCTGACGCAGATCATATTGCGTATAGATCAGTGCCGCGATCATCGGTGCGAGGCACAGCAGGATCAGCAGCAGCAGACGCGTCACCAGGCGCATGAGCGTTCCGGCGGCCGGGGAGCGTGCGGCCCAGGGGATTGCCGATTGTGGCAGTGATGGTGCCGGGTGCGGCGGATCGTCCGGACGACCATCGGCGCATCATGACGTGCGCCGGTGCGGAACGCAGCACCGGCGTTCCATTCCCGTGTCACAAGACCGTGAGAGGTTTTTTGCGCGCAGAATTTACTGCAACGGCACGTTCAGGTTGAGTCCCGGCGCCAGCAGCGGCCGGCGCTCCGGGCGGGCATCCATCCGCGAGCCCGGCACGTAGCCCATGCTCTGGTCGTAATAGTGCATGGCGAAAAAATCCGGCGACAGGGTGGGTCCGGTGGCCTGCACCTGCGGCGGCGACTGGATCAGGAGGTCGGGCACCGGTGCGGCGGTATCGGGCGGCCCACCGGCGGGCGGCACCGGGGGGATCGGCAGCACGCGCCGAGCCAGCAGCAGCAGCACCGTCGCCTGCACCACAAATAGCAGGACGCGTCGCATCACGCCGGCAATGATGCTGTGATTTGCTGCACGCCACGCGGATCATCGAGCGGGTTGCCGGCCGGCGCCCCAAGCGGGCCGGACCCCGCCTGGCGCCATGCGTGCAAGGCCCAGCGCACGGTAGGGAACGCAATTTCGTTCCAGGGAATGCGCGCCCAGGCGAACAGCCCGACGTCCAGGCTTTCCGGTCCGGGGGCGAAGCGCGGCGGCGCGTTCTGGTCGGCAAAGCGGCCGCGAAAGATGACCTGCACCTGACCGATCCGGCTGACGCTGAACACGCCAAGGACGCCGTCGAGCGCGATATCCGCCTCGGCCTCCTCGCGGGCTTCGCGCATGGCGCCTTCCTGCAGCGTCTCGCCGTGTTCCAGATAGCCCGCCGGCAGGGTCCAGAAACCACGCCGCGGCTCGATCGCGCGGCGACACATCAGCACGGCGCCATCGACAGCCACCACCGAGCCGACGACGATCTTGGGATTGTCGTAGGCGATGTGGCCGCAATCGGGACAGATCAGACGCTCCCGATTGTCGCCGTCCGGGACTCGGCGGACAAATTCCGGCATGCCGCAGCGTGACGCGTCCGCCGCCGCGGATCAACCCCGTTGGGGGTCTGCTACACCGTTAGATCGAGCAAGGACCCGCGCGGGAGGGCACGGGTGGGGCTGGCATTGGGGGACGCATCCATGGCGGCCGGGTTGCTGCGCGATCCGGACGACTGAACGGAGGTCGCCGGCTGGTCGGCCCGGGCGAATGGCCGCACGGCGTCCGCCGGCCGGATGCTGCCGCGGAGATTGCCGAGGCCGGCGGTGGAGCTGAATGCGGCAAGGGAGGACGGAGCGATCATGGCGGCCAGTCTGCGATGAAAGGGTTCAGATTTTCTTAACGCCGCCGCCCGCGTTTCCCGCAATGCGGTGATGAAAGTCGGAGCGGTGGAGCTGGGCATGCAAACAATCGAGAGGTTGGCCGCCTATCTGGAACGCAATGGCGACTGAAGAGGCGCAGGATCGGCATTCGGGTCGAAACACGAATTCCGGCAGTGCCACCCCTAAGCGACGGCAGTTTCGCCAGTACGACGGGCAGCACTCGGCGGAAAAATGCACCGAGCCTCAGCTCGCCCGGTCAGCGATACGTTCCGTGGCACGGCCTCGGTTCGTCGGGTGTGCCGCAGTTGTTTGGGTCACTGGCGGCAGGGCCGGCATAACCCGGCTGGGTGTTGCCGTAATAAGGTTGTTCGGCGCCCGGGTAGGCTTGGTAGGGTTGTTGGGTGCCCGGGTAGGCTTGGTACGGTTGTTGGGCGCCAGGGTAGGGTTGCTGGTTGCTGTAGGAAGGTGGTGGGGGACCAGAGCCATAGGCGCCGGGCGCGTATCCATGGGACGGATAGCCTGGATACGGATAACCTCCGTAACCATAGGACGGTCCGTACGGATAGTAGCATCCTGAAAGGAGAAGCAGCGACAATAACCAGAGATAGCGCATGCATCCTCCCGCGGTTTGGCGGACCAAGGCTAGCTCCTTGCGCCGGTGCCAGCAACCGGCGGACCTGCAAGGGGCGGCGTGCCTTACTGCGCACGCCACGCCCTGTCCCGCGGAGCGGGAGAGGCACGAACATCATTCCGACGCTTCGGCGGCCGCGGGCTCCTCCTCCGGCGCTGCCGCGGGCTCCGGTACCGGCACTGTTGCAGGCGCCTCCGCCACCTGGCGCAGCGCCTGGCGCGTCCAGCAGCATGCCCAGGCAGCGCGCGTTGGGTCGCTCCAGTTCTCATCGGCCATGTCAGTGGCCTCGGGCGTCAGCCAGCGCACGTCGTTCACGTCCAGGTCTGGGTTGTACTCGCCGATCAGGAACCGGTTGCAACGCAGGATCGGGAAGGCGCTTTGCATGGCGATCAGGTTGCGGACGAAATCAATCATCGGCAGGAATCCAGGAAACCGCCGCCCTCATCGAAACCGTGCTCCTACCATTGCAGCGTCAGGATAACGTCGAACGGCACTGAGCGAGAGTCCGGCATCGGACCTGGCCACGCACCGTTCGCACGCGCTCGCATGCGAACATGAAAGCCGCGACGTCGCCTGGTCATCCTCACGGCACAGTGACGTGCCGCAGCTTCGCAACCCGGGAACCGTGCGTGGAATCGGGCTTTACAGGACGTGCGGCCCAATGATGCCAAAAGCATCAGCATTCTTCCCAAATGCAAGGACAGCACGTCCGTTTGTCCGCTGTCGCGGGCGACGGAGGTATGGCAACAGCAGGAGTGGCGAACATGCGAGCCCTGGTCTGGCACGGGAAAGAAGACATCCGCTGCGACAGTGTCTCGGACCCGGAAATCGAGGAACCCCGGGACGCGATCATAAAGGTCACCAGTTGCGCAATCTGCGGTTCGGACCTTCACCTGTACCACAACTTCATACCCGCCATGCTGCCCGGCGACATCATGGGCCACGAGATGATGGGCGAGGTCGTGGAAGTCGGCTCCGGGGTCAACGGTCATCTCAAGAAAGGTGATCGTATCGTCGTGCCGTTCACCATTATCTGCGGCGAATGCAGCCAATGCAAACGCGGCAATTTTTCCGTCTGCGAGAAGACAAACCGCAAGAAACATCTGGCCGACAAGGTGTTTGGTCACACGACCGCCGGTCTGTTTGGTTATACGCATCTTACCGGCGGTTATCCGGGAGGCCAGGCCGAGTATGTCCGGGTCCCGTTCGCGGACCGGACCCAGATCAAGGTGCCGGACAGCCTGACGGACGATCAGGTGCTGTTTCTCGGCGACATTTTCCCGACCGGATGGCAGGCCGCTGCCCAATGCGATATCGAGCCCACCGACACCGTTGCCATCTGGGGCTGCGGTTCCGTGGGTCAGATGGCAATCCGTAGCGCAATCCTGCTTGGTGCAAAACAGGTCGTGGCGATCGATCGGTTACCAGAACGTCTCAGCATGGCGAGGGCCGGCGGCGCGACCACGATCGACTTCGACGAGGAAAGCGTGGTCGAGCGCCTGAACGACCTCACCGGCGGCAAGGGCCCGGAGAAATGCATAGATGCGGTCGGCCTGGAAAGCCACGTGACGTTCTCCAAGCCGGATACCGTCTATGATCGCGCCAAGCAGATGATGATGCTGGAGAGCGACCGGCCGCACGTTTTGCGGGAGATGATCTACGTCTGCCGCCCTGCCGGTGTACTTTCAATCCCTGGCGTCTATGGGGGACTGGTGGACAAGATCCCGATGGGTCAGGCGATGAACAAGGGCCTGACGTGGCGCATGGGCCAGACGCATGTCAATCGCTGGACCGACGATCTCCTGCGCCGAATCGAGGAAGGGCAGATCGATCCATCCTTCGTCATCACCCATAAGGTGGCGCTGGAGAGGGGACCCGAGATGTATGGTACGTTCCGTAATAAACAGGACAGTTGCATCAAAGTGGTCCTGAAGCCCTGAGCAGGGAGGCAAGGTCGTGACCTACATTTCAAATATCACCCGCTCCACCGGTGATCCCAGGGTGTTGAGCTCGGGTCCGAGCTCGCTGGGAGTGGCCGACCAGTTCGGTCGCGCGCTCGGCTGGTTCAGCATCGGGTTGGGCCTGGTCGAGTTGCTGGCTCCCAGGCGTATTACCGGGATGCTTGGCCTGGAGGGCAATGAGGGTTTGGCACGCGCATACGGAGCGCGTGAGATCGGTAGCGGCTTCCTCTCACTTTCCGTGGACAGGGAGATCGGTTTGTGGAGCCGGGTTGCCGGAGATGGAGCGGACATTGCAACGCTTCTCCTGGCGTTGCGCCCCGGCAATCCGAAACGGGCCAACGCCGGTCTGGCACTCGCCATTGTGCTCGGTGTCACACTGCTGGACGTGATCGGGGCGCAGAGCGTGACAAGCCGCCACGGCCGCCAGCGCGGAAACTGGCGGCAGTATGGCGATCGCAGCGGCTTCCCGCACGGTGTCGAGAAAGCGCGGGATGCTGTCACGACACCGGCAAACGTGAGCTAAGGGTTCGCAGCTTCGCTGAGCACGGCCCCCCAGGCCCGCTCAATTCAGGGATACCTTCCGTAGCACGGTCTGGGTTGGTCGGGTGTGCGGCAATCCGGCCGGGGCGCCACCACCGGCACCATAACCCGGATGTGCATCGCTGTATCAGGGGTGTTCCGTTTCCTCAGCCGTCGCGCTGCGCCCCGACCCGCGATCGGAGACAGGTGCTGTCCGCCGGCGGCGGCGAGAGGTGAATGTCATTTGGCCGCCGCGGGCTCCGGTACCGGCACCGTTGCAGGCGCCTCCGCCACCTGGCGCAGCGCCTGGCGCGCCCGACGCAGCGCCACGGAGGATGACGCAAGGTCCGGATCCAGCGCCAGCAGCAGCACGGACCGGCCAGTGACCTCGTACTCCTCGCCCGTTCGCACCACGAGCGATCCCTCCGCGTCCGGAATGTTGGTGTCGATCAACCGGCGCCAGCGGCCGCCGCCCATCACTTCGGGAAGCCGGAAATTCACCACGTCGTGGTATGCGTTCAGCACCAGCAGCGCGGTGGAATCCATGGCCGGGCGCTTAATGCCGGTCGCCTGCGCGCGGCCGTCCAGCAGCATGCCCAGGCAGCGCGCGTTGGGGTCGCTCCAGTTTTCGTCGGTCATGTCGGTGGCCTCGGGCGTCAGCCAGCGCACATCGTTCACGTCCAGGTCTGGGTTGTATTCGCCGGTCAGGAACCGGTTGCGACGCAGGATCGGGAAGGAGCTTCGCATGGCAATCAGCTTGCGTACGAAATCGATCATCAGCCGGCCATACTCGTCGATCTCCCAATCGACCCAGCTTATCTCGTTGTCCTGGCAATAGGCATTGTTGTTGCCCTGCTGGGTGCGACCGAACTCGTCGCCGGCCATCAGCATCGGCGTACCCTGGGCCAGCAGCAGCGTCGCCAGCAGGTTGCGCTTCTGCCGGTCCCGCAGTTCCAGGATATCCTCGTCGTCGGTTGGTCCCTCGGCGCCGTGGTTCCAGGACAAATTGTTATCGTGACCGTCGCGGTTGTCCTCGCCGTTCGCCTCGTTGTGCTTGTGGTCGTAGGAAACCAGGTCCTGCAGCGTGAACCCGTCATGCGCGGTGACGAAATTCACGCTCGACCAGGGCTTGCGGCCGCGCCGGTTGAATGCGCCGGCCGAGGCGGCCAACCGCGTCGCCAGGTCCGGCAGCTTGCCCTCGTCGCCTTTCCAGAAGCTGCGCACGGTGTCGCGGAACTTGTCGTTCCACTCGGCCCAGCCGGGCGGGAAGCCGCCGACCTGATAGCCCCCGGGGCCGATGTCCCAGGGCTCGGCGATCAGCTTCACCGACGACAGCACCGGGTCCTGCAAACAACTGTCCAGGAAACCGCCGCCCTCATCGAAACCGTGCTCCTCGCGCGCCAGGATGGTGCCGAGGTCGAAGCGGAAGCCATCGACGTGCATCTCGGTCACCCAGTAGCGCAGAGAATCGGTGACCATCTGCAGCACCCGCGGGTGCGACAGGTCGAGCGTGTTACCGGTGCCGGTGTCGTTGATGTAATAGCGCGGCTCATCCGGCATCAGCCGATAGTAGCTGGTGTTATCGATGCCGCGGAACGACAGCGTCGGGCCGCGCTCGTTGCCTTCGGCGGTGTGGTTGTACACCACGTCCAGGATCACCTCGAGCCCGGCATCGTGCAGCCGCGCAACCATCTCCTTGAATTCCGAGAACACGAAGGTCGGGATGGAGGAATAGCGCGGGTCGGGGGCGAAGAAGCCGATCGTGTTGTAGCCCCAGTAATTGGTCAGGCCCTTGTCGGCCAGATAGCTGTCGGTGACGAAGGTGTGGATCGGCAGCAGCTCCACTGAAGTAACGCCGAGCGAGCGGATGTACTCGACCACCTCTTTCTGGCCGAGCCCGGCATAGGTACCGCGCAGGTTCTCCGGCACGCCGGGATGGCGGCGGGTGAAGCCCTTCACATGCGTCTCGTAGATGATGGTGCGCCACCAGGGAATTTCCGGCTTGCGCACGCGCCCCCAGGTGAAGGCGGGGTCGATCACCCGGCATTTCGGCACGAACGGCGCGCTGTCGCGTTCATCGAAGCTGAGATCGTCGTCGCCGTCGCCGATCTTGTAGCCGAAGCAGGCGTGGTCCCAGCGCAGCTCGCCGACATGCGCCTTGGCGTACGGGTCGAGCAGCAGCTTGTTTGGGTTGAAACGGTGTCCCTGTTCCGGCTCATAGGGGCCATGCACGCGGTAGCCGTAGATCGTGCCCGGCCGGGCTTCGGGCAGGTACCCGTGGTAAATCTCGTTGGTGTATTCGGGCAGTTCGATCCGCTCCAGCTCGTGTTCCCCGGAATCGTCGAACAGGCACAGCTCGACCTTGGTCGCGTTGGCAGAAAACAGGGAGAAATTGACGCCCAGCCCATCCCATGTGGCGCCCCTTGGATCGGGCCAGCCCTCGACGATGCGGGATTTCTGAATGCTGGGCGACATGGTGGCTCCTTGTGACAGGCGAGGCAGACAGGCGGGACGGGCGCATGACGATCCGCTTCGGGGCGCGGAACTTGCCCCCCGGCTGGCGAGCGGGCCAAACAACATTCCGGTAGCCGCTATCCTGTCAGGCGGGGAACCGCCGCTCAGGGGCCTTGAGGCGCCGACCGCAGCGGCGCCACAATCGCCGGGAACGAACAGGACGGAAGGCGCCCCTACCCATGGCAAGCACGATCGGACCGAACCGCGCCATGCAGATGCTGCAGCACGACGAGTTGGTGCTGTGCATGGGGGTGAACCAGATGCGCACCCCGAATGTCGCGATGATCGCGGCAGCCTGCGGCTTCGACGCGATCTATATCGACCTGGAGCACAACCCCACCTCGCTGGAAACCGCGGCGGCGATCTGCGTCGCGGCGCTGGGTGTCGGGGTGACGCCGATCGCCCGGGTGAGCTCCCATGATCCTCACGATGCCACGCGAATCCTGGATTGCGGGGCGCAGGGGGTAATGGTGCCGCATGTTGGCTCGGCCGCCGAGGCACGCGCGGTGGTGGAGGCCTGCCGGTTCGCCCCGATCGGCCACCGCTCCGCGGCCGGCACCGTCCCGGCGCTCGGGTATGCCGCGCTGAAGCAGCCCGAGATCAACCGCCTGCTGAACGAGCACACGCTGCTGATCGCCATGCTGGAAACGCCGGCGGCGATCGAGCAGGCCGATGCGATCGCCGCGGTGCCGGGGATCGACATGCTGCATATCGGCTCGACCGACCTCAGCACCGAAATGGGCATTCCCGGCGAGTACAAGCACGAACGCATGCGGGCGGCCTATCAGGCGGCCGCCCAGGCAGCACGGGCGCACGGCAAATCGTTCGGCGTGGGCGGGGTGCGCGAGGACCTGGAGTTCCAGGGCTGGCTGCTGAAGCTGGGCATGCGCTACCTGACCGGCGGGTCGGACGTCGGTTACATTCTCAGCGCCGGCCGCCGCGACGTGGCGCAGCTTCGCAGCATTGCGCTCGGGTGATGGATCCCCTCCCCCCTCCTTTTGTGGAGGGGGACCGCGGGAGCGGGGCTTCTCTGCGCCTCTAGCCGCCGACCGCCTCCGCCAGCCAGCCTGCCATCACCGACGTGCCAGCAAGGAAATCCTCGATCGTCATCGCCTCGTGCGGGTTGTGGCTGCCGTTCGCATTGCGCACGAAGATCATCCCCACCGGCACCCCGGCGGCAGCAAACGCCGCGGCATCGTGCGAGGCCGGACTGCCCAGCTCAATCGCCGGAATATCGAGCGCCGCGGCACCAGCCAGCAACGCAGCACGAATCGCCGGATCCATTGGCCCGACGGCCGCGCGCGCCTTCGTCCCCGTATGGAAGCGCACCCCGCGCCGTTGCTCGATCCCGGCAATGATCGCGCTCACGTCCCGGTCCAGCGCCGCCAGGACCGCCTCATCATAGGCACGCACGTCCAGGCTGAAATGGAACGACCCCGGCACGACGGTCATTGCATGCACTGTCGGGTCGGTGTGGAAGCGGCCAAGCGTGCAGGCCATTGGGATACCGCGTGCCTCGTGCACTTCCCACAGCCGATCCAGTGCCATGGCGAATTCGGCGCCGGCGATCGCGGTGTCACGGCGGAACCGGCGCGGCAGCCCCACATGGTCGTGGCTGCCCTCGAGGCGCGCGTCGGGATAGCGGAAATTGCCGGGAATCCCGGTGCAGATGGCGACCGGCTTGCCGGCCTCGATCAGGCTCGGCGCCTGCTCGATGTGCAGTTCGAGATAGGCGCGGAGCCGCGTGGGATCGAGATGCCGCCGCCCCGCCCGCAACGCCACCGGATCGCCGCCGCACTCGGCGATGTGCTCGGCCAGCGTGCGGCCGGTGTCGATCCGCCGCGCATCCAGCGCGCCGTCCGGCAGAGTCCCAAGCGCGGCACGACTGCCGATATAGGAGACCTGGAACCACACGCTTTCTTCGGCGCGGATGCCCATCACGGTAACGTTGCAAGCAGGCGCGATGCCGAGCCGTTGCAGCGTCGCCACCGCGACAAGTCCGGCGACCACCCCGGCGGCACCGTCGAAATTGCCCCCATGCGGCACCGAATCGAGATGCGAGCCCAGCAGCACGCCGGGCGCCGAGCGGTCGCGGCCACGCAGCGTCATGTAAAGATTGGCGGCGTCGTCTCGCTCAATCTCCAGCCCGAGGCGGGCCGCTTCGTCCGCTATCGTTTCATGCGCCCGCTGCTCACCCGGGCCATAGGGGTCGCGTGAGACGCCAGGCGGGTCCATCCCGTCCCGGCGCAGCCTGTCGAACAGCGAGTCCGCCATATCGCGCTGCGCCGTCACCGAGGCGGTGATTTCAGCGTGTCTCCTGTCCATGAACTCGTGTCTCATGCCTTGTGGTGAGCACCGCAACCCGGGGCAACGAGGATCAGGCCCGGTCAGGGCGTCGCCCGCGCAGTGCCCGACCTGATCAGGTCGGGATCGAGCGGCATGTTCCGCACCTTCCCGCCCTTGGCGCCGGTCAGCCGCGACGGCACGCCATCGACGACGAGCTCGAGTCCGTTGACATTGCTCGTGCTCAGCAACAGGCGGGGATCGGCGGGCACAAGCCAGGTCTCCCCAGGTTTCAGGGTTCGCCGCAGCAGAACGCGGCCGGTTTTCTGCCGCACCTCGACCCAGGCAACCGCGGTTGCCTGGAGAGTGATCTGCCGGATTGCCGCATCGGTGGTCGCGGCGGCCGGAGGCGCACCGGCCGGCCGAATCGGCTGGCTGCTCGTGGTGCCTGCAACAGTTGCCGGAACCGCCGGGGCAGGCGCCGAACTCGCCGCCGGCAATGCCGGCGAAGGCACGCTGGCGGCGGGAGACGTGGAGGTTGGTGTGACCGCCTGGCCGAACTGCGGGACCAGGGAATCGGGTTGCGCGGTGACCGCAGCAGGGGAAGCGGGCGGTGCCGGCGGCCATGCGTCAGTGGCCGGCAGCACCGGAGCGGCTGGATCGGCCTGCGCCACTCCGGTCGTGCCGCCGCCCGGCGCGGCGGATGCTGCGGCCGGCGTGGCGGTATCCGGCGCAACTGGCTGCCGTGCTGCCGTGGGATCGGGCTGGCGCGACGTGTCCGCCTGCGCCACCGGCTGAATGCCGGCAATGGCAGAGACCCGCGCCACAAATCGCTGCGCCAGGTCCCCAAGCACGCGCTGATCGCCGAACGCACTCCAGGCAGTCGCAGCAGCCGCCAGCACCAGCAGCACCACCACCAAGGCACCGAGGCGTCCGGCCCACGGGGAACGCCGTGCCGAACGTGGCACCGCGGCCCGGGCGGCTGCCGCTTCCTCCTGAACCTGTACCCGGCGCGACAGCGCTTCGACAGCCTGGCGCAGCCCCCGGAGTTCCCCATCTATCCTTGCCGCAAGAGCGGCATCGCGTGCGGCGAGGCCCCGCTCCTTCTCGTCGAACCGCCGGCTCAGCGCATCCAGGTCAGCCGCCAGGCGGTGCAGCTCCTCCTCATTGGTCGCCACGCTGGCGCTGATGCCGGCGACGCCGCCCGAGCGCGCCAGCTCCGCATCGTGGCGCACAGCTTCCAGGCTTTTTGCCAGCCGGTCGAATAATGCGTCCTCGTCCTGTTCGTTCGCCATCGTCGTTGCCAGAATCCCCTGCCAAATCCCCTGCCGAATCATCGTGACCGAGGCGCATGTTCAGTCTGCCGGCACGCCTTTCGTCGTGGAATACTCGAAATGCAGCGCCTCGTTCGGATGCACCACGCCGAAGATGGCATGCGCGGCGACTGCCGCCTCGCTGAAGCCCTGCAAAATCAGCTTAAGCTTACCAGGGTAGCTGGCCACGTCGCCGATCGCGAACACCCCGGGAAGGCTGGTCTGACAGGTTGCCGGATCGATGCGCACATGATGCAGCGCGAGGTCGAGCCCCCACTCGGCGATCGGCCCCAGTTCCATCGCCAGGCCGAAGAACGGCAGCAGGCGATCCGCCGGAAGTCGGCGGGTCTCGCCTTTCAGCGTGGCGACCTCCACCTCGCGTCAGCCTCCCGCCGGCTCCGTGAAGGGCATGAAGCTGATAGGGGATCACCATCTCGATCTCGCCACGCGCCGCCGCCGCATCCAGCAGGGCCGCGCTGTCTGGAGCGGCGCGGAATTTCCCCCGCCGATGCACCACGGCGACCTGGGCGATGTCCTTCAGCGCCAGCGCCCAATCGACCGCCGAATCGCCCCCGCCGGCGATCACCACGCGCTTGCCGCGGAAATCCTCCCGGCGGCGAACGTAATACTGGACGGCGCCCGTCGCCTCGTAGGCCGCAAGGCCGGCGAGCGGCGGGCGGTTCGGGCCGAACGCGCCGGCGCCGGCGGCGATCAGCACGGCTTTGGCGGCGACCGTGTCGCCCAGGTCGGTGGTCAGCCGGAAATCGCCCGGTGCGCCGGCCAGCGCCTCCACGCGCCGGCCGAGCAATCGGCGCGCGTGAAACGGAGCGATCTGGCGTTCCAGCGCGGCAATCAGCTCTCCGGCGTCGATCGCCGGATGGGCGGGGATGTCGTAGATCGGCTTTTCCGGATACAGCGCGGCGCATTGGCCGCCGGGTTCCGCCAGGGTGTCTATCAGCACGCTGGACAGTTTCAGCATGCCCAGTTCGAACACGGCGAACAGGCCGACAGGGCCGGCGCCGATGATCGCTACGTCGGTGGCGAGGTGTTCGGGCATGGGGCCGCGTAGCCGGCAAGCAGGGCGGGAATCAAGCATTGCCGCGATCGTCGGAGCAGCACGGGTTGGTTTGCGGGGTGGTGGGGCTGATCGAAGGCCGACGCCCTTCGGCGACCGACGGGGTACCTGTTCACCGATCCGCGGCGGCGGGCACCGCTCGCCGGACCGCCTCCGCAGCCTGCGGCGACGCGAACATGGCCGCGGCGCTGTGCCCGACGCCAGGCACTTCCGACAGCGTCCAGCCGAACCGCCATCCATGGCTCCGCGCCACATCCTGCGCCATCCGGAACGCGTTGATGCCGCGAGTGTAGCGGTTGGGGCCCTGCGCCATCGCCGAGGCGCTGGTCGCCAGCTCCTCGGTGCCGGTATCGGCGGTGCCCAACAGCACGGTAATCGGTTCAGCCAGGTACGTGCGCACTGCCTCATCCGAACCGGTGGGGCCGAATCCGAACGGCGCCGCAATGGTCGCGCTGGGCAGCACCCACGTGGACGGGTTGGCAAGGATGATACCGGCCGCGCCGGTCGGCACGAAGGCTGCCACGCGGCCCAGGAACTGCGCCCCGGCGGAATGGCCGAGCAGGACGAATGGCAGGTCCGGCCCACCGGCGGCGCTGCGTGCCCAGGTGGCCAGGGGCGGCACCAGGTCGATCGTTCGGTGGCCCGGCATTTCCCGGGCGGTTCCGCCGTACTGGTACAGCGCGCGCGGGAAACGGTTTTTGTCGAACTCGGGAGCGACGACAATGGCGCAGACCCGGTCGGCCAACGGTTCGGCATGGGCACGATAGGACGCGGCTTGGCGCCCGGTGCCGTGAAAGACCAGCAGCAGCAAACCCGGCCGGCAATCCCGCGGGCGATACGTGAACACGGTCAGATCAGTGCCCGCAACGGTTGCCGTCTGCCGACCGTCGCCGGACGGGATGTCGCTGGCCTGCGCCGGCCCCGACGCGATACAGGCGGCCAGACTGAGTGCCAGGAGCGCAACGAGCATGCGTGCCGGGCGGACCGTCGGCCGGGTTTCGTGTTTGCCCGCAAACATCATGTTTGTCCTTACGTGGCCCACCCGGTGCCGTCGAACCGAGGAGAGCGTGATCCGTCCAATATCGAGTATCTGGCCAGGGGTGAAGATTTCAACCCGTGCGTCATCGGAGCAAGCCAGCCACATCAACTTGGGCGATCGTGGCAATCTGCCGGTCATTCCCGATTGTCAGTCATTCCCGCGAAGCTGGTGGAACACCGGACCGGCACGACTCTATACGGCCGAGCCGACGCCTGTTGCAGACGGTGACACTGATCGGGTAACGCCCGACAGCACGTTTCGATGTTCCTTGAAATGCCGTTGACAGCCCGACTGCGAGCGATTATTTGATAATCCTCGAAAGGTGGTGGAAATGGACAGCGCCCAGGCCGTACAGGCCCTCAGTGCCCTGGCGCACGAAACGCGCCTGGCGATCTACCGTATGCTCGTCGAGCGCGGACCGGATGGGCTTTCCGCCGGCGTCATCGCGGAACGGCTCGGCCTGCCGCCGTCATCGCTTACATTCCACGTCCAGCATCTGCACCGCGCCAACCTCATCACCCAGCGCCGGTTGAGCCGTCAGATCATCTACGCGGCGGACTTCGCCAGCATGAACGGGCTGATCAGCTTCCTGACCAAGAACTGCTGCGGGCAAGGCTGGGCCGCATGCCTGCCCGCCGTCCCCGGCAGCGACACCCCGCAAAACGCAAAGGGCGGCTTCATGAGCGCAACTTCGTTACCGGTCGCGATCATCGGGGCCGGCCCGGTCGGGCTTGCAGCTGCCGCTCATCTGCTCGCCCGCGGCGAAATGCCGCTCGTGCTCGAAGCCGGATCCGCAGCTGGTCATGCAATTCGGCAATGGGGGCATGTCCGTATGTTTACCCCTTGGCGCTTCTGCGTCGATCGCCAGGCGGCGGCGTTGCTGGCAACGCGTGGCTGGTCGCATCCGCCGGCGGACGATGTGCCGACCGGCGGCGAACTGGTTACGCATTACCTGGAACCGCTCGCGGCGGCGCTCGGGCCATATGTCCGGTTCAACGCACGGGTCACCGCGGTAACCCGGCAGCATGCGGACAAGGTGCGCACCGCCGGACGCGACGCATTGCCCTTCGTGCTGCGCGTCGCGGCACGCGACGGCAGCATGCGCAACGTACTCGCCCGCGCGGTGATCGATGCATCCGGCACCTGGTTCACGCCCAACCCCGCCGGGGCGGACGGGCTGCCGGCTTTCGGCGAGGCGGAAGCGGCCGAGCGTATCGTGGCGGGGGTCCCCGATCTGCTAGGCGCCGACCGCACGGTCTATGTCGGGCGGACGACCGTGGTGGTCGGCAGCGGCCATTCGGCACTGAACGCATTGATCGACCTCGCCGGGTTGCGGAAGGAAGCGCCCGGCACGCACGTTCTCTGGTTGCTGCGCAAGGACCATGTCGAAGCCGCGTTCGGTGGTGAGGCCGCCGACGCCCTGCCAGGCCGCGGCGAATTGGGACTCCAGGGCCGCGCTCTGGTCGAAAGCGGGGCCGTGGATGTCGTGACATCCTTCCGTATCGTGACGATCGGTCGGGCACCGAATGATGGGCTGCTCATTGAAGGTGACCATGGTGGCAAGCCGATGCGGCTTGCGGCGGATCGCATGATCGTGGCGACCGGCTTTCCGGCCTGAACTTGGCATGCTGCGTGAGCTCCGTCTGGCGCTGGATCCATGGCTTGAATGCGCCGCCGGAATTGGGTCGTTGATCGACCCGAATTTGCATAGTTGCGGCACGGTGCGCCCACATGGCGCCGCCGAGCTCGCACATCCGGAACCGGACTTCTACATCGCCGGCATGAAAAGCTATGGCCGCGCCCCGACGTTTCTGCTGGCGACCGGCCATGAACAAGTGCGCTCGATCGCCGCACAACTTACCGGCGACCTGCAAGCCGCCGCGCGCGTCGAACTGGAATTGCCCGAAACCGGCGTGTGCAACGCACGACCGATAGCGCGCCTCGCCGCGGCCGGCGCGTGCTGCACGCCGGCGCTGCCGACCGAGGCCGCCTGCTGCGCGCAACCGGCATTGCCATGACCCGCCAAGCTTCTTCGCGACGCTCGAAAGACAGACGATCAATGAGCGAAGCTGCCTTCGTCGCCGCCAGGCAAAGCGCCTTCGATCGGCACGTTCGAGCGCTACCTGACACTCTGGGTTGCGCTCTGTATCGTCGTCGGCATCGGCCTCGGGCAAGCGGTGCCGGAGGTGTTCCACGCCCTCGGCACCGCCACCGTGGCGGAGATCAATCTTCCGGTCGCGGTGCTGGTCTGGCTCATGATCGTGCCGATGCTGCTGAAGATCGATCTGGCGGCGCTCGGTCAGGTGCATAGCCATTGGCGCGGCATTGCGACGACGGTCGGCATCAATTGGCTGATCAAGCCGTTCTCGATGGCATTGCTTGGCTGGCTGTTCGTCGCGCACCTGTTCCGCGCTTGGCTGCCAGCCGGACAAATCGATGGTTACATAGCCGGGCTGATCCTGCTGGCGGCGGCCCCGTGCACAGCCATGGTGTTCGTCTGGTCGAACCTCGTGGACGGCGAGCCGCATTTCACGCTCAGCCAGGTCGCGCTCAACGACACCATCATGGTGTTTGCGTTCGCGCCGATCGTGGCGCTGCTGCTCGGCCTGTCGTCCATCACCGTGCCATGGAACACGCTGGTCCTTTCCGTCGTGCTTTATATCGTCGTGCCGGTGATCGTGGCGCAGCTCTGGCGTCGGGCACTTCTGGCACGAGGCCGATCCGCGCTTGACCGCACGCTGCGCGCACTGTCTCCATTGTCGCTGGCGGCGTTGCTGTTGACGCTCGTGCTGCTGTTTGGCCTGCAAGGCGCGCAGATCATGCGCCAGCCGATCGTCATCGCCCTGCTGGCGGTGCCGATTGTCATCCAGGTCTATTTCAACGCCGGCTTGGCGTACTGGGTCAATCGCCGCCTCGGCGTCGAGTGGTGCGTCGCCGGACCTTCGGCGCTGATCGGGGCTAGCAATTTCTTTGAACTGGCGGTGGCGACCGCAATCGCGCTGTTCGGGTTTCAGTCCGGCGCGGCGCTTTCAACCGTCGTCGGCGTGCTGGTGGAAGTGCCGGTCATGCTGTCGGTCGTGCACATCGTCCGCCGCTCGCGTCATTGGTACGAAAGCGGGTCGCGCCCGATATGAACCACTTTGCCCGTGCCGCGCGGCCCGACGATGCGCCGGCGATCGCCGCCATCTACAACGAAGGAATTGCCGACCGGATCGCCACGTTTGAAACCGAACCTCGGACGTCGGGGCAAGTGGCAACGTGGTTCGACGGGCGCCATCCGATCATTGTGGTGGAGCACCCGGGTCGATCGGTCGTCGCGTTCGCCGCCAGCTTCGCCTATCGCGACCGGACCTGCTATGCCGGGGTGGCGGAGTTCTCCGTGTACGTCGCGCGCCGGCACCGCGGCACGGGTGCCGGCCGCGTGGCCATGACCGCTCTGATCGATGCGGCGGCTGATGCTGGGCTTTGGAAGCTGGTGTCGCGCATTTTCCCGGAGAACGCAGCGAGCCGCGTCCTGATGTCACGCATGGAATTCCGTGAAGTCGGGGTCTATCGGCGGCACGGCAAGCTCGACGGCGTGTGGCGCGATTGCGTCATCGTCGAGCGACTTCTTGGCGAGTCAGAGGCACAGCATCGGCGCGTGGACGTGTAGCATGGTTTCCCCGCGTTCGATGAGACGAGTTCGATGACCTCCGCCCGTGATCGCGCCAACGCCGACCAGCTTGCGGCCTCCAACCCGGCCGTCTCGGCCTTCGTCGGCGCCTCCGCCGGATCGGGCAAGACCAAGCTGCTGACCGACCGCCTGCTGCGCCTGATGCTGCACGGCGCCAAGCCCGAGCGAATCCAGTGCCTGACCTTCACCAAAGCCGCCGCGGCCGAAATGGCGCTGCGGCTGCAACGAACCCTCGGCCACTGGGTCACGCTGGACGACACGGCGCTGGACAGCAAACTGCACGCACTGGACATCGCACCGTCGCACGAAATCCGCACCCGCGCCCGCGCGCTGTTCGCCCAGGTGCTGGACCTGCCCGGCGGCATGCGCATCGGCACCATTCACGCCTTCTGCCAATCGCTGCTGCGGCGCTTCCCGCTGGAAGCCGCGCTGTCGCCGCATTTCGAGCTGGCCGACGAACGCGACGCCGCGGACGCGCTGTTGGAAGCCCGCGAACGCATGTTGGCCCGTGCTGCGTCGCCCGAGCTCCGCGCCGCCCTGACGCTGCTCGCCGGGCTGGTCAGCGCGGACCAGTTCGGCGGGCATGTCGCCGCTTTGCAGACCGATCGGGAACGGCTGAGGCACGCGCGCGAACTCGGATCGGGGCTTGCCGCGGCGCAGCTTCGGGTGCTCGGGATCACGGCGGACACCGAGGCGGCGATCATCGCCGGCGCTGTAACCTGGCCGGGCGAATCCAAGCTGCGTCGTGCAGCCGATCATGTCCAACTTAACGGATCGCCGGGTACGCAGGGGAAGGCGGCGGAGCTTCTGGATTGGCTCGGGCTTGCACCCGATGAGCGGGCCGAACACTGGCCGGCGTGGCGCGAGCAGTTTCTCACGCAGCAGGCGAAGGCCGCAAGGCCGGCGTTTTCGTCAACCCGAAGCTCGCGGCAGCTCAGCCGGATTTGGTGGGGGTCTTCATCGATGAGGTCACCCGCGTGCTGGCGGTGGAAGATGCCTGCCGCGGCCTGACGATGGCCGCCGTCTCCCACGCGCTGGTCACACTCGCCGGCCCGGTGCTGGACGGCTACGCGCGGCGCAAGGACGAATCCGGGCTGCTCGACTACGACGACCTGATCGGGCGGACGCAGGGCCTGCTGATCGATCCCGGCGCCGCCTGGGTGCTGTACAAGCTGGATGGCGGCCTCGATCATTTGCTGCTGGATGAGGTGCAGGACACCGCGCCGGCGCAGTGGCGCATCGCCCACGCGCTGACCGCCGAGTTCTTCGCCGGTACCGGTGCGCGCGACGACAAGCGCACGGTGTTCGCGGTCGGCGATCGCAAGCAGTCGATCTACTCCTTCCAGGGCGCCGACATCGACGAATTCGACCGCTCGCGCCGGCTGCTGGCGCAGCGCGTGCAGGCCGCCGGCAGCCAATGGATCGAGCGCCCGCTGGAAGTTTCGTTCCGTTCGACAGAACCCGTGCTGGCGCTGGTCGATCGTGTGTTCGCGGCGCCGCTTGCCGCCTCCGGCGTGTGCGATCCGGGCACCCTGGAACACGCCGCGGAGCGGACCGGCCAGGCCGGCGCGGTGGAGTTGTGGCCGCTGACGCCGCCTCCGCCCAACGACGACCCGACGCCCTGGACGGTTCCCGATGCCAATCAGGGGCTGAAATCCGCCCCGCACATCCTGGCCGAGACGCTCGCGCGCTGGATCGCCGAGCAGACCGGCGGCTCGGTCGATCTGCCCAGCCGAGGCCGCCCGCTGCGGCCCGGCGACGTGATGGTGCTGGTCAGGCGCCGCAACGACTTCGCCCGCTGCCTGCTGCGCGAACTGAAGCGCTGCGGCGTGCCGGTCGCCGGACTGGATCGGCTGGTGCTGACGGAACAGCCGGCGGTGCAGGACCTGATGGCGCTGGCCGACGCGCTGCTGCTACCGCAGGACGATTTGGCGTTCGCCTGCTTCCTCACCAGCCCGCTCGGCAACCTGTCCGACGACAGCCTGGGCCAACTGGCGATCGGCCGTCCGGGCCCGTTGTGGGAGGCACTGCGCGCGCGGGCCGCCGAACGGCCGGACTGGCAGGCCGCATGGGGCATGTTCGCGGCGCTGCTGGCACGGGTGGACTACGCCCCGCCGCACGCGCTGCTGACCGAGGCGCTCGGTCCGCTGGGCGGCCGTGCGCGGCTGTTCCGGAGACTGGGCGCCGAGGCCGGCGAGCCGGTGGATGAGTTGCTGAACGCCGCACTGGCCTACGCGCGCAGTCATCCGCCCAGCCTGCAAGGCTTCCTGCACTGGCTGCGCCGATCCGGCGCCGAGGTGAAGCGCGAGCAGGAAGCCCAGGGCGAGGCGGTGCGGATCATGACCGTCCACGGCGCCAAGGGATTGCAGGCGCCGCTGGTGATCCTGCCCGATACCACCGCGCTGCCGCCCGAGGACGGCTCGATCCTGTGGGCGCCCGATCCGGTCAGCGGCTGCGACATCCCGTTATGGTCGCCCCGCAAGGAGCTGCGCTGCGCCGCCGGCGAGGCGCTGCGTGCCGGCGTCATCGCCAAACGGCTGGAGGAGCATAACCGGCTGCTCTACGTCGCCCTTACGCGGGCCGAGGACCGGCTGCTGATCTGCGGCTGGGAGCCGCGCAAGGGCGTGCCGGACGCGTGCTGGTACTCGCTGCTGCGGCCGGCGTTTGCGGCGCTCGGCGCGACGGCCACGCCGTTCGGCCCGTGGCCCGGCGATGTGCTGCACCACGCCACGCCTCAGATCGCGGCGCTGCAAGCACGAGCAGGTCACCGCGCACGACCGGCATGAGCCGGTGCCAACCTGGGCCGGCGGCGCCCCGGACTGGCGCGCCGCCGCTCCGCCGCCGGAACCGGCCCGGCCGGACCGGCTGGCGCCGAGCCGACCCGAGGGCATCGAACTCGGGCCGGTCCCCGGGGCCGCCTCCCCGCTGGCCGACCGGGGCGACCGGTTTCGTCGCGGCCGGCTGATCCACGCGTTGCTGCAGCACCTGCCGGGCCTGCCGCCGGAAGATCGTGCCGCCGCCGCCGAAGCGTGGCTGGGGCGGGCGGGGCACGGATTGCCGGACGGCGATGCGCAACGCCTGGCGGCCGAGACCATGGCGATCGTCGATCATCCGGACCTGACCGATCTGTTTGGCCCCGACAGCCGCGCCGAGGTGCCGCTGAGCGGCGTGGTCGCCGATCGCGTGGTGGGCGGGCTGGTCGATCGGCTCGCTGTGCTGCCCGACCGGATTCTTCTGGCAGATTTCAAGACCAATCGCCGTGCGCCGGAGCGGGCGGCGGACACGCCGGTGATGTACCTCCGCCAGATGGCCGCCTACCGCGCGGTGCTGCGTGAGATCTTCCCCGGGCGGCCGGTGGGCTGCACGCTGGTCTGGACCCACACCGCGCAGGTCAGCCCGCTGCCGGACGCACTGCTGGACGCGCATGCCCCGGGCGATGGCCGCACCTGCACCGCCATTCCCGCAAAAGCGAGAATCCATGACGCCGCACGAACTCCGATCGCCCATGTGTAGCCACGCCTCGCGCGGAAGTTCCGTGTTGATCCGGCCCTCGTGGCACGCCAACTAAGCCGCAATCGACATCAGGGAATCGACCAATGGGCGCCAACACCAAACCGGTCACCGACGACAGCTTCGAGGCCGACGTGCTGAAGGCATCCGGCCCGGTGCTGGTGGATTTCTGGGCCGAGTGGTGCGGCCCCTGCAAGATGATCGGGCCGGCGCTCGAAGAACTTGCCGGGGAATTTGCCGGCAAGCTGACCGTGGCCAAGGTGAACATCGACGACAATCCGATGACGCCGAACAACTACGCGGTGCGCGGCATCCCGACGCTGATCCTGTTCAAGGACGGCAAGCCGGCCGCCCAGCAGGTCGGTGCTCTGCCGAAATCCCGGCTCAAGGAGTGGATCGCCGGCAATATCTGAAGCCGGCTTCCGCCTGCGCCTTGATCAGCCAGATTTCCGCCTCGTGCGCGGTGCACAGCCGCTGCCACCGGCTGTCCTGCATGTCTGCCGTGCGCCAGGCGGTCAGCGTGACCAGGCAAACGTCCGGCGGAAGTCGGCAGACCGGCCCGGGCACCACGCGCGCCGAGATCCGCGCCAGCAGACAGCGCGGTTCGCCAACATGATAGTCGATGAGGTGCCGCGTGCGGTCCGCATCGATGCGAAACCAGCTGCGTGCGCCATCATACAGCGACACGCCGGTGAACAATCCGTCCGCGGCCGGCGCCGTGTCGAAACACCCCAGCGACCAGCGGCCCAGTTGAACCGGATCGGCCAGGAAATCGAACGCCGCATCCGCCGGGACATCCACCTGCAACGTCGCGCTGTGGCACAAGGCCGCGTCGTTCATGTCGCGGTCCCCAGTGCGTCGAACAGATGATCCACCGCATCGGCCGAGGTAACCGCGCCAGGCGACAGCCGCAGGACCGTGCCGCGCGCATCGCAATAAAGCCGCCGCGCCCGCAATGCAGCGACCACGGCCGCCGCTTGCAGGGGCGGCGGCAGTCGGATCATCACGCTGCCGCCGCGACGCGCCGCGTCCACGGGCGACACGACGCTCCAGCCCCGATCGCCGGCCTGCGCGATGATCCGTTCGCTCAGCAGCAGGTTGTGTGCGCGCTGAGAGTCTATGCCGGCCGCGGCGAGCCAGCGCAGCCCCGGCAGGCAGCCCACCGCCGGCAGCACCGCCGGTGTGCCGTGATCGAACCGGCGCGAATCGTCTGCAAAGCGGAACGCGTCGAGCTCCCAGGAGAACGGATCCTGCTGGCTGAACCAGCCGCGGAACTCCGGCCGGCAGTCGGCAAGCAGCGCCGGCGAGATGCAGATGATGCCCGCGCCCGGCGTGCCGCACACCCACTTCAACGACGTGGACAGCACGAAGCCCACGCCCGCCAGCGTGGCCGAAAACGGGATGATGCCGGCACCTTGCGTGATATCCACTCCGACAACGCTGCCCATGCGCTGCCCGTGCGCGGCCAGCGCGGCAACGTTGCAGCGGCTGGACGCCGTCGATGTCACCCAGGTCAGCAGCGCGAGACCGACATCCGGCCGCCAGCGGGCAAGAAAATCCTCATCGCGCACCCAGGTCTCGTTCGGGCGCAGCGGCACCGTATCGAGCGTGAACCCGAACCGGCCGGCCAGCCCGGCGAGCAGGAAGTGCAGGCTTGGGAAGCAATCCGCGGCCACCAGCACCCGCTGACCCCGCAGCACGCCGTCGGGCAGGCTGCCGATCACGCTATACAGACCGGCGGTGACATTCTCCGCCGTGGTCAGCGTGCCCGGCGGAGCGCCGATCAGGGCGCTCCAGCGCTCGATGAACTCTTGCCGCAGCGCCAGCGCCGCCGGCCATTGCCCGTCATCGGCGCGCGACCACAGAGCGGCGAAGCGCCCCAGTTCGTCACGCAAGGCCTCCTCCTTGTCGGGGAAGGTGCCGATCGAATGGTACAAGAAGTAACCTTCGGATGCCGGCGCGATCATGTCGCCAGCGGCCTGCCCGCGGTCTCCCGCACCGTCATCAATGTAAGCAATCCGACCGCCGCCGCCGCCATGACATAGAAGCCCGGCGCCACCGGGTTGCCGGTTTGCTGGACCAGCAAGGCCGAGACATACGGCGCCGTCGCGCCGCCCAGGATGGCAGCGATGTTGAAGCCCAGCGACACCCCGCTGTAGCGTACCGGCGACGGCATGATCTCCGCGTACAGCGGATAACCGACCGACTGCATCATTACGAACGGCAGGACAGAAACGACCACCGCGGCACAAGCCAGCGGGAAGCTGCCCAGGCCGACCACATAGAAGGTCAGCGGCGCCAGCACGATATATCCGCATAGCGCCACCGTCAGCATCACGCGCCGGCCGACCCGGTCGGACAGCGCGCCGGAGAACGGCATCAGGATCACCGCCATCAACGTCACCAGGGAAATCAGCCAGAACACGCTGACGCTGTTGTATTTGAGTACGCGTGTCAGGTGGATGTTGAGGTAGATCAGCAGAACATACCCGGCCGCGTTCTGTGCGAACCCCAGGCCGATGATCTTCAGCAATGCCGGGAAATGCTGGCCGACCACTTCCGACAACGGGGTCTTCGACAGCCGCGCCTCGTGCGCCAGCCGCTCGAAGACCGGCGAATCGGCGATCCGTTGCCGTGCCCAGAAACAGATCGCGATCAGCGGCACCGACAGCAGGAAGGGCACGCGCCACCCCCAGGCGGCCATTGCCGCCGGTCCGACGATCGCCCCGGTCAGGCCGGCAACCGCGGTGGCGACCGTCAGCCCGAGCGTTGCCAGCGCCGGATTGAGCGCGCCGAAAAATCCGCGCCGGGAGGTCGGGGCGCACTCGGCGATGTAGGTGGCCGCGCCGGTGACTTCGCCGCCGGCAAAAAAGCCCTGCGCGAGCCGCAGCACCAGCAGCAGGACCGGTGCCAGCACGCCGATCGTCAGATAAGTCGGCAGCACGCTGATCAGCGCGGTCGCGAACCCCATGCCGACCACAGTTATCAGCAGCGTGGAGCGGCGTCCGTGGCGGTCGCCCAGCCAGCCGAACACCATGCCGCCGAGCGGGCGCACCACGAACGCGCCGCCGAAGATCGCCAATGTCAGCAGCAGCGCTGCCTGCGGCGACTGATTGGGAAAGAACAGCGGGCTGATGGTGACCGCGAGCACACCATAAAGTTGGAAATCGTAATACTCGATCGCCGAGCCGAGTCCGGCGGCGACCGAACTCCGCCAGGGCGACGGCGCCCGCTGCCTGACATCGGCAATTCCTGGTCCGTACCTGTGCCGCGCTCACGTTGATTCCCCCGCATGCGTTATGCCACGCCCCCGTGCAGCCGTCGCTGCGCCACGTCCAGCCACGCCATCGACAGCGTCACGCCGAGCGCCGGCAGCGTCGCGAACAGCAGGATTTCCCGCCCCGACCACCCCAACGACAGGAACAACCCGCCCAGCAGCGGCCCGGCGATCGTGCCGATCCGCCCGGCCCCGGTCGCCCACCCGGCACCGGTCGAGCGGATCGCCGGCGGATAGATCCGCCCCGATAGCGAATTGATCCCGTGCTGGCACCCGCCGATCCCGATTCCGGCGATTCCGATCAGCAGCGACAGCACGAAGAACGGCGGATTGAACGCCCCGATCGCGAACACGCAGGCGGCGCCCACGAACAACAGCCCCGTCAGCACCCGCTCCACCCCGATCCGATCGACGATCGGCGCCGTGCCGAACGCGCCGATGATGGTTCCGCCCGCGTACATCGTGGTGGCGAAGATCGCCCAGCTCGGCGCGACGCCGACCGCATGCAGGATCGCTGGCAGCCACAGCAGGATCAGATAATTATTCAGCAGGTTCAGCAGGTTCATCGCCCACAGCAGCAGCGTCGATGGAGCCAGGCCGGCGTGGAACAGTGCGGCAACCCGATTGCCCGGCGCACGCGCCCGCCGCAGCGCCTCCGATTCCGGCAGCCAGCGCATCAGCACGAAAACGACGATCAGCGGCAGCACGCCGCCGATCACGAAAATCCATGGCCAGCCCAGCGATCGCACGATCTGGCTCGCCAACAGACCGCCGACCGTGTTGCCGATGGAAACCCCCGAGCTCATCAGGATCACCAGTCGCCCCTGCGTGCCCGGGGGCGCATAGTCCGACGCCAGCGCGATCGACAGCGGCACGCCGCCGCCCAGCCCCAGCCCGGTGCCGAAGCGCAGCCACGCAAGCTGGTTGGGCGCACCGGCAAACGCGCTGAGCAATGAGAACAGCCCGAACACCGCGACACAGCTTACCAGCACCGGTTTGCGGCCGATGCGGTCGCCGATCGGGCCGCCGATCAGCGCCCCCAGCAGCAGCCCGATATTGCCGGCCGTCAGCACCGCGGTAAACATCACCGGCCGCACGTGCCAGGCATCGACCAGCGACGGCACGGCAAAGCCGACCGAGGCGAAGTCGTAGCCCTCCAGCGTCAGCACCAGGCCGCACAGCCAAGCCACCAGCACGTGCGTCCGCGTGCCCGCCCCGGCCTGCGCCGACATGGTTCCGTTGGTCATCAATCCTCCCCCTGATCAGAGCGGCCCGCTTTTTACAGCGATACCGACGTCGCGTCGTAGTCGAACGCCCAGTCATAGCGCTGGCGGATTTTTTCAGGCTGCCACTCGCGATCCACATAGCGCCGCCGCATCAGCCGCATCGGCCAGCGCCCGATCATGGAACCGCCTTGCGTTGTCGAGCGAGCCGAGCACCGTGCGCGTGGTGCGGGCAAGCCGGGCCGCATCATAGCGGTGCAGCGCTTCGGTCGGATCATCGAACTCGGCCAGGCAGCGCGCCAGGATCAGCCCGTCCTCGATCGCCATGTTGGCGCCCTGCGCAAGGAACGGCAGCATCGGATGCGCCGCGTCGCCAAGCAGCGCCACGCGCCCTTCCACCAGGCGCGGCAGCGGCTCGCGGCCGAGCAGCGCCCATTTGAATGGCGTATCGATGTTGCGAATGATCCGCTGGATGTCTTCATGCCAGCCGGTCAGGTCGCCGGCACATTCCTGGATGGTGCCGCGCTGCGTCCAGGATTCCACCTGCCAGTCGTCACGCTCCACCACGCCGACGAAGTTCAGGATTTCGCCGCGCCGCAGCGGATAGGTGACGACGTGACCACCGGCACCCACCCAGTTGGCGCCGACCAGACGGCGCTGGTGTTCCGGCAGGCGCTGCATCGGCACCAGGCCACGCCAGGCCATCAGCCCAGTGAACCGCGCGTCGCCGGCGCCAAAAATCTGCTGGCGAATGCGTGAATGCACACCATCCGCACCGATCAGCACATCAGCACGAACGGGATCGCCGGCAGCCAGATGCAGCGTCACGCCGTCGCGGTCCTGCGCAAAGCCGGTACACTCGACCCCGAGCCGCACCGCGGACCGCGCTGCATCCGACAGCGCCGCATGAAAATCCCCGCGATGGACCATCCAATAGGGTGCGCCGTACCGCTCGATCGCGGTTTCGCCGAGATCGAACAGCGGCCATGCCTGACCTGTGCTCCAGAGCCGGATTTCCTTGCCGGCGGCAGGACAGACGATGCGCTCCATCGCCGGCCCGAGGCCAAGCGCGATCAGCACGCGTGTGCCGTTCGGTCCGAGTTGCAACCCGGCACCCAGTTCGCGCAATCCCGTCGCCTGCTCGAACACCGTCACGTCGAAACCGCGTTGCAGCAAGGCCAGCGCGGCGGTCAGACCGCCGATGCCGGCGCCGGCGATGACAACGTGCCGTATCATGCGCTCCGTCGCAGGCCGGCGATGGTCTTGTAGCCCTCCGACAATGCGCGCAGTTCGTCGGCGGCGATCACGTCCTCGATGCGCGTGAACGGCCGGTCGTTGGTGCGTTCATAGACCTCGCGCAGAATCGCATCGGGCGGATTGCGACGATTGGCGAGCACCACATTGGTGGTCGGTTCCAGGCGCAACTCTTGATACGCCGACAGCGCGGCGATCGGATCCTCGTGCGCTGCCATGCTGTCCGCCAACGCGCGCGCATCCAGGATCGCCTGCCCGGCGCCGTTCGACCCGCGCGGCACCATCGGATGCGCGGCGTCGCCCAACAGAGTGATCCGCCCGAAGCTCCAGCGCGGCAGCGGGTCCTGATCGACCATCGGGAATTCCAGCACCGTTTCCGCGGCGCCGAGCATCGCCGGTACGTCCAGCCAGTCGAACCGCCAGTCGGCAAAGGCGGGCAGGAAATCCTCAAGCCGACCGGGACGGTTCCAGTCACGATCGCGGTGTTCAGGGGTTTCGATCTCCGCCACCCAGTTCACAAGCTGGCGGCCATCCGGGTCCGCATCGTTGCGGATCGGATAGATCACCATCTTGCCGGTCGCCAGCCAGCCAGCACGCACCATGCTGGCGCCGGTCAGGAAGCGCGGCCACACCGTCACCCCACGCCACATGTTGTAACCGGAATAACGCGGCGCGCCCTCCTGCGGATAAAACTGTTTGCGAACAGTCGAGTGGATGCCATCGCAGGCCACCAGCGCCGTCCCGTGCCGCGACGGCCGATCGCGGAACCGCACGGTCACGCCGGCCGCGTCCTGCTCGGCTGCCACGCACTGCCATCCGGCGTGCACGCGGTCCGGTCCCAGACGGTCCTGCACCGCACGCAGCAGGACCATCTGCAAATCGCCACGATGGATGGAGAATTGGGGGTGCTCGAAGCCGGCCGCGCGCCCGGCCGGTTCGCGGTAGATCAGTTGGCCGAACCGGTTGAAGAAGGCACTTTCCTGCGTGGTCACCGCGACCGCAGCCAGCTCCTCTTCCAGGCCCAGCCGCGCCAGTTCGCGCGCACCATGCGGCAGCACGTTGATGCCCACACCGATGGCGCGCACCGCCGGTGCGGCTTCGAAGACGCGGCAGGAAATTCCGGCCTGGTGCAACGCCAGCGCCAGGGTCAGTCCGCCGACCCCGGCACCGACGATCAGCACATCATCCATGTCCGCGCTCTTCGCGCCACAGCCCAAGCTTCTCCTGCACGGGACGGTCGGAAAAGCTGAACAGCACGGCATCGCCGGCCGCATGGTGCCGGTGCCAGTGCCAGCTCGGCACCACGAACACGTCACGCGGTTTCCAGCGGAACGACGTGTCGCCGATCACGGTTTCGCCCTCGCCTTCCGCCGCAACAAATATCGTGCCGTCGGTGGAGCGGTAGTCCGCGGTGGTGAAACCGTCCGGCACAAGCTGCATGAACGCGCCGATCGTTGGCATCGCGTGCTGGCCGCTGGCCGGATTGACGTAGCGCAGCTTGTGGCCGTGACAGGCATCCGCCTCACCGTTCCGCGCCAGGGTCGCCAGCGCCTCGCGGGACCGCGCATAGGGGTAATTGAACACCGGCGAGCTTTTCGCGGCCGGCGTCCAGTCCACCGGCAGCATGTTCTGGCCGAAGCGTGCCTGGCTGTCGCCGACGGGGCGACTGACGGCCTGGCTGTCGGCATTCGCCGGCTCGGCGAAGCTGGCGTCGAACAGGCGCACGATCGGGATGTCCAGCCCATCCAGCCAGACCATCGGTTGTGCGGTGTCGTTGCCGTGGTCGTGCCAGGTCCAGGACGGCGTGATGACGAAATCGCCAGGCTTCATCAGCGTGCGTTCGCCCTCGACCGCGGTGTAGGCGCCGCTGCCCTCGATGATGAAGCGCAGCGCCGATTGGGTGTGCCGGTGCGCCGGCGCCACCTCCCCGGGCATAATGAGCTGCATGCCGGCGAACAGCGAATGGGTGATGCAGGCTTGGCCGCGAAGCCCGGGATTTTCCAGGATCAGCACGCGGCGTTCGGCCTCCTTCGCGGTGATCAGGCCGGCGGCTTGCATCAGGAACGGCCGCACGGTGTTGTCGTAGTCCCAATGCGCCGGCAAAGCGGGGGTTGTCGGGGCGCGTGTGACAAGCGAATGGAGCTGCTCCCACAACGGCGCAAGACTCTGTGCGCCGATGCGGTCGTAGAAATCCTGACGCTCGGCGGATGTTGCGGTGTGCGACATGACGGTTCCCTCAAGCCATCGGACGGATCAGCGGAGCATAGAAGGTGGTGTCATCGGGCGCCAGAAGCGGCGGTTCCGCCGGTTTCCGCCATCGCCATGAATGGCTACACTCGGCAAGACCTACGGGACGTTCCGATGCGCACTGTCGTTTCAGCCCGGCGATTTGTTGTCATCCTGTGCGGGATGGCAATTCTCACGCTGATCTATTGCGCGCTGTTTTTCCCGTTCCCGCGAAGTTCCGACGAGGCAAACTTCTTCCTCGCCGGGCTGGACATGAGCCGCGGCAATTGGAGACTGCACGAGCTGGCAGTTGTCGCCTGACAATTTTGCCACCATCGATATCCCCATCTACGCGGCACTGATTACCCTGTTCGGACCTGCACCGATCCTGATGTACGTGCTGCCGGCCCTGTCCTGGGCGGTTGCCGCGGCCCTGACGATCCGTCTGGCCATGACCGCCGAACCGGCCGGCGGCAACATCGCCGGAGCGATCGGGGCGGCGTCGCTGGTGCTGTTCCCCCTGCTGGCGAACAACGACCCGATGCCGATGATTGCGCGGGCGCCGGTGCATGTTTCCACGATTGTCGCCATCCTTGTCTGCGTTGACCTGCTGCACCGTGCCGTTTCGGGCTCGGCGCGGCTTGGCCGGGCGCTTGCCGGCATATTCGCGGTGCTGTTGGTGGCAACGATCAGCGACCCTCTGGCGATCACCATCGGCACGCTGCCGATGGTCTGCGTGTCCATGCTTTATATGTTGCGCGGCCAGCGGCCGGGACTGCACGCCGCCATTTTGGGAACTGCACTGCTCGCCACCGTGCTGGCGCGCGAGCTCCTGCGCGTCATCGTGTGGCTGGGAGGATTCCACGCATTGCCGCTGCCGCCGCCCACCTTCGTGGCGTTCGACAAGCTCGGCGCGCAGTTGGCCCTGGCAGTGAAAAGTCTGCTGATCCTGACTGGCACGGACTTTTTCGGCCGGCCCGTATTCGGGCCGATCCTGAGCGGCTCGTTGGTCGTCCTGATCCGCCTGCCGCTCGTGCTGCTGCTGGCGGCCGCGCTGGTGAAGATCGGGCTGCACGCATATCGCACCGTACGTGGCACGCGGCCGTTGTCCGGCACCGATTACCTCGATCTGCTGTTATGGATGGCTTTCGGGTTCAATATCGCAGCGGCGACGTTGAGCACCATGATCCAGGACCTCGCTTCGGCGCGCTACTTCCTGCCGGCGTTGTTTTTCGGCGCGGTGCTGCTGGGCCGCGCGGCGGGCAACGGAGTTCGTGCCGGAGCGTATTACGGCGTCTGCCTTTTGGCCTCGCTGCTGTTCACAGTGGCGGCGATAGCCCGCGGACCAGTTGAGTTGCGTGTCGTGGACCCGCAGATTGGGTCAGTGGCGCGCTGGCTGACGGAACGGAAGTTCTCTCAGGGCTTCGGTCCTTATTGGTCGAGCTCCATCATCACCGCCGGCACGCGGGAGCGGGTGAAGGTCCGGGCACTGCTGCCGAATGCGGACCACCTGTTGATCCCGATGCCGTGGCTCGCCAAAACCACGTGGTATAAATCGCCGGTGAGCAGCGACCGGACGTTCGTCATTGTCGATACGTCCGGCCGCTTCACGCAGGACGACGTCACCCGTTCGTTCGGCGCACCTGAAGAAATGCACCGGGTCGGCGACGACATCATCGATATCTATCCCGCCGGTGCGATAACGCGCTGGCCGTGACATCAACGAGGCCGAAACCTCTCCGACGCCGTGCGCGGTTCAGACCCGCGCCACCTGTGTGCGGCTTTGCAGCGGCCGCATCGCATCCTGCGTCACCCGTCCGGCAATTTGCAGCAGGGTGGAACTGGTCTCCATCGCGTGGCTGACGGAATCGACCCACAGGTCACGTTGGATTTGCGCCACTTCCTCCACCGACTTGCAGCGCAGCAGATCCTGGGGCTTGCGGGTGCCACGCTCGGTTGCCCGATCGAGCATCTCCAGCCAGGCGTGCTGCATTTCCTGCACGCCGCGACCGAGCGAGGTCCAGGAGGTGAACAGCGCCTGCACGTTGGCGGCGGTAACCTCACCGGCCTCACGGTAGATATCCAGGCTGCGCGCCACCTGGCCGACGACGCGATGGCCGCGGCCATAGCCAACGTCCGCCAACCGTCCGTTCACGCCGGCGGCGGCGCGCATGCCGAGCCAGATCACCTCACGTCCCTGATCGGCGACGCGCTGGGTGATATCCACCGCGGCATCGGCGGTCCGCGCCACGGTATCCGCCACACTGAGGCCGATATCGCGCGCCTCATCGGCGGTGCGGTCGAGCACGTCTTCCGTGCGGCCGATCGCTTCATGTGCGGTGCGCGTGGCGGATTCGGCAGCAGAATGCGCGGCGTCGCGCGCCTGCTGGACGCCATCACGGGCGTTTGACTGTGTTTTCCTGGTTGTCGTATCGGACACGATCATTCCCCTTCGATCGATTGAGTACAACAGGAATGACGCATCTCTGAAGGAGTTGCACTGCACAATAAATTAAGGCCCGGACTTCGATTTTTGCTTGACCAGGCTACGTTGAACGGTTCAGCCGGACGGTGCTTGATCGTATTGTCACAATGGGGCTCCGTCATTCCCGTGAAAATCGTCCGTCATTCCCGCGAAAGCGGAAACCAACGGCTGACGGATCCGGCCTTTTCGATGGACCCGGCGTGCTCACGCGGCGATCTGCAACCGGTTCGCGACACGCGCGCGGCCGATCAACGGCAGCAAGTCGCGCAGCTCGGGTCCTTGCTCCTCGCCGGTCAGCGCCAGCCGCAGCGGCAGGAACAGAGCATGGCCGTGCCGCCCGGTCGCCGCGCGCAGGGCGCCGGTCCACGACATCCAGACCTGCTCGTCCCATGGTTCCGGCGGCAACAGATCGAGCGCCGCGCGCAACAGATCTTGCGCGCCCTCGATCACCGGCGGCACGATGGTGCCCGCCACCACGTCCCACCAGCCACGGGCCTCTGATAGCAGGTCCAGATTGCCGCGCACGGCGATCCAGAACGTCTCGGTGGCGCCGTTCGGCAGCCGGTCGGCCACGGCGGCGAACGGCAGCGCCCGCAGCACCCGCCGATTCAGCGCCAGCAACTGCGCCGCATCGAAACGTGCGTTGGCGTGCGAGAACTGGCCGGGATCAAATTCGCCCGACAGATCGTGGATCGTGGCCTGCAGGTGATCGCCGGATCTCCCGAGGCGGGCGAGATACGCTGCCAGCGCGCCAGGCTCAATGCCGTCGTGACGCAGGCTGCGCAATGACAAAGCCTCGATCCGCTTTGCCGGCTTGCTGCTGTCCGAACCGGCCAGCAGCGGCAGATGACCGAATGCGATCCGCGCCGGATCGGCGCCGAGGGCAGCGAGCAGATCGAGCTGCACGCCGGTGCTGTTGAGATGATCCTCGGTGCGGATGACGTGCGTGATCCCGCTCTCGATGTCGTCCACCGCGGATGTCAGGCCATTCAGCGGGATGCCGTCAGCGCGGATCAGCACGGGATCGGAGAGCGACGGCAGCTTTACGTGGCGCGGACCGAGAACCAGGTCGGTCCAGGTCACCGTCTCACCGGACAGACGAAAGCGCCAATGCGGCCGTTTGCCGTTCGCTTCGGCCGCCGCACGCTGCGCCGGTGTCAGTTTCAGCATGCCGCGATCGTAGATTGGCGCCAGCCCGCGCTTCAGCCGGTGCTCACGCTTGGCGCGCAGCTCGTCCTCGCTTTCGAAGCACGGATACAGCCGGCCGGAGATTTTCAACCGCTCCGCCGCCGCCGTGTAACGATCGAGCCGCTCCGACTGACGAAACGAGTCGTCCCACTGAATGCCGAGCCAGCGAAGGTCGTGCGCGATGGCCTCGATCAGGTCCGATCTGGCGCGCTCACGGTCGGTGTCGTCGAACCGCAGGATTAGCCGCCCGCCATGTCGCCGGGCCAACAGGAAGTTGGCCAGCGCAAGCCGCGCGATGCCGAGATGCAACAGCCCGCCCGGGCTGAGCGCGATGCGCAGGCGTGGCGTCATTCGTCGGGATCGTCATCGCCGGCGGGGCGCGGATCGGTCTCGTCATCTTCATCGATCCGGCGAGGGTCGAGCGCCCGCCAGTCCCGCTCCTCGGGGCCCGCCTGATGGTCGGCAAAGTCGCCGAGTTCATTGGCGCTGCGCCACCCTGCCTCCCCGGCGCCCGGCACGTCGGCATCTTCACCGTAGGCGAACCAGGCTTCCAGCAATTCCTTCGTGGACATGCCAGGGGCACGGCAGAGTTCGACGGAATCGCGCACGTAGCGGCGGGCGAACGCGTTCGCCTGCATCAAGGTTGCGAAGCCGTCGATCTCCTCGACGACATTGTCCTGTGCGCCGCCCGAGAGATCGAGGATGCGCACGCGCCAGCCACCCGGAGGGGCGAACAGATCGCTCACGCCGGCGGCTCCGGTGAAGCAAGCGGAGCAGTCATCGTCAGAGGCTATGATGACCGCCGGATGAAATCAACGCCGCCGGTCCAGAAGCACGGCTTTCGCTGCCTGCGTTCCGTGGCCGCGATCCCTGGCCGGGGGCCTGTGCACGGCGGCGGCAATCGGTAAGCTGCGCCATGACCCAATCCCCCCAGGCGAAATCCCCCCCGGCACAATCCGCCGAAGTCGTGAACGCCCCGCCGCGGCGGCAGGCCAAGCCGCCCGGCCCGTGCGCGATGGTGATCTTCGGCGCCGGCGGCGACCTGACCAAGCGGCTGCTGGTCCCGGCGCTGTATAATCTTGCGACGACCGGGCTGATCCCGGAACATTTCGCCATCGTCGGCGTCGATCTCGCGAAGGACACCGCACAGGGCTGGGCCACCAGCCTGCACAAAATGCTGCAAAGCTTCGTCGGCAATCCGGCGAGTGAAAGCCGCATCGACCACATCGACGAAGCGGTCTGGAAGCGGCTGGCCGATGCAATGAGCTACGTGCAGGGCGACCTGAACGATGCCGCCCTGTATCAGCGCCTGAAATCGCATCTGGACGAGCTCGCGCAGAAACAGGGCACCGGCGGCAACTGCCTGTTCTACCTGGCGGTCGCCGACCGCTTCTTCGGCCCGGTGGTCCAGCAGCTCGGCCGCGCCGGCCTGGCGCACGATGAAGCCCATGCCGGCGACGCCGAGCACTGGCGCCGCGTGGTGATCGAGAAGCCGTTCGGCCACGACCTGGAATCGGCGTGCGAGCTGAACCGCCAGATCCGGCGCGCGCTGCAGGAAGAACAGATCTATCGGATCGATCATTTCCTCGGCAAGGAAACGGTCCAGAACATCATGGCCTTCCGGTTCGCCAACGGCATCTTCGAGCCGATCTGGAACCGCGACCGCATCGACCACGTGCAGATCACGGTGGCGGAAACGGTGGGCGTGGAAGGCCGCGGCCGGTTCTATGAACACGCCGGCGCGCTGCGCGACATGCTGCCAAACCACGTGTTCCAGCTTTTGGGCATGGTGGCGATGGAGCCGCCGGCCGGGTTCGATGCGCGGTCTGTGCGCAGCCGCAAGGCCGACCTGTTCGCCGCCATCCGCTCGATGCGCCCGGACGATGCGGTGCGCGGCCAGTACGGGGCAGGCAGCGCGCTCGGTCACAGCGTTCCCGGCTATCGGGCTGAACCCAATGTGGACCCGAATTCCTCCACCGAGACGTTCATCGCGGTGCGGCTGGCGATCGACAACTGGCGCTGGGCCGGCGTGCCGTTCTATCTGCGTACCGGCAAGCGCATGTCGCACCGCTACACGGAGATCGCCATCCGCTTCAAGCCGGCGCCGTCCGCACCGTTCGAGGACACCCATGTCGATACGTTGGCACCGAACTGGCTGGTGATCTACATCCAGCCGCAAGAGGGCATCTCCTTGCAGTTCGATGTGAAACGGCCTGGACCGGTGGTGGACCTCGCGGCAGTGCGCATGGAGTTCAAATATGGCGACTGGTTCCCGCGGGAACCGAACGTCGGCTATGAAACGCTGATCTACGACTGCATGCTAGGCGACCAGACGCTATTCAACCGCGCCGACATGGTCGAAGAGACATGGCGCGTGGTGCAGCCTGTGCTGGATTCGTGGCCAGCCAGTCCGCCGCCAGACTTCCCGAATTACGCGGCCGGGCAGGACGGCCCGGATGCCGCGTTCCGGCTGCTGCAGGAGGAAGGCCGGGCGTGGCGGGCGGTGGATGGGCAGAAATAGCGGCAGCCTGCCCCGCCCAAACAGGCAATCGGCTACGATGGTGGCGCTCTGCCGGTTATTCCAAATCTTCCGTCATTCCGAATTGTCCGTGATTCCCGATTGTCCGTCATTCCCGCGAAAGCGGGAGCCACAGCTCCCGATGCGCGAATGACCGCAGCGGCGCGGAAGATGGATTCCCGCTTTCGCGACGCTTTCGCGGGAATGACGGACGTAGTGTTCGCCACGACCATGCCGCGAGTAAACACCTGACGAGCCTCGTCGCGCTCCGGGTGCCATCTGAAGACGGCAACCAAAGGGTTGCGCATAGCATCAGGCTGCCTTATCTGGATGCGCAACCAGGGGGTTGCGCATGACCGACCGCATCGAGAAATCCATCGAACTCAGGGCGCCGCTTTCCCGCGTCTGGCGCGCGCTGACCGACCACCATGAATTCGGCGCTTGGTTCCGTGTTCGATTGGACGCGCCCTTCGTGCCCGGACAGGTTTCGCACGGCCAGATCACCCACCCCGGCTATGAGCATTTGCGATGGGAGGCTGTGGTTCAGAAAATGGAACCGGAGCGGTATTTCTCATTCACCTGGCATCCATCCGCGGTCGATCCCAGCCAGGATTACTCCGAGGAACCACCAACCCTTGTCGAGTTCACGCTGGAGAAGACCCCGACCGGGACGAGGCTGCGCGTCGTCGAGTTGGGTTTCGACAAGCTTCCGGACCGGCGCCGTCTCGAAGCTTTTCGCATGAACGAAGGCGGCTGGAGCGCACAGATGGAAAACATCGCCCGCCACCTCACGCATGCGTCATAGCGGATCGGCAGCCCGGGCGGCGGTGTTCGCGGCGCTCGGCGATCCGACCCGTCTGTCGGTGCTTGCCAGAACTCAGCACCGGAACGCCGCAATCCATTGCCCGCCTGACCGCCGGCACCAGGTTGTCGCGGCAAGCGGTGACGAAGCACCTTCGCGTGCTGGAGAATGCCGGCGTGGTGCGCAGCATTCGCGCCGGCCGCGAAAACCTGTTCGAACTCGAGCCGAAGCCGATCGACAACGCGCGGCACTATCTCGACCACATATCCAGGCAGTGGGATGATGCGCTGGCGCGTCTGAAATCGCTCGTCGAAGACTAACCGGCTGCCGTCGCCGGCCTTTTCCCCCCGGTGCTTTTCCGCTCGGGCGACGAAGGTGGCAGCGCGCCCACCTTGCCCCTCCCCCCGGCTGGCATGATATGAACCCCCGGGAGGTCGGCGGCGGACGGGCGCCTCGCCAACCCGGTCAGGTCCGGAAGGAAGCAGCCGCAACGAGTTTCCGCTCGGGTTGCTGTCCGGCCTCCCACCCGAAACCCGTCCTACCGCAGGCCGCCGCGGCGGCTGGAGCCCCGCATGTCCGGCCTGTTCCAGGACGACTCCCCGCCAACGCCGCCGGCCGGCGATACCGCTACCCCCGTGCAAACCGCGGCGTACCGCGTGCTGGCCCGCAAATACCGGCCAGCCAGCTTCGACGACCTGATCGGCCAGGACGCCATGGTGCGCACCCTGCGCAACGCCTTCGCCACCGGCCGCGTGGCGCACGCGTTCATGCTCACCGGGGTGCGCGGCGTCGGCAAGACCACCACCGCGCGGATCATCGCCCGCGCGCTGAACTGCACCGGCCCGGACGGATCAGGCGGCCCGACCGCCGAGCCCTGCGGCGTCTGCCCGAACTGCACGGCGATACTGGCCGACCGGCATCCCGACGTGATCGAGATGGACGCCGCCAGCCGCACCGGCGTCGATGACGTGCGCGAGATCATCGAGGCGACGCGCTTCCGCCCGATGCAGGCGCGCACCAAGGTGTTCGTGATCGACGAAGTCCACATGCTGTCGCGCAACGCCTTCAACGCGCTGCTGAAGACGCTGGAAGAACCGCCGCCGCACGTGAAGTTCGTGTTCGCCACCACCGAGTTGCGCAAGGTGCCGATCACCGTGCTGTCGCGCTGCCAGCGCTTCGACCTCCGCCGCGTGCGGATGAGCGAGCTCACGGCGCTGTTCGCCCGCATCGCCGGGGCCGAGGGAACGGTGCGCCGAACCGGCCGCGCTGGAGTTGATCGCCCGCGCCGCCGACGGCTCGGTGCGCGACGGGCTGTCGCTGCTCGACCAGGCGATCGCCCAGGCCGAGGGACCAATCACCGCAGCCCAGGTTGCCGACATGCTGGGGTTGGCGGACCGCGCGGCGGTGTTCGACCTGCTGGAAGCGGTGTTGTCGGGCAAGCCGGATACTGCGCTGGCGATCACCGAGCAGGCGCATGAGCGCGGCGCCGACCTCGGCACCATGCTCGCCGACCTGCTGGAGCTGGTCCACACGCTGGCACGGTTGAAATCGATCCCCGGCCTGCGCGACAGCGCCGAACTGCCGGAGACCGAGCGCACCCGCGGCGCCGCTCTGGCGGACCAGCTCTCCGTGCCGGCGCTGGCCCGTGCCTGGCAGATGCTGCTGAAGGGCGTGGGGGAGGTGGAGGCCGCGCCCGATCGCCGTGCCGCGGCCGAGATGGTGCTGATCCGCCTCTGCCATGCCGCCGAGCTGCCGACTCCCGGCGACCTCGTGCGGCGGCTGGCCTCAGGCGGTGCCCCGCCCGGGCTGCCGGCCCCTCGCCCCAGGTTGGCAGCCCCGGCCGGCGGCGGGGCGCTCGCGGTTGGCGGGGGCGTCCTGCAAGCCGCAATACCGGCTGCCGTGCCCGCCGGCCCGCTGCTGGCGAGCTTCCGCGACGTGATCGCGCTGGCCGCTGAACGGCGGGAAGCGCTGCTGCACGCGCACCTCGTGCATTCCGTGCACCTGGTTCGTTTCGCGCCGCCGGTGATCGAATTGCGGCCGCGGCCGGAGGCGCCGCGTGACCTGGCGTCGCGGCTGGCCGCCCTGTTGCAGGACGCCACCGCAAGCCGCTGGACCATCGCGCTGTCCACCGAGCCCGGCGAGCCAAGCCTGGCCGAGCAGGGCAACGCGGCCGATGCCGGTCAGGCGCGCGGACGCCGCCGATCATCCGCTGGTGCGCGCCATCCTGGAGGCGTTCCCCGGCGCCCGGATCGACGCGGTACACGACGCGGCGATTGACGCCTACGGCCTGCCGGCGCAGGCCGGAGCACCGGCGCTCATGCCGGCTGAGGTCGAGGTTACGGACGAAGCCGTCCTTGAGGAGTACGAAGAATGAAGAACCTCTCCGGCCTGATGAAGCAGGCGCAGCAGATGCAGGAGCGCATGCAGGACATGCAGGCGAAGCTGGAGGCGATGGAATCGGAGGGGGTGTCCGGCGCCGGGCTGGTGACGGTGACGCTGAACGGCAAGGGCGAGATGAAGCGGTTGAAGATCGACCCCAAGCTGGCTGACCCGGCGGAGATGGAGATGCTGGAGGATTTGATCGTTGCCGCCCACACCGACGCCAAGCGCAAGGTGGAGGCGAATGCCGCGACCGAGATGCAGAAGGTCACCGCCGGAATGCAGTTGCCGCCTGGGATGAAACTGCCGTTCTGATACCGTGAAGCAAGCGATATCAACCCGCGACGGGACCGCCTCTGTCGTCGTCATGCCCGCGATCATCCTACCCTGATTTTCCATGGGCGGCCCGGAAGTCGAACGACTGATCTCCCTGTTATCGAAGCTGCCCGGCTTCGGTCCGCGCAGCGCGCGCCGGGCCGCCCTGAAACTATTGCAGCAGCCGGAAACCCGCATGTTGCCGCTCGCCGCTGCGCTGACCGAAGCCGCGGATGCTGTGCAGCATTGTTCGCTATGCGGCAATCTCGACAGCCGCGATCCCTGCGTGATCTGCGCCGATCCGGATCGCGACCGCGCGGTGATCTGCGTCGTTGAATCGGTGGGCGATCTCTGGGCGCTGGAACGCGCCGGGGTGCACCAGGGGCTGTATCACGTGCTCGGCGGCACGCTGTCCGCGCTCGGTGGGACGGGTCCCGAGGATTTGCGGTTGGCGCCGCTGTTGACCCGCGTCGCCGAGGGCGGCGTGACCGAGATCATCCTGGCGCTGGCCGCCACTGTCGATGGCGCCACCACGGCGCACTGGCTGACCGACCGGCTGAGGCCGCTCGGCGTGACAGTCACCAAGGTCGGCCAGGGCGTGCCGATCGGCGGCGCGCTGGACGTGCTGGATGACGGCACCCTGGCGGCGGCGCTGCGCGCCCGGCGGCCATAGCCGGCATTTCTCACGAATTCCGCCGGGATCGCATCGGTGCCGATTAGCCCGTGAAGCGACGCATCTTGACGGAGTGCGGCAGCAGATCAGACCAGAATGTTATCCGCACCACGGGTGCTGCCTGCATATGGCGCCACGTTTTTTGACCCAGAGTTCACCGAGGGCACAAAGTTCACCGAAACGATTTCTCCGCGAACTCTCCGTTGAATGTTGTTGGCATGTTCGGGGCTGGCATAGTTTGAAGTTCGGGCTGGCCGCTCGTCCGCTGCGCCAGCAATTCGGCTGAGGCCAGAACGCCCCGTAGCGCATCGAGATCCCGCGCATCCTCAATCGGCAGCAGCGGCGGTCGCGGCCAGCCGCCGGGCTGCCCGAGCAGGTTCATTGCAGCCTTGATCTGCGCCGGCGGCGAGCCGAACACGCCGCTCCAGTCCGGTCGGATCAACTGGCGCATCAGCGCGACATAACCATCAGCCGCCTGCGCCGCGGCATCGTAATCACCGCGCCAGAACGCCTCATAGAACGCCACGGCGAAGCGCGCGCCCAGCGCGCCGCCGTCGATACTGCCGTCGCCGCCCAGTCCGCGCAGCAACGCCAGACCAGGGCGGTTGATGAAGCCGCCGAACACGCGCACCTGATCCCGCACCTTCTCGAGCGTGGCAATCGCCTGCGGAAGATTGGCCGTGCTGTCCTTGATCGCCACGACATGTTCGATCCGGGCGAGCTGCACAGCCGTTTCCCAGGTGATCTCGACGCTCACGCCGCGCGCCCAGTTATAGACCATCAACGGCAGGTCCACAGCTTCGGAGATAGTGGTAAAGAATGCAATGATCTCACGCGGTGTGGGGCACGCATAGGGCGGGGCGGTGGAAAGGATGCCGTCGGCACCGATCTCCCTCGCGTGGCGCGCGAGCTCGATCGTGGTCATTGCGGTGAACGTGGTGCAGCCGATTACCACCGGAATGCGGTCCTTCAGTTCTTCCACGGCGATCTCGGCCACGCGGCGCCGCTCCGCCTCGGATTGCGAGAACCATTCGCCGGTACTGCCGTTGACCAGCACGCCGTGAATGCCCTGGCGAAGATAGAGCCGCAGCAGCTCCCGCAAGGCCGGCTCGTCGAGGGCGCCACCGCGGGCGAACGGTGTCGGCGCGGCGGCCCAGTAGCCTTTCCAATCGACCGAGCTGCGATCCATGAACTGGTCTCCTGATGATGCGGGACTTGCCGCCGCTCAGCATCGTATCATGATGGCAAGTCGACAACCCGGCAGGCAGCGTATGAAAATCGTCGATGTCAAGACACGTGTGTTCCGCTACACCTCTCGTCAGGTGCGCGACAGCGACGGCCACACCCATCCCGGCGATGCGCACGAAGCGCGCCAGGCGCTGCTGAGCATCACCGCCGATGACGGCAGCCAGGGTCACTGCCTGGCACCGGTCGAAGTCGTTCGTCCTCATTTGATCGATGGTTTCGTCCGTCCTGTCGTCCTCGGCCAGGATCCGTTCGATCGCGAGCGCATCTGGCAGGACCTCGCGCACTGGCAGCGCGGCAGCACCGGTCAACTCAGCGACCGCACGCTTGCGATAGTGGAGTTGGCGTTGTGGGACCTCGCCGGCCGCAAGCTGGGGCTGCCTGTTTACAAACTGATCGGCGCCTGCCGCGACAAGGTGCCCGCCTATGGCAGCACCATGTGCGGCGATGAGATGAAGGGCGGTCTGGCGACCCCGGACGATTACGCGCATTACGCCGAATGGTTGCTCGGCCGCGGCTACAAGGCGATCAAGCTGCACACCTGGATGAAGCCGGTGTCCTTCGCACCCGACCCGAAAATGGATGTGAAGGCCTGCGCGGCGGTGCGCGAGGCGGTGGGGCCGGACGTCCCGCTGATGCTCGATGCCTATCACGGGTATTCCCGCAGCGACGCGCTGTGGCTTGGGCGCGAGTTGCAGAGGCTTGGTTTCTATTGGTACGAAGAACCGATGAACGAAGCGTCGATGAGCTCCTATGCCTGGCTCGCCGCCAATCTCGACATCCCGGTGATCGGGCCGGAAAGCATGGAGGGCAAGTTCCACACGCGCGCCGAATGGATCAAGGCCGGCGCTTGCGACATCACGCGCACCGGCGTACACGACGTGGGCGGCATCGGGCCCAGCCTGAAGATCATCCATCTCGCGGAATGCTTCGGCATGGATTGCGAGGTGCACGGCGGCGGGGCCGGAAACCTGACGTTGTGCGCGGTCCAGAAGAACGGGCGCTGGTACGAACGCGGATTGCTGCACCCATTCCTGGATTATGACGAGGTCCCGCCATACCTGAACGCCCGCACCGACCCGATGGATGCGGACGGCTTCGTGCACCCGCCGCAATGCCCTGGACTGGGGGATGATATCAATTTCGACTATATCAATGGAAACCTGGTGTGATACCAGCCGCCCCTGAGCCTTGCTCTCTAGCTAACGATGCCCAGGCGCTAACTTATGATGCCAACCGCCTGGGGGGTGACCTGCGGAGCACCGACTGAAGCCGGCAATCCACCACTTCCGTTCACGCTGCGAACCGCGCGAACGACCGCGCCAGAACCTCGTAGATCGGCCGCTTGAACGGGACCGCCAGGCCCGGCAGCTCGTTCAGTTCCACCCAGCGCCAAGCGTCGAATTCCGGGTGCGGGTCGGCGTCCAACCGGATATCCGCATCTTCGCCGGTAAAGCGCAGGGCGAACCAGCGCTGCCGCTGGCCCCGCCAGCCACGCCGCAGCTCCGCCGGCAGATCGTAGCTCAGCCACTCCGGATGCTCGCCGATGATCTCCGCGCGATCGCGTGCCGATCTCCTCGGCAAGCTCCCGCAGCACCGCACGGCGCGGATCCTCGTCCGCATCAATCCCGCCCTGGGGAAGCTGCCAGCCGCCGGCCGGGCCCTCGGCATTGGGGAACCCGGCTCGACGGGCAACGAGCACCAGCCCATCGCGATTGAACAGCACCGCACCGACATTCGGCCGGTACGGCAGTTCGGTCACTGCGCCGTCTTCGCGGTGTTTGCAGGCGGCCCCTGCACCAATGCGCTCACCGGCGCCAGGGCCAGCCCGTTGGCTGCCAGCTCGTTCGCCCAGGCGGCGATGCGCTCGATCGTCACCGGCCGCACCGCACCGGCGAGGCCCAGCGCGCTGCCCTTGTCCTGGGCAATCCGGTCGAGCGCCGCCAGTTTCGCCTCGATCGAGGCCGCGTCGTCCGGCTCGTCGATCACCAGGTCCACCTGCCGGCTCCAGACCAGCGGCAACCGCAGCTCCCGGTTCCCCTGCCGCGGCCGCGGATCGACATACAGCAGCCCGCGCCGCGCCAGCGTCGCCAGCACCGGGTCGAAATCATCCGCCACCGCCGCGAAGCGCTCCCCCCGCGTCAGCCCGAGTGCCCCGGTCGCCCCGACATAGCCGGCAAAGCGCGACAGCGCCCAGACAAGCTGCTGGCGGTTCTGCTCCGGCGTGGCGCGGGTGGTCAGGGCATGATCTCCCGGATCGTTCAGCGGGAAGCTCTCGGGCTCCATCGGGATCGACAGCAGGTATTCGTGCTCGGCCATCCGCGCTTCGGTCAGCAGCCGCTCCGGGTCTTCCGCGTAAGGGGAAACGGCCAGCGTGACGCCGCCCGGCAAGTCGCGGATCGCCTGCTCGCTCAGCGCCGCATTCAGCCCGATTCCGGCAAGCAGCAGCCCGACACGGGGGCGGCGGCTGGTCTGGTCGAAGCCGGATGCATAAAGTTGCATCGGCATCCGCCCGTCCTCGGCGATCCGCGGCAGGGTGCGGCCCGGCAAATCGGGCGCCGTCTCCTGCAAGGCTGGTTCCGGATCGGTCACCGGTCCCGGGGTATCGCGTCCCGGGTGCGGACCCGGGACAACGGTGGGGGAAGCCGCGAGCTTTATCGCCGGTACCGGAATCTGTGGGACCGGAATTGCGGTACCGGAATCTGCGCGGCCGGCTTGACGGCCGACGGGGCGGTCGCCAATGGAACGGTTGCCAACGGCACGGTTTCGGACTGAACAGTTCCTGACGGAACAATATCCTGGGCGGATGACGCCGCCACCGCCAAAGGCACCGTCCGGCCCGCCGAAGGCGCCGGAGGCCCCAGCTTCTGCAGTATCGCCGCGCCCCCGCCCAGGATCAGCAGCACACAGACCCAGAACAGGCCGAGCGCCCGCCAACCCGATCCTCCGACGCGCAACACTGGACGGTCAGGCTCGTCCGACGGCGCCATCATCGGCGTCGCAGGCTCCTGCCCGGGTCGCGGCCGCTTCAACGGCGGCGTGCGGTCAGTCGTTCGAGGCGGAGCGGTGCTGCTCGGCCATCGCGTTGGCCACTACCAGCCCTTCCTGGAGCTGGAAGTCCGCCTGGTCCGGCTTCGTGGGGTCGAATTTCGGGTAGTCGGCCGGAGGCTTGCCCGGGATCGACGCGGCGATGACCGGAAGGTCGGTGCGCGGCGGCGGGCCTTCCTTGGTGCCGCCCGTGTTGGTGATCGTGTTGTTCAGGTCCCATTCATGCGCCGGGCCGAAATGCTCCACCTTGTCCGTCGTCTCGGCGACCGGCACGTCGGGCGCAATCCCGAGGTCCTGGATCGACCGGCCGGACGGCGTGTAGTAGCGCGCCGTGGTCAGCCGCATCGCCCCGCCGCCGGGCAGCGGGATCACCGTCTGCACCGAGCCTTTGCCGAAGCTGCGCTCACCCAGCAGCACCGCGCGGTGATGGTCCTGCAACGCGCCGGAGACGATCTCGCTGGACGACGCCGAGCCGTTGTTGATCAGCACCACCATCGGCACGCCGGGGATCAGGTCGTCGCCCTTGGCGTCCCAGCGCTGCGAATCATCGGCGTGCCGGCCGCGGGTGGACACGATCTCGCCCCGGTTGACGAAATCCCCGGCCACCGCCACCGCCTGATCGAGCAGCCCGCCCGGGTTGTTGCGCAGGTCCAGCACCAACGCCCGCAGCTTGCCGCCGCCGTCTTTCTTCAGCTGGGCGATCGCATCGCGAATGCCGGCATCAGCGTTTTCGGTGAACTGGGACAGCCGGATATAGCCGATATCGTGCGGCTCTATCCGGTCCTTGACCACCTGGATGTGGATGACCTGCCGCTCCAGCACGACCTGGATCGGGGTATCGACGCCCTGGCGCTTGATCGTCAGCGTGATCTTGGAGCCGGGATCGCCGCGCATCTCATCGACCGCCTTGCTGAGCGCCAGCCCTTCGACCGTCTTGCCGTCCAGCGCGGTGATCAGGTCGCCGGCCTTGATGCCTGCGTGCGAGGCCGGCGTGTCGTCGATCGGGCTGATCACCCGGATCAGACCCTGATCCTCGGTGACCTCGATCCCGAGGCCGCCGAACTTGCCCTGCGTCTGCACCTGCATGTCGCGGAACTGCGAGGCGTCCATGTAGGCCGAATGCGGATCGAGCCCGGCAAGCATCCCGTTCAGCGCCTGCTCGACCAGCTTCTTGTCGGGCACCGGCTCCACGTATTCGGCGCGCACCCGCTCGAACACGTCGCCGAACAGCGTCAGCCAGCGATACGTGTCGGCGCGGTCTGCCGTGCTGTCGGTTCCCTGCGCCAGGGCGGACTGGATGCCAAGCTGCGGGGCCAGCCAATGGGCCGCGGGAAATGCCGCGATGCCGGCCAGGAAGGTGGCGCCGAGCAACAGGCCAGTGCGCCGGGGACGGAAATCCATGCGATCTTTCCTCTCGCGCACCCGCCTGATTGCTCACGACGAGTTGACCGGTGCGCCTGATTTGGTGAAGCGGTCATCTTCTATCCGGCTTCCGAAGCCGGCAGTCCAGGTACCTGAATTCTTACGTGTTGCTCAACCGGCCGGCAAACTCACTCAGCGGCCGGCTTTGAACCATGGCCCCGGATCCACCGGCTCACCGTCACGGCGCAGCTCGACATACAGGTTTGCACCGAGGTTTGCGCCGGTATCGGCGCTGCCGGGAAGGCTGCCAACCGGGGCGCCGCGCCGGACCGCCTGATCAGGCGTGACATCCAGGTGCCCAAAGCCGGCCAGCACGGTGGTGAAGCCGCCGCCGCAATTGAGGATCAGCAGGTTGCCATAGCTGCGGAACGGCGCCGCGAACATCACCGTCCCGCCGCACGGGGCCACGACCCGAGCGGCCGGAGCGGCGCGATAGGATATGCCGACCGTCGGTCCGGCCTCGGTCGGCACCCCCCAGCCACGCGTTACGCGGCCGGCGACGGGCAGCAGCAGTGGCCCATGCTCAAGCCGTCCGTGCGGTCCGGCCGAGGCAACCGAGTCCGGCCGGGCCGGAACGAACGCCGCCTCGTGGCGCCGGACCTTCGGAGCTTGGCGGGCCTCAGCCTTTTGGGCCTGATCTTTTTGGGCCTGGGCCAATTGGTCGAGCAGCGCACGCAGGCTGGCGGCCTGCGCGGCCAGTTCCTCCGCGCGGCGTCCGGCGGCCGCGGATTCGTCCTCGGCGGCACGGCGACTGTCGTTGGCGGTGGCGAACTGCCGGTCGAGTTCCGCCGCGGCCGCCGCCTGAGCGGCCTGCGCCGCTTCCATGGCAGGCGCCGCCGCGGCCAACGCCGCGCTGGCGGCGGCCAGATCAGCCTGTTCCCGACGCAGGGAGGCGGCCTCATGGGCGACCTCGCGGGCGATGCTGCGCACCACCAGAAGGCCGCGCACCGCGGAGTTGGGCGATAACGGCACCGCCAGCACGGTTTCCGCCGGAAACAACGACAGGCGCTCGATCACCGGCAGCAACGGCGCCAGCCTGCGGGCATCGGCTGCCAGCCGCTCGTCGGCACCGCGGCGGGCGGCGGCCAGCGCCTGCATGTGCGATGCCGCCTCGGCGGCTTGCTGCTCGGCCTGGCGCAGCCTGGCGACCGCCGCGGCGCGCTGCCCGGCCAGCCGCGCGGCTTCCGCTGCCTGCGCCGCGGCAAGCGAAGCGGCGCTCTGCTGCGTGGTCAATGCCGCGGCCCGATCACGCTTGGCCTGCTCGAGCCGCTGACGGGCTTCACCGGCGGATTGCGAGGGCGCCTGCGCCGCCGTCGCCGCAAGCGAAAACAGGATCAGCAGAACCGTGCCGGCTGCGTTGGCTGCGTAGGGCGGAAAAGCGCAGCGCATTCCGCCACCGGTTCGGCGGAATGCGCTGCGCTTTTCCGCCCTGCCCACTGCGCGGTCCGCGAGCAGCTAAGCATCCAGCAGCGAGGCGCCGGTCATCTCGGACGGCTGCGGCAGCCCCATCAGCGCCAGCAGCGTCGGGGCGATGTCGGCCAGCCGTCCGTCATGCAGCGCAGTCGCCGGCCCGCCTGTCAGCAGCACCGGGACCGGATTGGTGGTGTGCGAAGTGTGCGGCCCGCCGGTCGCCGGATCCCGCATCAGCTCGCAATTGCCATGATCGGCCGTGATCAGCAGCGCACCGTGCCGCTCGGCGATCGCCTCGGCGATGCGGCCGAGACCGGCATCGACCGCCTCCACCGCCTTGATCGCGGCCGGAAGGCTACCGGTGTGCCCCACCATGTCCGGGTTCGCGTAGTTCAGTACGATCAGGTCGTATTTTCCCGACCCGATCGCGGCGACCACTTTGTCGGTCAGCTCCGGAGCCGACATTTCCGGCTGCTTGTCGTAGGTGGCGACCTTCGGGGACGGCACCAGGATGCGGTCCTCGCCGGCAAACGGCGTCTCCCGCCCGCCGTTCAGGAAGTAGGTGACGTGGGCGTATTTCTCGGTCTCCGCGGCGCGGAGCTGGCGGCGTCCGGCGTTGGCCACCACCTCGCCCAGCAGGTTCTTCAAATGCTCGGGCGGGAAGATGGTTCCCAGAAACGCGTCCAGTTCGGTGCTGTACCTGTGTCATGCCGACGGCAGCGGCGAAGCCGATGCGGACGCTTGCGGGGGAACCCGTCGAAACCTGGATCGAGCAGTGCGGCGAGGATTTCGCGCACGCGGTCGGCGCGGAAGTTGAAGCACAGCAATCCGTCGCCGTCCTGCATGCCCTTGTAATCACCGATTACCGCGGGGACGACGAACTCGTCGAAAACATCGTGCGCGTAGGCGTCGTCCATGAGCGGCTTGCGGGGTCGCGAAACGCGCGCCCTGTCCTTCCGCCAGAGCGGCATAGGCCTTGCCCACCCGGTCCCAGCGCTTGTCGCGGTCCATGGCGTAATAGCGGCCGGAGACGGTGGCGATCGGCACATTTTCGGGCAGCGCGGCGGCCAGCCGCGCCAAATCGTCTCGGCCGGATTGCGGGGGCGTGTCGCGGCCATCGGTGAAGGCGTGCACGATCGTCTTGATGTCGGCCGCGTGCAGCAATTTCGCCAGCGCCGCCGCATGGTCCTGATGCGAATGCACGCCGCCTGGCGAGACGAGGCCCAGCAGATGGCACGCGCCGCCGGAGGCTTTCAGTTTATCGATCAGGTGCATCACCGCCGGCGTGCGGGCGATCGAACCGTCCGCGATCGCCCGGCCGATTCGCGGCAGCTCCTGCATCACCACGCGACCGGCGCCGATGTTCTGGTGCCCGACCTCGGAGTTGCCCATCTGACCGTCCGGCAGGCCCACATCGTGGCCGGAGGTATCCAGGAAGGCGTGCGGACAGGTTGCCCACAGGCGATCGAAATTGGGTTTGCGGGCGAGCCGCACAGCGTTGTCGGCGGCTTCCTCGCGCCAGCCGAAGCCATCGAGGATCACCAGCATCACCGGGCGAATCGGGTTCGTCATGGTGGGTTCCTGTGCGCCGCCCGGGCTGGGTAGCGCCCTGGTCCCGTGGAAACAAGCACGCCTGTATGGCCGCGCCGTGGCGCGCGTCCTGCAGTATCGGCCTTCTCAACGGGGGCGCTCTGTCGGCCGTGTGGCCGGAGTGGTTATTCCAGCCGCTCGAGCCGTTGCACTCCTTTAAGGTTGATGTAAGGTTGATGCTGGGCCAAGCCCGGGCGAATATTCGTTGCTAATAAGCATCGATATCTCAACCCGCCTGTCGCGCCGCCTGGGTCGCATGCGCGGCGAGAATGAACTGATCAGGCGGCGGCTAGTTCTGGCCGAAACCGGCTCACGCCCGCTCCTTATTTTCGGTGCGCCAGCGCCAGCCCGGCGCCGGCGGCGATCAGGCAACCGCCCGACAACCGGTTGCGCAGCCGCGGACGGGCCGCCAGCAGCCGCCGCGCGCGCCCGGCCGCCACAGCCCATCCGCTGTCCAGCACCACCGCAATCACCAGGAACGTCGCGCACAGCAGCCCCACCTGCGGTCCGATCGGCCGCAAGGGATCGAGGAACTGCGGGAAGAACGCCCCGTAGAACAGCAGCGTCTTCGGATTGGTCAGGCCGACCAGGAAGCCGCGCAGCGCGATCGCCCGCACCGACCGCGGCTGCGGCGCCGCGCGGGTCAGATCGATCGGCGGCGCCCGCCACTGCCGGATCCCGAGGAACAGCAGATACGCCACCCCGATCCAGCGGATCCACTCGAACCACACCGCCAGCGCGCCCAGCACCGCCGTCAGCCCCAGCGCCGTCAGCCCCAACTGCACCACGACCGCCGAACTGGTACCGGCGACCGTCAGCAACCCGTAACGCGTGCCCCGACCGACGCTGTTGGCAACAATCAGCGCCGCGTTCGGCCCCGGGATCAGGATCAGGACCGCCGTCGCCAGCACGAAGCCGAGATAAAGACCTGGATCGATCATGCCGCCTCCACCGCCAGCGCCGGCTGGCGGGCGATCCGCAACACCAGCATCGACGCAATGATACAGGCGAAACCGCTGCCGACGAACGCCAGCGTGTAACTGCCGCTGAGGCTGCGCACCTCGCCGGCCCCGATGGCGGCGACGGCGCCGCCCAACTGGTGCGCGGCGACGATCCAGGACACCATGACGGGCGCGTCGCGCTTGCCGAACACCTGCGTGGTCAGCGCCACCGTCGGCGGCACCGTCGCCACCCAATCCAGACCGTAGAACGCCGCGAAGATCGTCAGGCTGATCAGGTCGAACCCGCTGAACGGCAGCAGCAGCAACGACAGCCCGCGCAGCCCGTAATACCAGAACAGCAGCACCCGCGGGTTGCAGCGGTCGGTCAGCCAGCCGGAGGCCGTGGTGCCGATCAGGTCGAACACGCCCATCGCCGCCAGCAGGCTCGCGGCCTGCACCGGGGCGATGCCGTGATCCGCGCAATAGGGGATCAGGTGCGTCGCCACCAATCCGTAGGTGGAGAATCCGCACACCGCGAAACTGCTCGACAGCAGCCAGAAATCCGTCGAGCGGACGCCGCGGCCCAGCCCCTCGAACGCAATCCGGAACGGGTTGCCGGCGACCGGCGCGACGGCGGCTTCGGCCTTGCCCCCGTACGGCGCCAGCCCGATCGAAGCCGGTTCCTCCGCCAGCAGCAGCATCACCACGCGGCATCAGCAGCAGGATGACCAGCGCCACCACCCAGGGCACGCTGCGCCAGCCGAGCGACTGCGTCAGGCTGGCCAGGAACGGCAGGAAGATCAGTTGTCCGCTGGCGTTCCCGGCGGTCAGCAGCCCCACCACCAGCCCACGCCGCTCGGTGAACCAGCGGTTCGCCACGGCCGCCGCCAGTCCCACCATCCCGGCACCCGACCCGATGCCGACCAGCACGCCCCAGGTCAGGTAAAGCTGCCAGATGTTGGTGATGAACGCGCTCGATCCCGCCCCCAGCACCAGCAGCGCCATGGAAGCCAGCAGCGTGCGCTTCAGCCCGATGGTCCGCAGCAGCGCCGCGGCGAACGGCCCGACCAGCCCGAACAGCGCGATGTTCAACGACACCGCGCCTGAGATCGTCGCCACCGACCAGCCGAAATCGCGCTGCAACGGCAGGATCAGCACGCTCGGCGCGGCGCGCACGCCGACCGAGGCCACGATCACCACGAACATGACCGTCACGATCACCCAGGCATAGTGCACCCGGCCGGCGACCAGGCGCGCGGCATACTGCGGACCCATTGGCGGATTCCTCGCTTCGCCCCTTACCATGACGATCGTCATATGTTAGTCAAGCCGGAAGACGACGGACGTCATGCGTTACAGGATCAGCAGATGCGCGAAGCAAGCCAGCGAAAGACCGAGACACGGCAACGCATCCTCGATGCAGCCGGAGCGCTGTTCCGCCAGCACGGCATCGACGCGGTGGGCGTCGATGCCGTGATGCACGCCGCCGGGCTGACGCATGGCGGCTTCTACGCGCATTTCGCCTCCAAGGAGGCGCTGGTGTCGCAAGCCGCGGCCGAGGCGCTGGCCCGCTCGGCGGCGCGGTGGGAGCGGGTCAGCCAGGACCCGGACCACGCCGCTGCGCTGGCGAAGATCGTCGGCGCGTATCTCGATCCGGCGCACATCGGCGCGGTGGAGACCGGCTGCGTGCTGCCGGCGCTGGGTCCGGAGGTCGCCCGCCGGCCGGAAGCCCGCGCCGGCATCACCGACTCGATCCGCCGGATGCTGGGCGCGCTTGATCGGTGCCGTCCGGATGAAGGGCCGGACGGCGCCATGGCGGCATTGTCCTGCATGGTCGGCGCCGTGCTGCTGGCGCGCCTGTCGGATGACAACGCGCTGGCTGAGGCGCTGCTCAGCGCCGCCAAGGCTGATTTGCTGAGCGCCTCTGTGTAGGGCGGAAAAGCGCAGCGCATTCCGCCGAACCGGTGGCGGAATGCGCTGCGCTTTTCCGTTGGGGTGGACGGCCCCGCGGCATCTTGTGCCAAGGTTCGGCTGTCGAAACCTGAACCGGAGCCGTCCATGACCGAGATTAAGCGCATTGCCATCGACACGTCCAAGTCTGTGTTTACGCTGCACGGGGTTGATGCAGAGGGCCGTCCGGTTCTGCGGCGGACCCTGCGCCGCCAGGAGGTCGTTGGGTTTTTCGAAGCCCTGCCACCGACCGAGGTAGCCCTGGAAGCCTGCGGCGGCTCGCACCATTGGGGCCGCACACTGCAGGCGCTCGGCCATGGCGTGCGGCTGATCCCGCCGCAATACGTCAAGCCGTTGGTCAAGCGTGGCAAGAACGATCGCAATGACGCCGAAGCGATCAGCGAGGCTGCGGCGCGGCCAGGGATGCGCCAGGTCGCGGTAAAATCGGCCGGGCAGCAGGCGCAGGCGATGCTGCTGACGGTGCGCGAGCTGCTGATCGTTCAGCGCACACAACTGGTCAACGCGGTGCGTGGCCATGCCGCCGAATTCGGCCTGGTCGCGCCGGTTGGCGACAAAGGTTTCGCGCAATTGCGCGCCGATGCCGCCAGCGACAGGTCGCTGCCAGGTCCGGCGGCAGAGGCCCTGGCGCTGCTCGGGCGGGAGATCGACCGGCTCGAGGCGCGGTTGGCCGAGATCGACGCCAGGCTTGCCGCACAACACAAGGCGACGCCGACAAGCAAGATGCTGGCGGAGGTTCCGGGTATCGGGCCGATCAGTGCCTTAAGCCTGGTGCTGCGAGTGGATTTCACCCAGTTCCAATCCGGGCGGCACTTCGCGGCCTGGCTGGGGTTAACGCCGCGGGAACACTCCACCGGCGGCAAGACGCGTCTGGGTGGCATCAGCCGCGCCGGCGACGAACGGTTGCGCCAATTGTTGGTGCTGGGGGCAACCGCGGTGATCCGACACGCCAGGCCGGGCAAAACCTCCGCGTGGCTTTTGGCTTTGCTGGCGAGGCGGCCGCGCAAGCTCGCGGCGGTCGCGCTGGCCAACAAGATGGCCCGCATCGTGTGGGCCATGATGACGCGCGGCGAGGCGTATCGCCGGCCGGGATTGTGCCCCCCGGCGACCACCTGACCCGCTGGTTGGTGCCGCCGGTGCAGGGCTGACAGGAAGAGATGCTGATCGGTCGATCCGACGATCCACAGAACCCGCGTAGGGTGGTGGCCATCAAGGCCGCTGTTCCGTTTGGGAGTGGATCGCGGAACCCATCTGGGCCAGCGGCCGAGTGCCGCACCAAACAGGCCGGACACACGACCGCAATCGCACCAGGTCAGAAAAAATCTCTCCCCAGCCCCTTGCACCGAAAGGGCCGTCCACACACGCCCTACGGTTGATTCGAGAATTGCTATTCGGCGATCGGCACCAGATACGACAGAAACCGCTCGGCGCACGCACGCCAAATGTATTGCTCGGGGCCGCGCTGATCGGCGTCAAGCGCCTCCAGCGCGGCGTCCCGCAGGTTCGGCCGCACCGCCCCGATCTTCCCGGTTGCCGCCGCCAGCACGTCCCGCGGACCGGTCACCGGAAACGCCGCCACCGGCGTGCCGCAGGCCAGCGCCTCCAGCAGAACAAGCCCGAACGTATCGGTCAGGCTCGGGAAGACGAACACGTCTGCGCCGGCATAGGCCTGCGACAACGCCGCGCCATACCGCGGGCCAGTGAACAGCACGTCCCGGTAGTCGCGGCGCAGCGACGCGAGCTGCGGGCCGTCGCCGACAACGACCTTGGACCCAGGCAGATCGAGACCCAGGAAAGCGCCGATATTCTTCTCGACCGCGATCCTGCCGACATACAGGAACACCGGCCTGGGCAGGCCCCAGTCCTCACGCGGGTCCGGCGAAAACAGCTCCAGATCGACGCCGCGCGACCACGCCAGGATGTTGCGGAACCCGCGAATCGTCAGCTCGTCCCGCAGGCTTTGCGTCGCCACCATGGTGCCGCACCCGGCGCCATGGAAGCGACGCATCCAGGCATAGACGGGACGCAGCGGAAGGCCGGTTCGCGCCTGAATATACTCGGCGAACCGAGTGTGGAACGCGGTGGTGAAGGAAAACCCGGTGCGTCGCGCCCAGCTTCGCGCCGCCTGCCCGAGCGGCCCCTCGGTGGCAATGTGCAGCGCGTCGGGACGGAACGCCAGGATCAGGCGGGCCAGCCGGCGGCGCGGCAGCAGCGCCAGCGAAATGTCCGGATAGGTCGGGCAGGGGATGGTGCGAAACCGGTCGGGGCCGATGACTTCGACCACGTGACCCATCGCCCGCAACTCGCCGGCCACGGTGGTGAGCGTGCGCACGACTCCGTTCACCTGCGGCAGCCACGCATCGGTGACGATCAGGATCCGGTGCGATGGTGCCGGGGGCAGCATGACGCCGCAATGTTCGAGCGGGAGCGGGGGGAGCGAATCAGGCAGCTTGCGACAGCCCGCGCGGCGCGAAAAACGACAGCCGGTTGAGCGCCGCCCAGTCGATCAGTTCCAGCCGTCCGTCATGGTGTTCGACCAGCGCGGTGCAGCTTTCCACCCAGTCGCCGTCGTTGATGTAGAGCACACCGCCCAGGTCGCGGATCTCGGCATGGTGGATATGGCCGCAGATCACGCCGTCGAAGCCGCGGCGCCGTGCCTCGGAGGCGACCGCGCATTCGAAGCGGTCGATCGCCTTCACCGCCTCCTTGACCTGCCGCTTCAGCCACGACGACAGCGACCAGTAGGGATAGCCGAGCCGACGCCGGATCGCGTTGAACCAGCGATTGAGCAGCAGCGCGGTGGTGTATGCGGATTCGCCGAGCAGGGCGAGGAATTTGGCGTATCGCACCACGCTGTCGAACTCATCGCCGTGCATCACCAGCAGGCGCTTGCCTGCCGCGGTGACATGAACCGCTTCGGGGCGCAGCCTGATGCCGCAGATCTCCAGGCTCATCGGCAGCCAGGCGCGAAACATCTCGTCGTGGTTGCCGGGGATATAAGTCACCTCGGTGCCGGCGCGTGCCAGACGAAGGATCTGGCGCAGCACGTCATCGTGGTGCTCGTCCCAGTACCAGGATTTCCGCAACCGCCAGCCATCGATAATGTCACCCACCAAATAAAGCTGGTGACAGGTCGTCCGGCGGAGGAAATGAGCCAGAAAGTCGCTGCGGCACCCCGCGTCCCGAGATGTGTGTCGGAGATGAAAATGCTCCGATACTCTGGTCGCTGGCCGGGCCGCAAGCCGGTTGCATTCGCGATCGTCATTGCGGCAGCACGGAATACTTGTGTTGCGCGAGTCGCGATAGTGAAGCTTGCGTGAGCAATGAAATATCGCGTGAAACGGTGAATGTCATCGCATCGTCACCAACGCGACATCGGACTGACCCCTGGGCGGCGGCAAAAGGAAGACTTGTCCCCGCGCACCGCTCCGATTCGCACCTGCCCGACCGGGTGCCGGACTTGGTAATCGTGTTCAACCCGATCGCCGGGCGCCGGCGGGCGCAGCTTCTTTGGCGCGTGGTCGATCTGCTGCTGGCGAACGGCATCCGCCTCGAAATCATGAAAACCAACCGCGCCGGAGATGCCGAGGTCATGGCACGTGCCGCGGTGTCCGGCGGTGCCGACATGGTGGTCGCCGCCGGTGGCGACGGGACGATCGCCGATGTGGCGAACGGCCTGATGGGGACCGCGGCGCGGCTCGGCATCATCCCGCTTGGAACCGCCAACGTGCTGGCCCACGAACTCGATTTGTCGTTTGCGCCGCACGCGATCGCGGCCGCCCTCGCCTTCGGCCGGACCCGTCCGATCTGGCCCGGAGTAGCGCACGGCGTCGCACCGGGAGGGGCGGCGTGCCCCCGTTTGTTCATGCAAATGCTCGGTGTCGGTTTCGACGCGCAGGTGGTGCATCGCCTGCCGCTCCGGCTGAAGCGTGTGTGCGGCCGTGGCGCTTACGTGATGCAGACCGTGCGCGAGCTGGCGCGCTATGAATTCGGCCCGATCCGTGTACGCCTCGATGGCGCCGAGACCGAGGCGGGGAGCGTCATCGTCACCAAGGGGCGGCTCTTTGGCGGGAGATACCTGCTGGCGCCTGAGGCACGATGCGGTGAGCCCGGCTTCTCGGTGGTGCTGTTCGATCGCCGCGGTCCCGCCGCGGCCCTGATGTACGGCATGGCGCTGCCGCTCGATCTGCTGTCCCGGGCACCTGGCCTGCGCAACGTGCGGGCCGCCCGGATCGAGTTCATCGGCAATGCTGCCATTCCGGCGCAGTCCGACGGCGACCCTGCGGGTGACGCGCCGCTCGCGGTGACCGATGCACCACACGCAATCGACGTGGTGATGGCGACCTGAGCACGGAGCAGCGCCAGCTTGCTCCCGCCCCTTGAACAACCCGGTGATTTGAGGATGATGCGCCGCGACACCGTGCCGGGGCGGCCTCCTCGGTTCACTCCCAAGGGCACCCGCCAGGCACATGAGCGAGCACGCGCACGGCGTTACCGAATACCAAAGCTCCGGCCTGAAGCAGCCGTATCACCTGGTCGATCCCAGCCCATGGCCGATCATCGGCGCGCTGGGCGGCCTGCTGGTCGTGCTCGGCATCATCTTCGCCGCGCATTACGGCGACTACATCGTGCTGACCATCGGCGCGCTGATCGTGTTCACCGTGATGTTTTTCTGGTGGCGCGACGTGGTGCGCGAAAGCCGCACGCCCGGCCTGCACACGCCGGTGGTGCGGCTGGGGCTGCGCTACGGGATGCTGTTCTTCATCAGCAGCGAGGTGATGTTCTTCGTCGCGTTCTTCTGGTCATTCTTCAATTTCGCGCTGTTCCCCGACAACATCTCCGGGCTGGCCAATCCGGTCTGGCCGCCGCCGAACATCCACTCGCCCGACCCGTACCATTTCGCCCTGCTGATGACGATGGTGCTGCTGCTGTCGGGCACCACGATCACCTGGGCGCATCACTGCCTGATCGAGAATGACCGCAAGGGCATGATGACGGGGCTCGGGCTGACCGTGCTGCTCGGGGTGGCGTTCACCTGCATCCAGTTGTGGGAATACACCCACTCGCCATTCAAATTCGTGGGCGGTGGAGTGTATCCGTCGGTGTTCTTCCTGGCGACCGGGTTCCACGGATTCCATGTCATCGTCGGTACCTCGTTCCTGCTTGTCTGCTGGTTCCGCGCGCGAGCCGGGCAGTTTACGCCGCAACGGCATTTCGGCTTCGAGGCGGCAGCTTGGTACTGGCACTTCGTCGATGTGGTATGGCTGTTCCTGTTCACCTGCGTCTATTGGTGGGGCGCCAGCGCTGTCGTCGCCGGCCCCTGATCCAGCAGTTGCGATGCAGCGGGCGGCGCTGTTGTGCCGATGCCCGCGCTGCCGCGAGGGGCCGCTGTTCGACGGCGTGCTGAGTGTGCCCGAACGGTGTCCGGTCTGCGATCTCAGCTTCAGCGGCCACGATGCCGACGACGGCGCGATGGTCGGGGTGATCCTGTTGCTGGGCCCCATCGTGGTCGGCCTCGCCTTCTGGGTGGAGGGCCGGTTCAACCCGCCGCTTTGGGTACACGCCATCCTGTCGCCGCCCATCCTGTGGCCCCGGGTCACCATTCCGGCCGCGATCCTGCCGATGCGCCCGGTCAACGCCGCGCTGATGACGCTGCAATACCGTAACCGCGCATCCGAGATGGGGCTGTGAGCGGCGGCGCCGGCACGGTCCCCCGATCGCCCGCCCGACTGTTGCGGCTGCTGTGGCCGGCTGTCATGACAGGGGTCATGTTGCTGCTGCTGCTCGCGCTTGGCACTTGGCAGGTGAAGCGGCTGGCCTGGAAGGAAGCTCTGCTGGATCGGATTGCCGCCGCCGAGGCTGCGGCCCCGGCGCCGCTGACCAGCCATCCGGCGCCGTTCGCCAAACTGGGCGTCACCGGCCGATTCCGCAAAGACCTCGCGGCATTCTACGGCGCGGAGGTCGAAGACACGCCGGCTGGCCCGCAACTTGGCGCGGAACTGATCGTCCCGCTGGAGCGGCCGGGCGCCGACCCCGTGCTGGTCGATCGTGGCTGGGTGCCCACCGCGCCGAACGCTCCGATCGACTGGCCGAGCGGCCCGGCCGCCGTGGAAGGCTATGTGCGGGCGCCGGAACCGCCGGGCCTGTTCACGCCGAACAGCGATACGGCGCGCCGGCGGTTCTATGCGCTCGACCCGGCGGCGATCGGCGCCGCGCTCGGTCTGCCGCACGTGGCGCCGTTCACGCTGGTCGCGCTGGGGCCGGGCGGTGCCGGGGCGGTTTCCGGTTCCGGCGCAGCATCTGCCGCGGCCGCCCAACAACCATCTGGAATACGCGCTCACCTGGTATGGGCTGGCGGGCGCGCTCGTGGTGGTGTTCGTGACCTGGTCGCGCGAGGTGCTGAAAGAATGACCGCCTATGACCGCCTGACCGCCCGGTTTGCCCGGATCGCCACGATCAACGAAGCCGCCGCCGTGCTCGGTTGGGATGCCGCCGCCATGATGCCGCCGGGCGGTGGGGCGGCGCGGGGGGACCAGCTCGCGGTCCTCGCCGGGCTGGCGCATGGGTTGCAGACCCGGGCGGAGCTCGGCGCCGATCTCGCGGAAGCTGCCGATCTCGCGGAACGCGATGGGACCGGGCAGGACCGCGACCCGTGGCGGACCGCCAATCTGCGCCTGATGCGCCAGATGCACATCCGCGCCACCGCCCTGCCGGCATCGCTGGTGGAAGCACAGGCGCGCGCCAATTCCGCCTGCGAGAAGGTCTGGCGTGAGGCGCGCCGGCAGTCGGATTTCGCCCTGGTGCGCCCGTATCTGGAACAGGTCGTGAAGCTGACCAGGGAAGCGGCGGTGGCACTCGCCGGCGCGTTGGGGCTGTCGCCGTATGATGCGCTGATGGACGGGTTCCAGCGCGGCCTGCGAACCGCCGATGTCATTCCGGTGTTTGCCGATTATGCGACGTTCCTGCAGCGCGCGTTGCCGGAGGCCGAGGCGCGCCAGGCGCGCCGTCCGACGCCGGCCCCGCCCGCCGGGCCATTTCCGGTTGCGGTGCAGGAGGCGTTGTGCCGCCGGCTGGCGGAGCGCATCGGACTGGATTTCACGCACGCACGCCTCGACCGTTCGGCGCACCCGTTCTCCGGCGGCACACCGAGCGACGTGCGGATCACCACCCGCTACGACGAGGCGGACTTCACCCAGGCAGTGCTGGCCGTGGTGCATGAAACCGGACACGCGCTGTACGAGCGGGGGCTGCCGGTCGCCTACGCGCGCCAGCCGGTCGGTGAGGCGGCAGGCATGGCCGCGCATGAGAGCCAGTCGCTGATCGTCGAAATGCAGGCCTGCCGGTCGGATGCGTTTCTGTCCTGGCTGGGCCCGGAGCTGCATGCCGCGTTCGGCGGCGATCCGGCGCCGTACCAGGCGGAGAACCTGGCCTTGCTGTGGCGCCGCGTCGGGCGCGGCTTCATCCGGGTCGATGCTGATGAAATGACCTACCCGGCCCATGTGATCCTGCGGTTTCGCCTGGAACAGGCGCTGGTTTCAGGCGATCTTGCCGTGGCCGACCTGCCGGGCGCGTGGAACGAGGGGTTCCGCGATCTGCTCGGGCTGATGCCGCCGGATGACGCGCGCGGCTGCCTGCAGGACATCCATTGGTACGACGGCGCATTCGGGTATTTCCCAAGCTACACGCTGGGGGCGATGGCGGCCGCGCAGTTGATGGCGGCAGCGCGGCGTGGCGGTGCCAAGACTGGAGCACGCGCTGGGACGGGGGGATCTGGCGCCGCTGCTCGGCTGGCTGCGGGAGAACGTGCATGAGCGCGGCAGCCTGCTCGACTTCAACGGGCTGCTGCGCGCGGCGACCGGCAAGCCGCTCGATCCGAAGGATTTCGAGGCCCATCTGACGGCGCGGTATCTGAGCTGATAGACTGCTTCCCTCGACAAATCCGGCGTTTGATGCGCCGGCGACCCATTACGCCCGCCGTTCCTCAAAAAAGTTACACACGGAGGGCCACGAAGGTGCACGAAGCGCCTCGGAGGCTCGTCGATTGGCGGCCGGATGCAGTGCCGCTGGCCATCTTTTGATCGGTGCGCCATCGAGCACAATTCCCGATCTTCGTGGCTCTGCATGTCGTGCTACATTCATCAAATGAGCAAGACTATGACTTTGCGGGAAGCCAACCAGACCTTCGCCCGTCGCATCCGTCACCTGAGCAACAGGCGGCGCTGGCCCGGACCCGGGCACGAATGGCAGCCGGCTGGACGATCGGCGCTGGCCCGCTTGACCGGGCGACGCTGCACGAGCGCTGAGCGGTTCACCCTCGATACCAACATCCTGGTCTATAGCCTGGATAGCGCGGCCGGCCCGCGGCATATCATTGCAGCGGAAATCATCGCGCTCGCGGTACTGCGCGATTGCTGGCTGACCTTGCAGGCTGTCTCGGAGTTCTACGCGGCGGTGACCCGCAAGCGGCTTGTACCAGCGCAGGAGGCCGCGGCTCAGGCTGGCGACTGGATGAAGCTGTTTCCGTGTGCGGCTGCCTCGGCCGGAGCCGTGCAATCGGCGCTGGCCGCCGTCGCTTCGGGCCGGGCGTCCTATTGGAATGCGCTGCTTGCTGCGACCTCCGCGGAAGCCGGATGCTCGTTCGTGCTGACGGAGGATATGGCGGATGGGGACAAGCTGAACGGTGTCCGGATCGTCAATCCATTCGGCGGCGACGGCTTGGCGCAACAGGCCTGGCGGCTGCTCACTGGTCCGGATTGACGACCATCCGGGGAGGAACGGACATATGCTCGAGCTTCGGCCGAATTGCGAATGCTGCGACCGCGACCTGCCGCCGGACAGCACCGCGGCACGCATCTGCAGTTTCGAATGCACCTTCTGCGCCGCCTGCACCGACGGGGTGCTGGCGGGGCGCTGCCCTAATTGCGGCGGTGAACTGGTTCGCCGGCCGATCCGGCCGCCCGACCGACTCGCGCGGTTTCCCGCGGCTGTTGCGCGCAAGCTGAAGCCGGGCGGCTGCCCCGCCAACTGAGCGTTGCCGAATCGGCCCCGGCCCGGCATGAGGGTGGCCCGATAGCTTCATGTTGCCCGATAGCTTCATGTCCACAGAGGATTTTCATGCTCATCCTGCGCCCGGTTGCCGTACTGAGCCTCAGCGCCACGCTTGGCGGATGCGTCACGCCGCCGCATCAGGCAACGCCGTCGCCCCAGGCTGCGGTGGCCGCACCGGTATCCGCACCGGTCGCCGCGGACGGCATGTATCGCGGCACCAGCACGCGGTTCCTCGCACAGCGCCGGGACTGCCCGCATCCCGGCCTGATCACGCTTTATGTGCAGGACCGCCAGTTCGAGTATCGCTGGAACCAGCAGCTTTATGTGACGGCGGCCATCGACCCGGACGGAACCGTGCGCGGTCAGGGGGCCGACGTGACGCTGGCCGGCCATCGCGAAGGGCGTACCATCGACGGCGACATCACCAGCGGCGGCTGCGGGCTGCACTTCACCGCACGCAAAGAATTCTGAGCGGCCACTGACCGCTCGCGCGACACCCGTTTCCGCGGTATTTTCAGGACATGCAATACGTCTCGACCCGCGGGCAGGCCCCAGTTCGTGACTTCGCCGGCGTGTTGCTGGCGGGACTGGCCGACGATGGCGGGCTGTATGTGCCCGAGATCCTGGCCGCATTTCGCCGCCTCCGATTGGCGTGCGCTGCGCGGACTGCCGTATCCGGCACTGGCCGCGCGCGTGATGCAGCCCTTCGTCGGCGACGCGATCGCGTCCGATACGCTCGCAACGATCTGCCGTGACGCCTACGCCGCCTTCCACCATCCGGCGATCGTCCCGCTGATCCAGCTCGACACGGCGCTGTTCGTCCAGGAACTGTTCCACGGCCCCACGCTCGCCTTCAAGGACATGGCGATGCAGGTGCTCGGGCGGCTGTTCGACCACGTGCTGGCGACACGCGGGGAGCGGGTGACCATCGTCGGCGCCACCTCGGGCGACACCGGCTCCGCGGCGATCGAGGCGTTTGCCGGGCGCGACCGCGCCGAGATCGTCATTCTGCATCCGCACGGCCGCACCAGTGAGGTGCAGCGGCGGCAGATGACCACGGTGGCGGCGGCAAACGTCGCCAATATCGCGATCGAGGGCACTTTCGACGACTGCCAGGACCTGGTGAAGGCGTTGTTCGCCGATGCGCCATTCCGCCGCGAGGTGCGGCTGTCGGCGGTGAACTCGATCAACTGGGCGCGGGTGGCAGCACAGGTGCCGTATTACGTGGCGGCTGCGCTGGCGCTCGGCGCGCCGGACCGCGAGGTGGCGTTCAGCGTGCCGACCGGCAATTTCGGCAATGTGCTTGCGGCCTGGGCGGCGCGACGGATCGGCCTGCCGGTGGCGCGGCTGCTGGCTGCTTCCAATCGCAACGACATCGTGGCGCGGTTTCTCGATGCCAACGACATGTCGGTTCGCGCGGTGGAACCGAGCCTGTCGCCCAGCATGGACATCCAGGTCAGCTCCAATTTCGAGCGGCTGCTGTTCGAGCTGCTGGACCGCAATGCAGAGGAGACTGCGGCGGCGATGCAGGGCTTCCGGCAGACCGGACGGATGGCGGTGCCGGACGCCGCCTGGCATCGGGCGCGCACCGTCCTGCACGGGTTCCGCCTCGACGATGCGGGCACCGAGGCCGAAATCCTCCGACTGTATCAGGCGTGCGGCTATGTGGCCGACCCGCACAGCGCGATCGGGCTGGCGGCAGCGCGAGCGCTGCCGGCGGGGCATGGCGTGCCGATGGTGGCGATGGCGACGGCGCATCCGGCGAAGTTCCCCGAGGCGATCGAGCGTGCAATCGGCGTGCGGCCGCCGGTGCCGGCGCGACTTGCCGGGTTGTTCGAACGCAAGGAACGCTACGTGGTGGTCCCGAATGATGTCGAGGCGGTGAAGGCACGGATACGGGCGTTCGCCGGCCGCAATGCGGGGGGCTCCGGTTAACGATCGCCCAGCCGGGCGAGGACCAGGTCCAGCTTGGCGTCCATGCCCGTCTGCTGCTCTTGCATGCTCTCCTGCCGCTCCGCGACCTCGGTCAGTCGGTTGTTCAGGCGCTCGATCTCGATATCCTGCCGGTCGGTCTTGGTGTGTGCGTCATCAAGGCTCGCGGCAAGCCGCATCTGCGACAGCTCGAAGCTGCTGAGGCGCAGGTTGAATTCGACAAATCGTGTGTCCATGGAGGTCAGGCTGGCCCGAATCGAGCCGTAGTCCTGGCGCGCGCTTTCCACCGTGGACTGCAGGCGGGAGACCAGCTTGCCGAGGAACTTGAGGTCAATTGTCTCCGACACCTTACCTTTCCTTCGCGTATGGCAAATGGTAGCGCCACCTCGACCATACGAGGTTAACATCTCGACGGGATGACGGCTACCCCCGCTGTTCTGATTTCCGATGTCGCATTGCCGGGTTGGCCGACGCATAAGACGGACGACACGGCGCCCCGCCGTGCGCCCCGACGGCGCACCGGTCACCCCTGGTGGATACCCTTGGTTCGGATCCGTGCGGATCGCGACCGAGGACCTCCTGCCGGCCGCGCCCACTTACCAGGAGTGCAGGAAACCCCGATAATTCCTCGTCCGCATCCGCCAGCCGCCCCATATCGGCTCCATCCGACCTGAAAGGAACCGACCGTAGTGTCCGAACCCATCCGCCTGACCCGGCTGCCCTCCGGCCTGACCGTCGTGACCGAACGGATGGAGCGCGTCGAGACCGTCTCGCTCGGCGCCTATGTCGCCACCGGCTCCCGCCACGAGACCGAGGCGGAGAACGGGGTCTCGCATTTCCTCGAGCACATGGCCTTCAAAGGTACCGAACGCCGCACGGCCGCCGAGATCGCCGAAGAGATCGAAGCCGTCGGCGGCCATCTCAACGCCTACACCGCCCGCGAGCAGACCGCCTACTACGCCAAGGTCCTGAAAGAAGACACCGCGCTGGCCGCCGACATCATCGGCGACATCCTGACCCACTCCACCTTCGAGCCGGAGGAGCTGGAGCGCGAGCGCGGCGTGATCCTGCAGGAGATCGGCCAGGCCAACGACACGCCTGATGACATCATCTTCGACCGGTTCCAGGAGGCCGCCTATCCCGACCCAGCCGCTCGGCCGGCCGGTGCTGGGAACCGAGGAGGGCATCCGCGAGATGCCGCGCGGCGTGCTGACCGGCTACATGCGCCGGCATTATGCGGCATCGAACGTGGTGATCGCCGGCGGCCGGGGCGCTGCAGCATGATCAGGTCCTGGACCTGGTGCAGACGCATTTCGCCGACCTCGCCGACGATCCGGCCCCGGCGGCCTCGGCCGGCCGCTATCACGGCGGCGAGTTCCGCGAAGCGCGCGACCTGGATCAGGTGCATATCGTGCTCGGCTTCCCCTCGGTCGCCTACGCGGACCCGGACTATTACCCGACCCTGCTGCTTTCCACCCTGCTCGGCGGCGGCATGTCGTCCCGCCTGTTCCAGGAAGTGCGGGAGAAGCGCGGGCTGGTCTATTCGATCTATTCGTTCAGCGCGCCGTTCATGGATGGCGGGCTGTTCGGCGTCTATGCCGGCACCGGGGAGAGCGAGGCGGAGGAGCTGATGCCGGTCACGCTGGAGGAACTGCGCAAGGTGCAGCGCGAGGTGACCGAGGCCGAGCTGGCGCGCGCCCGGGCGCAGGTGAAAGCCAGCCTGCTGATGTCGCTGGAAAGCACCGGCAGCCGCTGCGAGCAGCTTGCGCGCCAGCTTCAGGTGTTCGGCCGGGTGATCCCGATCCAGGAGACGGTGGCGAAGATCAACGCGGTCACCATCGCCGACGTGCAGCGGGCGGCGGCCGGCATTTCCGCGCGACGCCGACGCTGGCGGTGCTGGGACCGAATGAGCGCGTGCCGGGGCTTGGCCGACATCGCGGAAGGTCTGTGGCGTGATGACTGGGCGTGCTTCAGCGGTCGTCGGGCTCCGGCGAAGTGTAGGGCGGAAAAGCAAGCGCATCTGCCATTCCGGACGGTGGACTGCGCTGCGCTTTTCCGCCCTACCCATACGACGTGCGACACGGTATACGCGAGGCCGGCGATGCCATGACCTATCTCGACCTGCTGCACGACCTGATCGCCCGCGCCCGCGCCGCCGGGGCCGATGCCGCCGATGCCGTGCTGATCGCCGGCACCTCGCTGTCGGTGCAACAGCCGGCTCGGCAAGACCGAGCATGTCGAGCGGTCGGAAGGCCGCGATCTCGGGCTGCGCGTGTTCGTCGGCCGGAAAGCGGCGATCGTTTCGTCCACCGCGATCGACCCCGCCGGCTTCGCCCTGCTGGCCGAGCGCGCCGTCGCGATGGCGCGCGTGGTGCCCGACGATCCCTATAGCGGGCTCGCCGACACCGCTGCGCCGCCGGAGCCGGTGGCGCTCGACCTGGACGACCCGGCCGAGCCCGACGCGGCGGCGCTGGCCGCCCGCGCCGCCGCGGCCGAGGAGGCGGCGCTGGCGGTCCACGGCGTCACCAACTCCGAAGGCGCCGACGCCGGCTTCGGCCGCACCGAGGCGCTGCTGGTCACCTCGGCCGGGTTTGCCGGCCGCGCGGTGCGCACCAGTCACTCGGTCTCGGCCACCGCGCTGGCCGGTACGCGGGACCGGGATGCAGCGCGACTACGACTACCATTCCACCGTCCACCTGGCGGACCTGGACGACCCGGCAAAGATCGGCCGCAGCGCCGGCGAACGCGCGGTCGCCCGGCTGAACCCGGGCCGGCCGAAGACCGCGAAGCTGCCGGTCGTCTATGATCCGCGGGTGGCGGGAAGCCTGCTCGGGCACCTCGCCGGCGCGATCAACGGCGCGGCGATCGCCCGCGGCACCTCGTTCCTGAAGGACAGGCTGGGCCAGCGCATCTTCGCCCCCGGCATCGACGTCCGCGACGATCCGCGGCGCGTGCGCGGCCTGCGCTCGCGCGCCGTTCGACGGCGAGGGCACGCCAACCGCGCCGCGCGCGCTGATCGAGGACGGCGTGCTGACCACGTGGCTGCTCGACAGCCGCTCGGCCCGCCAGCTTGGCTTGGTCTCGACCGGACACGCCGCGCGCGGCACCGGCGGTCCGCCGTCACCGTCGCCCAGCAATCTGTTCCTCGCCGCTGGCCCGCTCACGCCGGCGGAGCTGATGGCCGATATCAAGCTCGGGTCTGTACGTCACCGAGCTGATCGGCATGGGCGTCAACGGCGTGACCGGCGATTACAGCCGGGGCGCGGCGGGCTTCATGATCCGCGATGGCGCGATCGCCGAGCCGGTGGCGGAGATCACCATCGCCGGCAACCTGATCGAGATGTTCGCGCACCTCACGCCGGCGAATGATCTGGTGTTCCGCCGCGGCACGGATGCGCCCGACCGTGCGGGTCGACGGGATGACGATGGCCGGCGCCTGACGCCTCCCCAGCCCGCGCCTCCCCGCGCCGGTGGCTCCCCTGTCAGGGGCGCCGGCGGCGCACCATATTCGCGGCACGTTCAACACGAAAGAGAAGCATTCGGATGCGCCGCACGCCTGTTCTGCTTGCCGCCGTCGCCGCCCTGGCGCTGGCGCTCACGCCGGGGCTCGCCGATGCGCGCGCCGGCGGCGGCGGCTCGTTCGGCAGCCGCGGCGGCTTCACGTATTCGGCGCCGCCGGCGACCCGCACCGCGCCCTATTCGGCGCAGCCGATGCAGCGCAGCCTGACGCCGAACGCGCCGTCGCCGAGCTATGGCTCGCGCTACGCGGCGCCGGGGTACTGGCCAGGGTTCGGGTTCGGCGGCTTCGGCTCCGGCTTCCTGGGCGGTCTGCTCGGCGTCGGGCTCGGCAGCATGCTGTTCGGCCATGGCTTTGGCTTCGGCGGGTTTTTCGGCCTGTTCGGCTTCCTGTTCCGCATGCTGCTGATCGTGCTGATCGTGCGCTGGCTGTTGCGCCTGTTCCGCGGCCCGTCCCCGGTCTTCGCCGGCGGCGCCGGGCATGGTTCGGCCGCGGCATGAACGGCGCCGCGCCCCGGCCCGCGCGCCGATGCCAATGGGCGGCGGCGGATCACCGCCGATCGCCATCAGCCCCGGCGACTACCAGCAGTTCGAGCAACGCTGCAAGCCGTCCAGGCGGCTTGGAGCCGTCATGACCTGAACGCGCTGACCGCCCTGTGCACGCCGGAGATGGTCAGTTATTTCGCCGAACAACTCACCGACCAGGCAAGCCGCGGCGTGCGCAACACGGTCACCGACGTGCGCCTGGTGCAGGGCGATCTCGCGCAGGCCTGGAGCGAGCACGGCCGGGATTACGCCACGGTGGCGATGCGCTTTTCGATGATCGACGTGACCCGCGACGGCACCGGACGGATCGTCGATGGCAGCCCGACCGAGCACGTCACCGCGACCGAGCTTTGGACCTTCGTGCGCGCCCGCGGCGGCCACTGGATCTTGTCGGCCATCCAGCAGGCACGCTGAATGGGTGGAAACCACCGAAGGCAGCCTGCTCGGCGGACGGGTGCGGTATGCGCAACCCTGCCGGGGATTCCGCAGCGGGATTGAACCGGTTCTGCTTGCTGCATCGGTCCCGGCCCGCAGCGGGGATCGCGTGCTCGAGGCCGGCAGCGGCGCCGGCGCTGCGTTGCTGTGTCTGGCCGCCCGCGTGCCGGGGATTTCCGGCCTCGGGGTGGAAATTTCGCCCGATCTGGTCGAGTTGGCGCGCCGTAACGCCGCGGCGAACGGATGGCCGGCGCTGGGGTTCGTGGCGGCGGATATTGCCAACGCAGGCACCCTCGGCACCTTCGACCACGCCTGTGCCAATCCGCCGTATCACCGAGCGGCGGGACGGCCTCGCCGGATCCCGCGCGTGAGGTCGCCAAGCGGGGCAGCCCGTATCTGCTCGCCGCCTGGGCGCGGGCAATGGGCGAGCGGCTGCGCCCCCGGGGCACACTGACCCTGATTGCACCCGCCGCCGAGTTGCCGCGGTGCTGACCGCACTGATGCGGCCGGCTGCCCGCTGGCGGCACTGCTGCCGCTGTGGCCGCGGGCGGGCCGCCCGGCAAAGCTGGCGCTGATGCGCGGCGTGAAGGGGTGGCGCGGGACGTCGCGACTGCTGGCCGGCCTGACGCTGCATGAAGCCGACGGTGCGTTCACGCCCGAGGCAGAGGCCGTCCTGCGCGCTGGCTGCCCGCTGGATCAGTAGGGAGTTCTGTGGGATCAGTCAGCGGGGCCGGTCGGAGCGTCGGCCCTCAATCGAATCTGATTGCGGGTGGCGCAGATACCAAAGCCGCTCGTGCGCGGCGACCAGGCTTTCCATGTTTCGCCGGCGTGTGCCGTCCGGGGTAAGCGGCCGGCGGGTCAGCATCATTTCCAGCACGTGCAAAAGCTGTTCGGCCACTTCCAGGTCGCCCTGGTCGCAGGCATGGTGGAATGCGATGAGGATCTTGTCCGACAGGCGCCGGCTATAGCGGGGCGCCCCGGCAGGGCTGGCCGGGCTGTCGCGGGCGACCTCTTCGTCTGCGTGGCTCACACACGTCACCTTGCTGCGTCTCGTTTCCCTCACCGGTATCCTAGTTTGCGACGGCGCTGGATCACCAGCGCATCATCGCCGGGGTATTCAGGCGTTATTTCCGGTTCCGGGACAGTCTCGCGCGATTTTGCCTGATGCCGCGGCGGATGCGGTCACGTAATCTGACCGGCCGCCTCGTCTCGAAAGCCGGACCCGTTGCCCACGGCCGGCAACGCCGCCTGGGTCGGCGCAACCGGTCCGAACGCCTCTTCCCAGGTGCCGATCGTCGAGGCCCTGCTGTACTCGGTCGCGCGATTCTCGAAAAAATTGGCGTGCTCCACCGCGTTCAGCATTTCGTCGAGCCAGGGCAGCGGATTGCGCGCCAGATGATAGATCGGGTTCAGCCCAAGCTGCACCAGCCGGCGGTCGGCGATGTAGCGGATATACTCCTTGACCTCGCGGGCGGTCAGGCCCTCGACCGCGCCCTGTTCGAACGCGAGATCGATGAACGCGTCCTCATGATCGACGATGGTGGCGCAGGTGGCGTAGATCTCGCGCTTCAACTGCTCGGTCCAGATTTCGGGATTTTCCTGGATGAAGGTGCGGAACAGCCGGATCACCGACACGCAGTGCAGCGTCTCGTCGCGCACCGACCAGGAGATGATCTGGCCCATTCCCTTCATTTTCCCGAAGCGCGGGAAGTTCAGCAGGATGGCGAACGAGGCGAACAGTTGCAGGCCTTCGGTGAAGGCGCCGAAAGCGGCGAGCGTCTTGGCGATGTCATGCCGGCTGTCCATCGAGAAGCCCTGCATGTAATCGTACTTGTCCTTCATCTCCTTATATTTGAGGAATGCCTGATATTCGAGTTCCGGCATGCCGATGGTGTCGAGCAGATGGCTGTAGGCGGCGATGTGAATCGTCTCGGTATTTGAGAAGGCCGACAGCATCATCAGCACTTCGGTCGGTTTGAACACGCGACTGTAGTGCTTCATATAGCAGTTGTTCACCTCGACATCGGCCTGCGTAAAGAAGCGGAATATTTGCGTCAGCAGATTGCGCTCGGGATCGGTCAGATTGCGGTGCCAGTCCTTCACGTCGTCGGCCAGCGGCACTTCTTCGGGCAGCCAGTGGACGCGTTGCTGGGTGAGCCATGCCTCATAGGCCCAGGGGTATCGGAACGGCTTGTAGACCGGATTTTCGGTCAGCAGGTCGAAGCTGCCCGGATGGGTGTCGGAGGGGCGGGCGTCGGAAGGGGGAAGGCCGTCCATGATCAGGCTGTCCATTCGTTGATGCCGGCGAATCGGTTGCGTGCCGGCCAGGATCTGGATAACCGCCGGCGCGTCTGAACGCAAGATCAGGTATTTGGGGCTTGCAGCGGCTCCAAGATGTTGACACTCTGTATGGCGGTGAGGGGTCGGCTGGCCCGAGTGGCCGGGGCAATGTCCAGATTGCTCGATTCGGGCAGCAAATCTGGATCGGCGATCAGCATAATCGCAGTATCTGAGATGCAAGCATTTCAGATTTCATTAACATGTATCGACGGTTCCAACTACGATCTGTTCTTGACTCTGGGATAAAATATCCGTTTCATTCATTCACGAAATCCGGGCTGGGGGGCTTCGGTCATGATGGTGGAAACTTTCAAGGAATTCACGTTCGAGGCTGCGCATCAAATTCAGCCATACTCGGATCTCCATGGCCACTCGTTCAAGGTCGTGGTGTACCTGCAGGGGGAGCCTGATCCGGTGTTCGGCTGGTCGCATAACTTATATGATGTCGAAACGGCAATCGCAGCAGGTGCGCGGTCAGCTCGACCACAAATACCTCAATTCGATCGATGGGCTGGCGGTGCCGTCGCTGGAAAACGTCGCGCGCTGGCTGTGGCAGAACCTGGACAGCCGGCTTGCCGGGCTGGATCGGGTGGTGGTGACGCCGCGGCTTCGACGGCAGCGCCGAAGGCTGTTCCTGCGCCCGACCGCCTGGCCGTGGCGGCGTAGCCAACATGAGCATCAGCATCCACCGGCTCCGCCGTCCGGCCGGGCCAACGAATCCGTTGAACAGGCGCTCAGCCAGGCCGAACGCGCCGTGATGATCAACTCCGCCGAAAGCAAGCTGGCCGAACTGTTCGACGTGTTGCAGATCGATCATCGCAACGATCACCACACGCGAGATACGCCCGCGCCGGGTGGCGCGCATGTTCGTCGAAGAAATCATGCACGGCCGCTTCAGCGATCCTCCGGAAATGACCGATTTCGCCAACGTGGAGGCGTTCGATCAGCTCATTGTCACCGGCCCGATCGAGATCCGATCGACCTGCGCCCATCACCTCATGCCGATCTATGGCGAAGCCTTCATCGGGGTGCTGCCGGCGGTGGACGGACGCATCATCGGCCTGTCGAAATACGATCGTGTGGTGCACCATTTCGCTGCCCGGCTGCAAATCCAGGAGGAACTGGTCAAGCAGATTGGCCAGTTCCTCATGGACCGCACGGCGCCGCGCGGCGTGGCGGTACGCATCAGTGCGGTCCACATGTGCAAGACGCATCGCGGCGTGCGGGCGAGCCATCGCAGCCGCATGGTCACCAGCGCCTATTACGGGGATTTCACCGAAGGAGCCGCTCAAGCAGGAATTCCTGCGGAGTGTCTCGGGCTTCAGCAAGGCAACTGACCGGGGTGTCCGACGTCGCCCGCCACAGTAAGACCAGGCTGGCCAGACCGGGCTGGAGCGTCTGACGCTCGGGATGCTGCTCGCCCTGCTGGCCTATTCGCTGCTCGCGATGCAGGACGCCACGGTCAAATGGCTGGTGGTCACGGTGCCGGTCTGTCAGGTGCTGTTCGTGCGCAGCGCCATCGTGATGGCGGGCTGCCTGGTGGCCGGCCGGCCGCCGGCTGCTGGTTCAGGCGCGGCAAACCCCGATCCTGGGCCTGCTGCTGTGCCGCGGCGTCGTTACTTTGGCAGCCTGGTTCTGCTACTTCACCGCGGCCCGCGTCCTGCCGCTGGCGCAGCTCATCACGCTGTGGTTCACCGCGCCGGTGATCGTCGCGCTGCTGGCAGCGCCGCTGTTGAAAGAAACCGTCGGGCGGGCGCGCTGGGCGGCGGTCGGCATCGGCTTTGCCGGTACCGTCGCGGCGGCCAGTCCGGCCGGTCTGTCGCTGTCGCCGGCGGCGGCACTGGTGTTGCTGGCCGCTGCACTGTGGGCGGTCGGCGTCATCCTGACACGGGTGATCGCCCGGCATGAGCCGTCGCTGGTGCAGATGCTCTATAACAACGCGTTCTTCTTCATCGCCACCGGCATCGTCTCGGCGCTCGCCTGGCACCGTCCCAGCGGCGCGGAAGCCGCGTTGCTGCTGCAGGTCGCCCTGCTCGGCGGGTTCGGCCAGTTCTGCCTGTTCGAAGCAGCGCGCCGGGCGCCGGCATCGCTGACCGCTCCGCTCGAATACACCGCTCTGGTCTGGGCCTTCCTGCTCGGCTTCGCCGTCTGGGGCGACGTGCCCGGACGCTGCGTGCTGCTCGGCGCCGCCCTGATACTGAGCGCCGGGCTCATGTTGATCATCACTGAGCGTCGGGGGATCGGCGCCGGCCGGGTCCGGTTGGGATTCGGTTCGATAATGCGCAGGAGGCGTCATCTTCCGTTAACCTGACCCGCCGATGCTGCCTGATCAGGTTCCTGTTGGGGAGGTATCTATGTTGCTGACCAGACGATCCGTTGCCGGCGGCCTGATTGCCGCCGTGACTGGGCTGCCGCGGCGCGCTGGCGCGGCCGATCTGCCGCCTCTGCCGCCGCCGACCGGCAAGCCGATCCTCACCATCTCCGGTGCCATCACGGTACACAACCGCGGCGATAAAGCGGTGTTCGACCGACCGATGATCGAGGCGCTTGGTTGGAGCTCGTTCCGCACCCGCACCCCCTGGTACGACACCGCCGTCCAGTTCGAAGGCGTGCTGATGCAGAAACTCCTGCAGGACGTCGGCGCGACCGGAAAAACCGTGGTGGTCACCGCGCTCAATGACTACACCACGCAAATCCCGATTGCCGATTTCAGCCGCTTCGGCGTGCTGCTCGCGCTCAAGCGCAACGGCGCTTACATGCCGATCAGCGACAAGGGGCCGCTGTTCATCGTATATCCGTTCGACAGCGACCCTGACTTGCAGCGGCAAACCTATTACAGCCGCTCCGCCTGGCAGGTCGCGGAGATGCAGGTCGTCTGACCATGACCGCGGAACCTCCACCGGGCCTGCGGGTGATCCCGAGCTTGCGGCTCAAGCTGGTGTTTGTCGGCGTGATCGGCTTTCTCGCCGCAGCGGCACTGTATGCCTCGGTGCTGATCGCGCAGCGTCAGGCGGTGCTGGACTCGGAAGCGCGCTACAACATCACCTGGCTGACCAGTCAGGCCGGGCTCGAGCTGGCGCGGCTGGAAGCGGCGATCGGCGCCAGCAAGATCCCCGATTCCGGGGTCGATGACGACGCGGTCAGCATGTGGATGGATATCGTAACAAACAGGCTCCAGGTGCTGACCAACGGAGAGGTCGGCCATTTCATCGAGCAACGGCCGCAACTGAATGTGATCGCAGCCGATCTCGCGGCCGGGATCACGACGGCACGGTCGCTCTCGGCTGCGCTCGACCGGCCGGACACCGCCGGCAAGCTGCTGGCCGTGCTGATGCCGCTCAACGCCAAGCTGGTGCGGCTCTCGTCGGTCGCCTATGTGCTCAGCAGCAACATCGCCAACCGCGACTTCCAAGAGCTGGTGCGGCTGCAGTGGATCTTTTCCGGTCTGCTCGGCACCCTGATCGCCTGCGGCTTCGGGTTGATCGGCATGTTGTCGTGGCATAACCGACTGCTCAAGCGGGCCCACACCGAGTTGCAACGCACCGGCAAGGACCTCCATGCCCGCGACCTCGAACTGCGTACCCGCAATGCCCGGTTCGATGCGGCGCTCAACAACATGTCCCAGGCGCTCTGCATGGCCGACGCCGAGCAGCGCATGATCGTTTGCAACGTGCGCTTCCTGGATCTGTTCGGCCTGTCGGCCGACAGCGTGCAGCCGGGCGAAGCGTTGGCGGACGTGTTCCGCGGCATCCACGCGATGGGCCGCTATGACCGGCGCATCGTCGAGACCATCTGGCTGGAACAGCAATCGCTGGCCGCCACCCGCCGCCCGTGGCGGTTCATCCAGGAAGATGCGGCGGGGCGGGCGCTTTCGGTCTCGCACCAGCCGATGGACGACGGCGGCTGGGTCGCCACCTATGAGGATATCAGCGAACGCCGCCAGGCCGAGGCGCGAATTCGCTTCATGGCGCACCACGATGCGCTGACCGGCCTGCCGAATCGGCTGCTGTTCCGTGAGCGGATGGAAACCGCGCTCGAGCAGATCCGCCGGCCGTCCGATGCGCTCGGCGTGCTGTGCCTCGATCTCGACTTCTTCAAGGACGTGAACGACACCCTCGGTCATCCCGCCGGCGACGCCCTGCTCGAAGCGGTGGCGCGGCGACTGCGGGCGTGCGTGCGCAACGGCGACCTGGTGGCCCGGCTCGGCGGCGACGAATTCGCCATCCTGCAATTCTCCGCCGAGCAGCCGGCCGAGGCCGAAACGCTGGCCCAACGGATCGTCGAGGAACTTCGCCAGCCATACGAAATCGACGGCCAGCCGGCGATCGTCAGTGTCAGCATCGGTATCGCGATCGCCGAGGCGGGTGGGGCCAGCGCCGACATCCTGCTGAAATGCGCCGATCTCGCGCTCTATCGCGCCAAGGCGGACGGTCGCGGCACCTATCGCTTCTTCGAGGCCGACATGGACGCCGAGATCCAGGCCCGGCGGGCGATCGAACTCGACCTGCGAGAAGCCCTGTCGCGTTCCCAGCTTGAGCTGTTCTATCAGCCGCAATTCGATCTCCGGCGCGGCCAGGTGAGCGGCTTCGAAGCCCTGTTGCGCTGGCACCATCCGGAGCGCGGGATGATCCCGCCGGGCCAGTTCATCCCGATCGCCGAGGACCTTCGTCTGATCAACCCGATCGGCGAGTGGGTGCTGCGCAAAGCCTGCGCCGATGCCGCCGCCTGGCCGGCGCACGTGAAGATCGCGGTCAATCTCTCGCCCATGCAGTTCCGCGCCGAGAACCTTGTTCCGGCGATCGAACGGGCGCTGCAGCTCTCCCGCCTGCCGGCCCACCGGCTGGAGATCGAGATCACCGAATCCGCGTTACTGCAGAACAACGAAAAAGTACTTTCCACACTGCACCAGCTTCGGGCGCTCGGGGTGCGGATCGCGCTGGATGATTTCGGCACCGGCTATTCCAGCCTGAGCTATCTGCGCAGCTTCCCGTTCGACAAGATCAAGATCGACCAGTCGTTCGTGCGCGAGATCGGCACGCGCCCGGATTGCCTGGCGATCGTCACATCCATCGCCGGCCTGGCGCACCAGCTTGGCATGAGCACCACCGCCGAAGGGGTGGAGACCGCCGAGCAACTCAACGAATTGCGGGACGCCGGCTGCGACGAGGTGCAGGGCTTCTATTTCGACCGGCCGAAGCCGCTCGCCGCCACGCTGGGCTGGTTCAATGGCTCGAAACAGACTGGCGGCGATTGTGCGATGAAATCCCCGGTGATCGAGGCCGCCGCGGCAGCCTGAGGCTCTGCTGGCCCAAACCGGCGTGCCCGGTCGTCGGCCGGTCGTGCGGCCTCGCCAGAAGCTGATCGATCCCGGATCGCCTGAGCGGACACGTCCGCGTCAGCGCCGCGTCGAGCGATGGTGCGGGCGTTATCTTCCCGCGATGACCTGCCCGCTTGAGGACTATGCGCTGATCGGCGACGGAGAGACCGCGGCTCTCGTCAGCCGCGACGGTGCGATCGATTGGCTGTGCTGGCCGCGCTTCGACAGTGACGCCTGCTTCGCCGCCCTGCTTGGGACGGACCAGCATGGCACTTGGCGTATCGGCCCGGCGTTCGACGGCTGGCGCAGCGAACGGCATTATCGCGGCGACACGCTGGTACTGCAGACCGAATTCGCCCGCGGCGGCAATGCAGTCAGGCTGATCGATTTCATGCCGCTGCGCGATGGGGATCCGGCGATCCTGCGCATCGTTGAGGGCCTGCGCGGGCAGGTGCCACTGAGGTTGGATCTCGCTCTCCGCTTCGACTACGGCTCGGTCCTGCCGTGGATCGAGGCGCGGGGCGATGCGATCGTCGCCACGGTCGGTCCCGATCAGGTGGCATTCCGCGCCGCCGTCCCGGTGCGAGTGCTCAACGGCCGGGTGACGGCGGATTTCACCGTGTCGGCCGGACAGCGCCTGGTCTTCACGCTGGCCTGGGGACCTTCCGACAAGCGCCTCCCGGCGGCGCCCGAGGCCGATGTCGCGCTGGCCGCAACCGAGGCTTGGTGGGCCGCCTGGGCGAGACGCTTCGACAAGCCGACACGCTGGCGCGAGCCGGTCATGCGTTCGCTGCTCACGCTGAAAGCACTGATCCATCACCCGAGCGGCGGACAGATCGCGGCATCGACCACGTCATTGCCGGAAGTCACAGGCGGCGGCGCCAACTGGGATTACCGTTATTGCTGGTTGCGCGACGCCACATTCACCGTGGGCGCGCTCCTGAACGCCGGCTACCGAGAGGAAGCGACCGCTTGGCGTGACTGGATGCTGCGCGCCATCGCCGGCAGCCCTGACAGGCTGCGGATCATGTATCGCGTCGATGGTGGCCGGCACGTCCCGGAGTGGGAAGTGCCCTGGCTGCCGGGCTATGCAGGGGCACGGCCGGTTCGCGTGGGCAACGCGGCGGCGGCTCAACAGCAACTCGATGTCAGCGGCGAGCTGATCGAGGCCATGAACCTGTTGGATCGCGCCGGCATTCCGCGTCCGCCGCAGGGGTTTGCGCTGGAGCAAGCCTTGGTGGAGCGGCTAGAGAGCTCCTGGACGGAGCCCGGCCAGGGTCTTTGGGAATCCCGTGGCGAGCCGCACCATTACGTCTATTCGAAGGTCATGGCCTGGGTGGGCGTGGACCGGTTTCTTCGCGGTGTCGGCGCAACAGACGATCACGCACTTCGCCTGCAACTCGCCGCCGTGCGCGCGAAAATCCACGATGAAGTCTGCACCAAGGGCTATGACCGCACGCGAGGTCACTTCGTCCAGCACTACGGCAGTCGCCACCTGGATGCCGGCCTCCTGCTCATGGCGCCCGTCGGCTTTCTGCCGGTCGACGACCAACGGATCGCCGCTACAATTGCAGCCATCGCACGCGAACTTACAAATGACGGACTGGTGCGCCGGCACAGCCAATCACCCAAGGAGGGCGCCTTCTTGCCATGCACCTGCTGGCTTGCCGATTGCCTGTCCATGCAGGGAAGGAATGCCGAAGCCGGTGCAACGCTTGAACGCGTGCTGGCTGTCCGGAGCGACCTCGGCTTGTTGTCGGAAGAATACCATGTGGGCGCCCAGCGACTTTGCGGCAATTATCCCCAGGCATTGAGCCACCTGGCGCTGGTCAATACCGCTCTCGGCCTTTCCGGGCCGGTACTGGAGCGGGCGGGAGGGTGACCCGAAACCGGCGCGGTGACTGACAGTTCGCGGCCCGGCGACCTCTCCCGCGCACGGAAGAGGCCGCCAGCACTGCTACCTTGAGGCGTTCTAGCGGGAGGTGTTCTCCCGTACGGCGTCCTTGGCGCCGCCGACGGCGTTCTGCACTTTGCCCTCAGCCTTGTCGGCCTTGCCCTCGGACTGCATTTTCTGGTCTCCGGTCACTTTACCGGTAGCGTCCTTCACGGCGCCCTTGACCTGTTTGCCCATGCCTTCAACGCGATCCTTGTCCATGAAGCGTTCCTTCTCTTCCGATCTGCGCCCCCACACGGGGGCGACGTGCGGCACGACCTCGCGCCGACCGTGACCGGAACGCCGAACCACCGGTCATGGTTCGCCCGGGGGTTCACAAGAGTGGTCGCACGGGTCTGCATTGAGGCAAGCGGCGGCCCACTCCGGCGGGTGCAACCCGGAGCGCCTGCCCCTGTTAGCGGTTCGCGCCAGTATCGGCGCAAGGGAGATCAGGCATGAACAGACTTCTGATCGCGACCGCTGCCATGGCAGTGGGTTTCGCGTTGCCCGCGATTGCCGCCAGCGGCGACAACGGCCAGCAATCCAATAACGGCCAGCAATCCTACAACGGCCAGCAATCCTACAATGGTCAGAACAACAACCAAGCGACCGGCCAAAGCTATAACGGCCAAAGCTCCAGCGGCGGAACTGGCCAGACCTACAGCCAAAGCAATCCGTGGCAAAACGCCCAGAGGCGCAGCGGCTCCGCTTGGCAGGGCGGTAACGACCAGTGGAGCACACAAAACCAGGGCATGAACGACCAAGGTACTTCGACCGCCGACCTGAGCCGTCGAATCCACCAGAGCCTGACCCAGGGCGGCTTCACTAACATCCAGATCACCCCACGCTCGTTCGTGGTGCACGCGCGCGACCGGGACGGCAATCCAGTGGTGATGATGATCTCGCCGAACTCCGTCACCGCCCTGACGGCGGCGCCCGATCAGCAAAGCGGCGCCAACGGCCAGGGCTGGAACGGCAACAACACCGACAATGGCAACCGCGGCGCCTATAACGGAAACAGCGGCGCCGATAACGGCAGCAACGGGACCGTAACGCGCTGACCGGTCACGCTACCAGGAACTCTCGGTGTGTTCGCCCAGAAGCGGGGGCGGGCGACGCACCGAGCCCGGTGTTTCCGACAGCTTGACCGGCACGCCCAGCGTGCGGAACCGTCCGGTGACGGGGTGCGCGGTCTCGACCACCATCCCGCGCGCCAGCACATGAGGGTCGGCGAACACCTTGTCGAATTGCCGCACCGGTCCGGCCGGAATGCCGGCAGCTTGCAGCGCGGCGAGCCAGTGCGCGGACGGCGCGTCGCGCAGCTTTCCCGCCAGCACAGCGACCAGGTCCCGATTGTGTGCGACCCGCTCGGCCACGCCGGCAAAGCGCGGATCGGCAAGCAGTTCCGGCGTGCCGAGTATTTCGCACAGCGCCGCGAAGAAGTGCTGTTGCGACGCACCGATGGTGATCCACCCGTCTGCCGTCTGAAACACCTGATAGGGTGAACTGCCGCGATGCTGCTGCCCCATGCGCGGCGGAGGCGTGTCTGTGGCGAAGCAGTGCGCCGCCTCATAGACGCACAGCGAGATGGCGGCTTCCAGCAATGAGGTTTCCACATGCTGGCCGCTCCCCGTGCGATGCCGCGCCTCCAACGCCGCCAGCAGCCCGAAGCCCAGGAACATGCCGGCGGTCACGTCTGATATGGCGATCGGCAGGCGGAACGGCGGCCCATCCTCGGGGCCGTTGATGCTCATGAGGCCCGACATGGCCTGGGCGATCAGGTCGTAGCCGCCGCGCTTCGCATCCGGCCCGGTCTGCCCGAAGCCCGAGATCGAGCCCAGGATCAGCGGTGGGTTGCGCGCGCGCAGCACGTCCCAGCCGATGCCGAGCCGGTCGAGCACCCCGGGGCGGAAATTTTCAACCACCATGTCAGCGCTGTCGGCCAGCGCCAGGAAGCGCTCCCGGTCGGCTTTCAGGTCCATCACCACCGATCGCTTGTTGCGGTTCCAGATCATGAAAGGCGCGCTCTCGCCGTTGACGAACGGTGGCATGCCGCGCGCCGCATCACCCTTGCCGGGCTGCTCGATCTTGATCACGTCGGCGCCGTGATCGGCCAGCATCATGCAGCAATAAGGTCCCGACAGGTTGCTGGTGAGGTCCAGCACGCGCAGGGCGTCCAGCGATCCGACCATGTCCTGTCTCCGTCCTGTCTCCGGCGGCTTGGCGACGTTCGGGGGTGATGGCATGGTCGCCGCATTAATCAAAGGTAGCGGCGATGGGTGCGACGGATGACATCCTGGTCGAGCGGGACGCGGCGGGGATCGTCGTTGTCACGCTGAACCGGCCGGCCAAGCGAAACGCCATCTCGTTTGCCATGTGGCGCGGGCTCGGCGACGTGTTCACCGGCTTCGCCGACAGCGGCGATGTGCGGGTGGTGATCCTGACCGGCGCCGAGGGGCACTTCTCCGCCGGGGCCGACATTTCGGAGTTCCCCGAGATGCGCTCCGACGCCGCGACGGCAAAGGCCTACAATGAGGCCGGGCACCGCGCGACGCTGGCGATCCGCGACCTGCCGCACCCCACCATCGCCGCGGCGCAGGGCTATTGCGTGGGCGGCGGCTGCGGTCTGGCGCTGGCGTGCGACCTGCGTGTCGGCGATGCCACCACGCAGATGGGCATCCCGGCCGCCAAACGGGGCATCGTCTACAGCGTGCTGGATACCGAACTGCTGACGCGCACGGTGGGGCTGCCCAGGGCAAAACTGGTGCTATATTCCGGCAACATCTTCCCGTCCGCCCGCTGCCGCGAAATGGGGCTGGTGGATGTCATGAGCGAACAGGGTGCGTTGCCCGGCGCCATCGCTCTGGCGCGCGACCTGGCGCAGCGCGCGCCGTTGTCACAGCGCGGCTCGAAGCTGGTGCTGGAGGCGATCGCCCGCAATGAGGTGCCGCAACGCCTGGCCGAGATCGCTGCGGCGCAGGCGCGGGCGGCCGCCAGCGAGGATTACCGGGAGGCGACGCAGTCCTTCCTGGAAAAGCGCCGGCCGGTGTTCCGGGGAAGCTGAATGGACGCCGCGCCGATCCACGCCGCCAAATTCCGCGACCCGGCGCTGACCGCCGCCGGTGAGCGGCGCGCGCACGTGGCCCTGCGGGCGTTGGAGACGCTGTGGTTCAACACCGGCACGCTGTGCAACCTGACCTGCCGCACCTGCTACATCGAATCTTCCCCACGCAACGATCGGCTGGTTTATCTGACCGGTGACGATGTGCGCCTCTATTTGGACGAAATCGCCCGCGAAAACCTGCCCACACGCCTGATCGGCTTCACCGGCGGCGAGCCGTTCATGAACCCCGATATCATCGGGATGTTGGATACCGTGCTGGCGCGTGGCTTCCGTGCCCTGGTGCTGACCAATGCAATGAAACCGATGCGCAAGCTGCGGGCGCCTCTGCTGGCGCTGCATGAGGCGTACGGTGCGCGGCTGACCATCCGCGTTTCGATCGATCACTACGACCCGGCGGTGCATGAAGCCGAGCGCGGCCGGCGCGCCTGGGGGCCGGCGATCGACGGGCTGGTCTGGCTGGCGCGCAACGGGTTTTCCATCGACGTCGCCGGCCGCCGATTCGGCGGCGAGGCGGAGGCGGAGATCCGTGCCGGTTTCGCCCGGTTGTTCGCGCAACTGAACGTGCCGGTCGATGCCTTCGACCCGGTGCGCCTGATGCTGTTCCCGGAGATGGACGCCACGCGTGACGTGCCTGAAATCACCGAGGCGTGCTGGGGCATCCTGGGCAAGTCCCCGGACAGCGTGATGTGCGCCAGCTCACGGATGGTGGTGAAGCGGCGCGGCGCCGATGCGCCGGCCGTGCTGGCCTGCACCTTGCTGGCCTACGACAAACAATTCGAACTGGGCCGCACGCTGGCCGAGGCGGCCGGGCCGGTGGCGCTGAACCATCCGCATTGCGCGAGTTTCTGCGTGCTGGGCGGGGCGGCGTGCAGCCGGGGGTGAGGCAGCGGTTGATAGTGGCAAACCCCAAGGACCAACGTGGTTTGGGCGAGCCGGCTTGTCGTTCCGGTATGACGATGAGCGCGAAAACCTTTCTCTCGCGACGCGGGGCCCGAAGAAGCGTTCACACGGAGAACCACGAAGGATGCACGGAGGGCCACGAAGACCTGTCGATGCTGTCTGCGTGAAACCCCAGGGTGCTGCTTCGTGGCCTTCCGTGGTCCTCGGCGCACTCGGTGTGAAACTTCCACGCCTGGCGGTTGTCAGGATGGTTCGAGGCGCAGCATCGCTCGATAAGCACCCACCATGACCGCGCAAGGAACGGCCGCATGAAATCATCGGAAGATGCCGTTGGAGACCTGAGGGGACTCAGGGCGGCAATCGACGCCAGCCCGTTCGATGCCATCATCGCGGCGTCGCCGGAGAATGTCCGCTACGCCGGCGACGCCATGATCTCCACACAGCGCAGCATTCGGGATCGGCTGGCGCTGGTGATCTGGGCCAAGGGACGCGATCCGGTCTTCGTCCTGTGCCAGGTCGAGGAAGGTTACATCCGGCAAGAAAGCTGGGTCACCGACATCCGCTCCTACAAGGAATTCGTAACCGCGCCGATGCGTGTCGTCGCGGATGTCCTGTCGGAGCTCGGCCTCGCCGGTAGCCAAATCGGTTGCGAACTTGACTACCTTGCCGCGCGCTATACCGGCCAGCTTGCCACGGCTCTGCCGAACCTGCGACTGGACTCCTGCGACGACCTGTTTCGCCGCGTGCGCATGCGCAAGACGGATCGCGAGCGGGACCTGCTCACCAAAGGGTTTCGTGGCACCGCGAAAGCGATGCTGGCGACGTATGCGTCGGTGACGGTCGGCGAGGACGAATGGAGCCTGATGCGGCGGCTTTCTGACCACATCCTGTTGTCCGGAGCACAGGACGTCGCATTCAATCACATCAACGCCGGCCCCAACACCGGCTTCCCGCACGCGCCGCCGAGCGATTATCGCGTGCAGAACGGTGACATCATCAAGGCCGATTCAGGCGGTCACTACGACGATTATCTGTCCAACGTCGGCCGCACCGCCAAACTCGGCAAGCCGACTGCGGAAGAGGCCGATACCTGGAAGCGCCTGCGGGAAATCCACCACGCCATCATCGATATGCTGCGTCCCGGCAACACCGGGCGGGAGCTGTTCGACGCCGCGACCAGGCTGCACGACAAGCACGGCCTGCCCTTCCCCTACGCCCATAACGGTCACAGCATCGGTCTGGAAGGCCATGAGCGCCCGATGATCAGCCCGTTCGAGGATATCCCCTATGAACCCGGCATGGTTTCCACCGTGGAGACGCGGGTGCGCTGGGTCGGGCAGAAGGGCCTGCACATGGAAGACCTGATCGCGATCACCGATCATGGCCCAGTGCTGCTGTCTGATGCTTTCGACAACGAGGAGATCTTCGTCATTTGACGAACGCCCGGGTATGGCGAGTATCAGGGAACGGCCTGCGGCACGGAGAGGCAATCAGGTGCTACCAGGAGGCGTTGATATTGACCCATCAAAGGGACGCAGCGTTGTCCAACGCCGTCATGCCCGGCGAAGGCCGGGCATCCACGACTTCGCTGATGGCATCAAAGTAAACCGTGGATGGCCGGCCTTCGCGGGCCATGACGCTGGAAGACTGCGTCCAGCCGGCCACTGGTCAGTCTTTTTGCCGGTTGGTATGACTGGTGATGGGTAGAGCTCGCGGTCTTTCCGTCTCAGCTCGCAGTCCGCAACGGATTGACGATCTTCACTCCGGCGAACTCCTTTTCGTTATCAGTCACCACGACGCAATCGTTTGCCTCGGCGACCGCCGCGATGATCATGTCCAGCGCGCTGCGTGATCGCCCCATCACTGTGCCCTCCGCCATCAGCCGAGCCCAAATCAGGCCGGCCGTCTCATCGAAGGGAAGTATGCGGCCGGCGAACAGTGCATGCGGTCCCTCTGGTCCGGCGAACCAACTCTCCAGGTCGCGGCGCTTCTTACCGGCTGGCTTCTCCAACAGGCCGCGTTTTATCTCGGCAACCGTCAGCGACGCGATGAACAGGTCTTCGTCGGGTCGGTCAGCCATCCAGACGACAAGTGCTTCGGACGGAACCAATTCGGTAACGTTGCTGATGATATTAGTGTCGAGGACGTAGCGGGTCACAGGTCAATCTTGCGACCGGGCGTGACCGGGCGGCCAACGTTCAGCTCCGCGCCGACCAGAGGCGAACGCCGCAGCGCGGCGACGATACCGCCTTTCTTTGGCGGCTCGCCGGCAATGGTCCGGCTTAATGTGGCACGTATCCGCGTCGCATCGCTGTCGTTCGCGGCAAGCCGTCGTGCCAGCGACCGGATCAGTTCGCGATCGGCATCGAGACCAAGAACCTCAAAGCGAGCCATGCCGCGCTGATTAAGGCGATTGCGATAGTTCTTGAGGGCGCGCTTCTGGGATGTGTTGCTCATGGCCGGCTTCCGCTATAGCCAGCAATATAGCCGGAAAGCGCCTCGGTGCAATCCGTGCTGCCGAGAGCAGGGGCAACTTGTCCGCCGTGCAGTTTATTGGCGCCGCATCGGACCAACGGGGGCAGACGGGCGGAGCTGGCCGGGGACCTGGACAGAATCGGGGTGCGAGGAACGGCAGCCAGATCAACGGGTAGCCTGTCCTCTCATGCCACTCTCTGTATCCCGTCGTGGGAGACAATGGGGCGTCGCTCGCCGTCCGTCCCAAGCGCCCGGGCGCGACCAGACGCCAGCAGCACGATGACCGCCCGGTCAGCTTGGCGCGGTGCTTAACGACGTCGCGGCGGCTGGGGGGTGTCCTCACCTGACGCCGGCGGGTGGGTCTGTGGGCACATTGCGAACAACGCGCGAGTCTCAAAAAAAGTACTTGTCAAACAGATTTAGCGAGATTAATTAATGGCCAGTTAGTAATTCTCCATGGGAGTTGACGATGATCCGCTGGACGAGGCTGCTCGCGACCGCAGGGCTTGCCGCTGCCTCGATTTCAGCCGGCGGCGGCCTCGCCTCGGCGACCCCAGTGCCGATCACTTATTCGGTGGACTACTTCTCGGTCACGCCGGCATCTCCCCCCACCGGCGATTTCAATACCGAATGTTGTTACGGCCCTGTTGTCGATGTGACGAACACCTTAGTTGGTGGCCTGCCTGTATGGAACGGCGTCGGACCGATCAAAGACACCGTAGGTGGCATTAACACCAATATCGAGTGGTGGACGCCTGGGACCCATAACGGTGATGTGGTCGTGTCCACCGGAACTGGGACTGCGTCTAATCCATACTCGAATAGTGGGTTTTTCCCGCCAATGGGCGGCGGGACCAGTAATTCGCCAGGCCTGCAAACCGCGATCTTCACCGGCGCATTCAGTCTGGCCACCAAGTCGAACGTCGTCTTTGACGTGGGGGCCGATGACGATGCTTATCTTTACGTCGATGGTGATCTAGTCGCCGGGCTAGGGGGTGTGCACCCCAATATGGTGCTGCCGACCAACTCGACGATCCTGTCGGCGGGGCCTCACACGATTGAGCTCTTCTATGCCGATCGCAATGTGGTTGCCGCATCGCTTAACTTCTCGTTGGACAGCACCGGGATCACGCCGGTGCCGGAGCCGATGTCGCTGGCGGTCTTCGGTGTTGCACTGGTCGGCCTTGGCGCGGCCCGTCGTGGTCGTTCCCGGACGTAGGCTATCTCCGAGGCGGCCGGCGGCAGTCTGCTCGCCAAACCGAGGAACTGGGCTGCTCCCGGGAAGGGGGCAGCCCGCGTTTCCACAATTTTAGCGGCAGAAGGCCGGCTTGACTTGCAGGAGTACCGCAGGTCAAGACAATGGCCGCCCAGGTTCCGCAACGAACAGCCTGGCAGGACGGCGCGATCTCCGGGCGACCGGTTCGCGGAAATGGACGAGGCCCTACCGGCCACCCGGAGGCTAGGCCCGCCACGACGGCTGGAGCATCTGGGTGGATGGGCCCTACCGTGGCACCCGCGGCGCTGGAGGGGGGCCTTTCATCGACACGAACCCCGACGACTGAAGGCGCTCGGCGCTGATTCCGGCCATTACGGCGTCGGTGTGGAGGACGCGCCGGTGACCATCACTCCTCATCGACCGGTGCATGGTGCCTCGGAGGCGCGACGGGATGGCGAGACGGAGCCGGTAGGTTCCGCTGCGGGTATCCCGCGTGGGGCGCATCATCGGAAGGGCCATCTGGTCACCCGTCTGTATCCTTGGCCGACGGGCAACCCCGGCAATGGTCCGGCTTAACGTGGCACGTATCGCATCGCTGTCGTTCGCGGCAAGGCCTCGTGCCAGCGACCGGATCAGTTCGCGATCGGCATCGAGACCAAGAACCTCAAAGCGAGCCATGCCGCGCTGATTGCTGCTCATGGCCGGCTTCCGTTATAACCAACGATATAGCCGGAAAGCGCCTCGGGTGCGATCCGTGCTGCCGAGAGCAGGGGCAACTTGTCCGCTGTCAGCTTAGCTGGCTGCGGAATCGGCGCTGTGCTCTACTATGGGTTGCTGATCTTCCCATAGCCACACGCATGACCTGCAATTGCCGCCACACTCTTCAACAGCTTCGATCGGTGCGACGCAGCCCGACAATCCCTCGCTCACCGCGTATGGGCCGAACTGCTCTGTCAGCGCGCGTTCCGCACTGGCGCGGACCGGTCCTGCAGTTTGGCAGGCAAGTCCGAGGAGCACCGTTATTGCGGGCCGTCGGATCGTTGCGGACGCGCTTCGCAGCGCGGAAGCCGCAACGAAATAGCCGGCGAGGTCGTTTTCCGGACGGGACATTTTGGACCGCTTCTTTGACTTTTGTCGGATCCTGATATGACGAGCCCGCGTACCGGGCTATGAAGCACGTCACACCCCAAACCATGAATGTGGCGGTCGGGCGGTCGGGGTCGTCGCCGACGGAGCATCCCATTGGCCCATCGGACCGCGGCATGCTCGTAGCCCCCATGACACGACCACCAACGCGACAACCCACCTCTGCCACTTACGCAGTGGCGGTCACGCGCCCACCTTGCTCGGTGCCGCCTGGACAGGACCCGCCAGGGCAGGTGGCGGCAGGGTGCACGTCTTGATCTTCTGCTCCCCTCGACCGCGTCATAATCGCCCTTCAGCGTCGCCAGCTCGTTCCGGTGGTCTGTCGTGGCGGCGAGACCGATAAGAACGGGCCAGAGGAACAGCGCGCCCACAACCATCGCCGTATCAGCGTTGGCGTTCGCCCGCTGGACATTGGATATGCGGGTCACCTCGCTCTGAAGGCGGGCGTGTTCCTCCGCAGAGTGACCCCAGCACTCGAACGGCAGAGAGGATGATTTTCATGCCTCGATCCTACCCACGCCGCGCACCCGATTGTGCACGGCTGGAGAACCTATTCTATATCAGATCGAAGCGGATAGGAACCAAAAATCGTCGCGGAACGGAAGCTCTCGCTCCCAAGGCCCGCCAGCAGGTTCCGAACGAACTATCCGGCATTCCGGCGCAGCGACCCCTGCCGCCTCTCCGGGAGCACCCCGAGGTGTTCGGCCTCGCGAAAATTGCCCGTGCGGACGCCGGAAGCCCTATTCGGTAGTGGCAGACTCCCCGCTTGTGAGCTGGCGGAACCACATGGAGAACGTTTTCGTCGCGCGTCGCCTCTCAGCGAACAGGCAGGAGGGCCCGGATTTCTGTACGGTCCAGCAATCCGATGGCTGGGGGACCTGGATTCGAACCAAGGCTGCCCGGTCCAGAGCCGGGAGTTCTACCGCTAAACTATCCCCCACCGGGACCACACTCAGATAGCACGCACCCCCACGGCGGACAACCGCGACCCTCGCCCTGGCTCCGCCAACAAGCTACGCTCCCCCATGCTCGATTTCCTCCCGGCTCCGGCGACCGTCCCGGCCGGCACGCGCGTCTATGCCGTGGGCGACGTGCATGGCTGCCTGGAACGCCTGCTGGCCATCCATGCCGCCATCGCTGAAGACATCGCCCTGCGGCCGATCGCCCAAACCCTGCTGGTCCATCTGGGCGACTACGTGGACCGCGGCCCGGACAGCGCCGGCGTGGTGGCCCTGCTGGCGGCCGCCACCCCCGACCGGCATCCCAACCGTCAACCTGATGGGCAACCACGAAGACCTGATGCTGTCGGCCGTCGATACCCCGACCCCGCAATCCGCCCAGCTCTGGATGATCAACGGCGGCGCCAACTCCTTGCATAGCTGGGGGGTACCGCTGAACACGGAACCGGCCGACTGGCAGGCGCGGCTGCCACCCGCCCATCTGGATTTCCTTCGCGGCCTGGCGCTGCACCACACCGTCGGCGGCTACCTGTTCGTCCATGCCGGGTTGCGCCCAGGCATTCCTCTGGCGCAACAATCCCGCCGCGACATGCTGTGGATCCGCGAGCCATTCCTGTCCTCCGCGGCGGCGTTCGGCGCCGTTGTGGTGCACGGCCACACCCCCCGCCAAAAACCGGAACTGCGCCGCAACCGCATCGGCATCGACACCGGCGCGGTGATGGGCGGCGTGCTCACCTGCGCGGTCCTGGAAGCCGACCGGGTCGGCTTCCTGAGCCGCTGACGCGGCGCACAACGGTTTCTTGCAACCCCGCCCTTGAGTTGTTACGGCAGCCCGCATGAACCAAATTCCATCGGTCCCGCCGCTCCCCGCCGCGCCGCTTCCCGCCGCGCCGTTTCCCGCTGGGCAGCCCGATCTGGCCGATGCGATCCGCCGGCTGGCCCGCACCAGCGTGCTGGTGATCGGCGACGCCATGCTGGACCGCTACGTGTATGGCCAGGTCCGGCGGGTCAGCCCGGAAGCCCCCGTGCTGGTCCTGGCCGAAGAGCGCGAACTGGCAATGCCCGGCGGCGCCGGCAATGTGGTGCGCAATCTGACCGCGCTCGGCGCCGCCGCGGCGTTCATTTCCGTGGTCGGCGACGATCAGCCCGGCTCCGACCTCACCGGCCTGATCGGCGGCCAGCTCAACGTCGAGCCCTGGCTGCTGGTGGAAGGCGGCCGCACCACCACCGTGAAGACCCGCTATATCTCGGCTGGCCAGCAATTGCTCCGCGCCGATCGCGAGCAGGTCCGGCCGCTGACGCCCAAGCTGATCGACCGCGTGCTCCGCATCGCCCATGACGCCATGCTGGCGACCAGCGTCACGGTGCTGTCGGATTACCGCAAGGGCATGCTGGCCGGCGATCTGCCCGCCCGGCTGATCGCCGCCGCGCGACAGGCCGGGCGCAAGGTGATCGTCGATCCCAAGGGCGTCGATTTCAACCTCTATGCCGGCGCCGATATCATCACGCCGAACCGCCGTGAACTGGCCGGAGCCACCCACATGCCGGCGGAGACCGAAGCCGAGATCGTCGCCGCCGCAACCGCCCTGCGCGAACGCCATGGCTTCGACAGCGTGCTGGTGACCCGCGCCGAGGACGGCATGACCCTGGTCGATGCGTCCGGCGCGCAGCATTTCCCCGCCGAAGCCGCCGAAGTGTTCGACGTCTCCGGTGCCGGCGACACCGTGGTGGCCACCCTGGCCGCCGGCGTGGCCGCCCGGCTGCCGCTGGCTGTTTCGGTCCGCCTGGCCAACATCGCCGCCGGCATCGTCGTCGGCAAGGTCGGCACCGCCGTGGCGCGTGAAACCGACCTGCTCGCCGCCATCTCGCCCCGCGGCGGGGCGCTGCGGAAAATCGTCACGCGTGAGGCGGCGGCGGAGCAGATCGAGCGCTGGCGCCACCGCGGCTGGCGCACCGGCTTTACCAATGGCTGTTTCGATCTGCTGCATCCCGGGCACGTGCACCTGCTGGAGCAGGCGCGCGCCGCCTGTGACCGCCTGGTGGTTGGCGTCAACAGCGATTCCAGCGTTCGCCGGCTGAAGGGGCCCGCACGGCCGGTGCAGCCGGAGGCCGCGCGTGCCGCGGTGCTGGCCAGCCTCGCGAGTGTCGATCTGGTGTGCATCTTCGACGAAGACACGCCGGAAGACCTGCTCCGCCAACTAAAGCCGGAGGTGCTGGTTAAGGGTGCCGACTACGCACTGGACGAGGTGGTCGGCGCCGAGCTCGTGCGCGGCTGGGGCGGCCGGGTCATGCTGGCCGAACTGGTTCCGGGCCATTCCACTACCGCAACAGTGGAGCGCATTCGGAGCTGAAAGCAGCCCTCCACGGGCAGCGGCAAAAGCTCGCGGTCGTCCCCTGGGCCGATGCAGATATGCCACACTGTCGCATTTGGCGCGTATTGCCGGTTCTGCATAGGCTGGCAATCGGCACCGATCTATCATAATGATCGTGTGCCGGCCGGCCGATGGCATTGGCTTGGGTACCATAACAAACCAGGGGTGGAGTGATGACCAGATCGACGTTTGCCGGGCTCGCCGCGGCGTGCGGGATTGCCATGACGATCGGTTCCGGCGCTGCGCTCGCCCAGGGCGCCGGGCCGAATGCGACGGGTATGGACATTTACAGCGGCGGCTCCAAGCCCTCGGGGACCTGTCCAGGGCTGCACTGGACGATGGCCTCCGCGCGCCCGAACCTGCACGGGTATTTCTACTGGAACGACGGCAGCGGCGTGAGCAAGGGTGTCGGCACGTCCAAGCCGGACGGAACCTTCGAACTGAACCTCACGTCGATCGACGGCAACGGCCCGGTCGGAACCGTGACCGGCAAACGGGCTTCAAACGGCACGCTGACCGCGACCCTCAAGGGTCAGGGCTGCGCCAATATGTCGGTGGGCGCGCAGCGGCCCGAATACCACATGAGCAACGGATAGTCTGGTCCCAGGCATTCTGGTCTCAGGCATCGGGCCCCGCGCGACGGCGCCGAGACGCTGGCGCTCCATCGAGCGGGCTTCCGCCAGTTCCGCCGGCCGATGCTTCACGCGCTCTGAAGGGGCGAACGGGATGGACAGGTGCGGTGATTCGAGGCCTCGAACGGCCAGGCTTGGCCGATCGGCCCCGCTTGGTCTCGCCGCAGTCTGCCTCCTGCTGACGTCCTGCGGCCCACGCGGTCCAACCACCAACGTCTTCGACGGCACATATCGAGGAACCGGCTACTCCACCGACCCCGGCCTGCCCTGCGCCACCAACATCGGGCTCAGCCCGATGACGGTGGCCGGCGGGCATGTCGAGTTCGGGAATATCAGCGGCTGGGTGCAACCGAACGGTCAGCTCCGGACCGTGTTCGGCCAAATCTACATGTACGGGCAATTTCAGGGCACGCATTTCGAGGGCCTGATCCAGAACCCCCAACCGGCGTGCAACTATCGTCTCGTGATGGACCGCACGGGCTGACGCAAGCGCGGGCGGTCGCGGCCCTGATCCGGGACGGGCGGAGGTCGGACATGAACACCGCGCTGCATGCAAGCCTTGCGATGCTGATGCTGGGCGCCTGCGCCGGGCCGCCCGCACCGGACCTGGCATCCGGTCTGAAGGGGATCGAGAGGTCGAAGTTCCTGTCCTGCTCGGGTCCGCCGTCGGCGAGCCTGACGGAAGGCGGACAGGAACGCATGACCTTCCTGACCGACGGCAGCCGCGGCCAGGGCCTGTTCAATCCGGCCGCCGCCCCGCTGGCCGCCTGCTCCGGGAACGCCACATTCGAGCAAGATCATCTCGTGAGCATCACCCTGGGCGGAGATCCAAGCACGTGCGTCCGTGTATTAGGCCCGTGCGTACAGAAATAGCGGCGGTCCGCCCGGACATTTTCCCGGCGCCAATCAGGTTTCCCCGTGCTATCTGCTGTGCATCCCGCAGCGCCATGAGTACGACAGGCGCAAATCGCGGTTGCATTGCAACGAGTACGTAGATGAGCCAAAACCGTTATACGCTGCTGTGTCGGTCGCGGCCGATGGATCCGCCCGCGTTCCACCCTTCGCTTGTGCCGATGGGCTGGTGTGACCCGTGTCGTCGGTAACTCAACCCACCGCCACCGTGCGCACGCACGCCGACCGGCGCATTTCACTGATCTGGATCATTCCGATCGTTACCATCCTGATCGGCGGATGGCTGGCCTGGGACACCCTGTCCAAACGCGGCCCGACCATCACCATCACTTTCGAGAGCGGGGAGGGGCTGCAGGCCGGCCAGTCGCACGTCAAGCACAAGGACGTGGACATGGGACTCGTCACCGGCGTGGCGCTCAGCCCCGACGCCTCGCATGTGCGTGTGACCGTGCAGATGAAACGTTCCGCTGAACGGTTCCTGAACGATCAGGTGAAGTTCTGGGTGGTCACGCCGCGGCTGTTTGCCGGCAGTATCTCCGGGCTCGATACGCTGATCTCCGGCTCCTACATCGAATTGCTGCCGTCGTCCGTCGCCGGCCATCCGGCGCGGCAGTTCACCGGGCTTGAGAATCCTCCGGTGCTGACCTCGAACGTGCCGGGCCGCACGTTTCTGCTGCACGCCGACCGGGTCGGCTCGGTCAGCGTGGGATCGCCGGTGTTCTATCGCGACCTGAATGTCGGCACGGTGCTCGGCTGGGACATCGGCGACATGGCCCAGAGCGTGACAATCCACGCCTTCGTCCGCGCGCCATACGATAATTACGTGCATGACGGATCGCGGTTCTGGAACGCCTCGGGGGTTTCGGTGAAGCTCGGCACCCAGGGGGTGCAGGTGCAGCTTGAATCGATCAAGGCGCTGCTGCTCGGCGGTGTCGCCTTCGAAACACCCGAAGACGCCGCCAAAACCGGTGTCTCCAATCAGGATCATGTGTTTCCGCTGTATGCGGACCAGGAGGCGGCGGACAATGCCTCGTTCCAGCGCCGGCTGTCCCTGGTGGGCTACTTCCCGGGATCGGTCAGCGGGCTTGGTCCGGGATCGCCGGTCACTTTCCGCGGCTTGCGGATCGGTGAAGTCAGCAGCGTGGCCCTGCAATACGATCCGAAAACCGATACCATCCAGGCGCCGGTGCATTTCGAGGTTCAGCCGGAACGCATTGCCGGGGTGGGGATGGTCGATCATCACGCGGCCCGCTCGCCAACATCCGGCTCATGGTCCAGCACGGCATGCGCGCGCAATTGCAGAGCGCGAACCTGCTGACCGGGCAGATGGAGGTGACGCTCGACGTATTCCCGGACGCGCCGCCGGCCGAGGTCACCACCGACAATGAGGTGATCGTCGTCCCGACCATCGGCGGGCAGTTCTCCGACCTTTCCCGCTCGGTCAGCCAGTTGCTGTCGAAGCTCGACAGCATGCCGTTCGAGCAGATCGGGCAAAACCTGGACACGCTGCTGAAGGGCGCCAGCCAGCTTACCAACGGACCGGAGCTGAAACAGGCGGTGCAGTCGCTCAGCGCCACCATGGCGATGACGCAGGATCTGGTGAAGCGGCTGGATGCCGGCGCCACACCGGCGTTGCGCCGCCTGCCGGAGCTCACCGCCGACCTTCAGTCCATGCTCGCCAACACCAACAAGCTGGTTGCCTCGGCCGACAGCGGCTATGGCGACAACTCGAAATTCCACCGCGACCTCAGCCGGATGATGCAGCAGCTCAATGACATGGTGCAGTCGTTCCGTGTGCTTGCCGACTTGCTGGCCCGGCACCCCGAGGCGCTGGTGCGCGGCCGTACCGGCGCCGGATCGGAGTGATGCGACCCCTGGCCCGGCGGGCGCTGCTGAGCACGCTTATACCGACTGGGCTTCTCCCGGCGGCGCTGCTCGCGTCCTGCCGCTCGCCCAATCCGGTGCTCTACACGCTTGCCCCGGTGCCCGGCACGCCACGGCCGGGCGGTCCCCATATCGTCATGCTGCAGCAGATTGCGCTCGCCCGCTACCTCGAACGGCCGGAGATCGTGCGATCGTCCGAGAACTACCGCCTTGATGTGCTTACCAACGAGATTTGGGGCGAACCGCTCGGGGCCATGATCGGCCGGGTGCTGGCCGAAAACCTGATGCAGCGGCTGCCCGGCACGACTTTGTTCAGCGCCAACGGCGCGATCTCGGCGCCCGCCGATGCCACGGTGGAGGTCAATATCCAGCGGATGGATATCAACGCAACGGGTGCGCTGGCCTTCGCCGCGCAGGCCGCCGTCGAGTTCACCCGTTCGCACCGCATCCCGGCGACGCGAAACGTTACCACCTCCATCCCGGTCGCATCGCCCGATACGGCCACAGAGGTCCGCGCCATGAGCATCGCCGTCGGCCAGCTTGCCGACACCATCGCCACGATGCTGCGTATGGGCCGCTGACGTGTCGGGGCTGATCGGCGCCGCCACTGACCCGTTCCTGCCGGCGCCAGCCGCGACGCCGCAGATCACCCGGCCGCGGCTGCGTGAATGCACCGATTGCGGACAGTTCCAGACGATACCGCCTCTGCATCCCGGCGATCAGGCGCGCTGTCTGCGCTGCACCTCGGTGCTGCGCCGGACCCGCCATGACCCGCTGGGGCGTGCGCTGGCGCTGAACCTGGCGGCGCTCGGCCTGCTGGCGATCGGCTGCGGAGCGACGCTGATGACCGTCAGCACGTTCGGGATGTTCCTCAGCGCCGATCTGTTCTCCGGTCCCGAGGGGCTGGAACGGCACGGCGTGTGGGAATTGTCAGTCGTGGTGCTGTTCACCACCGTGCTGGCCCCGCTGCTCCGGTTGGGCCTGATGAGCTATGTCCTGGCGGGGCTCCGCGTCGCCCGTCCGCCCATTCACCTGCGCACCGCGTTCCGCTGGGCCGAGCATATGCGGCCGTGGTCGATGGTCGAGGTCTATCTGCTCGGCGTGTTCGTCGCCTATACCAAGCTGTCGGGCATGGTCCATATTGAAATCGGTCCGGCCCTGTATGCTTTGATCGCGCTGATGCTGACAGTGGTCGCCGCCGATGCCGTGCTGGATCGCCAGGCGGTGTGGGAGGCGATGGATCGGCGGGGAATCCCCGATGCCACGGCGACGGACATCCTGGCCGTGCCGCGGGCGGGTGCCGTCGGTTGCGATACCTGCGGTTTGGTCAGCCTGCCCGAAACCGCGCACCCGCGCTGTCCGCGCTGCGGTTCGGCCCTGGAAATGCGCAAGCCGAACAGCATTGCACGCACCTGGGCGCTGACGATCGCGGCGGCGGTGCTGTATATCCCGGCCAATCTGTATCCGGTGCTGACGGTCCTCCAGTTCGGTGCAGGGTCGCCAAGCACCATCCTCGGCGGTGCGCGAGAACTGCTGGAGGCCGGCATGTGGCCGCTCGCGGCGTTGGTGTTCGTCGCCAGCGTCGCGGTTCCCTGCCTGAAGCTGGTCGGGCTGGTCCTGATGCTGGTCGCCACACAGACCGGCTCCGCCGCTCGGCTGCGCGATCGGACGGTGCTGTACCGGATCGTCAACACGATCGGCCGCTGGTCGATGATCGACATCTTCATGGAGTCGATCCTGATCGCGCTGGTGCAGTTCGGTGCGGTGGTAACGATCGATCCGGGGTTCGGTGCGATTGCTTTTGCCGGTGTGGTGATCCTGACCATGTTCGCGGCCGAGGGGTTCGATCCACGGCTGATGTGGGACGCCGCGGGCGGTGGCGGCAGGGCGGGATGAAGGCTGAAATGAACCGCCCGCACCGGCGATATTGTTGAACACGCCAGGCGGCGGAATCCAACGTCATGCCCGCCCAGGTATCGAAACGAGTGACTCTTCAACGGCCGGTCATGCGTGAACGGCGGCGGTCACCGTCTTCAGCCAGAAGAGACTCCCACTGTTTGAGTAGACGCGCAAGGGTAGGGATGGCGGGTTTGCATAGTTTAAGACTTTCAGAATCTTCGACGGACATTATCGTAATAATGCCGCAACGGAGATCGGTTCCGCTCAGTAGCCATGAAGCGAGATAGACTTGATCCGCGTGTAAGTGGTTCGTAGTCGGAAACCAGCAATTGGCTTCAGGCTATCGCTCGAGGCGCTCCACAGCGCCACCATATAGCCGATCGGCGCAGCGCCCAGCGCTGGACCGTTTGGCCACGGCCCGATCATCACCAGCGCTGGACTTTCACGGACATTCATCACGAACAAAATGGGGTCTGTAATCTGTGGGGAGAGGTCTTCGTGGCCAAACGTCGGGAGGTGACCAAATCCCACAGTGTTCTGACCCAGGCCGACTAGCCGCTTGAGGGTCGGATCGTCTTTTTCGGTGCCGTACTGATCCTGAGATGTCGCAAGTCGGGAGGCACTGGCGATGGCTTGCTCACGCGCGACCGCGCATTCAGCCGCATCACAGTAGTCACTTTCAACAGCAAAGCTCGGGGCGAAGCTCAGGTCTATCCCGCACCGCGGTCCCCATCGGCCGTTGAGCAAGGGCACAAGCGTGATCTGCATCGAGGCATCGGCACCGTGTTGCTCCGCTGCGAAAACCGGGACGCCGCGCAAGCTACCGACCCAAGCCGAACCACCCCAGACAGCGCAAGTTTCGGGCATGTGTGGTGGCGGGTCGATCGGATAAACTTTGCCCTCCACTACCCTGAAAAAATCGAAATACTGGCAGAGCGCAGAGCCGGCGGTATGTGAGACCACTCCGATGTCTGAGTGGCCGAAACGGCCCACCTCGTCCGTATTGGCCAAACGATAGCCAGAATTCTTCACGGTATCGGCTGACGGACCCCACGCGGAGTAATCTGGCTTCCAATCGACGCCGCGGCGCAGCTCCGTAAATACCCCATCATTCGCGGAAGCGCGTTGTTCCCGCGCTCGAAGCATCGACCCGATCGAATGACAGTGCCACGTCGGTATTTGCTTTTGGCTTGCGTGTATTGGCGAGGAGGCAAGGAGCAGTGCGACCAAGGCACTTGCAGCACGCATGACAACCCCACAACCAAGTGCTGAACGGCGGATGGGCTCGCCACCGCGCGACCTCGGCACCTGCGTCCAGAGATACCCGCCACCGGATGCTGAAGCGTTTGGTATGCGCATGTCAAGACTTTCGGGCATTCCCCATTGACCCTGATGAAATCAGCGGGTTAAGCTGCCTCATAAGATATGCCCGAAAAGAAACCGCAAAACCGCCCTATAGGCTATGCCCGCGTCAGCACCTACGGTCAGCCGCTTGGGGTGCAGCTTGACCAGCTACGGGCGGCGGCCTGCACCAAGATTTACCGAGAGAAAGCAACGGGCGCGCAACCCACCCGGCGCGAATTGCTGAAGCTCCTGAAAGCCCTCGCCCCCGGCGACGTGGTGACGGTGACGCGCATCGACCGGCTTGCCCGCAGCACGTTCGACCTGTTCGCCATCGTCAAGCAGATCGTGGACGCCAAGGCGCAATTCCGGTCACTGGCGGAGCCGTGGGCGGATACCGGCACCAGCACCGGGCGGCTGATGATTGCCGTTCTCGGCGGGCTGGCGGACGTGGAGCGCGATCTTATCCGCACACGCACTGCGGAAGGCCGCAGCCGGGCGAAGGCGCGCGGCCAGCATATGGGCCGACCGCCGAAGCTCACCCCGCAACAGCAGAAGGAAGCACGGCGGCGGCGGGCCGAGGGCGCTACCCTCAAGGAACTGGCGAAAAGCTACAACGTAGGTCGGGGCGGCGATTTCGAGGCTGTCGGGCCAAGACATTTAGGAAGCAGTAATCAAGCCTCGTATAGCAGTCGCGCGAAGCTCACGCTGGAATTCTTTCGCCCAACAGCCTCACGAGCGGCCAACGTGTAGTCAAGGGGGACCGACTTGGCAAACGTCAGTAAGCGATCGCGAACGATCGGTGTGTCTCGGATAAGGCTACGATCGTTGCGGGAGACTTCGCATATCAAGCTAAAAAAATTCGCCTTGCTGAACCACATTGAGCCAGTGGGGAGACCGAGCTCCTCAATGAACGTAGCTCCATCATTAATTTTCCCGACCACTTCATCCCGCTCGGGAAACTCGGCATTTCTGTCCTCAAGATATTTCCGTACACGGTCGTTCCTGTTGAAATAACCGGCAAGGTAGGTGCACATAACATTCAACGTGAACATCAGCGGCACCTTGCGATCAAACTCAAAGCTTGTAAATACGTTCTTGCTTGCGAGGAGAGCAGTATACGGTCCACGTGCATGAGCCTGTAGCCATGTCCAGGTATCTTCGTCGATACCAGGGTCCCGGTCAAATCTGTTAGCGGATGCCAGTTCAGTTGCGCCGCCATTCGTAGACAGCTCTTCTTCCTCTAGTAGTTCATCGTCATCTTCATCGTTTGGCGTGATTTCACCGCAAAGCATCCGTCCTACCAGCAGAAACTCCGAGGCGCTGTATTCTGACGCAATCTTCTCTATCGCCGATAGTGAGTAATATGTGCAATTCAGCCGATGGAATACCTCTTTCAGTCGGGAATCCCCTGCATCGAGGTCAAAGTCGATCACCGCCACCTCGTATTTGAGAAATGCCTCTTTTTCTCGTGCAGAGAAATCCGAAAACGTTGAACCTTGAACCATCAGCTTCCCGCTGATGAACTCTAGGATTGTGTTAAGCCGTTGCTGACCATCTACCACACACTGCGAGGCTGCCATGGTCTCTAGATCGATTGGTCCTCGCGCTAGGAAAATCTGAGGGAAAGGGTATCCCTTCAGAATGGTATCAATAAAGTCGCGCTTGTGCGTATCCCGCCAGACTAGGTTGCGCTGAAAATACGGAGAAAGCGTAAGTCGACCCGTCCTCATTGCCGAGACAAGATCGACTATCTCCCGTGAGCGAACCTGATACCGCAGATCGTTTTCCATGCGCACCTCATGCCGCCAGGAAAGCGGCAAGCGAAGCCTCTTGCTTCCAGCAGAATGCGTATTCGCTCATATAAATGGCAACCGACACCCTGCTAAACAGCGTCACGTTCGCTCGGCTGACCCTTTCTTCAAACCGTTGCCAACTGGAGCTGAGTGTAGAGCGAGGCATCAATTCAACTAAAATCATTCCGCGCCGCAGTATGCTTTGCTTGAATAAGTCGATCTGGCTTGGCCGCAAGCCGGAAAACTTCGTCTCATCGGTAAAGGCCCTGGTTGACGAGATCACATCGGTCCAGGCCTTTTCAAACAGTCTGCCATTAATGCACGCAATATCTAGGTCTGAGCTTGCAGGGACAAAAGGTCTATCCTTATGAATGCTGAAGCCTAGCTGGGCCGATCCTGCAAAGCAAACTGCCTGGTATGGAACATCGAAAAACTTCGATACCTCCGACTTGATTCTATACTTCGGTTGCGCGGTCCGCCCGTAATGCGCGTGCACGCTCCTCCACGAACAAGCGGCGGGCGCGCTCAAACCTGTCCGCATAAAGTCTGCCGATCTCTCGGACCGTCTGCTTTATCACCGACAACCCTTCGACTGTTGCCGTGACAGTTGATGACACCTGATGGCTCCCTCCACGCTCATTGGCAACTCCAATCTGGACCAGCCCCACCGAGTGGTCCGGGAAATCAGCGTAGCTCACTGCGCGAAGCTGCGCCAATGCTGGTCCGCCTGGAATACCCGGACGGCACCTCAGACAGTGGACGGTGCTAGGCCCGCTTCATTTTCCATAAAGCCGCTTCGGCGACACCGGCACGCCTGTTAGTTGCTTGTGCAATGATGTGCGCTACACCCCGCCAGAGACATGCCTCGGAATGCGCCCCTGTTAAGTTGCAGCGCCCCCCATTAGCTCCCGCAGGCGATCGACATAGCCGCTCTACAGATAGCATACAACCAGCATTCGTCTGAATGATGAAGTCCAAGAGGTCACGTAACACTGGAAGCGACATTACGTTGGTTGGCCCTGCATAGCCGTCACGGCCCCGGCAGGTAGCGGCTGTCCAGTCGCGGGCCGTGTTGCCCAATGCCGCGCGTAGGAAGCCAAACCTACCTATCCCCAGCCCCCCGGTCGGCAGCGCCGGTCTATCAGGAACTCGCGCGGGCCGGAAGTTCGCCCGCCGCGGCGCGCAACAATATTTCAATCTCAACCGCAAGTGGTAACGCTCGGGAGGAGGCTCTTACTATGCACCCCGCGCCATCGCGGACGCCGATGTCCATCGCTCAGCGAACATTCGCTGCCCATCGGCAAACGCCGACCGTCCCGAAACGATGAACCGCCGGTTAACGCCAGATGTACATCGGAGCGAAATCGCGAAAGCAGATGTACATCGGTCAACCGGCTCCCCCTGCCCGAAACAATCCCAGCCGGCAGGGATAGTGGTAACCCGGCCCGTGTGACTCTACCCGTGTGACTCTACCCGTGTAATTCCACCCGCGCAAAATCCTGCGGAACATCCGCCGAGGGCAATTTTGACCCCCGCTTCACCTCGATCCAGGCGTCCAGCAGCAGCACGCGCCCACCGCACCCCATGGGCCATCCCACGGAGCCCGACGCGGGCACCGCCCGAAAGCAATCCGCCCCGGTTGACCCAGTCCCACCCCCATGCTGCGCTGCGACCTCGACCGAACCGGGAGGAAATGATGCCGCTGGTGCAGAACACCGCGAAACGGAAACTGGCCGACGGCGGGATCGCCCTCGGCTTCGGCCTGCACCACCTGCGCAGCGTCGCCTCCCCGGTCATTGCCGCGGCCGGCGGCCACGATTTCCTGTTCATCGACATGGAGCACGGGGCCTTCAGCGTGCAGGAAGCCACCCAGCTTTGCATCGCCGCGCTGCCCACCGGCATCACGCCCATCGTGCGGGTCTGCGCCGGTGCCATCGACGAAGCGACCCGGCTGCTCGACAACGGCGCGCTGGGGATCATCATCCCGCACGTGGATACCGCAAAGCAGGCGCGCGGCATCGCCGAGGCGTTCCGCTATCCGCCGCAGGGCAAGCGAAGCTGGGGCGGACCGCCGGCCGTGTACGGCTACGAGCCGCCCCACGTTGCCGAGGCGCAGGCCGCCGTCAACAACGAAATCCTCACCGTGGTGATGATCGAAAGCCCCGAGGCGGTGGACAACGCCGCCGATATCGCCGCGGTCGATGGCATCGACGTGCTGCTGATCGGCAGCTTCGACCTGACCTCGGCCTTGGGCATCGCCGGCCAGATGGGGCATGAGAAACTGATCGAGGCTTATGCCGAAGTGGGGAGTGCCTGCCGCAAGCACGGCAAGGTGCTGGGCATGGGCGGCATTGGCGGCGATGAGGACTCGGCCCGCTATGTCGGCATGGGCGCGCGGTTCATCACCACCGGCTCGGATCACGGCTACATCCTCGCCGGCGCCAGGGCGCGGGCGAGCTTCCTGCGCGGCCTCAAGGTGGGCGACGCGGAGTCGATGAAGAAGCATCGGAAGGCAAGGAAGGAGTAAGGCTTCAGCTCTCCCGCCCGACGCGGGAGCTGAAGTCCGCGGCTGCGTTCAATCGTCGCGGTGAACTCGCTCCATGCGCTCGTGCCGCTCCTGCGCCTCGATCGACAGCGTGGCGATCGGGCGGGCTTCCAGCCGCTTGAGGCCGATCGGCTCGCCGGTTTCCTCGCAGTAGCCGTAACTGCCGGTTTCCAGACGCTGCAGGGCCTGGTCGATCTTGGAGATCAGCTTGCGCGCCCGATCGCGGGTGCGCAGCTCCAACGCCCGGTCGGTCTCCACGCTGGCCCGATCGGTGATGTCGGCCTCGTGGATGCCCCCCTCGGAGAGGCTGGCCAGCGTGCCATCCGCCTCTTTCCGCAGGTCGGCGCGCCACCTCAGCAGTTTTTGGCGGAAATACTCGACCTGGATCGGATTCATGAACTCTTCGTCGGCGGCCGGGCGATAGTCGGGCGGAAGAGTCACCATCATGCGTGCGATCCTGCGTTTCAGATCTTGCGTTTCCCTGGGCCCGTCCCGGGACGACGAACGCGCGGGCTTATAGCTGCGCGTAACAGCTCCGCCAAGGGCGTAAGCGAAAGGTTCAAAGGGCTGACACGAAACAGTTTCCCGCATCAGGCCCCCCGTTTGGCCAATTCCACGTGCGCCCGCAGCACCAGGGCGGCCACTGCCGCCCGCAGCCGCGGGTCCGCCGCGGGCGGCGCGTTGCGGGCCAGAACCGCCAGCCGGACCAGCGCCGCCGGGTCGTCGGAATCGGCCAGCAACGCCCGCTGCAAGGTCGCCAAGGCGGCCAGCAGCTCATGGCCGCGGCGTCGCGCGGCCCGGTCTTCCGGCCGTTCGCAGCCGAGTTCCTGTAACGAGAGCATCCCGGTCATGATCGCCGGCACGGAGGTCGATGTTACCGATGTCGATGTTACCGATGCCGATGCAGCCGTTTCGTCCGGCGCGCCCGCGGCACCGGCCGGCACGCTGAATCCCGTTGCGAATCCCGCCGCGAATCCCGCCGCGATCGGCCCGCGCGGCGATCCGGTCCGCGGCGAGACGCCGCTTCGCACGCCTGAGACGGTCGCCATCACCTGGCTCCTTTTTTACACCAACCTTGCCGGCCGGCAGCTCCTGCCGGGTCCCGCCGCACGGCCAGCCGCCGCATCCGGCGGCACAGCCCCTGGCACGGCGCTTGCGCTGTCACGAACCAGAATGACGGCAATTACTTAACGACATCGCTACCGGGAACCGCCCGTGAAGCTGCGCCCCATATTGCTGGCCCTGGTTCTGTCCCTGCCCGCCTTGCCGGCGTCGGCTCAGGTGCGGATCAAGGACATCACCGACCTGCAGGGCGTGCGCAGCAACCAGCTCGTCGGCTACGGCCTGATGGTCGGGCTCAACAACACGGGCGACAAGCTCGACAACAACATCTTCACCCGCGAATCGCTGATCGGGATGCTGGAGCGGCTGGGCGTCAACACCCAGGACAACGCGGCGAAGCTGGAGACCAAGAACGTCGCCGCCGTCATGGTCACGGCAGACCTGCCCGCCTTCGCCCGCGAAGGCAGCCGGATCGACATCGCGGTTTCGGCGATCGGGGATGCCACGGACATCACCGGCGGCACGCTGCTGGTCACGCCGCTACTGGCCGCCGACGGACAGGTGTATGCGGTGGCACAGGGCGCCGTGGCCACCGGGGCGATCGCCGCCAAGGGGGCGGCCGGCTCGGTCACACGTGGCGTGCCGACCGCCGGGCACATCGCCAACGGCGCCACGGTGGAACGGGAGGTGCCGTTCCGCCTCGACCAGAGCAAGACGATCGACCTGTCGCTGCGCAACCCCGACCTGACCACCGGCGGAGCGCGTCGCTTCGGCGATCAACGGGGCGCTCGGCCCGATCGCCCTCACGCTGGACACCCGGACGGTGGCGCTGGATCTGGCCGGACGCGATCCAATCGCCACCCTTGCGACAGTGGAGGATTTGCGCGTGGAACCCGATAGCCCGGCCGTGGTGGTGATCGAGGAAGCCAGCGGGACCGTGGTGATGGGCGCCAATGTGCGGATTAGTACCGTAGCGATCGCCCAGGGCAACCTGACCGTGCGGGTGACCGAAACGCCGGAGGTCAGCCAGCCCGGGCCGCTGTCCAACGGCACCACGGTGACCGTGCCGCGCACCCAGGTGCAGATCGACGATCAGCACGACCGCAAGCTCGGGATCGTCCATGGCAGCGTGACCTTGCGCGACCTGGTGGCCAGCCTGAACGCGCTGGGCATCGGCCCGCGCGACCTGATCAGCATCCTGCAGGCGATCAAGGCGGCTGGCGCCTTGCAGGCCGATCTGCTGGTGCGCTGATGGCAATTGTCATCCAGCCCGCCAGCGGGCCGCCGCCCAATGACCTGCCGCCGGCCCAGGCGGCCAGGCTGTGGCAATCCGCCAAGGACTTCGAGGCAATGACGCTCGGCGAACTGCTCACCCCGATGTTCGACACCGTCGACACCGCCCATGGCGCATTCGGCGGCGGCGACGCGGAAGCTGCCTGGAAACCGATGCTGGTCCAGCAGATCGGCAAACAGATGGCGGCGCAGGGCGGCCTTGGCCTGGCCCGGCCGGTGTTCGAGGCGCTGCTGCGCGCCCAGGAAGGGAGTCACACGTGATGAACGAACTGCTGATTCAGGCGGAAAGTCTTGCCGCGCTGCTGGTCGAGGAGAATGCAGCGCTGGCCGCGCTGGACCTGCCACGCGCCGCTGCCATGCTGCGCGACAAGCAGCGTGCTGCCGAGGCGCTGGCGACCGCGCGGCCGCTGGCCATTACGGCGCTGATCGACGCGGCGCAGCAACGCGAGGCAGCGGCGCTCGGGCTTCGGCTGGCAGCCCTCGCGGCGGAGAACCGGCGGTTGCTGGAACGCGCCATTGCTGTGCAGGCGAAGGTGATCGAGATCATCGCCCGTGCCGGGCGGCGCGATATTGCCCGGCGCGCCGCCGTGTACGGCGCGCGCGGTACCCCGATCTCCGGCGCCCGTCCGCCGGCGATGGCGATCTCCGCCCGGGCGTGATTGGCCGCCGGCAACCCATCATGGATCGGGGAACGGATGAGACGGAGTTTGCGGGAACTAAACGATCTGTTAGCCTCTTCACGCCAGAACGGAGTTTATGCCGAAGGTGGCAGATCTGCCTGGGAAACTCAGGGTTTGCCAGTTTCACAAAGATCATGATCCTCCCCATTTTCATGTGCAGCAGGCGGGGCAGAACACCTTGATCAGGATTGCCGCTGCCGGCGGGTGATCTACTCGTCGTGAGAGCCTGGGCGCGTGACCATCAGGCGGAGTTGGCGTTGAATTGGGTCCTGGCCCGAGCCGGCCTTGATATGAGGGGGATCCCCTACCCATGAGCGACGGGATTTGCATCGGATCGAACAGATCGATCCAAAGCCCGGACACCGTCTCCTGGTCACCTGGACCACCGGCGAGCAATCCACCGTTGACTTCTCAGAGGACGTGAAGCGCGAAGGCGTCTGGAATGAGCTTCGCGATGAGCGAAAGTTTGCACGTGCCCGCATAGCCTTCGGGGGTACCGTTCTGGAGTGGCCAGAGCCCGCGGGTTCGGACGGAAGTCCACGCGTCGATATGGACGCGGACGGTCTCTACTCCCTGGGTCTGCGGCAGAAGACCGTCCCTTGGATTGAACGGTTCCTTCATTCCATCTTTGAGAGGTCGCGCGCCGCATCGCGGCAACTGCAGTCACGACACCTCTCGCCGCACCAGACGCACGATCGAGGCGATGCCCGGGGGTGCGCCCGTCCTGATCCAGCGGAACCCGCCACCCCACCTCTGGCCGCCCCCCCAGCACCGTGATACTGCGCCCGCATGCCCGCGCTGCTGCCGTCGGCGCTATACCAGCCGCTGCTCGCGCCCCCGCAGGCAGCAGATGGGTGTTTCGTGCTCGGGCGTCTGGCGCAATCGCTGGATGGCCGGATCGCCACCGCCAGCGGTGACTCGCGCTGGATCAGCGGGCACGAGGACATCGTGCACACCCATCGCTTGCGCGCACTGTTCGATGCCGTGGTGGTCGGCGCCGGCACGGTCCGCGCCGATGACCCGCAGCTCACCACCCGCGAGGTGCCGGGACCGTCCCCCACCCGCGTGGTGATCGACACCAACCGGCGGCTGGACGACCGCTATCGGGTCTTCAGCGACGGCCCACCCACCCTGCTGCTATGCGCCGCCGACGCGCCGGGACCGGAGCAACTCGGCATCGCCCCGGTGATCCGCCTGCCGCGGATGGGCCCAGGCCTCGACATCGTCGCGGTCCTGGCGGTGCTCGCGGCGCGCCGGCTGCATCGCATCGTGGTGGAAGGCGGCGGCATTACGGTGTCACGGTTCCTGGCCGCCGGGGCGCTGGACCGGCTGCACGTAACCATCGCGCCGCTGCTGATCGGGTCCGGCATTCCGGCCTTCACCCTGCCGCACGCCGCCGCGCTGACTGAGGGGCTGCGCTTCGAATGGTCGGTGCATCGGCTGGGCGCCGATCTGCTGGTCGATATCCCGGTGGGCCGCTGCCGGCCCGGCCGGACCCCAGCGTGACCGTCGCCCATGCCTTCTGGACGGTCGCGCCAGGCCAGGGCGAGCTTCGCCCGGAGGTGCTGCCGGACCCCGGCGACGAGCGCATGCTGGTGCGCACGCTCGCCAGCGGCGTCTCGCGTGGCACCGAAGCGCTGGTGTTCGCCGGACGCGTGCCGCCGAGCCAACATGCGGCCATGCGCGCGCCGCTGATGGCCGGCACATTCCCGTTCCCGGTGAAATACGGCTATAGCGCGGTCGGCTGCACGCCCGAGGGACAGCACGTGTTCGTGCTGCACCCCCATCAGGACGCGTTCGTCGTGCCGGCGGCAATGTGCATCCCCGTGCCGGACACGGTGCCGACCCGCCGTGCCGTGCTGGCGGCAAACATGGAAACCGCGCTCAACCTGCTGTGGGACGCGGCACCCCTCCCCGGCGAGCGCGTGCTGGTGGTCGGCGCCGGCGTGGTCGGGTTACTGGCCGCCTCGCTGCTCGCCCGCATCCCGGCCGCCCGCGTGACCGTGGCGGATGTCCGGCCGGAACGGGAATCCCTGGCGCGCGGTTTCGGCTGCGATTTCGCGCTCCCCGACACTGCGCCCGGGGAGCAGGAGCTGGTCGTACACGCCTCTGCAAGCGAGGCCGGCCTGCGGCTGGCATTGTCGCGCGCCGCCTTTGAGGCCCGGGTGATCGAGGCGAGCTGGTACGGCGACGCCGCGCCGGCCGTACCGCTCGGTGAGGTGTTCCATTCCCGCCGGTTGCGCCTGATTGCGACGCAGGTGGGCGTCGGTTGCAGCCACGATGCGCGGACGGCGCAGCCACGCCGAGCGGCTGGCGCTTGCGCTCGACCTGCTCGACGACCCCGCCTACGACGCGCTGCTGGAGGGGCCGACGCGGTTCGAGGACCTGCCGGCAGCGATGCCCGGGATCCTGGCGCCCGGCGGGCTTTGCCACGTTGTCACCTATGAGGGGTAGATGTTCAGCCTGACCGTCTGCGACCACATCATGATCGCACATAGCTTCCGCGGCGCCGCGTTCGGCCCGGCGCAGCGGCTCCACGGTGCGACCTATGCCGTGGAGGCGGAGTTCCGGGCGCCGAAGCTGGATGACCTGCGGTTACTCGTCGATATCGGGCTGGCGAAAGCCGAGTTGCGGCGGGTGCTGGACACGGTCGATTACAGCAACCTCGATGAGCAGCCGGCCCTGGCGGGGATCAACACGACCACCGAGCACATGGCGTTCCACATCCATGGACTGCTGAGCGCGGCATGCCGGGAGGGGCGGCTCGGCGATGGCGGACGTGCCGTGACCACCCTGAAGGTGCTGTTGCGCGAGAGCCCGACGGCGTGGGCGGCCTATGAGTCGGAGACCGGGTGAAACGTGACCGCTGCCTTCACCTCTCCCCCGCCCTGCGGGAGAGGTCGGATCGCGACCGCCGGACTTGATCCGGGGGGAGCCGGGGGGGTCCCCCGCGGTATGCCCTCACCCGCCGTGCCGCCGCGCGGCGAAGTGAAATCTGTAAGGTGTGCCGCCCATGCATCTCGGCCTGATCGTTCCCGCCCCTTTCGACACGGTTTCCGGCGGCTACGCGTATGACCGGCGCATGGTCGCCGGGCTGCGCGCCGCCGGCCACCAGGTGGGCATCATCGAGCTCCCCGGCACGCACCCGGTCACCGACGAGACGGCGCGCAGTGCCGCGCGCGGCGCCTGGGCTTCTCTGCCGCGCGACACGCTGCCGGTCATCGATGGGCTGGCGCTGCCGGCCTTCGCCGGCCAGGGGAATTCGCTCGCGGCGCGGCCGGCCGCCGCGGTGATCCATCATCCGACCGCGCTGGAGACCGGATTCACCGACAGCGACCGCGCCACGTTGCGCAACACGGAGCTGCGCCTGTTACCGCGGCTGGCACGAGTGATCGTGACCAGCCAGCCGACCGCCGAGCGGCTGGCCGCCGATTTCGGGGTGGACCAGGCGCGCATCCGCGTCGTCGTGCCCGGCACCGAGGATGCGCCGCGCAGCGCCGGATCGGGCGGGCCGGGTTGCGCGATCCTGTCGATCGGCGCGCTGGTCCCGCGCAAGGGGCACGACGTGCTGATCCGCGCCCTGGCGCGGCTGTTCGACCTGAACTGGCGGCTGACGATCGTCGGCTCGGCGTCGCGCGATCCGGCGCATGCGGAGGCGCTTGCGGGGTTGGCCAGGCAGCTCGGGGTTGACGCGCAGGTTCGCTTCGCCGGGGAAGTCGATGACGCGATGCTGGATCGGTTCTGGCGTGGGGCGGACCTGTTCGCGCTGGCGTCTTATTGGGAAGGCTACGGCATGGCGGTAGCCGAGGCATTGAAGCGCGGGCTTCCGGTGGCTGTTACCGCCGGCGGCTCGGCTGCGGCGCTGGTGCCGGCGGAGGCCGGGGTGGTGTGCCCGCCGGGGGATCACGACCAGCTTTCCAAGGCGATGCGGCGGCTGATCTTCGGCACCACGCTGCGCCGGGAGATGGCGGAGACCGCGTGGCAGGCGGGACAGGCACTGCCGTCCTGGGAGACGCAGATCGCCGCGTTCGCCGAGGCGCTGGCGGTGTGATCCCGGCGTGGCGTGGGCAGCGACCCGACGCTTGGAGATCACAAGCGGAGGCACATTGGCAGTATTGGCAATCTTTGCCATAACCGCTAAGTTGGGCCGATATTCACAAAGGATCGATTATGCCGACCCGGAACATCAGCTTGACGCCCGAGCAGGATTTCTTTGTCGAAAATGTTGTCAGGTCAGGCGACTACCAGAATGCAAGCGAGGCGATACGCGACGCGCTCCGCGTGCTCCAACAGCGCCGGCGGGAAGATGCGCTGAAGCTGAAGGCGTTGCGCGTGCAAATTAAAGCCGGCGTGGATGCGCTGGAATGGGGAGATTTTGTGGAAGTCGATGAAAGCGATCTCGACGGTTATCTGGAGGGACTGACGACAGTATCGGGCAAAGGCGCGCGCTGATCCTGTATGGCGCGTTATCGTCTCTCGCGGTTGGCGCGGGCGGACCTCGCCCAGATCCTTGCCGCGAGCGCCGAACACTGGGGGATAGAAGGCAGGCGCCGCTACGCAACGGTTCTTGCGACCGGGATGCGCGAGGTGGCGGCGGAATCGGAAGGTCCTGCAACCCGGGACCGCTCGGGGCTTTCGCGCGGTGTCCGCGGCTTTTATCCGCGGAATGTGCGTGCCGACGAGCCGCGAGCAAGGTGAAGAAGCCTGTGCACGTCCTGTACTACCGCGTGGTTCGGCCTGGTCTGATCGAAATAGTCCGTGTATTGCACGAACACATGGAGCCCAGCCTGGACGCAGGCTTTGCTACCCGGAGCTGGAGGGATTGACCCTTGATCATCATTTCAGTGAGCGCGGGACGCAACTGCGGGCAGCAGTTTCGTGCGACGGGCCGCAGATTGCACACGCCCGGTTCGGCGAGCCTTGTGTGCGATCTCCAACCCTGGCCGACCGCTTTGTGCAAACATCTTGGAGTGGCGCGCCCTGCTGGACTCGAACCAGCGACCCACAGCTTAGAAGGCTGTTGCTCTGTCCAACTGAGCTAAGGGCGCACGCGTCAGACCGTGGCTCTATACCGGAACCGCGGGCGCCCAGAAAGCCGACCCCATGCCTCATGCGCCAGGCACGACCAGTGGCCGTTGCACCACCACGTCCTGTGCGCGGAACCAGAGCCGCACACTGCGCCGCGCCGACATACCGCCCGCCGGACCGCTTGCCTGCAGCTCGAGCCGATGCGATCGGTTGCTCGTCGAAACCGAATCGCCCGTCCGCGCCGGTTTTCGTCCGCGCGCTGCTCCACCTGATTGGCGAATTGCTGCTCGAACAGCATCACCGTCGCGCCGGCGACCGGGTGTCCGCCGGCATCCACCACCAGGCCGGTGACGCGGCCATGGTCGTGCTGCCCGACATACAGGTTCCATCCCGCCACCAGCGCCACCAGCACTGCCGGGACCACCACGAAGCGGCTGCGCAACACCCGCCCCGCTCATCCCTTCGCCGCGCCGGACGTCAGTCCGCGAATGAACTCCTTCTGCGCCATGAAGAACACGAACAACCCCGGCGCCAGCACCATCACCACGAAGGCATACAATGCGCCGGTGGTATCCTCCATATACGACAGGAACCGCGCCAGCCCGAGCGGCAGGGTCTGCATCTCCGGCGTGCGGGTGACGATCAGCGGCCAGAGGAACGCATTCCACGACCAGATGAACGACAGGATCACGTTGGTCGCGATCGCCGACTTGCTCAGCGGCAGCATGATCTTCACCAGGATGCGCGCATCGCCAGTCCGTCGATCCGCGCGGCATCGATCAGCGATTGCGGCACCGCCTCGAAGCTGGATTTGAACACGAAGATGCAGACGATCGTCGAAAGCAGCGGCAACGCCAGCCCGAGATAGGAATCCAGCAGATGAAGCCTCGCGGTGATCAGATAGGCGGGGATGATGGTCGCCTGGAACGGGATCAGCATGCAGCTCAATAGCAGCAGCACCACCGCCTGGCGTCCGGCGAAATTCCGGGTCAGCGCATAGCCGGCCATGGCGTTCAGCACCAGATTGCCAGCCACCGCCAGCAACGAAACCGCGACGCTGTTCAGCAAATAGCGCGGGAACGGGATGAAGTACCAGACATCGACATAATGGAACAGGTTGCGCCGACACGGGGATCAGATGCGGCGGATAGGCGTAGATATTCTCGCCGGTGAGCGAAGTTTTCAGCACCCAGTAGAACGGCACCAGCATCGCAGCCGACACGCCGACCAGCACGGCGTGGCGCAGCCCCAGCAGAGCGGTGCGTCGCAGCCTCATGCCAGCGCGCCGGCGTTCCGCCCGGCCGCACGGTGCGCCAGCCAGGTCAGCAGCCAGCAGCAGCGCGAACTGCACGATGGTCAGCGCGGCGGCGTAGTCGAACTGTGTCTCGCCCGAAGCCGGTCCGATAGATGTAAGTGACCAGCAGTTCGGTCGCGTGGTCCGGGCCGCCCTGCGTCATGATATAGACCAGGTCGAACGCGGTGAAGGAATTCAGCATCCCGATCACCGCGCACAGGAACAGCGACGGGCGGAGCAGCGGCAGCGTGATGCGGAAGAAGCGCGCCCAGGCGGGCGCTCCGTCGATCCGCGCCGCCTCGGTGAGATGCGGCGGGATGCTCTGCAACCCGGTCAGCAGGACGATCATGTAGAAACCCGAGCACCTGCCAGAAATCCGCCAGGATGACGCAGGGCAGCGCCCAGGCATCGGATTCCAGGAACGCGATCGGCTGGTGGATCACGCCCAAGCGAACGCAGCACGTAATTGATCAGCCCGCCGCGTGCATCGTACATCCAGCGCCAGATGATGCCGACCGCAACCGTCATCAGCGGATACGACAGGAACACGATGGTGCGATAGATCGCCGCCCCTTTGAGGTCGCTGTTCACCAGCAGCGCGATCCCGAGCGCCGCGGCAATGGCAATGGGCGCAGCCGCCATGAAGATCAGCGTGTTCCGCAGCGCCTGCCAGAACACGTCGTCGTCGAGCATGTCCGTGTAGTGCTCGGCGCCGGCCCAGCGCGCGGCGTGCAGCGGCGACCAGTGCTCGAACGACAGCAACAGGTTCCAGCCCAGCGGCGCCACGCGATACAGCAGGAAGATCGCCAGCGACGGCGCCAGGAAACAGACGATCAGCGCGCCGCGCCGTGTACCTTGCGGCGAACGCCACCGCCGGCCGCGTCATGGAGTGTCCGTTCAGGCGTTGTTGCGCAGCGCGCGTTCCACCTTGCGTGTCGCCTCGGTCAGCGCGGCCTTGGCCTCGCGGTGGCCCGAGCAGCGCGCCCTGCAGCTCCGGCCAGAACGCGTCCTTCACCTGGCTGTCGTTGCCGAGCCGCCAGTTGCCGCACATCCGGTCGGTGGACTGAAGCTGCGTCGCCAGCACCTTCGCCCCCAGCGGGTCCTGCGCCGCCATTTCTTTCAGCAGTGCCTGATCGACCTCGGTGTTGCCGGTCAGCACCTTGAAGTCGCGGGCGAAAGCAAGCGCCTGCGTCGCGATCGGTCAGGAAACTCAGCAGTTCCCAGGCCAGCTCTGGATTGCGCGATTGTTTCGAGATGCCCAGGCCGTGGCTGTTCGGCACCGCCCAGTTGCCCGGCATCTGCGCCACGCCGAGCGTCGTTTCGTTCACCCACGGACCCTGGCCCTTGATGTACAGATAGGCCGGCGAATGGGCGTGCAGCATGCCGATGCGCCCGGATGAAAAAGCGCCGAGCGGCTCCACCCAGCGCCCGGTCCACGATATCTTGTCGATCGCCTGACCGGCGGTGCCCTTGGCCAGACGCTGAATGACATCGATCGCCGCCGGCGTGTCGAACGCCGGGTGCTTCAGGTCGGGCGTCAGCAGCTCGATGCTGTTCATTTTGAACAGCGGCCAATACAGCCAGTCGAAATTGAGCGTGATGAAGCCGCTGTTGTCGCCGGTACCGATCTTCGCCGGCCTGCGTCAGGATTTCGTCGAAGCTCTGCGGCGGCCCGGCCAGGCCGGCCTTCCCGAACAGCGTCTTGTTGTAGAACAGCAGCGTCTTGGAGACGTAGAACGGCAGCATGTAACTCTTGCCGTCATACACCCAGTTGGCGAGGTAATCGGGGTTGAAGCGTGCCTTGACATCGGTGTGCTGCGTCAGCATCGGCGTGAGATCGGTCAGCGCGCCCTGCGCCGCGTATTCGATCCCCAGCCCGCCTTGCAAATCGATCACGTCGGGCGGGGTACCGGCCACCAGTTGGGTCTGGTAGAAGGCCGGCAGGTCGGGACCCTTCTTGTCCAGCCACTGCACCTCGACGCCCGGCCGCGTGGCCGTGAAATCCTTGATCCACTGGTCCATCAGCGGCTTGGCGTCGGGTATGTTCCAGGTGAGAATGCTCACCTGTTTGGTCGCCTGCGCGATGGCCGGTCGCGCCAGCGTTGCCAACCCGGCTCCGGCGATCGCGGCGCGCCGTGTGATCCTGTTCATGTCATCCCCCTGTCTCATGCAGAGTCGAATGCCGCTCTGCCGGTCGAACAGATGCAGCTTGTCGGGATCGATCGCCAGTGTCACCGCCTCGCCGGCGGCACGGATGGTCTTGGCCGGCACGCGTAGCAGGATATCCTGTCCCGCCGCGCTGACCGTCACCAGCGTATCGGGACCGAGCGGCTCGACGGCGATCACGTCACCGCGCAGGAGGCCCGCGCGGCCGGTGTCGGGCGGAACGACGCTCAGATCCTCCGGCCGGATGCCGCACCACAACTCACGTGCCTCGCGCATCATCGTGCGGGGCGGGTATCCGCGTGCCATCCTCCAGCGCCAGCGCCGTCCGGCCGTCTTCCGTCACCAACCGCGCGGCCAGCAGGTTCATCGGCGGCGCGCCCATGAACCCGGCGACAAAGCTCGACGCCGGGCGATCGTAGATGTCCTCGGGCGTGCCGATCTGTTCGACCATCCCGTGATTGAGCACCACGATCCGGTCAGCCAGCGTCATCGCCTCGACCTGGTCGTGCGTCACATAGACGGTTGTGGTTGCAACCCGGGCGCGCAGCTTCTTGATCTCGGTGCGCATCTGGCCGCGCAGTTTCGCATCCAGGTTCGACAGCGGCTCGTCGAACAGAAAGATCTTCGGGTCGCGCACGATCGCCCGCCCCATCGCCACGCGCTGCCGCTGGCCGCCGGACAATTGCCGCGGCATGCGATCCAGCAGCGGCTCTATGTCGAGCACGCCTGCCGCGAACGCCACCCGCGCGCGAATGTCAGCGCGCGCGTGGCGCCGATAACGCAGGCCGAACGCCATGTTCTCGGCGACCGTCATGTGCGGATAGAGCGCGTAATCCTGAAACACCATCGCGATGTCACGGTCCTTGGGGTCGCGCTCGTTCACCACCTGATTGTCGATCAGGATGTGTCCGGAGGTCACATCCTCCAGCCCGGCGATCATGCGCAGGATCGTGCTCTTGCCGCAGCCGCTCGGGCCGACCAGCACGATGAACTCGCGATCGCCCACATTCAGGTCGATGCCATGCACGACCTCCTGGGCGGCGAAGGATTTGCGCACCGATTCCAGCGACAGGGTTGCCATCAATCTTCCCCCCGGCGATCCTCCCCGCCGGCAGGCTAGCAGCGCGCAATCCGTTTCGCCATTCTGCGGGCGATCCCCGCGAGGGACGAAACAAGACTGAGGGGGAGCCGTTCGCATGGGGGGCAGCGGAAGCGTAGCCGTGCAAGGACTGCTCGCACTGGACGATCGCCCGCTTTCGCCGCGGCAGCGCTATGCCGCGATCCTGGTGGCGCTGGGCGAGTTCATCGACGGCTACGATTTGATCGTGATGGGCGGCGCGCTGATCCTGTTGCGCCCGCAATTCGGGCTGTCACCGTCGCAGGTCGGCCTGCTTGGGGCCTCGACGTTTCTCGGCGCAATGGTTGGGATGCTGATCTTCGGCGACATGTCGGACCGCTGGGGACGGCGGGCGATCTTCGTTGCCAATTTGATCTTCTTCGTCGTGTTCTCGATCGTGTCGGCTTTCGTCCAGTCGGTGCCGGAACTGTTCGTCGCCCGCTTCCTGGTGGGTGTCGGCGTCGGCATGGATGTGCCGACCTCGGCCGCCTACCTGGCGGAGATCGCGCCGCGGCACCGTCGCGGCGTGGTGGCGGGGTCATTGCTGAACATCACCTGGATCCTGGGGGCGATGGCCTCGACGCTGATTGCCCTGCCGCTGATTGCATGGACGGGCGAAGCAGCGTGGCGCTGGATGTTCGGGCTTGCAGCGGTTCCGGCGCTGCTGGTGCTGATCGGTCGGCAGGCGCTGCCGGAATCGCCGCGCTGGCTGCTGTCGCACGGCCGCACCGAGGAAGCGCGGCAGGCGCTGGCCCGCTTCGGCATCGAGGCCGACGCTGCCACGCTGGCGATGCCATCCCGCCGCGGGTCGTACGCGGAACTGTTCGGGCCGGTGTGGCGGAAGCGTGTCTGGCTCACCGCGCTGGTGTTCTTCCTGAATTGCGTTTCCGGCCCGCTTTCCACCATCGCCGCGCCGTATGTGCTGCGCACCGTGGGGGCGCTATCGCCGGAGGCCAGTCTGGGCTTCAGCGCAATGGTGTGGCTGACCGGGCTGGCCGGAGTGTTCTGCGGATTGTTTCTGATCGACCGTATCGGCCGGCGGCGCTTGCTGCTGGTCGCGGCGATCCCGGAAGGATTGGCGGCGCTGTTCATGGCATTCGCCGGACCGAACCATCCGCCGATGCTGATCGCCGGGTTCTTCGCGTTCAGCTTTTGCAGTTGGCTGGGGCCGGCAGTGCTGACATGGGTGTGGTCGAGCGAGTTGTTTCCCACGCATCTGCGCGGGCGCTCGCAAGGGTTCTGCAACGCCACGTGCCGGCTGGCGATCGCCATCAACATCTTTCTGATCCCGGTGGGCGTTGCCAGCGTGGGTTTCACCGCCTCGATCGTCATTCTGTCGATTCCGCTGTTCGGGCTCGCCTTGCTGGTCAGCCAGGTGCCGTTCTTCGACAGCAGCGGTCACAGCCTGGAGGCGCTGGCCGGCGAAGCCTGACGAGTGGGGGCGAGCCCAGCACCCGAACAATGGTGAGATCCAATGCCGATCAATCCCGCTGACAGCCCGATTCTCGGCACGCTGTATGGCAGCGACCCGATGCGCGCGGTGTTCGACGAACGCAACTATTTCCAGCGCATGCTGGATGTGGAGGCGGCACTGGCCCGGGTGCAGGGGCGGCTCGGCCTGATCCCGCCGGAAGCCGCCACGGCGATCACCGCCGCCGCGCGGGTGGACCGGCTGGACCCGGCCGAACTCGCCGCCAGCGCCCGCAACGTCGGCTATCCCGTGGTCGGGCTGGTGAAGGGCCTGTCACGTGCTGCCGGGAACGCCGGGCGGTGGACCCATTGGGGCGCGACCACGCAGGACATCATGGACAGCGCCACCGTGCTGCAGGTGCGGGATGGGCTGGACCTGATCGCCACGGAACTGCGGGCAGTGCTGGCGGCACTGACGCGGCTCGCCGAGCGCCATCGCGGCACGGTGATGGCCGGTCGGACTCATCTGCAACAGGCGCTTCCCACCAGCTTCGGGCTGAAATGCGCCGTGTGGGCGCAGCCGTTCATCGCGCATTTGCAACGCCTGGCGCAGCTTCGCCCGCGCGTCGAGCAGGTCAGTTTCGGCGGTGCCGCCGGGACGCTGGCATCGCTCGGTGGCGACGGCATCGCGGTGATGGAGGCGCTGGCGGCGGAATTGGGCCTGCGCGCGCCGGCCGCACCCTGGCACGTCTGCCGCGATTCGCTGGCCGAGACGGTGAGCTTCCTGGGGCTGGTCTGCGGCAGCTTGGCAAAGATCGCCACCGACGTGACACTGCTGGCGCAGACCGAGGTGGCGGAGGTGGCAGAGCCGCACGAACAGGGCCGCGGTTCGTCCTCCACCATGCCGCAGAAGCGCAACCCGATCGCCTCGGAATACGTGCTGGCGGCGGCGCGTGGGGTGCAGGCGCTGGTGCCGCTGATGCAGGGCGCGATGGCGCACGACCATGAGCGCGCGACTGGCCCGTGGCAGGCCGAACTGCTGGCGCTGCCGCAAGCCTTCGTGCTGACGCATGGGGCGCTGCTGCATGCGCGCGCGGTTGCCGAGGGGCTGGTGGTGGATGCAGGGCGGATGCGGCGCAACCTGGAGCTGAGCGGCGGGCTGATCATGGCGGAGGCTGTGATGATGGGACTGGCGCCGGCGCTCGGCCGTGGCGAGGCGCATCACGTCGTGCAGCATGCGTGCGATGCGGCGCTGAAGGAGGGTATTCCGCTGGTCGATGCGCTGGCGCGCGAGCCGGCGGTGGCCGGACGGCTGGATCGTGCGGCGATCGAGCGGCTGATGGATCCGGCGAATTATCTGGGCAGTGCCGGGGAGTTTATCGATCGGGTGCTAAGCGGCTCAGAGGGCCTGACCGGTGATGGCTCAGCCTGAATAGGAATTCGGACATTGCCGATGGGGATTGTTATCGCATTTCGCCAACCGGGCCAGCGCCGTGCAAACGAGCAGCGAGGTATTTATGAGTGACATCAAACTGTTCCGCCTCGATACGGACCAACCTAGCGAGTTGACCGGGCATGCAGTGCAGGTGGAGAAGTCACTTCAGCAGCTATTCGAAAGTAATCTGGAGGTGCTGCTGGGCATACGCTTTCTGGCCAGCGAGCACTCGACCGGTCCCGTGCATGGGGGCGAATCGATACCCTCGGTTTGGACGAGAATGGCTGTCCCATCATCATAGAATACAAACGTGCCATCAATGAGAACGTTATTAGCCAGGGACTCTACTATCTTGACTGGCTTATGGACCACAGGAAGGAATTCGAGTGGCTGGTCTTGGAACGACTTGGCACTGACGCAGCCAAGAGTGTGGATTGGTCAACACCGAGGCTGCTGTGCGTTGCCGGGGACTTCACCCGCTATGACGAGAACGCAGTCAAGCAGATCAATCGGAACATTGAACTGCTCCGCTACCGCCGATTTGGCGACAATCTGCTGATGATTGAACTGGTTCATGCACCGAAGGTGCGCCAAAGCCGGATTTTCATTGCAGGATCCGCCAGCTAAGTTGACCGGGTCCCGGAAGTATCTCCGATTGCTGATCCGTATGCCAACCAGCGCATAGCGTATCGGATCACCAATGCTCCACCGGACATGCGTGACATCTATGAGGCGGTCAGCGCCTTCCTGTCTGGCCTTGGTGACGATGTGCAGGTCAAGGAACTGAAGTTTTATGTCGCCTTTAAGCGCATCAAGAACTTCGTCTGCATCGAAGTGTATCCTCAAGCCAAAGTGGTTACGGCCGTCCTTAAAATTGACCCAGCTTCCGTGGTCCTGGAACCAGGCTTTACGCGCGATGTAAGCAAGATCGGGCACTTCGGCACTGGCAACCTGGAGGTGTCGATGCGCAGCCTCGACGACTTCGTCAAGGCGCAGCCGCTCATGCAACGCGCCTATGAAGGGGAGTGATGTTCATCGAGATCCGCCAGCGCTGAAGGGCGGAAGCGGAACACGTTGCTGGCATTCGGCGCGGCGGTCCCGACGGTCTCCAGGTCCCAAAGCGAGGCGTGCCCGATCCCCCAATTTGCTTAACCCCTAAGTCACGACTATAGCCCTCTACTGGCGCCGCCCGCATCGGGGCGCGCACGCCGGCATTGGCCGGCCCGTGTCGTTGCGGCCCGTCGGACCGCATTCTGGAGGTTTTGGATGACAACAAGAAGTACCGTGTCGCGCCGCGGCGCGCTGAAGCTCGGGGCCGCCGCGGCGACGTTGCCGCTGGTTCACATTCGCACCGGCCACGCCGCCGGCAAGGTGTCGATCGGCTTCTGGGACCATTGGGTGCCGGCCGGCAACGACGTGATGAAAAAGCAGTGCGAGGCGTTCGGCAAGGCCAACAATGTCGCTGTGCAGGCCGATTTCATCACCTCGATGGGCAACAAGAACATCCTGACCCAGGCGGCCGAGGCGCAGGCCAAAACCGGCCACGACGTGCAGCAGTTCCCGTCCTGGGAAGTGCAGAACCACGCCGACCAGCTTGAGCCGATCGACGACGTGATGGGCCGGCTGACCAAGCAAGTACGGGCCGACCAACAAGGTCGCGACGTATCTGGCAAACATCAAGGGTCACTGGCTTGGCGTGCCGACCAGCGCCGGGACGCAGAACAAGCCACCCTGCGCACGCATCAGCACCATGAAGCAGGCCGCCGGGATCGACGTGGTGAAGATGTACCCGGTCGAGGACGTGGCGTCGCCGGAGGCCGCGCAATGGACCTGGGACAATTTCCTCAAGGCCGCCGAAGCCTGTCACAAGGCCGGAATGACGTTCGGGATCGGCACCGGTCCCACGCCTGACTCGGTGGATTTTGCCGGCGCGCTGTTCTCGTCCTTCGGTGCCGACCTGGTCGATGGCGAGGGCAACGTCGTGGTCGATTCGGACGCGGTAAAGCAGGTGCTGGAATACGGCCAGAAGCTGGTGAAGTTCCTGCCGGCGGATGCGGTCAGCTACGACGATGCCTCCAACAACCGGGCGCTGATCTCCGGCAAAAGCGCGCTGATCTTCAACCCGCCGTCTGCGTGGGCGGTGGCCAAGCGCGACGCGCCGCAGGTTGCGGCGGATTGCTGGACGTTCTCCTCGCCGAGCGGACCGAAGGGCCGGTTCGTGCCATATGCGACATTCTTCTTCGGCGTCTGGAGCTTCAGCCCGAACAAGACGGCGGCGAAGGAGCTGATCGAATACCTGAGCCAGCGCGAGCAGGTGGAGCAGCGCTGCACCACCGTCGAAGGCTACGATATCCCGCCGTTCGACAGCATGCTCGACTTCCCGGTGTGGAAGAACGTCGAGCCGCCCAAGGGCACGGTGTACAACTACCCGATCCGCAAGTCGCATCATGCGCTGCCGAACATTTCGGGTATGTCGGCGCCGCCCGACGTTGCGGTGCAGATGTACAACCGCGGCACCGTCTCCACCATGTTGGCGAAGCTGCAGAGCGGCCAGTCCATCCCGCAGGTGATTTCCTGGGCGAAGGACGAGCTGGCGGGTTTCACCCGCTAATCTGACGGGCTGATCGGGGAGGACGCGCCGCGCGATGTGCCTCCCCGAGCACGCCCGGCTCATGTGAACCCAGCTTCGCTGCCGATAAGGCGGTTCACCGGGGAATGATCCCGGAAGCCGGGCATGCGCCAGCGGCAGGACGGCATTGCGTTCTTCCCGGCGAGCCTGTAGCGTTGGCCAATCGACAAAACCAAAAATGCGGCGCGTGACGGGTCTTCTGCGGCCGGTAACGATGCCGTGGTGCCGATGACTTGGTTTGCTGATGACCTGGGTTTCACGCAGGTGCAACCGTCAGGGGTATCGGCGGGAACGGGGGGTACGTGCATGAGGGCGAAGACGCGGCGCGTCTCGCATCACCCAGCGTCCAATCGGACGGCGATCGCGCCGGTCCGTGGGGCTGCATGCCCGTCCCCGATCGAGAATCACGGCTTCAGGCGGCGCCGAATGGCCACGAAGCACCGGCTGAGGGCTCCGCACAAATGAAAGTGCCAGGGCGCGAAAGTGACCTGTTGGCGGCCGGGCGAGGGAGGTTGTAATGGCGGATGGCACGAGCGTTTCGTCTGGCGTAATGATGCCGGGGCGTGTCGCGACACGTCGCTCCGGCAGCTTGCACCGCTTCACCCAGCGGCGCAGCACAATTGCCTTCCTCCTGTGTCTGCCGCTGATCCTGCTGGTGGTCTGCCTGGTCATCTATCCGGCCTGCTACGCCATCTATCTCAGCTTGCTGAACAAGAAGATGACGAAGTTCGTCGGGCTGGGGGATTTCGCTTTCCTGCTGCAACGCCAGACCTTCCGGCTGGTGATCTTCCAGAGCTGTCTGTTCGCCATCACCTCGGTGGTCTTCAAGGCGTTCTTCGGCTTCATCCTCGCGCATCTGATGCACAACATTTCCGGCAGGAACCAGCGCGTCTGGCGCGGGCTGCTGCTGGTGCCATGGGTGATCCCGCTGGCCCTCTCGACGCTGACCTGGTGGTGGATGTTCGATCCGTCCTACTCGGCGCTGAACTGGGTGCTGAACGAGCTCGGCTTCAAGTCGGTGCCATGGCTGGGCGTCGGCTGGATTGCCCGTTTCGCCACCATCACGGTGAATGTCTGGTACGGCACCCCGTTCTTCATGATCATGTATCTGGCGGCACTGAAATCGGTGCCCGACCAGTTGTATGAGGCGGCGGCGATCGACGGCGCCAGCGCGGTCCAGAAGCTGTGTTTCGTCACCCTGCCGATGATGCGCAACATCATCGCCATCACCGTGCTGTTCAGCCTGATCGTGACGTTCGCCGACTTCGACATCGTGCGCATCCTGACCAATGGCGGCCCGGAGGACATGACGCACGTGTTTGCCACTTACGCATTCCAGGTCGGCATCCAGTCGGGCGACATCCCGCTCGGTGCCGCGGTCAGCCTGTTCATGCTGCCAATCCTGGCGGTGGCGGCGTTCTTCGTGCTGCGCGGCGTCACCCGCCGCACCCAGGAGGTTGGGGCATGAGCGTCACCACGGCCGGCCGCATTCGGGTTCCGCCGCGGCGCAACCGCGGCCTGCACGCCCAGCGGACATGGGCGCTGTGGGGCAGCTATGCCGCGCTGACGGTATTCGTGATCATCTTCCTGGTGCCGCCATTCTACATGATCATGACCAGCCTGAAATCCTCGCACGAGATTTCAGCGCAGCAAGGCACCCCCTGGATCGCGCACCACCCGACACTGGCCAATTTCTGGTACCTGATCACCTACCACAACTTCCAGGTCTATTACCTGAACTCGGTCGTTGTGACCGTGCTGGTGGTGGTGATCAGCATGGTGATCTCGGTGCTGGCGGCGTTCAGTCTGGCGCGCATGGGGTTCTGGGGCAGCAAGACGCTGGCGACCGGCGTGTTCCTGACCTATCTGGTGCCGGCGTCATTGCTGTTCATTCCGCTGTTCCAGATCGTCGGCTGGCTCGGGATGATCAACAATTTCTGGTGCCTGGTGCTGATCTACCCGACCCTCGCGGTGCCGTTCTGCACCTGGATCATGATCGGCTATTTCAGCTCGATCCCGAAGGAGCTGGATGAAGCGGCGCTGATCGACGGCGCCGGCTACCTGCAGATGCTGTGGCGCATCTTCATCCCGGTGGCGATGCCCGGCATCATCGCCGCGACAATCTTCGCGTTCACCGTAAGCTGGGGCAACTTCATCTACCCGCTGGCCTACCTGTACACCTCGAACCAGATGGTGCTGACCGTCGGCATCATCAGCGACCTGATCCGCGGCGACGTGTTCGAGTGGGGGCAAGATCATGGCCGCCAATGTGCTGGCCTCGTTGCCGCCGATCCTGATCTATGCGTTCCTGATGGACTACTACATCGCTGGCCTTACGGCTGGCGCCACCAAGGGTTGAGGAAGCGATACATGTCTGAAGTTTCTTGCAGGAAGGTCGTCAAGATCTACGATGGTGGCGTCCAGGCGGTGAAGGGTATCGACCTGGAGATCGCCGATCAGGAATTCGTCGTGCTGGTAGGGCCGTCGGGTTGCGGCAAATCGACCACGCTACGGATGATCGCCGGCCTGGAGGAGATCAGCGACGGGGAGATCTGGATCGGCGGCGACGTGGTCAACGACGTACCGCCGCGCGACCGCGACATCGCCATGGTGTTCCAGAACTACGCCCTCTATCCGCACATGAGCGTGTTCGACAACATGGCGTTCGGGCTGAAGCTGCGGAAGTTCCCGCGCGAGGAAATCAAGCGCCGGGTCGATGAAGCCGCGCGCATCCTTGATATTCACGCTCTGTTGGCACGCAAGCCGAAGGCGCTGTCGGGCGGGCAGCGCCAGCGGGTCGCGATGGGGCGCGCCATCGTGCGCAATCCCAAGGTCTTCCTGTTCGACGAGCCGCTGTCCAACCTGGACGCCAAGCTGCGCGTGCAGATGCGCACCGAGATCAAGAAGGTGCACCAGACGGTGCGCACCACCACCGTGTACGTCACCCACGACCAGATCGAGGCAATGACGCTCGCCGACCGCGTGGTGGTGATGAACCAGGGCATTATCGAGCAGGTCGGCACGCCGAACGATCTGTACCATCACCCCGCCACCCGGTTCGTCGCCGGCTTCATCGGCAGTCCGGCGATGAACTTTCTGTCGTGCCGGGTCGAGGACAGCCCGTCCGGGCTGTCGGTGCGCGTGAACGACCAGATCCGGCTGCCGATCCCGCCGGCCCGCATCAGCAAATACACGCCCTACAAGGGGCAGGACATGGTGCTCGGACTGCGGCCCGAGCATCTGTTCGACTATCAGGAAGCGGGCAAGCCGGGCTGGGCACGCCTGGACGCGCCGGTGGATGTGCTGGAGCCGATGGGTATGGAGACGATGGTCCATTTCTTCATCGATGGCGCTCCGATGTGCGCGCGGTGCGATCCAGGTACTCAGGCCGCGCCGGGCGAGGTGCTGCCGCTGACCGCTGACCTGAACAACATGCATCTGATGGAGGCGAGTTCGGGGCGGGTGGTGTAGCGGGGCGCCATTGTGATGGCCGCGAATGCGGCCATCCACATCTTCTGGCTGCACGCGAAGACGTGGATGCCCGGATTCGCGGGAATGGCGGTGTGGGCCCCAGTCGCGCGGCGGTATTTTCATAGCAGGTCGCCCGGCACGGCGGGCGGGCGGAGGAACTGAGGCTGCGGGTCGTTACCACCGCAACCTTGATGAAAATCCTGACCCGGCTCTACGCTCTGATGACACGAAAGCAACGGGCATTGCGACCTCTGGACGGACTGCGGGTGATCGCGCTGGAGCACGCCGTGGCGGCGCCGCTCTGCACGCGCCACCTCGCCGATCTCGGCGCCGACGTGATCAAGCTCGAACGTCCCGGGGACGGCGACTTCGCCCGCGGCTACGACACCTTTGTGCATGGCGAGTTCGAGCTTCTTTCTCTGGCTCAACCGCGGCAAGCGCAGTGTCACGCTGGATGTGAAGGCTCCCGAGGGACGTAAGCTGCTGCATCGGCTGGTAGCCGGCGCGGACGTGCTCGTGCAGAACCTGGCGCCGGGGGCGGCAGCACGCCTCGGCCTTGGTCATGCGGCGCTGGCGCCGGCTCATCCACGCCTCGTTGTCTGCGATATCTCCGGTTACGGCGAAAGCGGGCCGTTCGCGCAGAAGAAGGCTTATGACCTGCTGATCCAGGCGGAAGCCGGGCTTATCAGCGTGACCGGAACGCCCGACACGCCGGCGCGCGTGGGAATCTCGATCGCCGACATCGCCACCGGGATGTACGCGCAGTCCGGCATCCTGGCGGCCCTCCTGCGGCGGGAACGGACCAAGCACGGTGCAAACGTGACGATCGCGATGCTCGATGCGTTGGCCGAGTGGATGACGCATCCGCTGTATCGCTTCGGTTATGCCGGCACGGCCACGCCGCGAGTGCCGACCAGCCATCCGCTGCTGGCACCTTATGGCGCCCACCGCACGATGGACGGGCAGGTGATCTTCGGGCTGCAGAACGAGCGCGAATGGGCGATTTTCTGCGCGGAGGTAATGGGCAGACCGGAGCTCGCCGGCGATCCCCGATTTTCCGGCAACGTCGCCCGCTGCGACCATCGAGCCGAGCTGACCGCGTTGATCGAGACGTTCTTCAGCGACAAGACCTCCGGCCAGGTGGTGGAGATGCTGGACCAGGCCGGTATCGCCAACGGGCGTCTGAACGGACCCGAGCAGGTCTGGTCGCATCCCCAACTGATCGCTCGCGACCGCTGGCGCGAAGTCGGCACGCCGAGCGGGCCGGTGCGTGCTTTGCTGCCGCCTGTCACGTTCTCCGATGTGGAGGCAGCGATGGGGGATGTGCCGGCCCTCGGCCAGCACACGAACGACGTACTGGCCGAACTCGGTTGCGCCAGGGCGGATATAGCGCGGCTGCGTCGGGAGGGCGTGGTTTGATGGCTGAATTCGACCCCGCCGTCCACCGCATGGTACCGGCGCAGCGATGGTTCGACGATTTCCGTCTGAACGAGCGCTTCGTGCTGCCCAGCCGGACCATGACCGATGCGGTGTTCCTGGCGTTTCAGGCGGCCAGCGGGGACACCCACCCGATCCACTACGACCTCGCCTTTTGCCAGGCGCGGGGCATGCCGAACCTGCTCGCCCATGGCTTCCAGACGCTGGTACACACCGCGGCCGGTGCCGGGCTATTCCCGTTCCAGACCGAGGACTCGCTGATCGGCTTCCTTGAGCAGTCGAGCCGCTTTCTCAAGCCGGTCTTTGCCGGCGATACGTTGTATCCGGCGCTGGAAATCGACGAGCTGACAGCGAACCGCCGCACTGGCGTGGTCGGGCTGCGCAGCACGGTGCATACCCAGCGCCGCGAACTGGTGCTGGAGGGACGGCAGCGTTACCTGTTGCGCCGACACCCCGACAGGATGATCAGTTGTTGAAGGCGTTTTGGCGCGAAGCGGTAGGAACAGCGGTTTGGACCGGGTTCGCGGACCGGGTCACCGGCGCCGGTTGATAGGTCCGTCCGGCGGTATCCGGCCAGCGGGCCAGCAATGTCGTTCCCTCACCGGGCTGGTTGGCGATCTCGAGCGTTCCGCCCTGCAAGGCGATGATGCGTTCGGCCGACCGCAAATCGCCAGCCTGAACCAGACGGTCGGTGCCAATCCCATCATCGGCGACCGCGATCTGAACCCGCCCGCCACGACGCATCCCGGTCACCAGCACACGGCCGCTAGGAGCCTGCGCCGCGGCATGTGTAACCAAACCGGCCAGCGCATCGCGGAAGGACACCGCATCGGCGCGAACCGCAAGGTCCGGCTGGTACAGCCAATTCGAACCGCACGAGACGCGTGGCGGCAAACCCGGTCAGGCCGGCGAGGACCGAACGGACTTCCCGCTCCACATCCAGCAAGCCGGTGCTTCCGCCATTCTCAGGACCATTGCGATCGTCGGACGCGTTGTTGTCGGGGACGATCACCGCCGGCCGTTGACTGCAAAGCAGCACCGACACGACGGCCGCCCCGGAGACCAGCACCGCCGGTATCCAGACGGTCTGAAGCCGGGCGGATGCGCCGGCCAACCATGCTGACAGCGACATGCTCCCTATATACACTTCATGGTTGTGTTACGCCAAGTGAATTCCCGCAAATATCGTCCACTTTATCAGATAGCCCCTTTCGGCGGCTCCCGCGCTAACCGGCTCCGTCAATGAATGGAAACGGGCCGGAGAAGCGCTCCACATACACGGTGTGGGAGACGATCCCATCCGACGGCGTCCAGCGATGAAGCTGGAAGGCCGGCGGCTCAAACAGAAACGCGCCACGGTCCTCCGGGTCGAAGCTCAATTCAACCTGATGCGCCACGGATGGACCGATCGAGGCGATCGCATGCGCCACGCGGGCAACCACCGGGCGATGAACATGGCCGCAGATGATCCGCTCCACCTGCTTGTGGCGGGCGATCACGGTGGCGAACTCGCCGGCGTTGCGCAGGTTGATCCGGTCCATGTGCGCGATGCCGCACGCGAAAGGGGGGTGGTGCATGGCGACGATCGTCGGTCGGTCCGGCACGGCGGCGAGGGTCCGTTCCAGAAAATCCAACCGGTCCGGGCAGAGCTCTCCATGGCCGGCTTCCGGTACCAAGGTGTCCAGCATGACCAGGCGGACGGGATAACCCTCCACCGCGTACTGTACAAACCGCGGATCGGCGGTGACCCCCGGAAATTCAGCCAGCGCCTCGCGAAGCTCTCCGCGCCGATCATGGTTGCCTGGGATCACGAAGACCGGCATCGGCAAATGCTGGCGCAGCATGCTGGCCAGATTGTCGTATTCGGCCGCCAGCCCTTGCTCCGTCAGATCGCCGGTGATCACCACCAGGTCCGGACGTGGCGCCAGGGCGGCCACCGACCGCAATGCTCGCTCAGTGAAGGCATTGGTCTCTACCACGCGGTTGGCCGGCTTACCCAAGGGGCGCACGTGCAGGTCTGTGAGCTGAGCGATCAGCATGGAGCGGGTCCGGTACGAAATGGGTCGGTCGCACCGCCCTATGCGACTCACGACGTAAACTGCCTATTCCATCGCCGTTGCAAAACCGTAAATCCGCGCTGGATTTTCGACCAGGATGCGGAGGCGGGTATTGGGGTCCGGCACCCACTCGAAAAACTGATCGAGCAACCGCCCTGCCTCCGGTGTCGGGGTCATGCCGGGATGCGGCCAGTCGGTACCCCAGACGCACCGCTCGGGCGCCGCGGCGGCCAAAGCACGGACGTTCGGGGCCACGTCTTCCCACGGATAGCCCGCCGACGACGTGCGATAGCTGCAGAGTTTGACCCAGGCCCGCCCGGTGTCCAACAGCCGCAGAAGCACCTGGAACTGCCCGTCCCGCACCCCGAGCGTTGCCGGCACCCCTCCCAGATGGTCGATCACCACATCTACCGGCAGCCGTGGGAGACGCGGGGCAAGCTGCGCGAGCTTGTCGCCGTCCGCATAGATCTGGATGTGCCAGCCGAGCGGGGCGATGCGCCGGGCCAGCACGTCGAGCTGATCCTCGGGCGTGCCGTTGCCGCTGACCAGGTTGAAGCGTACGCCGCGCACCCCGGCATCGGCCATGCGCCGCAGCGCCAAGTCGTCGAAGCTGTCGTCGATCACCGCGACAGCGCGGGTCCGATCGGCACCCAGGCGCTGCACGGCGTCCAGCGTCACGCGGTTGTCGGTGCCGTAAGGGCTGGGCTGGACCACCACCATCCGCTGCAGCCCGAGCGCGTCGGCGACCGCCACGTACTGCTCAACCGAGGCGGGCGGCGGATCGTAGCGACGGCCACCGTCAAGCGGGAAACGGTCGTACGGGCCGAAGATGTGGAAATGACAATCACAGGCGAGCCCGGGTGCCTGCATTTTCGGTGGCATCACCGTCAGTCTCCTGTCTGTTACGCGAACCCGTATGCCCGCGCCGCCTCCGCATAGCCGGCACGCCGGCCCGGCGGCACCGGATGGCGTCCAGCGGCCCGTTCCAGCACCAGCCTGACCTCGTCGGCCAGCCCTGCCTTCCGGGCCGCATCCAGATAGAGCTGGTCCAGCACGTCCTGCTGCGCGTGGCTGCCGCCCAGCCGGTACATGCCGCCCAGCGCCGGGCGCATGACCGCCACCGCGCGGGCAGGCTGGTCCAGCGCGTGCGCCAGCACTGCCTCGGTCACCGGCAGCGCATATCGGCGCACCACCTCGGCGGTCGCACCGGCCTGCGCGCCGAAATCCCGCATCGCAGCCAGCAGCCGCTCTGCCGCGGCATGCCGGCCGGTCGCGGCGAGCGCCATCATCCAATGCGGCAGGGTGAAGGCCGACAGGCAATCGCCGATCCGTGCCTCGGCCTTGTCGGCCAGTTCGGTCCAGCGGTCCCCGACATCCACCCCGCGAAGCTGCAAGCGAAACAGCATCGAGGCGGCGTTCTGCAGCATCGATGTACAGGTCCGGCTGCGCCATCGGGTCAGCGGCGAGGCAAGGTCACGGAATTCGGTGTCGTATAGCGCTAAGACCCGCTCGGTCTCGCCACGCTCCAGATGAAACAGCGCAGCATGCCACCACAGATGGTGGCGCAGATTGTTGGCGCCGGTCCCCAGTGTCGGCGCTGCCCGTCGATCCAGAGAAGCCCCTCGCCGCAGCCGCCCCTGCATCTCCATCACGTGCGCCACCCCGTGCGCAGCCCACAGATCGCCGGGATCATGTCGATGGCCGCCCGGCCGGCGGCCTCGGCTTCGGTATAGCGGCCGCATTCCTCCAGCGCGAAACAGCGGCAGGCCAGCAACGCGCCCCATCCCGGCAGCGCGTCGCTCCAATGCGGACTGCACCGCCAGCACCGATGCGAACATCAGGTCCGGCCGGCCGCGCCAGAAATTCACGAAATGCGCCAGCCGGAATGCCAGCACGTCGCGCGGATGCTCGACCAGGATCTCGTCCCACATCGACAGCCGCCCGGTCCGGATGCCCCGGCGGACCAGGTGTCCAGAGCCGCCGCATGCGCCTGCTCCCGGCTGGTTGCGCGCCGCGGTCAGCCGGTGCGCCGCGTCGGCGGCGGTCCGCGCCGCCTCCAGCCCCGCCCGGTTGTAGCCGAGCATGCCAGATAGCCCTTCAGGCAGTGCGCCAGGCCGAACCCCGGATCTTCCGCCAGCACGGCTCGCATCCGATCCGCCAGATCGGCGCGGTAGCCCGACATACCCAAGCACGGCGTGATCGAACGCGCGCACGGCGCGCATCCGAGCGTCGTCACCGCCAGTCCATGCATATCCTGCTGCATGCGTTCCCCGTCTCCGCCCGGATAAGGAAGTGTCCGCGGCATCCCGGCAGCGCGGCTCCCGCCAAAATTCGATGGCGAGACTGACGGTTTCTGATTGCGAGACGGATTTCATTCGATTAGAGCAATATCGCGGGGAGGGGCAACGCCCGCCAGGAACTCGGGGCAAGCCCGTTTGCCACGAGTTCGTCCCTGATTTCCCGCTGACGGCCGTTCAGCGGGAGCAGGACGCCGATCGCCGGTGGTCCTGCTCCCGCGCGAACGGACCACTGACAAGGGTTGCGACATGCGATTGCGACATGCGATCGACAACGGAGACCGCCTGAATGGGCAAACGGGTTCGAAACCCGCGCCGGCACGCCCCGCCCACCTCGACGTGCTGGAAGCGGAAAGCATCCGCATCCTGCGGGAGGTCGCGGCCCAGGCCACCGCGCCGGTGCTGCTCTATTCCATCGGCAAGGACTCGCTCGGTCCTGCTGCACCTCGCCCGCAAGGCGTTCTATCCCCGCCAGGCCGCCGTTTCCGCTGCTGCACGTCGATACGACGTGGAAGTTCCGCGACATGATCACGTTCCGCGAACGCCACCGCCGAGCGTTACAAGCTCGACTCTGCGGGTTCACACCAACCCGGACGGGCAGCGAAGCAGAACGTCAACCCGTTCGACTACGACAGCGGCGCCTATACCCAGATCATGAAAACCGATGCGCTGAAGCAGGCGCTGACCGCCGGCAAATACGATGCGCCATCGGCGGTGCCCGCCGCGACGAGGAACGCTCGCGCGCCAAGGAACGGGTCTTCTCGGTGCGCGGCCCCGGCCATTCCTGGGACCCGAAGCGCCAGCGCCCGGAACTCTGGCACCTCTATAACGGCCAGCTCGCCCCCGACGAGACGCTGCGTGTCTTCCCGCTGTCCAACTGGACCGAGCTCGACGTCTGGACCTACATCCTGTTCGAAGGCATCGATGTCGTGCCGCTCTATTTCGCCGCCATGCGCCCCACCGTCGAACGCGACGGCGCACTGATCGTGGTTGATGACGACCGCATGCGCTTCCGGCCCGGCGAAACCCCGGTGCCCCGCATGGTCCGTTTCCGCTCGCTCGGCTGCTATCCGCTCAGCGCCGCCGTGCTGTCCACTGCCGCCACGATCGAAGATATCGTCACCGAAATGCAGCAACACCCGCATCTCAGAACGCGCCGGCCGGCTGATCGATTTCGACCAGGATTCCTCGATGGAAAAGAAGAAGCGCGAGGGATATTTCTGATGCCCGACTCTCTCCTTCGCGTGCTCACCTGCGGCAGCGTCGATGACGGCAAATCCACCCTGATCGGCCGCCTGCTGTTCGAATGCGGCAGCATCCCCGACGATGTCATGGCACGTCCTGGAGCGCGACAGCCGCCGCTTCGGCACGGTCGAAAACGGTGTCGATTACGCGCTGCTGGTCGATGGCCTGGCAGCCGAGCGCGAGCAGGGCGTCACCATCGACGTCGCCTACCGCTATTTCGAAACGCCGCTGCGGCGCTTCATCCTGGCCGATACGCCCGGGCACCAGCAATACACCCGCAACATGGTCACCGGCGCCTCCACCGCGGATCTTGCCGTTCTGCTGGTGGACGCACGCAACGGCCTGCTGGCGCAGACCCGTCGACACGCCGCGATCGCCACCATGCTCGGCATCCGCCAGGCTCGTGCTGGCCGTCAACAAGATGGACCTGGTCGGCTTCGATCAGTCCACCTTCGACGCCATCGTCGCCGCGTTCGAAGCATTGCAAGACAGGCTCGGGCCGTTGCGGATCACCGCCATCCCGGTCTGTGCGCGCGATGGCGACAACGTCACCGCCCCGAGCGCCCGCATGCCGTGGTACGCCGGCCCCACGCTTCTGCGCGCGCTCGAAACAGCAGAGCCGGATGAGCCCCCGCCATGCACCCGGCCGTTCCGCCTGCCGGTGCAGCTCGTCGCCCGCCCCGACCATACGTTCCGCGGCTATGCCGGAACGGTCTGCGGCGGCACCTTGCGCGTCGGCAGCGCCGTCACCAATACCGTGTCGCGGACCGAGGCACGCATCGCCCGTATCGTCACCATGGACGGCGACCTGGAGGATGCGGCTGCCGGGCCAGGCCGTCACCCTGGTCCTGGACCGGGAGATCGACGTCTCCCGCGGCGATGTCCTCGGCGCCCACGCCGCTGCCGGAAACCGCCGACCAGATCAGCGCCCGCGTGGTCTGGATGGACGAAACGCCGCTGTTCCGCGGCCGCGCCTATCTGCTGCTGCTCGGCACCACCCTGGCGGTTGCGACCGTCACCGAAATCGTCAGCCGGCTGGATATCGACACGCTCATCCGAAGAGCCGGTGCGCGAACTGCACCTGAACGAGATCGGCCTGGTCACCGTGTCGCTGTCGCGGCCGATGCCGTGCGAGCCCTATGCCTCCAGCCGGGAGCTGGGTGGTTTCATCCTGATCGACCGGCTGACCCGCAACACAGTCGGCGCCGGCCTGATCACGAAATCCTGTCAGGCCGCAGCGCGATCTATTGGCACGAGCTGGACGTGCATAAGGCGGCGCGCGCCGATCTCAAGCATCAGAAGCCGGCCGTGCTGTGGTTCACCGGCCTGTCCGGCGCCGGCAAATCGACCATCGCGAACCTGGTGGAAAAACGCCTGCACGCCGAAGGCCGGCATACCATGGTGCCTGGACGGCGACAATGTGCGCCACGGGCTGAACCGCGACCTGGGATTCACCGAGGCCGACCGGGTGGAAAACATCCGCCGTATCGCCGAGGTCTCCAAGCTGTTCGTGGAAGCCGGGATGATCGTGCTGGTCTCGTTCATCTCGCCCTATCGGATGGAGCGCAGGCTGGCGCGCGACTGCGTGGAGGACGGCGAATTCCTCGAGATATTCGTCGATACTCCGGTCGATGAATGCCGCCGGCGAGATCCCAAAGGCCTGTATCAGAAGGCGGATGCCGGCCAGATACGCAACTTCACCGGCGTGGATGCACCGTATGAGGAACCGCTGAACCCGGAAATCCGGCTGCAAACCCTGGAAGCCCCGCCCGAGGCCCTTGCGGAAACGGTGGTGGCGGACCTGCGCCGCCGAGGCATCGTGGCCTGACGAAAATCCCGCCTTGAGGGAGGGGTTACGGGGAGGGTCTGCCACGCCGGAAGCCGCTATCCCCGCCGCACTCGACCGCTTGGCAGCCGAAGTCAGGCGTTGCCGTGCCTGCGCCGACCTGCCGCTTGGACCTCGGCCGGTGTTCCGGGTGTCATCGACCGCGCGGCTGCTGATCGCCGGCCAGGCGCCGGGGACCAGGGTGCACGAGACCGGTATCCCCTGGAACGATCAGTCCGGCGACCGGCTGCGCGACTGGCTCGGCCTTGGTCGAGAGGCGTTCTACGATCACCGTATCGTCGCCATCGTTCCGATGGGCTTCTGCTATCCCGGGCGGCTGCCGGGCGGTGGCGATGCCCCGCCGCGGCCGGAATGTGCACCGCTGTGGCGCCGCAGGCTGCTGGCACTGATGCCGGAGCTCCGGCTGACCTTGCTGATCGGCGGTTATGCGCAAGCCGATGCCCTCGGGTCGGGTGCGATGACGGATCGAGTGCGACGGTTCCGAGAGTTCCTGCCTCGGTATTTCCCGCTGCCGCATCCGTCCTGGCGCACGGTCGGCTGGCAGCGGCGCAACCTGTGGTTCGCGGAACAGGTGCTGCCGGCGTTGCGGGACGCCGTGGCCGGGGCGATCGGCGGGGAACCTTCGTTGTGATTTGCAACTTCATTGGTGACTTACCCGGGCATGGCGTTGGTAGAGTTGGTTGTTCCGCCACCTGGTAGGAGGCGATCATCCGCCCTTCCCTCCGGGTGGTTTCTCTTGATGGAAACGACACAGATCGCATCTCGGTTGGTGTCGCCCAACCCGGCGTAACAATCCCGAATTGGCCGCCGATTTGCCGGCACTTTATCGGGAGCATAATTCGTTGACGTTGATTTACAGGACGGTGCGGGACTGCCCTGGTCCAAACACCCGCAGTACGAGCACGTCGCCCGCAGTCATTTCTCGGTCGGTATCAGGATGCACGCGGTACATGATCGCGTGCCTTTCGACTATCAACCGCCGTGTGCCCGCAGACTCGCCATGTACGCCGGCGTAAGGATGATCGGCCAACCCACGCATGGCCGCGAGAATTCGCTGAACCCGGCGCTTGGCGGCGGGTCCTGATCCCGGTTGAAGCTGCCATTGCCTGATTCCGGACAAATCCGCACGCGCGTTGCGCGAGAGGCGAACTTGCCTCACGCGCTGCGTTATTTCCGCGGCTCCGGTGGTGGAAGCTCGTCCGGCGTGTTCCAACTCTCGACCCAGGCCACCACCTCGTCGAGGGGGATCGTCCCGTCTCGATCCGCCGATTCCAGCGCCTCCTCGATCGCCTGCGCCTCCCAGGCCAGCCGGGCTCGGCGTTCCTCTGGGGTTTCCGCTGGTAGGCTGTCGGTTTGTGGGTGCGCTTCACTCATGCTCGAAAGATAGTGCGGCAGCCGGGTTTTGACGAGCGCCAAGGACGGGGACCTCTGGATTGTTCCGCACGCTTGTCCGGAGCGTTTTAAGTCGCGCTACGGGCCATCAGTCTTGCCCGCAGCCACGGCTGGCACGCCAGGCTGCAGGGACGGCGTCGATCCGGGCCATCTTCCCGATTGGGATCGCGGCGATGAATGCGCATGGCGGGATCAGCTGACGCCACGCTTGGCGAGGCAGGCGGTCGTTCCGAGATACTAATGACACTTGAAAGCGTCGAATGGTTCGCGGCAGGTTCGGCATCGGTGCAGTGACTTGCAGGCGGTGGAGCCGAACTCGCTGATCTGCTCCGTCTCCGGTACTGCCGCAGCGCGGACAGGCGGGCGAGGCCTCCCCGAACAGGGCGCGGCGCGACGTGGCATGCGGCGGCGGAGCGATGCCGCAGGACGCCAATTTGGTCCGTGCCGCATCGGTCAGCCAATCCGTCGTCCAGGCTGGCGAGATCACCGTGCGCACCCGGGCCGCCGGCACTCCGGCGCGCGCAAGCGCTGTTTCTATCTCCACTGCAATCATGTTCATCGCCGGACAGCCGGAATAGGTGGGAGTGATTGCGACCTCCACCACGCCGTCCCGCACCGTCAGGTCACGCAGGATGCCGAGATCGACGATGGTCAGCGCCGGTATCTCCGGATCCACCACCGTGGCCGCGGCATCCCAGGCCCGCCGACGCAGCGCGTCATCGACCACGCTCACCATTTTGCCCCGGGGTGGCTGCGGTGCAGCGATTGCATCTCGGCCAACAGATGCCCGAGATGCTCCGAATGGCGTCCGCGACGCCCGCCGCTCTGCATCCAGCCGTCTGGCGGCCGGGCGAGCGTGGCGCGCGCCAGGACGGAGTTTATAGTTTGGTTACAGACGGCGTGGATTGTTCCAGGATCCGGAATTACGCCTGCTGCAAATAGTACTGCCACGGTATCATCTGCCTCGAACAACTCGGCGGTGAATGGCCAGAGCGCGTCCAGCGCGGTTTCGGCGCGGCGGCGGCTTTCGGCGGTGCCGTCGCCGAGCCGGATTCCCCACTCGGCGGCATGGCGCAGATGGTAGGCGGATTCCTTTTCCGCCTTGGCCGCGATCGCCGCCATTGCCGGGTTCGTGGAAGCGCACGCGGCCCGCCAGAACGGGTCGGCGAAGGCGCTGTAGAGAAGCTGTCTGATGATCGTATGCGCAAAATCGCCATTCGGCTGCTCGACCAGCAGGCAGTTGCGATACTGACGGTCGGTCCGCAGGTAGGCGAGTTGGTCCTCGGTATGGCCGCTCAGCGCGCCGGCCTCGGTGTACAGAGCGCGTGCCAAACCGATCTGGTCGAGCGCGATATTGGCGAGCGCGAGGTCTTCCTCCGGAGTTGGCGCATGGCCGCACCATTCGGACAGGCGATGGCCGAGCACCAGCGCATCGTCGGCGCCGCGCAGGAATGCCAGCACCAGCGGGGTCTCGTCTGGGGTGATGCAAATGGACGCCATGTGCAGCATATGGTGCGCTGATACACAAATTCCGCAGGATCGGGAGCTGAGAACCATCATCGAAACCGATGATGATCTGATGGCCGACTCGATGGGGCTGTCCGGCCTGCCAACCAACCGAGCCGTCAAACTTGGCGCGTCTGGTATCGCACACGGGCACGCGTTGCTGCATGACGACCGCGACTTCGACGTCATGCCCGAGTATCTCGGGTTGCAGACCGCCTGACCGGATCAATCCGCCGCCGCGGCTCCGACCCTGGTGCGGAGCCGCACGGCTTCGCCGAACGCTTCGAAGATGCGGCGGGACAACGCGTCGGTCGGGAAGTCGTATTCCGGGTGCCATTGCATGCCGACGGCAAATCCCGGGGCATTCGCCACCCGGACCGCCTCGATCGTGCCGTCCGGCGCGGTGCCTTCCGCCACCAACCCGGGCGCGAGCCGGTCGATGCCCTGGTTGTGCAGCGAATTCACCGCGATCTCGGTCGCGCCGGCCAATCGGTGCAGCCAGCTTCCCGGCACCACCCGTATGGCGTGCGCCTTGCCGGTCCGCACCTTGGCGGAGGGCTGCATCGCGCTGGTATGGTCGATCCGTCCCGGCAGGTCCTGCAGCCGCTGGTGCAGGGTGCCGCCAAGCGCGACGTTCAGCTCCTGAAAGCCGCGGCAGATCGCCAGAATTGGCATTCCGCGGGCCACGGCCGCTCGGATCAGGGGCAAGGTTGCGGCGTCTCGGGCGTGGTCTTCGTGCACACCCTCGGGGTGCGGCGGCCCGCCATACAGCCGCGGCTCTACGTTGGAGCGGCTGCCGGTCAGGATAATGCCGTCCAGCCGGTCGAGCAGGGTTTCCACGTCCGCCGCGGTGCCGCTGGCCGGGATCAGGACCGGCACGCCATGCACAACCCGGTCGGTGGCGCGGATATAGGTGTCGGACGCGGCGTGGTTCGGCATCCCGAACACGCCAAACTGCTTGGTGCAGCAACTGATGCCAATAAGCGGCTTCACCTCAGGCCCAACCCTGTGCTTACAGGAACGATCGACGGGATTTACGTCAAGATTGCGTCATAGACCAGCCCGGGCCGGTTGTCGCCCTAGAAAACCGTGGGGCGCGGGGAAGAGACGGCCCGGGAGAGCAATTTGCCGGCGCGGTTGAGCAGCATCTCCGGGAGCTGGAGAGCTACTTCCGCTCAGGACGGCGCGTCTTTCTGGTCGGCGCGTTGGCACTCGGCGACGGGCGCGACCGGTTCGCCGACGCGGTGCGGGGTTATTTCGCGCGCTGGGTCAGCGCTCTCGCCGCGGCTTGGCAACACCGAGGCTATCGCGCTCGCGGAGAAGACGGTGGCCGGCATCCAAGGAGCGATTGGTACTCGCCCGCGCGCTCGACGACCCCGGTGCGTTCGACCATACCGTGGCGAAGCTGCGGCGGAGACTGGAGATGGTGCCCGGATAATCGCGGAAACTATCTGCCGTCGGGTCGAACACCGTGGCTCTTCATGTGAACCTGGCGATTGCGCGTGCTGGCCTTGCAGGCTTCGGAGCCGCATGCTCGCGCCTCAGGCGATCGGAAAGGAGGCCGACATGGCCCAAAGCGACGGCATCCGCCAGGTGGCGTGGCTCGATTGCGCCGGCGGCGGCCAAGTGGTGGTCGATCGGCGCTTCGCGTTCATCGGCCACATGGCCGCGCCGCACGGCACCTCGGTCGTGGATATCGCCGACCCGGCGCATCCGCGCATAGTCGCCGAGATCGACATCCCACCCGGTTTGCATTCCCACAAGGTGCGCGTCGCGAACGGGATCATGATCGCCAACCGGGAACGCCACGGCGGCGATCCACCGACCGGCGATTTCGTCGGGCTGCGCATCTTCGACGCCGCCAACCCGCGCGCCCCGCGTGAGATCGCGCGGTGGGCCTGCCAGGGGATGGGCGTGCACCGCTTCACGTTCGACGGGCGTTTCGCCTACATCTCTCCGGAGCTGGAGGGTTACGTTGGTAACGTGGTGATGATCCTGGACCTTGATGATCCGACGCGTCCACAGGAGGTCGGGCGCTGGTGGATGCCGGGCCAGCACCTCGCCGGTGGCGAGACGCCGACATGGGAGGGTCGCGCGCATCGCTGCCACCATCCTATCCGCCGCGGCGACCGGCTTTATGTCAGTTACTGGCATGGCGGCGCGGTGATATTGGATATCAGCGACATGCGCCGGCCGCTTCTGGTGTCCTCGATCGACACCAGCCCGCCTTATGCCTGGCCGACGCACAGCGTGGTGCCGGTGGAGCAGCCGATTGCCGGGCAGCGCTGGATGCTGGTGGCAGACGAACATGTGGCGCCACTGTCGCCCGATCTGTCGCCTGACATGCCGGCGTTCATCTGGATGATGAACATCACCGACGAAACGCGGCCAATCCCCGTCGGCAGCTTCCAGGTGCCGGAACTGGTCGGCAAGCGGAGCCGGCTGATGACCGGGTGCCATCAGCCGATCGAGACGATCCCCGGCACCGAAGTGGCCGCCGCCTGGTTCGCCAGTGGCTTGCGCATCATCGATATCAGCAACCCGCACAGCCTGCGCCAGGTCGCGTTCCATGTCCCGGATGCAGCGCCCGGCGCCGATCGGCCCTCCAGCAACGATCTGTGCATCGATGACCGCGGGCTGATCTATCTGATCGACCGCAACCGCGGCCTGTCGATATTGGAGCGCACATGAACACCGCCCCCGATCCCCTCCTGCAGCCCTACCACCTGAAACATCTCACGCTGCGCAACCGTATCATGAGCACGGCGCATGAGCCGTTCTACTCCGACGACGGCATGCCGAAGGACCGCTACCGTCTGTATCACGTGGAAAAAGCGAAGGGCGGCGTCGCGCTCACAATGACGGCCGGTTCCGCCGCCGTCTCGCCGGACAGCCCGCCGGTGTTCGGCAACCTGCTGGCGTATCGGGACGAGATCGTGTCCTGGCTGCGGCACCTGACGGATGAGTGCCATGAGCATGGCAGCGCGGTGATGATCCAGCTTACCCATCTCGGCCGGCGCACGGCGTGGAACAAGGCGGACTGGCTGCCGGTGCTGGCGCCATCGGCCATTCGCGAACCGGCGCACCGGGCGTTTCCCAAGGCGATCGAGGACTGGGACATCGACCGTATCGTTGCCGACTATGCGGCAGCGGCACAGCGGATGCAGGCGGCGGGACTGGATGGGCTGGAGATCAACGCCTACGGCCATTTGCCCGACCAGTTCTGGTCGCCGGCGACCAACAGGCGGGACGATGAGTGGGGCGGCAGCCTGGATAACCGGCTGCGCTTCACGTTGCGCGTGCTGCGGACGATGCGTGACGCGGTCGGACCGGACTTCCTGCTTGGCATCCGCATGGTGGCCGATGAGGACTGGGAGATCGGGTTGTCGCGCGCCGACGGCATCGCCATTGCGCAGAAGCTGCGGAGTTCCGGGCTGATTGATTTCCTCAACATCATCCGCGGCCACATCGAGAGCGACGCGGCGATCGTGAAGGTGATCCCGATCCTTGGCATGCGCTCCGCCCCGCACCTGGATTTCGCCGGCGAGGTTCGCGCAGCGACGGGATTTCCGGTGTTCCATGCCGCGCGCATAAACGACGTGGCAACAGCGCGGCACGCCATCGCGGCGGGCAAGCTGGACATGGTCGGGATGACCCGCGCGCTGATCGCCGACCCGCACCTCGCGCGCAAGGTCGCGGAACGGCGCGAGCACGAGATCCGTCCCTGTGTCGGCGCCAGCTACTGCATCGACCGCATCTACGAAGGCAACGAGGCGCTCTGCATCCACAATCCGGCGACCGGACGCGAGGCCTCGATGCCGCAGGTTATTTCCCGCGCCGACGGGCTGGCCAGGCGTGTCGTAGTGGTGGGCGCTGGACCTGCCGGCCTGGAGGCGGCGCGGGTGGCCGCCGAGCGGGGTCACACGGTCACGCTGTTCGAGGCGGCGCCGCATGCCGGAGGCCAGGTGCTGCTGGCGGCCCGCTCGCCGCGGCGGCGCGAGCTGATCGGGATCATCGACTGGCGCGTCGGGCGGCTGGAGGCGCTGGGCGTGACGATGCGGTTCGGGGTTTACGCCGACGCCGGAACGGTGCTGTCTGAAACCCCCGATGTGGTGTTCGTCGCGACCGGCGGCATGCCGAACACGGAGATCCTCGGGGACGGTAACGACCTGGTGGTGTCGTCGTGGGATATCGTTTCAGGTCAGGTAACAGCGGCCGAGCGCGTACTGGTTTATGATGACAACGGCAACCATCCTGGGCTGCAATGCGCGGAGATGCTGGCCGAGGCAGGCGCGGCCGTGGAGATCGTGACGCCCGAGCGGTTCTTCGCCCCGGAGATCGGCGGGCTCAATCATGCGGAATATGCGCGCATCTTTCACAAGCATGGCGTGCGGCTGACGATCAACACGCGCGTGCTGGCGGTGCGGCGCGATGGAAACGAGCTGGTTGCGACGCTGGGCAGCGACTACGGCGATCGCACCGAGGAACGGCGGACCGATCAGGTCGTGGTGGAGCACGGGACCTTGCCGCTGGACGAGCTGTATCAGGCGCTGCGGCCGGACTCAGTCAATCTGGGCGAGGTGGACCACGGCGCGTTGCTGGCAGGGCGCGCGCAGAACGTGTTGCGAAACCCGGACGGCCGGTTTCGTCTGTTCCGCGTCGGCGACGCGGTCGCCAGCCGCAACATTCACGCGGCGGTGTTTGACGGGTTGCGGCTGGCGAAGGATTTGTAGCCCCCTTTCTCCTTCACCGCTCCTGCTTTCGGGAGAGGTCGTCCCGCGCAGCGGGGCGGGTGAGGGCCCGCCCGGCGTGTCCTCACCTGGTTCGCTTACCGACCCCGATCGGGGCCGCCGGCATGCAGCACCGCGCGCAGCAACGCCGCGCTGTGCGCAAGGTCCGCATCTTCGTCATGATCCGGCGGGCGCCATTGTGCCAACGGTACGGACAGTCGGTGATCCGTCCGGCGGAACGGCTCCAGCGTGATCGCGCCCGCATAGCCGATATCCGCAAGCGTCCGGCAAATCGCCGCCCAATCCAGATGGCCGGTGCCAAGAAAGCCGCGATGATTCTCGTTGGCCTGGAAATGGATCAGATGCGGGGCGGCATGGTGGATCGCCTGGGGCAGATCATCTTCTTCCATGTTCATATGAAACGTGTCCAGCATCACCCCGACCGCTGGCTGGTTCACAAGCCGCACGAGTTCGACCGCCTGGCGCGCGGTGTTGCAGAAATCGGTCTCGAACCGGTTCAACGGTTCGACGGCAAGCCGGATGCCGTGCTGTTCAGCATAGGAGCCGGCGATGCGCAGTCCTTCGACCACACGGGCAATGCGCGCCACACGCGCGGCCTCGGTGATCGGCGCCGGCGGACGGCCGGCGAAGACCAGCGGTGCCCCGAACAGCGGGCCACCGACAATGGCGGCGCCGCAGACCACAGCGACATCGACGCAGCGTCGCAGATAAGCCACGCCGTTCGCGTGCGCGCCGGAGTCATCCGAGGCGAGGTCCCGTTGCAGGTTCACCCGCGCAGCGAGCAGCAGGAACAGGCCGGCTTCGCGGGCTGCCTCGCCGACCCGCAGCGGGTCGATCTCGCCGTCTTCCGGCACCAGCAATTCGCAGAAATCCATCCCGGCCTGCTTCATCCGCCCGAACAGCGGGCTATGCGCGGCGGTGAACGGTCGCGCATAGCTCATTGAGATCACGCCCAGGTCGGGCGGCCACGTACGACCCACAGTTAGCGTGCCGCGGTCGGTTGCGCCGTCCGAACCGCCTGCCACCGGGCAGCGCCGAACTGGCTCAGATTGACCGGGCCCTGATGGTGGTCGGTGGCGGTCCCCAGCACCACGTTTCCGTGCATACGATCTTTCTCCGCCGTGCCATCCAGGCGATAGGAGATCGTGCTGCCTTCGAAGCGTGCGGTCAGGGTGAGGCTGATGCCGTCCGCCTCCAGCCGTCCCGCAAGGTCGCCGTCGAACTGATCGGATGCGTGACTGCCGGTAATGGCAAGGCCCTGCTGGCGAAGGCGCAGCCGATGCTGGCGCTCGCCGTGCAGGAACTGCACCTGAAGAGACCACTCTCCGGTCAGGTCGGGTGCTTTTGCCGGCGACGAGGGGGCCGGCTGGCGGGACGCGGCCAGCGCCGCGGCCAGCGCCTTGCCGACCTCGGTGGCCTCGCCGGGCTGCAGGCCGAACGGGTCGATTTCGATCGAGTCCGGGCCGGCCGACATGTCGTCTAGCATGACGCGCGGATCGTTTTCCAGGAGCGCCAGCCGCAGGCCAGCGCCGTCCAGTCCGAGCCGACTGACGTCCCATTGCACGCGCAACCGGGGGACGCGCACCACACCCTCGGGTTCCAGCACCGTTGTGGTGGCACCTGTGCTCGCAACCCATCCGGCAATCTCGGTCAGATCGCCACGCCAGCGCGCAGTTTCCGTAGCCACGTCGCGGTTGCCGAACCAGTGCTCCAGCGCGGCGATCACGCCGACCACGTCTTCTTTTGAAACCTTCATCCCCCGCCCGAAGGCCTGATGCGGCGAGGCATTGCGCCACGCCGCCTGCACAAGCTGTTTGTTGCCGAGCAGCAGCCCGCTGGTTTGCGGGCCACGCAGGAATTTTCCGCCGCTGTAGATCACCATGTCGGCGCCGCGCCGCAGCCACGGATTCGGTCGCTCGATATGCTCGGAGGCGGCATCGACCAGGATCGGGATGGCGCGCGCTTTCGTCCGGGTGACGATATCCTCCAGCCGCACCCGGGACACGGCTTCGTGCGTCCCCAGGATGGCGACCATCACCACCGGCTGTTCCAGGGCGGCATCCAGCGAGGCGATGCTGTCCACCTCGATCACCTGGGTGCCGACCATGCGGATCGCCTGGTCGTACGCGAAACGCTGGTTGCGCACCATGATGACGCGGTTGGTCCAGCCTTCAGTGAAGGGCAGGCGTAAGATTTGCACGGGATCATTGCCGGCGACGCAGGCAGCAGTTGCCAGCGCGAGGGCGGCGGCGCTGCCGCAGGTGACGATGCCCCATTCGGCACCGGTCAGCTCGGCGATGCGTTGTCCGGCCCCCTCCATCAGCTCATCGAGATTGACATACTGGCGAGACGCCGCGGCCATCGCCGCGCGCACCTCCGGCAACATCAGGCTGCCGCCGTGCATGGTGCGCACGCTGCAGCAGTTGATGAACGGACGAACCCCGAGCGCGAGGTATGGGTTGGTATTGCTCGACGCTGCTGCGTGGTCATTCATCGGTCGTTTCCAGTGTGGTTGGGGGCACCGGTGGCATAGGACGGAAACGCGCCCGGGGGAACAGCGGGCATCGCGCCCGAGGTGGTGCGATCGGACCCGCCTGGCCAGGCTGCGACAACGCCCGCGGTGTTCGGTACTCTATGGCGTGTCGTCCAGTCAGGCGCGAACGCGGCAACCGGATCGTCTTTGGACAGGAGCGGCCCGAGCCCAACCAGACCGATGAGCATCGATACCCGCGAAGTCGCTTCCGGCACGGCGAAAACGTCCAGCCGGTTGATCGCCGCTACGCCCGATTTCAGTTCAGAGTTCGTTGAGAAAATCTCCTCGGAGAACTCTGCGTCCTCAGTGAACTCCGTGTAAAAAAACTGGCGCGGGCATCGCGAATACTTCACGTGCTGATCGGCACCGATGCGACCCAGGCGGTAACCGTGAGAAAATGCGGACTAGCCGGAGTTCTCATCGGCCGCCCTGTCGATCAAAGTCTTCTCCGTTTGGTTCACCCCGTCCGATTCGCTCGCGCCAGCACCGCCTCGAACAGCACCTGCGCTCCGGCTTCGGCTTCTTCCGGCAGCATGCTTTCCGCCTCGTTGTGCGACAGCCCGTCCTTGCAGGGGGTGAAGATCATCGCCGTGGGAACGTGCCGCGCGACATACACCGCGTCATGCCCGGCGCCTGAAACGATTTCCCGTGCCGGATAGCCCAGCCGGGCAGCCGCCTGCCGCACCAGGTCCACGCATCCCGGATCGAACGGCTGGGCCGGGATGCGGAACAGCCGGGTCAGCTCCAGTTTCACCCCGTAATCGCGGGCGATAAACGCGGCCTCAGCGGGGAACTGGGCGTCCAGCCGATCCACCTCCGCTTCCTCCGGATGGCGGAACTCGACGGAGAACCGCACCTCGCCGGGGATCACGTTGCGGCTGTTGGGGGAGACCAGAAGCTGCCCAACGGTCCCCCGCCCGGCCTCGCCGCGCGCGCGCATCATCCGGTCCACCAGATCGACGATCCGCGCCGCGCACACCAACGCGTCCCGACGCGCCGCGGGCGGCGTGGTTCCCGCATGAGATTCCTGCCCGGTCGCCACCGCGTCGTACCAGACCTGTGCCTGTGCCCCGGTGACGATGCCGATCGCCTTGCCCTCCTGCTCCAGGATCGGTCCCTGCTCGATATGCAGCTCGAAATAAGCGTCCGCCGGGAAAGCGGCGGCGGGCTCCGACCCACGATAACCTATGTCGTCGAGCGCGGACCGCACCGCGACTCCCTCGACATCCGTGAGGCCATACGCCTGCTCCAGTCCGAACACCCCTGCCCACACCCCGGAGCCCATCAGGCTGTGACCGAAGCGGCTGCCTTCCTCGTCGGTCCAGTTGACCAGCTCCAACGGGGCCTCGGTCGTGATCCCGAGATCGTTCAAGGAGCGCACCACCTCCAATCCGGCCAGCACACCGAGCGCGCCGTCGAATTTTCCGCCGGAGGGCTGGCTGTCCAAGTGGCTGCCGAACAGCACGGGCAGGCGCGCGGGGTCGCGCCCATTTCGCCGGGCGAACATGTTGCCGATCGCGTCCACTCGGACCGTCAGCCCGGCGGCCTCGCACAGTGCGCGGAACCGGTCGCGGCCGCGTTTGTCCACATCGGTCAGGGTCAGGCGCCGGACTCCGCCGCGCGGCGTGGCGCCGATCTCCGCCATCTGCATCAGGCTATCCCACAGTCTGGCACCGTCGATGCGTTGGTTGGTGTGTGCGGACATGGTGAGGCACCCGGTCAGGAGAGGCCGGCATCTTGCCCGGCCCACCTCTTCCTGCAAGCTTCTGCGCCTGCAGCGGAATCCTCAAAGGGACACCGGTTGCCTTGCCTATCAACTCTCGAAAGTGCTCCGGAGGTGTGTGGCAATGCCGATAGGCCTGTGCGCACCTTTAACAGGCTGCGGAAAAACTCTGCCTTACCCGCGCGGAAACGCAACGTCCGGATGAAGTGAATCAGAACACCTCGCTGGGCGGGTCATTCGTTCGCGGACCGCCTTGCCCGCATTTCAATCCTTCGCGTCGCGCTCGTTCGATCTTTTCCCGCAGCCTGTTAAGAGCTTGCCAGACGCGGCACGAGCTTGATCGTTATAGAGAAGCCACATCGTGATAGGCGCCGCGCCAAGTACAACCAGTGCGCCGGCGAGGAACACCGAGCTCAATCCAGCCCAACCCGCGATTAATCCCAGCGCAGGGCTGCCAAATCCGAGGGCCACGTCGAGGAAGGCGGTGTAAGCCCCCATGGCAAGGCCGCGGCTCTGCGGCGGTGCGCGACGGACGGCTTCGACGCCCAAGCCGGGATAGACCAGCGCAAATCCCAGGCCACTGAGCAGAGCCCCCGCGGCAGCTAAAACCTGGCTGGGCGCCCGCCAAATGAGCGCCAGGCCGGCCGCCTCGATCAACACGGAGATCAGCGCGACCCTTGCCCCGCCGAGCCTGTCGGGTATGTGACCCAGGAGCAAACGAGCCGCGACCAAGGAAGCCGCAAAGATGCTAAACAAGAGCCAGATCGGACTCCACTGGCGTTCCGCTGACAACAGCGAGCTGAAGGCAATCATCGTGCCGAAACCGATGCTGCTGAGCGCCGAGCCGAATCCGGGCATCCAGACTGCGCCGGCCACCTTGAGAAATGCGGAGCGGGCACCACGCTGCGGCGGAACAGGAGTCAGAGGAGCCACCAACAATATCGCCACAAGCGGAATTATAGCCGTCGAGACTGCGATGGTCGCGAAGCTGCCAATGGCGTAAAGAGCGGTACCTATCGGAGCTCCGAGCGCAAGAGCGGCCAACATCGCCATTCCGACCCAGGCTATAACTCTTCCTGCGTTCGCCGGACCAACAAGAGCCAATCCCCAGCTGACCCCACCGGTGATGATGAAGCTCTCAGCTCCACCGAGAAGCGCGCGGCCAAGCAGAAGTATGGTGACGGATACAAGGGGCGTGCCGACGAAGCGGAGCGATAATAGATAAAGCAGCCCGCCCACTACTGCCGTCAGTAACCCGGCAACGACCGCGCGCTTGGCGCCTCGGCTGTCAGCGAAGCGGCCTGCCCACACGCGTGACATGAGCGCGGCCACGAACTGACTGCCGGCAACAAGGCCAACCACGAAAGTACTAAGGCCAAGATCCTGATGCACCTGCAACGGCAGCACCGGCAACGCAAGACCAATGATCAGGAAAGCAATCGAAATGGCGGCCATGATCGGCAGCAGTGCGACAACCACGGAAGGAGCCGCCGGCGCCTGCGAAGAAGCGACCGACATCCTGGCGCGCCCTTCATCTGGCGCCGGGAGAAGGCGGCCAAAACTTGCTGTCATCTTGCAGTCCTGAGATCTTCGCAAATGCCCCCGAGCTGCCGCGCAGCATTGCTTACGCGGCAGGGTTCACCAGCGATTTTCGGGCGGTTGTTAAAGCGGGTTGTATCCGGGCTTCTTGTATAGCTTGTCCGGCTTGCCAATAATGTCAGGCTTGTAAACCTTCTCGACCCACTCATCGGGTTCAACATCTTCGATGCTGACTGAGACCGACTCCTCCGCGCATTGCGCGCCGGCCATAACGGCCTGCGTGATATGCTCGGCGAGTTTTGCTTTTTGCTGCTCGGATCGTCCGGAACGGAGTTTTACGATGACGTGGGGCATCACTCAGTACTCCTGGCTGGTGGGTCGGAACAGGATTTCGTTGATGTCCACGTCTTCCGGCTGGCTCATGGCGAAAACGACCGCGTTGGCGAAGGCGTCCGCGGACACCGCACCCTTGTAGCGCTCGCGCACGGCCGCCGCGATGTCGGTCTCGGTGATGCTGTCGGTGAGTTCCGTCGCGACCATGCCCGGCGAGATCACGGTCCTCCGGACGTTATACGGCTTCACCTCCTGCCGCAGCCCTTCCGAGATTATGCGCACCGCATGCTTGGTCGCGGCATAAACGACGCCGGCCGGACTCACTTTGTGGCCTGCAACCGATGCAACATTAATGATGTGACCGCTCTTCCGCGCCTTCATGTGCGGCAGCGCGGCGGCAATGCCGTAGAGCACGCCTTTGACGTTCACGTCGATGGTGCGGTCCCACTCCTCCACCTTCAACCGCTCGAGCGGCGAGAACGGCATCAGCCCGGCATTGTTGATGATGACGTCGATGCGTCCATGAGACTGCACTGCGTGATCCACGAGGCGCCTGACCTGCTCGAGTTTCGTCACATCGGTCTGGATCGCTGCATCGTTGCCAAGCGAAAGCTCCCTGGCGAGCGCCTGCAGTCGGTCGAGACGCCGGGCTCCCAGCACCAGTTTGGCGCCGTGCCGGGCGAGATGCCGTGCCGTGGCCTCTCCGAGGCCGCTGCTCGCGCCGGTGATGACAACCACTTTGTCCTTGACACCCTGTGTCATGGATTATCCTTTCTCTTGTTCCCGCCGGCGTCGCTTGCGCGTCAGCGCCCAACCGTCTGTTGCATCCACTCCGGATAGCGCGCCCCGTGGACGGTGATCCCGGAGATGGCGCTGTCGATGTTGCGCAGATCCTCGGGCGTGAGTTTGAGGTCCGCAGTGGCAACGTTTTCGTCCAGGCGATGCAGTTTCCTTGTGCCCGGGATCGGAACGATCCACGGCTTCTGAGCCAGCAGCCAACTCAGGGCTATCTGCGCCGGTATTGCCTTCTTCCGCGCGGCGATCTGGCCAATCACATCAACCAGGGCCTGGTTGGCCTTGAGTGCCTCCGGCGCAAAGCGAGGAACGGATGCGCGGAAGTCAGTGGCGTGGAACACGGTGGCCTCATTGATGGTGCCGGTCAGGAAGCCCTTGCCGAGAGGAGAGAAAGCAACGAAACCGATCCCCAGTTCCTCAAGAGCGGGCAACACGTCCTGCTCAGGCTGCCGCCACCACAGCGAATATTCGCTCTGCACCGCTGTGACAGGGTGGACGGCGTGAGCGCGACGGATTGTCGGCACGCCCGCTTCGGACAGCCCGAAGTGCCTAACCTTGCCGTCGGCGATGAGATCTTTCACCGCACCTGCCACATCTTCGATCGGGACGGCAGGATCGACACGGTGCTGATAGAACAGGTCGATGACATCGGTCCTGAGCCGCCGGAGCGAGGCTTCGGCGACCTGCCTGATATGAGCCGGACGACTGTTCAGGCCGCGCCCGCGCATCGGCGCCAGCGGATCGAGCTCCCATCCGAACTTGGTGGCGATCACCACCTTTTCCCTGACGGGCGCGAGCGCCTCGCCGACCAAATCCTCGTTGGTGAACGGACCGTAGCTCTCCGCAGTGTCGAAGAGCGTTACGCCACGGTCAACCGCGGTTCGGATGAGGGCGATCATCTCCCCGCGGTCCCCAGGCGGCCCCTGGTTGGCGCTCATTCCCATGCAGCCAAGCCCGAGCGCGGATACCTCGAGATTGCTGTTTCCGAGCGTGCGTGTCTGCACTGCGTCCTCCATCATCTCCGAGGCGGGCAACTCATCGCCGGTACTGCTCGTCGGTTACCTGTTCCATCCAGTTGACGGGCGAGCCGTTGAGCTTTTCCTGGATGGCGATATGGCTCATGGCGGTGGTGGGCGTGGCACCGTGCCAGTGCTTCTCGCCCGGCGGGAACCAAACCACATCACCTGGCCGGATCTCCTCGGCCGAGCCGCCCTCGCGCTGAACCCAGCCGCAACCGGATGTGACGATCAGGGTCTGACCGAGCGGATGCGTGTGCCATGCCGTGCGTGCACCAGGCTCAAAGGTAACCAGTGCACCCGCAACGCGTGCCGGATCCGGGGGGCTGAACAGCGGATCGACGCGCACCGTTCCGGTGAAATACTCCGCAGGCCCCTTGCCGGAAGGCTGTGAGCCGGTGCGCCTGATCTCCATCGTCGTTCTCCTCGTTGCCGAAACGTTCTGCCAATTCGTGATGGCCAATCCTGATAAATGGCCAATCCTGACAACAGGTGATCTGGCAACTGGATTGCGCCCGATTAGGGGGTATTATGCGCATGGAGTTAGAAGAAAGCCTTATGAATGGTTGGGGAGAACTTCCACGATCTGGCCGCCTTTGTCGCAGTCGCGGAAGAGCGGAGCTTTACCCGGGCGGCCGCGAAGCTCGGGGTGTCGCAGTCAGCGCTGAGCCAGACCATCCGCGGCCTTGAAGCAAGACTGGGCATTCGGCTGCTGACCCGTACCACCCGCAGCGTCGCGCCGAACGAGGCGGGCGAACGCCTGCTGCGGACCGTGGCCCCTCGGTTTGAGGAGATCAACGCCGAGCTGTCCGCGCTGAGCGAGCTGAGGGACAAACCCGCCGGCACCATCCGCATTACGTCCACGGAGAACGCGGCCGAGGCGGTCCTCTGGCCTGCTCTCAAAGCGCTGCTGCCGAACTACCCGGATATCAAGGTGGAGATCGTCATCGATTATGGCCTGACCGATATCGTGGCGGAGCAGGTCGATGCCGGCGTCCGGCCGGGCGAGACCGTGGCCAGGGACATGATCGCTGTTCCGATCGGGCCGGACATGCGCATGGCGGTCGTCGGATCGCCCGCCTACTTCGCGAGGCGCCCGCCGCCGCGTACGCCACAGGATCTGACCGCCCATGAGTGTATCAATCTCCGATTGCCAGCACACCGTGGCATCTATGCCTGGGAGTTCGCGAAGAACAGGCGCGAGCTGAGGGTCCGGGTCGAGGGGCGACTCGTGTTCAACACCACCGCCCTCATTCTCAACGCGGCTGTGGCCGGCTTTGGTTTGGCGTATTTCACCGAACAGCAGGCACAGAAGCACATCGACAGTGGCGAGCTCGTCCGGGTGCTCGCAAACTGGTGCCCGCCCTTCTCAGGCTACCACCTGTACTATCCGAGCCGCCGGCAGCCCTCGGCAGCTTTCGCCTTGTTGGTCGATGCACTCCGCTACCGAGACAACCGTAGGGCTGTCCGTCAGTCCTGAACCTCGACGCCACGTCGCAGTGGAAGGACGTTATAGTGCGTGAGATTTCCCCTGGATGGGGAAGAGGGTGGGCCCGGCTGGCCAAGGCCGATCTCGTGTTGCGGATCGAACTTGTGCATCAAAGGGCAGCCGGGCTCTGGCACACACGGTTCCCAGCGCTCACAAAGCAAATGGAGGGAGTATGAGAGCCGAAGGTCGTCCTCTGGCGGTGATGCTGTGCCTGGCGTTGCTCGCCCTGCCCGGCTGCCGGCTGATCGACCAGACCACGTTCGCCCCGTCGCCGTCGAAAAACCCGGCCCTGCTTCCGGTTGCGCCACCGATCGACAAACGCGCAGCACTGCTTACGATCGATGAGGGTTCCCCGGTCCTGGCGTACCGCGATTTGCTGCGGTTCGCCGTCCAGCAGGCAAGCAGGCGTGATCCGAACGTGCAGTTCGATGTCCTCGCGGTAGTGCCGGGTACCGGCGATGCCGCGGCTCAGGCCGCGGCGGTTGGCACCACCCAGAAGGAAGCCGTTGTGGTGATGCAGGAAATCGGTCGGGACGGAGTCTCCCCGGAGCGGATTCATCTGCGTGCGGGTGTGGCCGCGTCGATCACCCGGCCGCAGATCCGGGTCTATGTCCGCTGACGCCGTCCGGGGCCGATCGCCGGTCGGCAGCCGCGCAGAGGGCCTTCTGTTTCTGGGGTTCACGGCCTGCGGGTGGGGCCTGAATTGGCCGGTGGCGAAGTTCCTGCTGTCCGAGCTGCCGCCCTTTTCGATGCGTGCAGCGTGCAGCGTGGCCGGCGTGGCGTGCGCCTTCGGCTTGGCGCGGATGCGGGGCGAACGGCTATGGCCCCCACGCAGCCAGTGGCGCCGTCTGGTCATCTTCGCAACACTGAATTTCGGCGCATTTTCCGTACTCACCACGCTGTCGCTGGTGTGGCTGAAGGCGTCGGAGGCGGTGATCATCACCTATACGCTGCCGATCTGGGCCGCCCTCCTTGCGTGGCCGATGCTGCACGAACGCCCGACCCTGCCGCGTATCGCGGCCATGGTGCTGGGCCTCGGCGGGGTTGCGCTGCTAGTCGGGGCGGATCGGATGGAGGCGAGCTGGACCACGATCCCCGGCGTACTCTGCGGGTTCCTGGCGTCGTGGCTGTTCGCTCTGGGAACAGTGATTGCCAAGCGGCAGCCTTTGGCCATGCCACCCATAACAGGGGTGGCGTGGCAGGCGATGCTGGGCGCGGTTCCGGTCGTCTTGCTCAGCCTGTACGAGCATCCGGCCTGGGGGCGTGTGACGCCCCTCGGCTGGACGTCCGCCGCCTATGTCGCGGTGATCCCGATGACCGCCGCCTACCTGTCCTGGTTCCGCGCGTTGCGGCTGCTGCCGGCGTCCACCGCGGCGACCGGGGTGCTGCTGGCACCGATGGTGGGGGTGTTCGCCTCTGCGATTTTACTGGGCGATCCGCTCGGGCCGCGCCAGCTTGCCGCCCTGGCGATGACGCTGACCGGCGTGGGGCTGGCCGCCCGCGCCTGAACGCGAATTCACCGGGCAAGCCGGGAGTAGGCTCGTATGACGGCGGCCGGGCTGTCCTGCCGTTTCGGATCGAAAGAGGTTCGACCAGATGCATGCGTTTCACGAAGTCTGCCGGCGTTCGCTTGGAGAGATACAAGCCCAGGGTCGCTATCGGCAATTCACGCCGCTGACGAAGCAGGCCGGCCGGTTTCCGCTGTACCGCCGCGCGGATGGAAGTCAGGTGCTGGTCTGGTCGTCCAACGACTATCTCGGCATGGGCAGCCACCCGGCGGTGATCGAGGCGGCCCGCGCGGCGGCCGGCGAGATGGGGGCGGGCGCCGGCGGCACGCGCAATATCGGCGGCACCAGCCCGGTGCATGACGCGCTGGAAACCGAGCTTGCCGATCTGCATGGCAAGCAAGCGGCGCTGCTATTCACCTCCGGGTTTGTGGCGAACCAGGCAGCGCTGGCGACGATTCTGAATTCGATGCCTGGATGGATCGTGTTCTCGGACGAAAAGAACCATGCCTCGATGATTGCCGGCATCAAGGGTTCGCGGGCGACCTGCCGCATCTTCCGGCACAACGATCCCGGCCACCTGCAAGAGCTGCTTGCCGACGCACCGCCGGAAGCCCCGAAGCTGATCGCCTTCGAGTTGGTCTATTCGATGGACGCGGATATCGCGCCGCTGCTGCCGATCTGCGAACTGGCGGAGCGATTCGGCGCGCTGACCTACCTGGATGAGGTGCATGCGGTCGGGATGTACGGCGCCTCGGGCGCCGGGGTGGCTGAACGAGACGGGCTCGCCGATCGCATCGACATCATCGAGGGCACACTCGCCAAAGCGTTCGGCTGCCATGGCGGCTACATCGCCGGGGATGCCGGGGTGATCGACTACATCCGCTCGACGGCGCCCGGCTTCATCTTCACCACATCGCTGCCGCCCATGCTGGCCGCCGCCGGGCTGACCAGCGTGCGGCACGTGCGGGCCGATGCCGCCCGTCGCGTGGCGCTGTTCGAGCGGGCCGATACGCTGAAGCAGCGCCTGGGTGCCGCCGGGCTGCCGGTCCTGGCTTTGGCAAGCCATATCGTGCCGCTTCATATCGGCGACGCCAAGCGGTGCCGGGAGGTCAGCCGGCGGCTGCTGGCGGAGTTCGCGATGTATGCGACTCCGATCAATTACCCAACGGTGCCGCGCGGGGCGGAGCGGCTGCGCCTGACGCCGACTCCGCTGCATACGGACGAGATGATGGATGAGCTGGTCAGGGCGCTGTCGGCGATCCTACTGCCGACGGCGCGGCAGGCGGCTTGAGCGCCGACCGGCCGCTGCTGCGGCTCAATCCCGGGCAGGGCCGGCGGTTGCGAGCCGGCGCACCGTGGGCGTTCAGCAACGAGATCGCGATGCGCCCGGAGTACCGGCGCATGGAACCGGGGACTCTCGTGCGGCTGGAGGGCGACGACGGCGCCCGCTTCGGCACCGCGATGTTCAATCCACACAGCCTGATCGCCGCGCGGCTGCTGGACGCCGACCCGGAGGCCGAGATCGATCTGGGCTGGATGCGAGCACGCCTGCGGGAGGCGATCGCGTTGCGGGAGCGGGTTTGCGACACGCCGTTCCACCGGGTGGTCCATGCCGAGGCGGACCGGCTGCCGGGACTGGTGATCGATCGCTATGGCGACATGGCAGTGCTGGCCGCGAACACCGCTGGCATGGACCGGCTGCTGCCCATCGTGGCGGAGGCGTTGCTGGCGGAACTGCCGTTGCGGGCCATGGTGGCGCGGAATGACTCGGCCGCGCGGCGGCAGGAGGGGCTGGCGGACGCGGTGGCGCTGCTGCACGGGACGGACGGGCGGGCGGAGGTGATCGAGGGCGGGGTGCGGTTCCCGGTCGATCCAGTGTCCGGGCAGAAGACCGGCTGGTTCTTCGACCAACGGCCGAACCGGGATCTTGTGGCGGGGCTGGCTTCGGGGGCGCGGGTGCTGGACGTGTTCTGTCACACGGGTGCGTTCGGGCTGCGCTGTGCGGCCGTCGGGGCGGCGTGCGTCACGCTGGTGGATTCCAGCGTCCCGGCGTTGCGCCAGGCGGAGGAAGCAGCGGCGCTGAACGGGCTATCGGGGCGGATCACTGTTCGACGCGGGGACGCGTTCGACGCCATGGAGGCGTTGGCGACGGCCGGCGACCGGTTCGATGTGGTGATCTGCGATCCTCCGGCCTTCGCGAAGTCGCGCAAGGATGCGGCCGTTGGGTTACGCGCGTATGGCCGGATGGCGCGGCTGGCGGCAGCTTTGGTGGCGCCCGGCGGGTTTCTGTTCGTCGCGTCCTGCAGCCATCATGCACCACTGGATGCCTGGGGCGAGGAGATTGCCCGCGGACTGCACAAGGCGCGGCGGGAAGCGCGGATCCTGTTCACGGGTGGGGCCGGGCCGGATCACCCGGTGCATCCGCATCTGCTGGAGACGGCGTATCTGAAGGTGCGATTGATTTAGGTCCTTGGATAATTCCGAGTGCTCCATCGACCGATCGGCGATCCGGGAGCAAACAGGTCGTTCCGGCTACCCATCGGTTCAACGCCGCGGGCCTGGAGGGCCTGTCCGACCGTTCGCATCCGGGCCGCCCGCCGTCGCTGTCGGCCGAGCAGCAGTCGGAATTGGCCACGTGGGTGGAAGCTGGTCCGGACCTGGCGAAGGATGGCGTGGTACGCTGGCGTCGGGCTGATCTGTGTGAACGGATCGCGGCCAGCTTTGGCGTGACGTTGGATGTCCACACGGTGGGCCGGTTGCTGCGCAAGCTGGATTTCCGTCGGATGTCGGTTCGTCCGCAGCATCCCAAGACGGCGCCGGAGGCACCGGAGGCTTTTACAAAAACTTCAGCGATCTGGTGTGCCAGGCGGTTGCCGGGCGGGTGTGCGGCAAGCCGGTCGAGATCTGGTTCGAGGATGAAGCACGCGTTGGCCAGCACGGCAGTCTGACCCGCATTTGGGCCAAGCGTGGTAGCCGCCCGCGCGCGGTCCGTGATCACCGGTTTACCTGGGCTTATCTGTTCGGCGCGGTATGTCCGGCCCGCGGCATCGGCGCCGCGGTGATCATGCCAGCGGTCAACGTGGAAGCCATGAGCGAACATTTGGCCGAGATCAGCCGATGCGTCTCGGTCGGTGCCATTGCCGTGCTGGTGCTGGACCGCGCCGGCTGGCATAGCTCGGCGCGCATCCGCATACCCGACAATGTCGTGCTGCTGCGGCTGCCGCCATACTCGCCGGAACTCAACCCGGTAGAGAATATCTGGGAATACCTGCGCAGCAACTATCTCAGTCACCGCGTTTTCGACGATTACCAGGCAATCCTCAAGGCATGCCGTAACGCCTGGAATGCCTTGATCGCGATGCCGCAGACGATCACTTCTATGGCCGGACGCACCAGACTGCCCATGACCGACTTCTCCTGTTCAGGAGGACAGCATAACCATCAGCACACAACGTTTGCACCAGAGCCCATAGAACCAGGTCAGGAACGCACGCTCATTGCCGACCGCCAAACGTTCGGGCACGCCCGGTGCCGGCAGCAGGATCCACCACCACATCGACCCGCGCGCCATCGCTTTCGGTTCCACAACCAGACCAATCGGAGCCCGGTATCGGGCATTGAGGAGAATGGCGCACATGCGGCGGGATCAGGAAGATGTCGCCCTCCCGTAGTTTGACTTTTCCAGTGCGGTGGATAAAGGGGACGCAGCTCGCGAGCACCCGTGAACTTCGGGGTGACACCGCCGGACGCCGCTGATATTTTAGATGCCGACCCTTAACTAGGCGCCAATGAATGACAACAGCTGCCGTCCACTCGTCTGCCCGAACTGAGGTCTGCTTGACGGTCGATACCGAGTTCAGCCTCGGCGGCGCCTTCGTCCAGCCGACAAGACTGCGGCCAGTCGGGGAACCTCACGTTTACTGTCCTGCGGGTGGTCAGGACCACGGCCTGCCTTTCATTTTGCGCACCCTTGCGCGCCATAAATTCCCGGCGACGTTCTTTGTTGAGACGCTTAATACCGTCTATTTTGGCGACGCACCTTTGCGCCGGGTTGTGGGCGATATCCTTGCTGCCGGACAAGATATTCAGTTGCACTTGCACCCGGTCTGGTTGCATTTCCGCCATCCGGACTGGGTGGATCGGCTGTCCCATGGTATCCCCTCCGATCGATTCGCAGGACGATCCTTGGAGGAGATGGAAGCGATTATCGCAACAGGGCTGGAGCCGATTGAGCGATGGAACTGGCCGAAGCCGACTGCTTTGCGTGTGGGAGGCTTGGCCGCCGATCGCACGGTATTCCGGGCAATGTCGAATGCGGGGTTAAGACTCGGCTCAAATATCGGATTCCGCGGTCGCAATCACTCCAAAGACCCGGTATTGCAGATCCAGGCTGGTAGGCACTGGATCGACAATGTGCTGGAAATCCCAATTCTAAGCTTCTCCCAACTTCCATTCCCGCATTTGAAGAGGTATCGTCGGCTGACGATCACGGGCGTGGGATATTATGAGACGGTTTCGGTTCTCCGCTCGGCTCGGGCCCATGGAATATCGCCGATTGTCATTCTAACGCACCCGCACGAATTTGTTAAGTACGCCCGTCCGGGCCAGCCTGGAGTGCGACCGAACTACATAAATAAGCGGCGACTTGAGGCGCTCTGCGGATTTTTAGCGGAGAACTCTGAGGAATTTGTTCCGGTCAGTTTCCGAGAGGCGGGTCCGCGCTGGGTTGAGGCGGGGCCGCTCCATCCTCCCGAATTACGCACGCCGATTCCTTTCGCGCTCGGCAGTCTGTTGGAGAACATAGTCAACGATTTGGTGAAGTGGATCTAGTGACCGGGGGGCAACGTTTGATTTGCAATGACCTACAAGTTGGACGACCAGGTGTGACGCCCGCGATAGAGTTCGGTCGACTTCCGCTCAATTTTTGGCTCGGACCGATGCGACTGATGACGCTACACATACCCGTCATGATTGAAGACTTTCAGGTTGTCCCGGGGCAGTCGCCAGCGGGGCCAACGCTGGAATTACGGGACCTTCCCGACAAAGTTCGCGGGGTATATTGCCGGTCGTTGCCGATCGGGAATACGGACGCGCTGCATGTGCCGGATTCTGTCTGCTATGTCCTTGCCCGCTATGATCGACGGCTCATCTCACTGCGGCAAACGTTCGACGATTATCTCGCGCACTTCTCTGGGAAGACACGTAGCACTTTGAAGCGAAAGGTGCGCAAATTCGCCGAAGCCTCGGACGGCGCCATGGTATGGCAGGCCTATCGGGGAATGGACGAAATAGCGGAATTCCATCGACTAGCCGTTGAGATCTCCGCACATACTTACCAGGAGAAACTTTTCAAAGCAGGATTGCCCGATAATCCTCGGTTTCTGTCCCAACTTCATAGCTTGGCCAAGATGGATCACGTCCGAGGCTTCATTCTCTTTTTTCACGGTGTACCGATCAGCTATCTATATTGCCCAGCTCTCGAGGCCCGCCTGCATTATAGCCGGTTGGGCTTCCGCCCGGAATACGCAGAGCATTCGCCCGGAACCGTGTTGCAGTTCCTTGCGCTCGAAAGCCTGTTCGCGGAGCGGAAGTTCGATCTATTTGATTTCGGGGAAGGCGGTCAAGGACAGCACAAACGCCTGTTCGCAACGGACTCGGTATCCTGCGCAAACGTCCTCTACCTCAAGAGAACTCCTGCCAACGTGGCGCTTGTGGCGTGCCACCGCACTTGGTCGAGGCTGTCCGCCAGGGTTGTATTGACCTCGGACCGCCTCGGCCTAAAAAGGCGGCTGCGGAAATGGGCGCGGGGGCAAACCCTCAGTCCCCGATCGCCAGTTCACGCAACGGCTCGCGCTCCACTTGAATGAAATCGCAGCTCAATTGCCGGGCACTCAGATCGATCGACATTCCCCCTCGGGAATCCGGCTGAAAGCCAATCAATTCCAGTACCTGCTGCGCCGGAGAATTGCGGCCGGTCGGGTGAAAATTGACGCGGAGACGGCTCTCGTTGCCGTTCAGCATCACGGCGAAGAAAGCTTGCTCGACGAACTTCCCCTGCACCCGGCAGGACAGCATGAAATCCTCGATTCGCAATTCGTCGGCATCTCGCGCGATGATCCCACATCCAACGATCCCATACGAGCCGAACTTATCGGAGCAGTCCAGCAGCCATGCTTCCAGGGCGCCATCGGCCAACAAAACCTTGATCTCGTCACGCTTATATTTGCGTCCTGAGAAGTTGAGCTGGTTGGTCCGCTGGACCAGCTCACATAAACGCTCGAAGTGCTCCGCGCGATAACACATGACCTTAAGCCGTATGTCACAGGAGCGGAGAAAGCTGAAGAAATCTTCACCGAAACTTCGCTCGTGGCTCTCCCGTAACGTTGCTTCCTGATACATCAGGCGCCGGCGTCTGGATTTGTCGCTGCTGCTGCCCTGGAGACGCGAATGCGTGAGAAGGTTCGTCATCTCGTCGGCACCGACACACATAACCATCGGGAGTGCGCTCGCGACCTCGGCGAGTTCAAATGGGCTATCGTCGACAAAAGCTAAACTGTCTACCCCAATATTAAGCTTTGCCGCAATTGCCTTGATACCATCGCTCTTCGGCAACCAGCCAATTTGCGGGAACAGCATGTAGTCGGCGATACCGAACTCAGTCATTTTGCGCGAGGCGAGGTCAGGGTCGTTTTTGCTAGCCACGCTCGCTAGGATACCACGTTCATCGAGTTGCCGTAGCAGGTTTGCCACCTTCGGATGCAGCCGTACCTGCTCCAATTTAAGCAAGGTTCCATCCCAGAGCGTGTTATCGAGATCCCAGACAACGCATTTGACCGGGGCCAGGTTGGTCGATTGCGTGGAAATCGCTTGGCGCGCTTTGAACGCAACAAAATCGGCAGTCAACACAATAAGTGTTGGATTGCTGTCGCCTTCGGGAACCAGTGCAAGGTTGAACGGCAGGCCGGATTCTGTCACCGGACTGAATTCGGCAGGTAGGATCTCCTGCCGAGAATAACCGGGCGGCAACTCAATTTGCTTCTGAAGCGAAGGAAGCAGCACACGTCGTCCGAGATCGCGTTCCAGTTCGCGGCGGACGATCGCCATGCTAACCTGCAGGCGGACTGTCTCAGCTTGAGGATTGTAAATTTCGAGGACAAAAGCATCCGGCTTGAGCAATCGGCCTGAGACCTTGCCTACCCCACGATGCAGCCAGCGTATCAGGCGATCGGCCGCTCGGAGGGTTACATCACGCCAGCGTTCATCATGCGTCACCGAGGCGAGCATTGGCCCAACCCGATTAAGGATTGGGAGAACGCTTCCGAGCACGCGTTCGAACCCGAGGACCCGCTCGAGCCGCATCAGTCTCGCGTTGCCTCGGCTCTCCAGCTTGCCCCATTTCTTGAATGCGACCTCGACCCCATACCCGCGCGCTGAGGCAAAGGACGGGTTTCTCACCTGCCCCTGGATGAAGCGACGGCATCGACCGTCGGATCGCGGTTCATAAAGGTCGCAGGTCTTGAAACATGCCGGAGCGGCGCATTCGATGCAGTGTTCGCCCCAGAACAAAAGCGACATCGCCGCAATGCCCGACAATGGCTGATAAGGGCCGGTTGGTCGGCTTAACGGCGCTCCACGCGTGGCCTTGTCGACCTCAAACACTACACCCCTCCGTCGCCGCTTCCGCTGTGCGCCGTCAGTCTGACAACGAACGACTTCCCGAGCGGAGCATAGTCCAGCCAGGGTATTAACGTGACATCATGATTTGCGTCAAGGAAGTCACGAATTGCCAGCCGTTCACCTTTATCCGGGCTGCCGCGATAGCTCCAGGTACTCGTCGAAACAGATGATGCTGCCATCCGTCAGATAGCGCCTCACGAAGCTCAAAGCCTGAATGGAGGAGCTATAGAGATCGCAATCGATATAGACGATTGCTGCACGTGCACCCAACATTCGAGCGTGCAATTCATCATTGAGACTTACCTCGTAGAATCCGCCGACAAGTTCGTACTCGGTTTGTTTCAATCCCCTCCGCTTCAGAGATCCGCCGCAGCTCATTTTCTGTGCAGGCGAACTGACCTTGATGCCAAAGATTATTCTCTTGACCCTCGATTGCGGGCAGACCTGCAAACGAATCAAAGCCCCACAACTTGAGGTCCTTTAGCCCGTAGCGTCGCTTCAACTGGTGAGCGTAGGTGAACGTCTTACCTCGCCAAAGGCCAAATTCAAAATAATCACCAGGAACCCCATTGATACGCTTGAATTCAAACGCCTGCGCGAGCATCCCAAATTCCCGCATTCGGTTCTCGGAACGACGGTCGATTATCTCGACCAAACGAGCCGCCAGGAAACTGTCCCCCAATGTTCTTAGCAGGTTCGACGCTTTTCCGAACGGCATGCAACACATCCCGACATTCTTCTGCTGGCAAATGTAGCGTCATACGCGATAGGGGCCAATAGGGCCGTGGCTAGGCTGGAGCGCGATCCATAGCCGGTCACTCACGGCTTCTAAGAACAAGCTGATATCCGGCGTCGCGGGCGATCAGATTGGCCCGTGGCCCGGTAACCACAGAAAACGCGCCGTTCAGCCCCCAGGTCCGGGGCAGTGTCCCGGCGCGGCATCGAGCCGCGACAGCCCGAGTGGGAATGGCAGCCCGAGCGCAAAGGCGACCGGCGCCGCCACACCCATCACGAACCCGACCAGTTCCAGCCAGGGCGCGCCGAGCGTTGCGAGGATCGCTGGCTGCAATCCGGCCGGCACGGCCGCACTCCATCCGGCGGTCACCAGCGCGGCCGGGGCGATGCCAGCTTCGTCGCGTCAAACGTCAACGTGAACCTTTCGCAAACTATGCTATACAGGGCATTGCCGGCATGCCTAGCCGGTCCCGCGGTCCATCACGCCGGAGAAGCGTATGAACGACGATGCCGTGAAGCAGGAACGTGCTCAGCTCATCGAGCGCTACGGAGCCTGGACCGACCACAACATACAACTGACTGACGACCTTTACACGATCGGGAAATCCCGACGAAGCGGCAAGCTGCAGCGAGTCGTGCAGGTCGTTCACGACCTCGCGCGCAAGCCGATCGCGGACCTGCGGATCCTGGACCTCGCCTGCCTGGAAGGACAATACGCGATCGAGTTCGCCCGTGAGGGCGCGGCGGTGGTCGGGATCGAGGGACGCGAGGCGAACGTAGAGAAGGCAAGGTTCTCCAAACGAGTGCTCGGGCTGGAGAAGCTCGACTTCATCCAGAGCGACGTTCGCGATTTGAGCGTGGAGCGGCACGGAAGCTTCGATGTCGTGCTGTGCCTGGGCATTCTGTACCATCTGAACGCGCCTGACGTATTCGCCTTCATCGAGAACATCGCCGCTGCCTGCACCGACATGGCGATTTTCGACACCTATCTCAGCCTTGCTCCGAAGCGGGCCTATACCTACAAGGGAAGGCAATACTGGGGCCGCGACATCCGCGAACACCCCTCCGAGCTGCCCGAGAGCGGCAAGCTGGCAAAGCTCTGGTCCTCGCTGAACAACATCAGCAGTACCTGGATCACCAAACGCACATTGGTGAAGCTGCTGCTGCGGTTCGGCTTTACTTCGGTCTATGAATGCTATGTGCCGCTGGAGATCGGCAAACCCCGAGACCGTGTCACACTCGTTGCAATCAAAGGCAGGCCGGCGAAGGTCGTGACCAATCCGGTCACGTTTGACGATTGTGGCGACGAATGGCCGGAAACGCTGCTCCCTCCCGCCTCCTGGCGGCAACGTAAGATTGTCGCTATCAACAAGAAGGTAGTCCAGATGTTTCCGGTTGCACTGCGGCAACGGACCAAGCGTCTGCTGCGGGCGAGCGGCCTCCGCAAGGCACCCCACTGGGAGCCAGACGCTTTCTTCAAGCCGCCGGAGGATTTCGTAACTATCGACGGAGGAGGATGGAATCGGCTCGGTCGCGCTCTGCGACCCCTCTGGATTTCGTACGTTATACGGCACCGGGCGTGGCGGCCTTGCTCACGAGACCGGCGCAGGATGATGGCCGCCGTTCACGATTTGCCCTAACGCCCACCATTGCGGCGATCGGTGCGCGGCGCGGTTCGTGCGGTTCGGCGCTTTCTCTGGGTCATGCGGCGGCGCTCACGCCATGGCACGGCCTGCCGCCCACCCGACGGCGGATCCTCGGCCTCTGCGGCAGCAGCGACCGCGGCCTCGCTCTCGGTGTCGAAGGGCCACCACTCGATCGGCCACCACTCCCATTTGGGCTCCTTGGGATCGCGTATCGTCCACAGCACCAGCCAGGCCACGGCCCCCAGGGCGACCAGATAGATTAGGGCACTCATCGGGAGCGCACCGGCTCGCGGGCGAAACGCCCGATCGCCCGCATCGCCGGCGCCGGATGCCAGGCGAGGTGCTCGGGCGTGGACCGCGCGGCGGCCATCTCGCGATTCACCACCATCCGCGTAGCGCCGATCATCACAAGCATGGTGAAGAACACGTCCCAGCTCGAGATCGGCAGGAATGTGCCGGTGACGATGTAGGCCAGAATCGAGATCTGGCTCATCCGGGCCAGGTCGGAGGCCCAGGCGAATTCCGACATCCCGCGCGTGATCCGAATCACGCGCCAGGATTCGATGATGCCGGCGGTGATCATTCCCAGCCAAATGAAGAAGACCACGAACCCCTGCTCGCCCAAAATCTGGAACCAGATGCTGTGTATCTCCAGCGTTCTGCCGCCGGGCTCAATCGAGTCGATCACGTTGTGGGACAGCGTGGCATGGAAGCCGGCGCCGGTCAGCGGGTGCTGCCTGGCAAGAGTCCACGCGACCCGCCAGATATACAACCGGTTCTCCGCCGATTTGTCCGAGTGGTACGTGCCGATGGTGTACATCCTGTCCCACCATTTCTGCGGCAGGAAGAGCAGGATCGCCGCGAGCGTGCTGCTGAGCGAGATCAGCAATACAAACTTCCGCTTGCTGCGCAGCCAGAACACAAATGCAACCGCGATCACGCCGAGCAGAGCCCCGCGCGAATAGCTCACCAGCGCGACAAAAAAGGTGAGCACTATCGCTAGCACAAATCCGGCGCGGATCAACTTGTAACGGGACTGCAGTCGGAGATAGTTCATCAGCGGCACAAGAATGAGGACCGCCGCGGCGAATGCATTGTTGTCGCCGATTTGCGATTTCGGCGGCCCGAACGCTTTATGCCCGCCGAGCGTGACGATTGCGGCGCCGCCCTGATCGAGGATGTAATATCCGATGCAGATAATCATCATCCAGATTAATGCATCGATCCGATGCTTGTCGGTCAGCAGTGCGGCAGTGATAATGAGGAACAGGAATATCTTCGTAGTGCGCAGCCACGCCTCATATTCTGCCACAGGGTCGGACAGCGCGAACGGCATATTGATGGTGATACCGACTACGAACAGCACCATGAGCACGATCAGCGGCGTGATGGTGATTTTCTTCGGCTCGACCGGGCTGAGCACCCAGCCGGTCACCGTGAACACGAAGGCAATCAGCGCCCATGGCAGCGAACTCGCGAATCCCCAGGAGATCTGCTGCGGGTTCATGAAGCTGATCCAGTCCCAGATCAGCACGCCGACGAACGGGTGCATGAGCGAGATCGGCAGCAGGACGATCATTTCAGCGAATAGCAGCAAGGAACGCATGGATTGCCGGACCCGCCAATCTCAAAACCCGGCGCCTATTAAACGCGATCACCCCTTAACAGCAATCTGAAAGCGCGATCCCGCGCAATCATTCCGCCGCCGCCCTCAGTGCCGCCCCCGCCGCCAGCGGGCACAGCGGCAACGCCGCCGCCGCCAGCGCCGCCAGCAGCAGCAGATGCGGGCGGGCGCTCAGCCCGGTGGCCGCCGCATCCGCCGCCGCCGCCCCGAACACCAGCACCGGCACCGCCAACGGCAGCACCAGCAGCGGCAGCAGCACGCCGCCCCGCCGCGCCCCCAGCACGATCGCCGCCCCGGCGGTGCCCAACAGCGACAGCACGACAGTCCCGGCCAGCAGTCCCAGCAGCAGCGCCGGCAAGGCCGGCTCCGGCAGGCGCAGCATCTCCGCCAGGGGCGCCGCCGCGATCAGCAGCGGAACCCCGGTGACCAGCCAGTGCGCGCACGCCTTGGCCGACGCCACCGCCGCCGCCGGCAGCCCGCACAGCAGCAGCAGGTCGAGCGAGCCGTCCTCGAAATCCGCCCCGAACAGCCGGTCCAGCGGCAGCAGCGCGGCCAGCAGCGCGGCGACCCAGATGACCCCTGGCGCGATCCGCCCCAGCACCTCCGGCCCCGGCCCGATCGCCAGCGGGAACAGCGCGACCACCAGCAGGAAGAATAGCAGCGCCGCCAAGGTGTCGCTGCCGTGCCGCCAGGACAACCGCAGTTCACGCCCCAGCACCGCAGCGAACCGAACGCCTCCGCCCGACACGGCGGAGCAACGCGTCATGCTGTCGTCCGCCGCATGGACAAGGGGCAGGGTAACAACCGCCGCGTCGAGGCAGTCGGCATCCCCTCCCCCTGTCGGACCAGGGCGGTCACGCCGCCCTGATCCGGCGGAAAACTTCGCTCAGCCCATCGTCTGCACAGCCTCCGGCGCGATCTCGATTGTCAGCCGCTGCTCACCGGGCTGGCGGAACGGGTATTTGTCCTTGCCTAGATACTTCTTCGCCAGCGAGTCGATGTGTGCGTCGGCGCCATCCTCGGTCACCCGGGCGACGTGGCCGCGGACCTGGATGTAGCGATAGGCGTCGTCGGGGTCCATGATTGCCAGCGCCACCTTGGCTCCCGGTTTCATGGTGCGCGCCTTGACCCGGCCCTTGGCGGTGTTCACACGGATGTGGCCGCCGGAATAGTCGAACCACACCGGGGTGACCTGCGGCGAGCCGTCCGTCTTCACTGTGGCGACGTTGGCGAACGCCTTCTTCTGTTCCAGCAGATCACGGAAGTTGTCGGGGATCGCGGCCATTACTGTGTGCTCCTCGGTTTCCGATGTGAACAATCGGGCTGGATGCCGGTTCCTGATGCATCGGGCTAAGCGCCAGCTTCGAAGTTCCCGAGGATCAGGTCAACCGCCATGCATCCCGGCTGCGACGTGATCTGCGCGGTCACGCGCCCTCGTGAGCTGGTGGAACCTGACCCCGGCCGGATCCGGCGACGGCTATCTGCTGGGCCGACGTTCGGCGCCGGCGGCGAACTTCGTTTTGCACTGTCGCAGCCGATGGCTCGCGCCATGCTGGCCACTCTGCAAGCCCACCTGGACGAGGCGGCGGTGTCTGGCATCGTGGGGTTTGGCGCATAAGCGGGTGGGGCGTAGCATTCGCCCATGAACGAAGAACCCTCGCCGAAGCGGGGCCTTGCCCGCAACACCGCGAACTACGGCGACCGCGATTTCGCGCTTTACCTGCGGCGGTCGTTCGCGAAATCCATGGGCTACTCCCAGGCGATGCTCGATCGCCCGGTGGTCGGCATCGTCGATACCGGTTCCGATTACAACAACTGCCACCGCACGATCCCCGAGTTGATCGAGGCGGTAAAGCGTGGCGTGCTGGCCGCCGGCGGACTGCCGCTGGCGTTCCCTACAGTGTCGCTTTGCGAGCCGTCGCTGTTCCCGACCTCCATGCACTACCGCAATCTCGCCGCGCTCGATACCGAGGCGATGCTGACGGCGCAGCCGATGGACGCCGCCGTGCTGGTCGGCGGCTGCGACAAGACGGTACCGGCGCAACTCATGGCCGCCGCCTCCGCCGACATTCCCTGCGTACAGCTTGTCACCGGCCCGATGCTGGCCACCCCGTTCCAGGGTGAGCGGCTGTCGGCCTGCACCGATTGCCGGCGATACTGGGCGCTGTACCGCGCCGGGAAGGTCGCGGCCGAGCGGATCGGCGAAATCGAAAGCCGGCTGGCGACCACCGCCGGCACCTGCGGCGTGATGGGCACTGCCAGCACGATGGCCTGCATCGCCGAGGCGTTGGGGATGATGCCGCCCGGCGCCGCCAGCATCCCCGCCGTTCATGCCGACCGGCTGCGTGCCGCCGAACAGGCCGGCGGATTGGCGATGCGGCTGATCGAGCGGCCGATCCGGCCATCCGAAATCATCACCGAACACTCGGTCGAGAATGCGGTGCGCGTGCTGCTGGCGCTCGGCGGTTCGACCAATGCGCTGATTCACCTGACCGCCATCGCCGGCCGGCGCGGCATCCGGATCGGGCTGGCGCGGCTGAACGATCTATCCGACAGCACGCCCGTCCTGGTCGATCTGAAGCCCACCGGCGACGGCTACATGGAGGATTTCCACGCCGGCGGCGGCATGCCGGCGCTGCTGTGGGAGCTGCGGGACCTGCTGCACCACGACGTGCGCGACGTGACCGGAACGACATTGGGCGAGCGGCTGGCCGAGCCGGCGTTCGTCGATCGGCGCTTCATCCTGGCGCGTACCGAGCCGGTGTCTCCGGTCGGCGGGCTGGTCGCACTGTTCGGCTCACTGGCGCCACGCGGCGCTATCCTGAAGCGCAGTGCCGCCACGCCGGCGCTGTTCGAAACCGAGACGCGTGCCGTCGTGTTCGACGGGCTGGAGGATCTGGCCGCTCGCATCGATGACCCGGGGCTGGACGTGACCGAGCGCGACGCGCTGGTGCTGAAGAACGCCGGGCCGCTGACGCCGGCCGGCATGCCCGAGGCCGGTTACCTGCCCATCCCGGCGAAGCTGGCGCGCGCCGGCGTGAAAGACATGATCCGCATCAGCGACTGCCGCATGTCGGGCACCGCGTTCGGCACCATCGTGCTGCATATCGTGCCGGAGGCCGCAGCCGGCGGACCGCTGGCGCTGATCGAGACCGGCGACCGCATCCGGCTGTCGGTGCAACAGCGGCGGATCGATCTGCTGCGTAGGTGACGACGAACTGGCTCGCCGCCGGGCGGTATGGCGCGCGCCGGAGCGGCCGGCGCGTGGCTGGGACCGGATCGTGGCCGAGCAGGTGCTGCAAGCGGACGAGGGATGCGATCTGGCTGTGCTGCGCGGGGACAGCCGGCTAACAAATGAAACCATCCTGGCTCATGTGGTCGATCTCGAAAGGCCGACCAAATCCCAAGCCTGCGCAACAGGCGCTCATCGGCCTCGATTACCTTGCCTGGGTGCGTGAGCGGCAAACGCCCGGAAGCATCGTAAGAAACTCGACGGACATTCCGCCCTTGGCGCGCTTGCGGCAGCGGACCTCAGCCTCCCGCCTTCTCGTCCAACCGGTTCAGCATCGCGCTTTCCGTCAGCAACTGCGGGAGTACGATCCCCGCACCATGACCGGGCGGGAAATACACATACAACGGCACCCCATCGCGCCCATGCGAGTGCAGAAACGCGGTGATCGCCGGGTCCTGCCGCGTCCAGTCGCCCATCAGATATGCCACCCCATGTGCCGCGAACGCCTGCCGCACGGCCGGCGTGGCGATGGCGACGCGCTCGTTGATCAGGCACGTCACGCACCACGCCGCGGTCATATCGACGAACACCGGCTGCCCCTTGGCCCGCAGCGCGGCCAACCGTGCCGCGGAAAATCGTTCGGCACCCGGTTCGGCCAGCCCCGCCACGGGACTCGGGGGCATCGTGGCGAGTCCGGTCAGCACCGCCACGGCGATCAGCAGTGCAGCCGCCGCGCCGGCTTGCCCCAGGCGCCGAGTCCCGCTTGGCTCCCGCTGCGTGGCACCGAGCACCCACGCGGCAAAGCCGACCAGCAATGCCCCGACAAGCGTGCCCAGCACGCCCGAGGGCCCCGCCTCCTGGCTGATCACCCACAGCAGCCAGGCGGCGGCGGCATACATCGGAAATGCCAGCGCCTGGCGCAGCACCTCCATCCAGCGGCCCGGCCGCGGCAGCGCCCGCGCAAGTCCGGGGATCTCCGCCAGAACCAGATATGGCGCAGCGAGGCCAAGCCCCATCGTCAGGAACACCAGCAGCGTCACCGCGGCCGGCGCCACCAGCGCCGCGGCAATCGCCGCCGCCATGAACGGCGCCGTGCAGGGCGTCGCCACCAGAACCGCCAGCAGGCCGGTGAAGAAACTGCCCAGGTGCCCGCCCCGGCCTGCCATGTGCTGCCCGGCACCGGTCAGCCCACCCCCCACCTCGAACACCCCCGAAAGGTTCAGGCCGACGCCGAACAGCACCCACGCCATCCCGGCAACGAAGGCCGGTGATTGGAACTGGAATCCCCATCCCGCCGCAGCTCCGCCGGCCCGCGCCGCCACCAATGCGCCGCCCAGCGCGCCGAAGGTCGCCAGAACCCCGAGCGCATACGACCACGCATGAGGACGCATTCGTCCCCGCGCGGTGCCCTCGGCGAGCCCGATCGCCTTCATCGCCAGCACCGGAAACACGCATGGCATCAGGTTCAGGACCAGTCCGCCCAGGAACGCGAGACCGAGCAACCGCGCCAGCGGCAGCCCCAAGGCATCCGGCACCGCTCCCGGCACCGCCTTCAGGCTGACCGAGGTTTCTTGCCCGGCCGGATCGATGACGCCGAGAACCCCCTCGAGATCACTGCCCGGTTTCACCCCCGCCAGCGTCAGCAAAAAACCGCCATCGCGGACGGTCAGCCGCTGCGGCGCGGCGTCGTCGATCAGGCCGGAGGTGGCGGGGATGAACCAGGCCTTGGCAACCGTGGCCGGGCGCAGTTCGGCGCCGCTGACCCACAGCCGGCCATCCGGCGCGATAACGGCCTGCCACGGAGAGGCGATCGGCCGCGCCTGATCGGCACGCGCGAACAGCGGCGCCTCGACCGAGGGCGCCGGCTGCCCCTGTGGCAGGTCAAGTCGGAACCGGCCCTGTTCAGGGACGCAGATCTCCTTGCAGACCAGCCAGTTCGCGGTCGCCTCGACCGGTCCGACGGCGTTGCCTGGGGTCACGGTGATCGGCAGCAGGACCTCGCCGGTATAGGCGTAGGTCATCAGGGGGCCCTCGGCGACGCGCTGCGGCGTCGGCCAGTCGATCGGCCCGGCGGTGGCGCCCGGCGGCAAGGTAAGCTTCATCTGCGGCGCTACGCCGGCATCGCCGGGATTCCGCCAGTAGGTGTGCCAGCCCGGCTGCATGCGCAGGCGCAGCGCGATGCGGAACGGAGTGCCGGGAGCAACTGCGTCGGTATCGGAGACCAGGGTCGCGGTATCGTGTGCGCTGCTCACCGGCGAGCTTTCCAGGGCGGCGGCCGGCGCGGCGGCGGCGAACAGGACGACCACGGCCGGCAGCACCAGCCGCAGCACACGACGGATCGCCGGTACCGGCTCGGTCATGACCATCTGGTGTCCATGTTGCTGGTTACCGCGCATTTCGAATGGTCCCCGACGCTTCATGCCACATCGACGGTTGAAGTCCAGGCAGCGCTCACGGCGATCGCCTCCGTTTACTATCATCGCGCCGAAGCAGTCAGCAGGAGCACCCCATGGCCGCCATGCGTTACCTCGTCCGCGATGTGGACGAAGCGATCGCATTCTATCGCGATTGCCTCGGCTTCGCGTTGCAGCGGCAATTCGGGCCGGCGATGGCGATCCTTGAGCGGGACGACCTGATCCTGTGGCTGGCCGGACCGCTCGCCTCTGCGGCGCGACCGATGCCGGACGGACGGCGACCAGAGCCGGGCGGCTGGAACCGCTTCGTGCTGCAAGTGACCGACCTGGGCGCCCTGGTGGCGTCGCTGCGAGACCATGGCGTGGTCTTTCGGAACGACATCGTGGCCGGCCCCGGTGGGCGGCAGATCCTCTGCGAGGACCCGTCCGGCAATGCGATCGAATTGTTCCAGCCCGCCGCCACATGAGTTGCGGTCCATCGCGGCCGACCGTAAGACCCGGCGGACGAGGTGCATGCAATGAACGACGTTAATCCGACGCTCTCCGACGCATTCCCGGTGACCAAGCGCAACCGCGTTCGACGCAAGCACGAACGCGGGCGGCACGACCGCAAGTCGGTCTATGAGATCCTCGATGCGGCAATGGTCTGCCACATTTCCTATGTGATCGACGGCCAGCCCTATTGCACCCCGACGGCATTCTGGCGGGAAGGGGATCACCTGTATTGGCACGGCTCCTCGGCCAGCCGGATGCTGCGCGAGGAGGCGAAGGGCATCCCGGTCTGCCTGACCGTGATGCACATGGACGCGATCGTGCTGGCCCGCTGCGGGTTCAATCACTCGATCAACTACCGCTCGGTAATGGCGTTCGGACGCGCGCACATGATCGAGGGAAAGCAGGAGAAGCTGCGCGCCATGGACGCGTTCGTCGATCGGTTCTTCCCGGGACGGTCGAAGGCGATCCGCACGCCGACCGCGCAGGAGATCAAGGCGACCACGCTGCTGGGGATGGAGATGGAAGAAGCGTCCGGCAAGATCCGCGCCCTGGATGTGCATGACGAGGAAGCCGATTATGCGGTGCCGGTGTGGACCGCGCTGATCCCGGTGAAGACCGTCCTGGAGCCGGCGATCGAGTGCCCGCGCCAGCATCCGGACGCTACGATCGAGGCCGGCGGCATGGCGGCATACCAGCCGGGGCGGCGTTTGGACGAGGTGATGCTGGAGATGTACCGGAAGGAGTATCCGGAATAGGAGCGCACGGAATGAAGATCACGGCCGTCCGTCTGCTGCATCTGCGCGGCACGATGCGCACCGAAGGCAAGTTCTGGGAGGATCGGCTGGTCCGCCCGATCGACATCTACCCGGAATACCGCATTCGCAACGACTTCGAGGGCGGCACGCAGGCCGATACCCAGGGGTTTCGTCTGGAGCAGCATTTCCTTCGCATCGAAACCGATGAAGGACCGATCGGAATCGCCGGCCCGCTGCCGGAGATGGTGGCGATGTTCGTGGCGAAGCGGCTGCGCCCGATCATCCTGGGTCAGGACCCGATCGCGCATGAAAAGCTGTGGGACCAGATGCACCGGATCATGGTGCATGGCAGGCAGGGCGACGCGATGCTGGCGATCAGCGCGGTGGATTGCGCGCTGTGGGACCTCAAGGGACGGTGGCTGAACCAGCCGGTGTTCCGTCTGCTCGGCGGCCCGACGCGCGATGCGGTGCCAGCCTATGCCTCGCATGCTCGGGTTCGACGGTCACCGACATGGGCCGCGTGCGCGCCCGCGCCGCCGAGTACCGCGACCTGGGGTATCCGGCGCAGAAATGGTTCTTCCGCCATGGGCCAATGAGCGGGCATGACGGGCTGCACAAGAATGTCGAGCTGGTCCGCACGCTGCGCGAGACGCTGGGCGACGACTACGACATCATGCTGGATTGCTGGCAGTCATTCGACCCGATCTCCGCGATCGAGCTGGCCGAGCGGATCGCCGAATACCGCCCACGCTGGCTGGAGGAAGTGGTGATGCCGGACCGCATCGACAGCTATGTCCGGGTGAAGGAGCGGACCAACATCCCGCTGTCCGGCGCCGAGCACGAATACACCCGCTGGGGTTTCAAGCGCTTCATCGATGCCGGCGCGCTGGATGTCCTGCAGCCGGACATCTACTGGGCCGGCGGGCTGTCCGAGGTGCTGAAGATCGCCGCTTATGCGTCGGCGCACGATCTCATCGTGATCCCGCACGGGCATTCGTCGCCGGCCGGCATTCATTTCTCGCTGGCGCAGTCGCCGATCCTGACGCCGTATCAGGAGTTTCTGGTGAAATGGAACGCCATCAACCAGCATTTCCTGGCGCATCCGGTCACGCCGCGACAGGGCATGATCGCCGCGCCGGAGGCAACCGGGCATCGGCATGGACCTGGACCCGGCGAAGATCGAGCAGGAGACGGAAGTGTTTGGCTGAGACCACGTTTGCCGCTGTCGTTAATATATCTCAATTTTAAATTCCAACTACATTACACTTCCTATAATCACCACTAACCACAACCACAAAAATAACAACATTAATCAATACCACATTATAAATCAATTTTCATAACAACCAACACTTCACAAAACATCACTACGAAACAAACAGAGAAGCAACATCTATCGAGACTCCATGTAGTTGCAACGCATTAACCCTACAAATACCCGATCCATCTCAATTGATCGTCACTTATCATTGCACTAGTGCCAGCGTCGAAACGACTCTCCGTTCAACGTTGAAACTATTATCACGTCGAACGAGTAGCAATTGCAAAAACCACAAAAAAGTTCACCCCAGAACCGTTAAAGCGGACTAAGCTAGACGCCACCTGTTCTGCTCTAAATCGCGTTTCCACCGTTTATTAAAAGGCCATAGGCTCTCGGCTTCATCGGATAGCTGTTAGCTCCTTTACCGGCTTCAGCTACCCGTATCCAACGAATCATGTGCGAGCAACAAAGCACTCTTAAGCAACATCGATACCACCAACATCTCCCAAAAAAGCCCTATAAATCAAAATTAACTCAAACACTTCCACAGCTTGCGTCGGGGCGTCTGGGGTTGATAAGCTGGCCTGTAAGCCAGATAGGCATCCACTATGAACCAAGTCGGCGCCTTCGAGGCGAAGAACACCCTCGGCACCTTGCTCGACCGCGTCGAGCGCGGCGAGGAGGTAATCATCACCCGACGCGGCAAGCCCATCGCCAAGCTGGTCCCAGCCGAAGACGGGTTCGACCGCGCGCGGGCGCGCCGTGCCGTGCTGAAGGTATCCTGGATACCTCGCGCGGTCTCACCCTCGGCGGTCTCGCGCTCAAGGACCTGATCGGCGAAGGTCGCCGGTGAGCCTTGTGCTCGACAGCTCCGTCGCCCTCGCATGGTGCTTTGAGGACGAGCGGACGCCGGAGGGCGGCAAAGCGAGCGTATTCCGCCGTCGCACGCCGGCCGCTGGATCTGATGGGACAAACCGCCGTGATCGTCGCGATTGCTGCGCCCGCCGCGGCGACGATCGAGGGCGGGGCCGTCGGCGTGGACCACATCGGCAGATCTGGCTGCCTTTCTGACGGAGCATATCTTAAGCCGCTCTCGTGCCAAGCGGCCCCATTGGCTCTCGTCCGACTCCCCTCAGACGCATAATGGAGGTTTACCATGGGCACCGAACGTACAGTCGCTGTCATTACCCGTGCGTCGCAGGGCATCCGCGCGGCCCTCGTCAAGGCGTACCGTGATCGCAACTACCGCGTCGTTGCAACCGCGCGCGCCGTGGAGCCGTCGCACGATGCTGACATCCTCTTCCGCGTCCGGCGACATCGCCGATCCGAAGACGGCCGAGCGTGCGATCTCCGAAGGCGTGGCCCCGTTCGCGCGCATCGACACGCTCGTCAACACGCCGGCTTCTTCATCGCCAAGCCGTTCACCCATTACACTGAGGCCGACTATGCGGCGATCGTGCGCGTCAATGTCACCGGCTTCTTTCACATGACGCAACTAGCCATCGCCGCGATGGAGAAGCAGGGCTTCGGGCATGTCGTGCAGATCACGACGAGCCTGGTCTAGCATGCGCTTTGTCGGCCGACCGTGCGCGCTCGCCTCGCTGACGAAGGGCAGCCTGAATGCCGTGACCAAGGCGCTCGCGATCGAGTATGCCAAGCGCGGGATCCGCGTGAACGCGATCGCGCTGGGCGTCATCAGTCGCCGATGTATCCCGCCGATACGCTGCGCTTTTCGGCGCCCTACACCCGTTTTGCCGTATGGGCGAGATATCCGATGTCGTCGACGCGATCCTCTACCTTGAGTTCGGCCGGCTTCATTACGGGAGAAATCCTTCACGTTGACGGCGGACAGGCGCGGGTCACTGACCGTGGTGAGCGACGATCTTTCGCGTATTCGAGGGAAGGCGGAGCGTATGGGCCTACGGAAAGGCTGCGCTGATCAAAGGAGGCAGCAGCGCATTCGCCTCGCAGCCTGCCCCTTGCGTCGCTTGACCAGCAGCTTCGCACCGCCGCCGCGACCGTCGGCATTCAGGCGATCGGGCGCTGACGAAACCTGCCTAACTCGTCATAGAGCTCCGCAACAGCCGGAGGACCGAACCCATGCGCCGCCGCAGCTTTCTTGCCACCGCCACCGCCGCGCTCGCAGTCCCATCGATCGCCCGTGCGCAGGCCCGCCAGACACTGACGTTCGTGCCCCAGGCCGACCTTTCGGTGCTCGATCCGATCTGGACCACCACCTACCAGACGCGCGATCACGGCTTCCTGGTGTTCGACACGCTGTTCGGCATCGATGCCAGCTACCAGGCGCAGCCGCAGATGGTCGAGGGCGTCGATACATCCGCCGATGCAAGGCAATGGACGCTGACGCTGCGTCCCGGCATGAAATTCCACGACAACACCCCGGTGCTGGCGCGCGACTGCGTGGCCAGCGTGAAGCGCTGGGGCGTGCGCGATTCCTATGGCCAGGCGCTGATGGCCGCCACCGACGAGATCTCGGCGCCGGACGATCGCACGATACTGTTCCGTCTGAAACATCCCTTCCCGCTGCTGCCGCAAGCCCTCGGCAAGACCCCTCCCAGCATGTGCGCGATCATGCCGGAGCGGCTGGCGCAGACCGATCCCTACAAGCAGGTCACAGAAATGACCGGCAGCGGCCCGTTCCGCTACAAGGCGGACGAACGCGTGGCCGGCTCGCTGGTGGTCTATGAACGCTTCGCCGGCTACGTGCCACGGACAACAGGCACACCCAGCGGCACGGCCGGCCCGAAAATCGCGCATCTCGATCGCGTCGAGTGGCGGATCATCAAGGACCCCGGCACCGTCGCCGCGGCCATGCAGCAGGGCGAGATCGACTGGTGGCTGACGCCGGATGCCGATCTGCTGCCGCTGCTGTCAGGCAAGGGCCTGACGGTGCGCACCACCGACCCGACCGGTTTCATCGCAACGATGCGGTTCAACCAGTTGCATCCGCCGTTCGACAATCCGGCGGTTCGCCGCGCGCTGCTCGGCGCCGTCAACCAGACCGAGTACATGATCGGCATGGTCGGTACCGATCCGGAAATGCGCCACGTGCCATGCGGCACCTTCACGCCCGGCACGCCGATGGCCAGTGATGCCGGGCTGAGCGTGTTCACCGGCCCGCGCGATCTGGCGCAGGTGAAACAAGCCCTTCACGCGGCCGGCTACGCCGGGGAAAAGATCGCGCTGCTGGCGCCCACCGACATCGCCAGCGCCAAGGCGCTTGCGGACATCACCAACGACATGATGAAAAAGCTTGGCATGAACGTGGATTACCAGGCGATGGACTGGGCCACGCTGGTGCAGCGCCGCGCCAAGAAAGACCCGGTGAGCGATGGCGGCTGGAGCGTGTATCACACGTCCTGGAGCGGCACCGACATGCTGAATCCCGTGGGGCACCAGTTCCTGCGCGGCAACGGAGCGGACGCCACCGTCGGCTGGCCCAACGCGCCGAAGATCGAGGAGCTGCGCACGCAATGGCTGCGCGCGCCGGACCTGGCCACGCAAAAGAAGATCGCCGAGGCGATGCAGGTTCAGGCGTTGCAGGACGTGCCCTATGTCCCGCTCGGCCAGTATTTCGCGCCCACGGCGTATCAGGCGGGACTGAGCGGCATGCTGACGGGTAATCCGGTGTTCTGGAATATCCGAAAGGGATAAGCGGGATTACGCGTCCGGCACATTGGCTTCCAGCTCCGCCAGCCACGTCCGCGCATTGCCGTCCGAGGGCGCGCGCCAGTCGCCGCGTGGGGACAATGACCCGCCAGCCGTCACCTTCGGCCCGTTCGGCATCGCCGAGCGCTTGAACTGGCTTGTCGCAAAGAATCGGCGCAAAAATTCCCCAAGCCAGTGCCGGATCTCGGCGAGCGAATATTCCTGCCGCCGCGCTTCGGGGAACCCCGGCGGCCAGTCGCCACGCCCTGCATCCTCCCAGGCCCGCAGCGCCAGGAAGGCAATCTTCGACGGGCGGAACCCGTAACGCAGCGTGTAGAACAGGTTGAAATCCTGCAGCGCATACGGACCGACCTTCGCCTCCGTGCTCTGCGGCTTTTCGCCGGCCGCGGCGGGAATGAGCTCGGGGGAGATCTCGGTCGCCAGGATCGCATCCAGCGTCGCCAACACCCCGGGTTCGAACTGCGCGGAGCTGATAACCCAGCGGATCAAATGCTGGATCAGCGTCTTCGGCACGCCGGCATTCACGTTGTAGTGCGACATGTGATCGCCGACGCCGTAGGTACACCATCCCAGCGCCAGCTCCGACAAATCCCCGGTACCGATGACGATGCCGTCATGCTGGTTGGCCAGCCGGAACAGGTAGTCGGTGCGCAGGCCGGCCTGCACGTTCTCGAACGTCACGTCGTACACCGGTTTGCCGCGCGCGAACGGATGTCCGATATCCTCCAGCATGCGCGTCGCCGCCGGCTTGATGTCCAGCTCGCGATGCGTCACGCCAAGCGCGCGCATCAACGCGTGCGCATTCGCCTTGGTTTCATCGCCCGTAGCGAAGCCGGGCATGGTGAAAGCCAGGATGTCGGTGCGCGGCCGGTTCAGCCGGTCGAACGCCTGCGCGGTGACCAACAGCGCCTGCGTCGAGTCCAGCCCCCCGGACACCCCGATCACCGCCCGCTTGATGTGCGCGGCGCGCAGCCGCTGCATCAGGCCGGAGACCTGGATGTTGTAAGCTTCGTAACAATCCTGCTCAAGCCGCGCCGGATCGGCGGGCACGAATGGGAAGCGTTCGACCACGCGTTGCAGCCCGATGTCTTCGGCCGGCGGGTTCACCTGGAACGAGACGCGGCGATACTCGCCAATAACCAACGCTCGTCGGTTGTCATCGAACGTTGCCGTGCGCATGCGCTCCTGCCGGAGCAGATCGAGATCTATGTCCGCCATGGCGATGCGGTCGCCGGTCGGGAAGCGGTCGGTCTCGGCGAGTTTCACACCGTTTTCGAAGATCGTCGCCTGCCCGTCCCAGGAAACATCGGTGGTTAATTCGCCCTCCCCGGCCGCGGCGTACAAATATGCAGCCAGGCAGCGCACCGATTGCGACTGACACAATAGCCGCCGGGTGTCCGCCTTGCCGATGGTGATCGGACTGCCGGACAGGTTGACCAGGACGCTCGCGCCTGCCAGCGCCGCCAGCGAACTGGGGGGACGGGAATCCAGAAATCCTCGCAAATTTCAATATGAACGATCAGGTCGCGGATGTCGTCCGCAACGAACAACAGGTCCAGCCCGAACGGCGCCGGGCGACCGGCGACCGTAACAGTGGCACCGCGCCAGCCAACGCCAGCGGCGAACTGGCGCGGTTCATAGAATTCCCGGTAGTTCGGCAGATAGGCTTTCGGCACGACCCCAAGCAGTCGGCCGCGATGAATCGCCAGGGCGGTGTTATAGACGCGGCCATGATGGCGCAGCGGCGCGCCGACGATCAGCAGCGGCATCAGATCCGCCGACGCCTCGATCAGGGTCGCGGCTGCCTGCTCGACCGCATCCAGCAGCGCATCCTGCAACCGCAGATCATCGATCGAATAGGCGGACAGCGCCAGTTCCGGAAACACCGCGACGGCCACGCCGCGTTTACTGCACTCCGCCGCGACGCGCAGGATGGATTGTGCGTTGGTGACAGGGTCTGCCAGCGCGCTCGGGATGGTGCAGGCGGCGACCCGGGCGAAGCCGTGCCGATACAGCGAGCGGAAATTCACCTGGCGGCGCCGCCGATCATTCCTCGGATGAAGTCGCCACCGACCTCGATCGCACGCCGACCAGCGTTCAGTTCCGGATGAAATAGGTGCCAGACATGGATCATCTCCGGCCAGATTTGCAGATCGACCGCCACGTCCGCCGCCCCGGCGACGCGCGCCAGCCGCAGCGCATCATCCAGCAAGGTTTCGACCGATCCCACCTGGATCAGCAGCGGCGCCAAACCGTGCAGATCGGCGTAGATCGGCGCCGCCAGTGGCGCGCGCGGGTCGGCCCCGTTCAGGTAATACCGCGCCATCTCCAGCAGCGGCTCCTTCTGCACTGTCGGGTCGGTGGCGGCGCGGTCGATCATGCTTTCACCGATCGCCTCCATATCCACCCATGGCGAGATGCACCAGCCGCAGGCCGGCTGCGGCAGGCCGGCATCGCGGATAGCGACCATTGCCGCCACCACCAGCCCGCCCCCGGCGCTGTCGCCGGCGATGGCGATTCTTGCGGGTTGCAGGCCTTGCGCGAGCAGGAAGCGATAGCCTGCCAGCGCGTCCTCAACGGCGGCGGGAAACGGCGCTTCCGGAGCCAGGCGGTAGTGCAGCGCCAGCGTGCGCGCCCGCGCGGCGCGTCCGATCTCGGCGACCATGTGCCGGTGGCTGACCAATGAGCCGATGACGTAGCCACCGCCGTGCAGAAACAGGATCGCGCTGTCGCGTGCGGCATCCGGCGTGGCGGTCCATTCCGCCGGCACGCCGGTCGCGGAGATCGGTTCGATCGTTACGTCGGATGCGATCGGGTATTCCTGGCTGCGCGCGTCGAAATCCTTGCGGCGCTGGGAGATCTCCTCGGCGCGGACACGCTGCGCCAGTTTGGAGCGCAGGGCGGTGATTTCGGGATCAGCCATGACTGGTCCTCCCTTCAAGCTGCCAGCAGCGTGTCGGCATCGGTGTGCGCGAAACCAAGGTCCTGCGCTACGGCGGCGTGGGTCACCTTGCCGGCGTGAACGTTCAGCCCGTGGCGCAGATGCCGGTCTTCGCGCCAGCGCCGTGCCGCCAACCTTTGCCCGCCAGCGCGATCACGAACGGCAGCGTGGCGTTGGCCAGCGCGAAGGTCGATGTGCGCGCCACCGCGCCGGGCATGTTGGTAACGCAGTAATGCACCACGCCTTCTTCGACATAGGTCGGCTCGGAATGCGTCGTCGGGCGGCTGGTTTCGAAACAGCCGCCCTGATCGATCGCGATATCGACCAGCACCGAACCCGGCCGCATGCCGCGCACCATTGCCCGCGTCACCAGCTTGGGCGCCGCCGCCCCGGGCACCAGCACGGCGCCGATCACCAGATCGGCGGCCAGCACCGCTTGCTCGATCGCCTCGGCGGTGGAAAACAGCGTCGTTGCCCGCGGGCCGAATTGCAGATCGAGTTCCTTGAGCCGGTTAAGCGACTTGTCGATGATGGTAACGCTCGCTTCCAGCCCCACCGCCATGCGCGCGGCATTGGTGCCGGACACGCCGCCACCCAGGACCACCACGCGGGCCGGTGGCACCCCGGGCACGCCGCCTAGCAGAATGCCCGCCCCGCCGGGTTCCTTCTCCAGACAATGCGCGCCGACCTGCACCGACATGCGCCCCGCGACCTCGCTCATTGGCGCCAGCAGCGGCAGCGCGCCGTGCGTGTCGGTGACGGTCTCGTACGCGATGCAGGTGGCGCCGGAGCGGATCAGCCCCTCGGTCTGCACCTTGTCGGCGGCCAGGTGCAGATAGGTGAACAGCACCTGCCCGGGGCGAAGGCGGGCGATCTCCCGCGGCTGCGGCTCCTTCACCTTCACGACCAGGTCGGCCTCCGCGAACACCGCGTCGGCCGTTTCGACCACCGCCGCGCCGGCGGCACGGTACGCCTCGTCGGCGATGCCGATGCCGGCTGCCGCGCCGTGTTCGACCAGCACCTGGTGTCCGTGCGCAACCAGTTCGCGCACGCCGGCAGGTGTCAATCCGACCCGGTACTCGTGGGTCTTGACCTCTTTGGGGACTCCGATTTTCACGGCCGGCTCCTTATGGGTTCGGCAGCGGAAACTGCCGCAGAAAGGGCTGATACTCGTCCTCGATGTCGATGCGCAGCGTGGCGAGGACACGAACCACCGCATTGTAGAACGAGATCGTTACAGTCAGATCGACCAGCCGCTCGGCGTCCAGATGCTGCGCCAGCGCGGCGAAGGTCGCATCCGATGCCTCGCCATCGGTGGTGATCTCGCGCGCGGCGCGGAGTACGGTGCGGGTCAGCGCATCCAACGAGGCGGGGCGACCCTCGGTGTCAGCGATCAAGGCGCGGATATCGTCGTCGGTGACGCCGAAATCGCGGCTGATCTTGATATGGTGGGACCATTCATAGGGCGCGCGCGCCAGCCAGCCCACCTGCAGGATGGCCAGCTCCCGCAGCCGTGGATCGAGCTTGCTGCCGTGCCGGATGAACTGCCCCAGCGCCGAGAACGCCCGCAATGCGTCGGGCGAGTTCACCAGCGCCTTGTGCAGCGTGATCGGGCGCGCCAGCAGGTCCTGGTGCTGGGGCGGCAGGTCCGCCTTGTCGCGATAGGGAACACGGGCCATGCGCCACTCCTACATCGTCGCCGGCCGCATCGCCATCCGCGCCGGCCCGCAGGAGCATACGCGCAGCGCGGCTTGAGAGGCAGAGGCACGGCGCGCACACTGACCCGGCACAGACATGCGCCGGAGGAATGGATGCAGATCGGGTTCAACCTGCCGAACAGCGGTCCGCTTTCCGCGCCGGCGACCATGGCGCGCCTCGCCCGCGAAGGGGAGGCGCTCGGCTATGACTACCTGACGCTGACCGATCACGTGGTGCTGCCCGACATGAAAGTGCCGGGCTACCCGTATTCCGAAAGCGGCGAATTCTACGGCGCCGATCCGGCGGTGCGGCAGGAGCAGCTTGTCGCGCTCGCCTGGATCGCCGCGCAGACCACGCGCATCCGGTTGGTCAGCGCCGTGCTGGTGGTGCCGCATCGCCCGGCGGTGCTGACCGCCAAGATGCTGGCGACGATCGACGTGCTGTCCGGCGGCCGGCTTGTCGTCGGCGTGGGCGCCGGCTGGCTGCAGGGGGAGTTCGACGCACTCGGCACGCCGCCATTCGCCGAACGCGGTGCGGTGACCGACGAATACCTGCTGGCGTTTCGCGCGCTGTGGGGGGAAGAACGGCCGCGCTTCGAGGGCAAATACGTTCGCTTCGACAATATCGTGCTGGCGCCGAAGCCGGTGCAGAAGCCGCTGCCGATCTGGGTCGGCGGCGAAAGCCCGCCGGCGCTGCGGCGCGCGGCCAGGATCGGCGATGCCTGGTATCCGATCGGCACCAACCGGCAGCATCCGCTGGATTCGTTGCCGCGACTGAAGGCGGGGATCGACCGGCTGCGCAAGCTGGTTGGCAAGGCCGGGCGGGATCCTGGCAGCGTGGCGGTGGTGTATCGGGTGAAGCGGATCGGCACGGCGGTACCGGCAAAGGCATCGGACGGGGAGCGGCGGCTGTTCTCCGGCAGCGATGCGGAGATTGTTGCTGATGTGCGTGCCATGCGGGAGATCGGCGTGAGCGGCGTGGATTTCGATATCGACCGGCCGGAGGCGGAGGGGGCGGTTGGCGAGTTGCGGCGGTTAAAGGAGGTTGTGATCGAGCGATTGTAGTGGGTGCGCGATGCGGTTCCGATTCACATCGATTGTCGCGCAATCACCAGCCCAGCAATGGTCTCAGATAACGCCATCGCACTTCAGTGCGTCGATCTCCACTGCCGACAGACCGAGCCACTCCCCGAACACCTCCGCATTATGCGCCCCGAGCCCGACGCTCGGCACCGCCGCAACCCGCTCCGCCCCATGCAGTCGAAGCGGCGAGCCAGGCAGCGTCACTTCCCCGAAATCGGGGTGATCGCACCTGTTCCAGGAAGCCGCGCCCGTGCATGTGCGGATCGCGCATCACCTGGTCCACCGTGCGCACCGGCGCGCACGGAATGCGGTGTCGGCTGGCGATCGCAAACACCTCAGCCTTGTCGAGACCGCGCGTCCACTCCGTCACCAGTGCCTCCGTCTCAACCATATGCTCGGCCCGCGCGGCATGTGTGGCGAAGCGCGCATCGTCAGCCAGGTCCTCACGCCCCATCGCCCGCAACAAATTCTGCCAGTGCCCGTCTGTCACGACATGCACCGCCACCCAGCCATCGCGTGTCGGAAACGCGTTGTACGGCGCGCTGGCCAATGAAGCCTGACGGTTGCCGGCGCGCGGCGGCACTTTGCCGGTGCGGACGTGGTATTCCATGCTGGTCGCCATCGTCGGATAGACCGCTTCCTGCATGGCCACCTCGACCAACTGACCGCGCCCGGTGACGCTGCGTTGAAACAGCGCCGTCATCACCCCGGCGTAAAGATGGATGCCGCCCATGAAATCCACCACGGTCGGTCCGGCCTTCATCGGCGGTCCGTCCGGCGAGCCGGTGATGCTCATCATCCCGCTCGCCGCCTGGATGGTGAAGTCCATCGCAAGGTTGTCGCGATCCGGCCCGCTAATTCCGAAACCGGTTCCGGTTGCATAGATCAGCCGCGGGTTCGCCGCCGACAGCACCTGATATCCGACGCCAAGCCCGTCCATCGTGCCCGGCGAGAAGTTTTCCACCAGCACGTCGCTGCGCTTCGCCAGTTCCAGCAGCAACTCACGTCCGCGCTCGGCCTTCAGGTTCAGCGTGATGGCGCGCTTGTTCGCGTTCAGCAGTGCCATCGCGAACGTGCCGGTCTTTCCCGGCGCGGCGCGGCGGCGCAGCGGCTCGCCGCCCGGCGGCTCGATCTTGATCACATCCGCCCCCGCCTTCGCCAGCAGCAGCGTGCAATACGGTCCCTGATAGATCTGCCCAAAATCGAGCACCGTTATTCCGGCGAGCGGCGGTTGATCGGCCATATCCTTCACGCGACAGCGCGGCGCGGGCCGCGCATGAAGCGACGCGCCAACCGCACCAGCCGCGGCACCGTGGTAGGACGCATCAGGCGCGCATCGTACCCGGCCAGCCGACGATCATTCTCGGCGAGACAGATATCCATCAGCTCGGCGGTGTTCACGTCGATGCCGCTGACCGCGCTGGCGCCCTGCACGGTAAAGTTGGCATCTTCCTTTTCCCCCGAACTGACATCGCGGGCCAGCCCGATCCGCTCGCGGATCAGGAACGCCCACACCGCCAGCGTCTTCAGGAAGAACCACGGGCGGCGCCAGAGCGGCATGGTGCGCTTGTGCCACGCCACCCAGTTGACGAAAAACAGGATATGCCGCCCTTCCTCCTGGATCACCGGCTCGAAGGTTTCCACCAGCGCTTCGGGGAAAAAGCCGGACCGGCGGGCCAGGTCGAACAGGCCGAACGCGAAGAAGCTGTCGATGCATTCGGAATAACCGGTGACCATCATGCCCCATTCGGGATCCTTCGGTTCCACGTACTCCGGTTCCGGCTCCAACTCGATACCGTAGGCGCGCACCAGGTGCGACAGCACTTCCTTGTGGCGACCTTCTTCGAATCCCATCAGCTCGAACGCTTCGCGCAGCAGCGTGTCGGGGACCGTGCGGGCGTAGCTCAGGATGCGCAGGCGCGCGCGGCCCTCGGTCTGCACCGCGATGTCCCAGATCGGCAGGCTGATCAGCCGTTGCCGCGCCTCCGGTTCCAGTTGCGGCCAATCGATGACGGCCGGCTTGTAGGGATTGAACGTGTCGAGCAGCAGGCGCGCCAGCATGGCGCGGTGGCCGTCGTCGCCGCGGCGAATACGTCGGTTGGAGGCGAACCGCCAGTTGCGCGCGGCATGATCGGCCGCCTCGATGATCGGACTTGTGGCCATCCTGCTTTACTCTCCGCCTGCTGCCCGACGCACCATGTGGCGTCCTTGCACCAGGAAGCAAGAAGCCGCCTCGCTGCGGCTCACGGCCATTCGGCAGCCGCCTGCGTGATCAGTCGCTTGACGGAAGCGCACTGCAGCAGCAGTTGCAAGCTCATGTCCGCCAGTATCTTTCCCGCTCGCGTGTCTGAAGGATAGTGCAGACCCAGGACTTCCCGGTTGCGGGACACGCGTTCGGACAGGCGGTCGAGCAGGCTCAGTCCTGCCGCCGGAAGCGGCACGATCGGCGGCTGGACGGCCGGCGAAGGCTGAGGGTTGGCGTTGATCGGCAGCGACGCTGTGACGGCCGCCGGCATGACCTGCGCCATCAGGCCGGAGAGCAGATGCGTCTGTGTGGAATGGCCGCTCGGGTAAGAGGCATGGCCCGGCACCGCGATCGGAGGCATCAACGCCGGCGAGAGTTGCGAGGCACGGGGCCGGCCGTAAACCGGGGTGCCGCCAACGGTCCAGTGATATTTGTAGTACATCGCCTGAAACTCGCCGACGTGAACGGCGATATTCATGAGATAGCAGGTGGCGGGATGCGATCTGGGATTGCACATCAGCAGTCCGTGCCAGTACACCTGGATGCCCTGGATTTCGGCCAGCGCTTCCGCCATGATGCCTGGGCGGTAATCGATCAGCTGATATAGTTCATAAAGCTCCGCCTGGATCTGTGCGGAAGTGAATGCTGTCCAGTCGGGCAGCGCTATCTGGTTCCATTTGTAATTTGTTCCGTCGCTGGCCGTCGCGGTCGCCAGGACAAATTCTCCGAGCACCGCGACGGAGCGGAAATAGAGGCTCCAGCCGCGTTCGGGGAACTTTGATGAGGCGGTGTTGCTCCAGGGCGGCGGTGGCTGGTCTGGAGGGGTCCATACCAGATCGGCCGGTGGCCATTTGTTGCCACGGAAAAAATCCTCGCCGACGTTCTGCCAGGCGACGGGCGAGACGCCGATGGGGCGGATGACAGGCGAGGCGATCCCGCCGCCGGCGCCTGTGCTTGAGGCGTCACTCGCGTCGCTGGCATCACTGGCGTCACTGGCGTCGGTGGTTCCGATACTGCGAGTCATGAGCTGACCTCATTCCAGGGATCGATGGACCGCCAGACTATTCCGGGAGCCCCGCCTGCTTCAGATAGTTGCAATAGCGCGTCCGCATCGTATTGTCACGAAACGGTTGCAAGGTCCGTTCCCAACGACTCAGCCTGAAATCCGGCTCCAGCCTGATCAGGTTCTGTGCTGTCGCGCGCGCCTCCTCGATTCTTCCAGCGCCGCTCAGCGCAAAGATCAGGATGCGCAGGTTGGCCGTGAATTTCGGATTTTCGCTCACCGACATGCGGGCCCATTTCACGGCATCGTCGTATTGTTCCAGCGACAAGTGGGCGCACGCCATGACCGTGTAATAGAAGAACAGCAACTGATCGATAGGAGACAGTCTGAGGGCGTGTTCGCCATGCCGCACCGCTTCCTCGCCGCGACCGACATAGGCCAGAGTGAGTGCGCATAACATACGAGCCAGTGCACTGTTGGGGGAGCGCTGGATGGCTCGATCGAAATAGACCAACGCGGTGTCGTAATCGTGGAACAGGTATGAACGCAGGTGGCCGTCGGTGGCCAGTGCCATAGCATTGTTGCGGTCGAGTTCGATTGCGCGACTTGCCAGTTCGATGGCGCGTTCCGCGTCCGCCTGCGGTGCCGGAGACCAGCCCTGACCGATACGCAGGCTGTGCCACCGGGCCAGCCACGCCACGGGCATGGCAAAATTCGGGTCCTCGGCAATCGCCCGCCTAAGGTGGTCCTGCGCCTTGGCGAAGCTGACCGCGTTGAGGCTGCTGATGACATCCAGCGCCCGAAGCGTGTGATCATATGCGGTGAAACTCTCAGGTCGCTTCCGCATCGCCCGGCGCAATTCCTCGGCACGCACGTTTGGGGCGATTCCGGACACGATCCGCTGCACAATCCGGTCTTGCATCTCGAACAGATCGCCCACCGGCAACTCGGTCGTGTCGCCCCACAAGCTGGCGCCGCTGTCGGAATCGCACAATTGAATGGAGGCGCGGAGTATACTCGGCGAGCGCCGGAGGCTCCCGGTCATGACATACTGCACCCCGAGTGCACGGCCCACTTCGCGGACATCGGGCTGTCGCTGTCTGAAGGCCAAGGTCGAGGTTCGCGAAATCACCATCAGCTCATGCAAACCGCCGAGCGAGACGATGATGTCCTCGACTATGCCGGCGGCGAAGTACTCGTCAGCCGGGTTCCCGCCCAGGTTTTCCAACGGCATGACTGCGATCGACGGCAGATTGGCGGAACGCGGGCGCGTAAGCCGCGGCGTGATGCGCAATTCGGGCGACAATGCGTATGCCCGCACGGGCTGGGCGAAACCCCTCAGGTGCAGCATTCCCAAATCACGGGCGTCCGGACCAGTCGCATCGCCGGCCTGTTCGCGCACCATTTCCGTTAGGACGATCCCTCCGGGCTCGGCGTGCTCCTGCAAACGCGCCGCCACATTCACGCTGGCGCCGTAGATGTCCTCATTGGTTACGATAACAGTGCCGAAATTGAGCGCGATTCGGAGCAGGATCGCCTTGGACGAGATTGGCTCCGCCATGGCGATTCGCTGAGCGGTCCGCTGAACCTCGCGCCCCCATTGAACCCCATCCGCGCCGGTCGGAAATTCCGCCAGCACGCCGTCACCGGTCGACTTGACGATCCTGCCGCGAAAGCGAACCACCTGAGGGCGGATAACCTCATCCAGCAAGCGCATCCAACGTGCATGCGTGCCCGCCTCATCCTCGGCCATCAGGATCGAGGACCCGACGATATCGACGAAGGCGATCACGACCATCCGGCGCGAATCGGCATCCGCCCTGCGCTCGCTCGACGTCTGGTTCGGCATTCCGGCTCCACCTGCGTCACTATCGGATATACATGAATTAAAGACAAGCTTCCGGATACGCAAACTGATAATAGACAAGACGTCCGCCGCTTCGCCATCGGAGGGGTGACAAAAGAGTGCTTTGGACAGGGAGGCGTGCCGGTGCCGAACGATCAAGTCCTGCAGTATCTCTGGTTTCCCGTAGCGCCGGATCCACGTTTGAGGCCGGCTTACGAAAGCGCGCAGGTTGTACAGGTGCAGGATTATCTGGAAAGCAGATTTCCCGCCCTGAAAGGTACGTTCACCGTCACTTCGCTGCCGTCGCTCGATTGGGCGCTGGAAACGCCGGAGGCCGCTGACCCGACACCGGTGGACCATTATGTGATTCCGGTGCAGGTCGATGCGTTCGCAATTGATCACTTTCGCCGGGAAATCATCGGCGCCGAGGGTGAATCCGCCATCGGTGCCGATCTGTCAGCCGGAACTGGCGAGTACTGGTGCCCGCGCTCGATCGATCAGGCTGTCTTCGGTAATCGCACCCAGGCTCGAAGTCTGATCCACACGGAGGACCTGAAGCTGAACAAACTGTGTGGGGACAGGGTGAACGTGGTCGTCGTGGATCACGGGCTCGACAAGCGGTTCACCCCCAATTTCAAAGGCGGCTGGAGACATCGGAACGCTTTCAATCACGCCGAGATCCATCGTCCCGGCCTGACCATCGGCGATGAAGCCCAGCATGGCCGGATGATGGTGCGCAACATTCTGAATGCGGCCCCGAAGGCCAATATCTGGGACATGCCGCTGATCCCGCCGCGCATCTGGAACATCAAGGTTTTCATCAGCGACGCACATGCGGCCCTCGACCGGATGCTGCTCAGCATTCAACACCTGAGCACGCATCCGCAATGGTCCGGGCCCTGGGTGCTGGTCAATGCCTGGGCAATCTTCGACCGCCGCTCCGAGCAGCCGGTCGGCGACTACACAAACCGACTGACCCATCCCTTTAACAAGGCGATTACCTATGCGGTCAGCCAGGGACGGGACGTGATCTTCGGCGCCGGCAATTGCGGCCAGTTCTGCCCGGATGGGCGCTGCGGCCCCTGCGATATCGGACCGGGCCAGAGCGTGCTCGGCGCCAATTCCCACCCTGGCGTGATCTCCGTAGGAGCCGTGCGCGTGGATGCGCTGTGGCTCGGCTATTCCTCGCAGGGCCCGGGGCAGCCGGACATGGCGTTAACCGGGCAGCCGAAGACGCGCGAAAAGCCCGACCTGTGCGCGCCGAGCGACTTCGCGGAGACGGCGGATGCCTATACCCGCAACACCGGCACGTCCGCGGCAACCGGTGTGGCGGCGGGGGTCGTCGCGGCGCTGCGCAGCCGCAAGGAATGGGATCCCGGCAGCGTTGCGCCCGACGTCCTGCACCAGATACTCAACGCCACGACCCGCCACACCGAAGGTCCCGAATGGAACGAAAGGTTGGGCAATGGCATCCTCGACGCTCGGGCGGCGGTGCAAGCGCTTATGGCGGCCTTTCCCTGAATCCCCTGGGATCGGCATCGTTCAGCGGTCCGCCGCGTCCAGCGCCTGATCCAGGTCGCGGATCAGGTCCTCCGCACTTTCCAGCCCGACCGACAGCCGTATCACGTCCGGCCCGGCGCCGGATGCCTGCCGCTGCTCGTCCGTTAGCTGGCGATGCGTGGTGGACGCCGGGTGCAGGATCAGGCTGCGGGTGTCGCCGATGTTGGCCAGATGCGAGAACAGTTGGACGTTTTCGACCAGCCGGATTCCGGCTTCATAACCGCCGCGCACCCCGAAGGTGAACACCGCACCGGCCCCGAGCGGAAGGTATTTGCGGGCCAACGCATGATACGGGCTGTTCGGAAGCCCGGCGTAGGATACCCAGGCGACACGCGGATGGGCATCCAGGAACTCGGCCACTTTCTGCGCATTCGCGCAGTGCCGGTCCATGCGCACGTGCAGGGTTTCCGTCCCGGTGATGGTCAGGAACGCGTTCATCGGCGCCATGGTGGGGCCGAAATCGCGCAGCGCAACCGCTCTCGCCTTGGTGGTGAACGCGAAATCGCCGAAATTTTCGTAGAAGCGCAGCCCGTGATAGGCTGGCTCCGGCTCGGTCAGCGACGGGAACCGGCCGCCCTGCGACCAGTCGAACCGCCCGGATTCCACGATGATGCCGCCCAATGAATTGCCGTGCCCATCGAGGAACTTCGTCGTGGAGTGAACGACCAGGTCGGCGCCCCATTCGATCGGCCGGCACAGATAGGGCGTCGCCAGGGTATTATCGACGATCAGCGGAATGCCGGCATCATGAGCAATTCGCGCCACCGCTTCCAGATCGACGATGATGCCCCCTGGGTTGGCCAGGCTTTCCACGAAGATCGCCTTGCAGCGCGGGGTCAGCGCGCGGCGGAAATTCTCCGGGTCCTTTGGATCGACGAAATGGCAGGTCCAGCCGAGTTTTTTGAACGACAGCCCGAACTGCGTCAGCGAGCCGCCGTACAGATTGCGCGAGGCCAGGAACTCGTCGCCTTGCTCCATCATCGTGGCGAACATCAGGAACTGCGCGGCGTGGCCCGATGCGGCGGCCAGCGCGGCACGCCCGCCCTCCAGGCTGGCCACCCGTTCTTCCAGCACCGAGACCGTGGGATTGTTCAGCCGCGAATAGATGTAGCCGAAATTATGCAGGTTGAACAGCGACGCGGCGTGATCGACATCCTCGAACACATAGGACGCGGTCTGGAAGATCGGCGTGGTTCGCGCGCCGGTCGTCGGATCCGGCGCGGCGCCGGCATGCACCGCCCGCGTCTCGAACCCGTAAGTGACATTCTGGGACGGCGGAGCGGCAGGCTTCACGCGTCGCGCGGTCGGCGCTTCGGCGGCGCGGTTGCGGATGATACCGGAATTGACGCCGCTCCAGGACAGCTCCCCGCCGAGCCGGCCGTATTCGATCTTCGGGCAGCGGTTCATCACCACTTCGATGCCGGCAGCCTCGGCGCGGGCGGCCGCTTCGTCGTTGCGGATGCCAAGCTGCATCCACACGACGGGGGCACCGATCGCGATCGCATCATCGACTATCGGCGGCACCTGGTCGGAGGCGCGGAAAATATCCACCATGTCGATCTTGTCGGGGATGTCGCGCAGTCCGGCATAAACACGCTCGCCCAGCAGCTCCTGGCCGGCCAGCCCGGGGTTCACCGGGATCACGCGGTACCCCTTCCCTTGCAGGTATTTCATGACGAAATAGCTGGGCCGGTTCCAGTTGGCCGAGGCGCCGACCAGCGCGATGGTGCGGACCGAGGCCAGGATGCGGCGCAGCTTTGCGTCTGGGTAGGGGATCGGGTCGCGGGCGGGCATGACGGTATTCCTGGGCAGCGTAACGGGTCTGGCGGGCGGCGGCGCTCGCCGCTACAGCCGTAACGCGGCGCATCGCCCCCGGCAACTGCCAGTGACGGTGCCAGGACATCGGCAATCGTCGGGTTCTCGACCGGACGACTGCTCCACAAGGCGACCAGGCAGAATTATTAAATGCCTTCGCGTATATAATGCGTGCAAATCACCGGCGACAGGTTTGGCCGCCCGCGCAGTTTGATATCTTCCATGGTCTGGCCTCGTTGCATCAGTGCCTCCTCACGACCGAGCCGTCCGCATGAAGCTCTGCACGAATTGCCGCTGGAACAGCAGGAACGCGATCACCAGGGGCGCGGTGGACAGCAGCGTCGCTGCTGTGATGATCGACCAGTTGGTGCCCTGATCGGTGGTGGAAAACATCGCCAGCCCCACAGTGATCGGCCGCACATTGACCGAATTGGTGATCACCAGCGGCCACAGGAAGTTGTTCCAATGAAAACTGACCAGCACCAGCCCATAGGCGATATAAGTCGGCCGTGCCAGCGGCACATACACCTTCCACAGCCGCCCGAGCAGCCCCAGACCGGCCAGCTTCGCCGCGTCGTCCAAATCCTGCGGTACCGTCCGGAACGTCTGCCGCAGCAGGAAAATCCCGAACGCCGAGCCCAGATATGGCAGCGCGATCCCCAGCAGCGAATCCACCAGCCCGATCGAGCCGATCGTCTTGTAGTTCTCCACCATCAAAACGTCCGGCGTGATCATCAACTGGATCAGCACGGCGGCAAACAGGATGTCCCTGCCTGGAAAGCGCAGCCGGGCAAACGCAAACGCCGCCGGCGTACACAGCACGAACTGCGCCACCATCACCATGCTGACCAGCAGCACGGTATTCACCATGTACTGCCCGAACGGGGCCATTCCCCACGCCGCGACAAAGTTCTGCAAGGTCAGCGGAGCGAACAAGTCGAAACCGGCAGCAGCGGAGCCGGCATGAATGGCACTCCAGACCGCCCACAGCAGCGGCAGGATCCATAGCACGCCCAGCATCCATGCGCCGATCACCTCCAGCCCGACGAGGCGGGGCAGCACGAGGCGGATGCCGGGGCGGGTAAGCGTGATGCTCATAGGCGGCCAGGATGTCCGTCGAAATCCGTCCCGGTGTCACGGAGGCTCCGGCATGGATACCCGCTTGCGCGGGTATGATGGTTAATCTCGCGGGCATGACGGCTACCTGATCGTTTCATCTGTAGTGCACCCGTCGCGCGAGTAGCCCGAACTGCAGCGCCGCGACAGTGGATAGCACCGCCAGCAGCACCACAGTCAGCGCCGCGGCGTAGTTGGTGTCCCAGGTACTGGAACCCGACCTGATAGATATAATACAGCAGCAGCGCCGTCGCGTTGTCCGGGCCGCCTCTGGTCAGCACGATAATCTGGTCCACCAGACGGAACGCATCGATCACCGCGTTCACGAACACGAACAGCGTGGTTGGCATCAGCAGCGGCCAGACGACGCGGCGGAAGAAGGTCCAGCGCGAGGCGCCTTCCAGGTCGGACGCCTCGCTCAGTTCCGGCGGCAACGACTGCAGCGCGGCCAGGTAGAAGATCATGTAGAATCCGGCCATCTTCCAGATCGCGATGATGATCATCGCCGGTAGCGCGGTGGACGCGCTGCCGAGCCAGTTCCAGTCGCCGAACCCGAACGGAGCCAGGGCGCGGTCGATCAGGCCATAGCCGGGAGTGAAAAAGAACAGCCAGATATTCGCCACCGCGATCATCGGCAGGATGGTCGGTGTGAAATAGGCCAGGCGCAGCAGCGCACGCCCAGGCATCCGGCGATTGACCGCCAGCGCCATCACCATCGATAGCGCCATGGTCGCCGGGATCGTGCAGGCGGCATAGACCGCGTTGTTGCGCAGCACCTGCCAGAACACCGGATCGGCGATCATCGCCTGAAAATTCACCGCCGGATCGAACTGCGACGGATGGTGCGGCACCGGCGTGGAATGCAGGCTGGCCCAGATGGTCTCCAATGCCGGCCAGTGCGTGAACAGGGCCAGCAACACGACCGCCGGCAGGACCAGCAGCCAGCCTTGCAAGGCTTCCGCTGCCCATGGGGGAGGCGTTCGGACCCGGGCTGCCCCCTCCCGCGGCCCCTCCCACAAGGGGAGGGGGGAAGACGGCGGCCCCTCCCGCATCGGGAGAGCTGAACTCATGTCTTTCGGAACGGTTTCAGCAAGCGCTCGGAATTGGCCTGCGCTTCCATGAGTGCATCCTTCGGCGACTTGGTTCCGGCCAGCGCCGCCTGCAGCGCGCTATTCAGCGGCAACGTAACCTGCTGGTTCTGGTGCGTGGACAACTCCGGCAGCGCGTAGGGAAGCTGATCGCGCGCCACTGCCGCTTGCGGAAAGCCGGCCACATATTGTTTCATTACCGGTGTTTCCCACGCGTCGGGCCGTGTCGCGACGTAGCCGGTGTCCATGCCCCATTGCGCCGCCCGCTCCGGCGAGGTCACCCATTTCATGAACAGCAACGACGCTTCGCGCTCGGCCTTCGTTGCGGTGCTGAAGATGTGGAAATTGGCCCCGCCGGTCGCCGTGCCGCGCTGTTTGTCCGCCGGCAGCATGGCGACGCCGAATGGAAACTTGGCATTCTTGCGAACGAATGTCAGATTGCCGGTGGTCGTCCACATGATCGCGGTGCGGCCGGCGACGAAATCATTCGGCGTGGTGCCCCAGTCCAGCACGCCCGGCGCCTGCACGCCTTCCTTGCCGAGTGCCACCCAATACTCCAGCGCCTCGACCGCGCCGGGCGAGCTGAAATAGGTCTGGTTGCCGGCCGGGTTCATCAGCGGCTGGCCGGCCTCGGCGGCGAGCGCCTGATACAGCCAGTAGGTGCCGCCGGTGGCCGGGATCTGCACGCCCCAGCGATTGACGGTGCCACCGGATTTGGTCACCAGCTTGCGACCCATCGCGGTTTGCTCGGTCCAGTTCGCCGGCGGCTTTTCGGGATCGAGACCGGCTTCCTTGAAGGCGTCCTTGTTCCAATACAGCACCGAGGTCGAACGCTGGAACGGCACGCTCCAGACATGTCCTTCGACGTTTCCGTTGGCCATGAAAGCCGGCCAGAACCCGCCAAGCCAGGCCTTGTCCTCCGGCGTGTTGGCCAGTTCGTCGATCGGCACGATGGCATCCAGATCGATCAGGCTGAACACCTGAATGGCGCCGATCATCGCCAGTGGGGGCGCCTTGCCGCCCTTGAATGCAGTGATCGCCTTGGCGATCGTGTCATCGTAACTGCCCGCATAAACCGGCTTGATTCGGATATCCGGATGCACCGCCGCGAAGTCCTGCGCATAGCCGTCGATGATTTTGGTGATCGGGCCGGCCACCGCGATCGGAAAGAAGAATTGGATTTCCAACGGAGCGTTCTGCGCCCGTACGATCGCCGGGGCAGCCAGCGCGGCGGTCCCGGCAAGGACGGCGCGACGGGTGATTTCAGGCATCTGGTTTCCTCCCTGATGATTGTTCAAGTCAGCGCCGGCTCGTGTGCGAGCCGGACGCCCGTTATGGTATCGAAAAGATGCACCGCGTCCGCCGGGAACGCCAGCCGGACCACCTCGCCCGGAGCGGCGGCGCAGCGCCCCGGCAGCCGCGCCTGCAACCGGTGCGCGGTCGGCGCCACCCGTCCGGTCAGCACCGTGTCGGCGCCCAGATACTCGCTGTGCTCGATCGCCAGACTGAGCACCGGGTCGAACCCGCCGCCCCGCGCCTGGATCAGCGCCTCCGGCCGGATGCCGGCGATCAGTTCCGCATCCCCGGCCGGCGCGAGCACGGGGCCATCGGTACCGGCGATCACCATGCCCTCCCGACCCGTTTCAAGCGGCAGCAGGTTCATCGGCGGCGAGCCGATGAAGCCGGCGACGAACGCGGTGGCCGGGCGGTCATAAACCTCGGCCGGCGGCGCCGCCTGTTCCAGTCGGCCGGCGCGCAACAGCACGACCTGGTCGGCCATGCTCATTGCCTCGGTCTGGTCGTGGGTGACGTAGATCATCGTCAGCCCCAGGCGTCGCTGCAAAGCAACGATCTCGCGCCGCATCTCGGCACGGAGCTGCGCATCCAGGTTCGACAACGGTTCGTCCATCAGACAGACCGGCGCCTGTGCGACGATGGCGCGGCCGAGCGCCACGCGTTGCTGCTGGCCGCCGGAAATCTGGCTCGGCTTGCGCGCCAGCAGCGGGCGGATGCCCAGCAGATCGACCGCCTGGCCCAGCCGCCGGTCGCGTTCGGCGCGCCCGATGCCGCGCGCCTTCATCCCGAACAGGATGTTTTCGGCAACCGACAGATGCGGGAACAGCGCGTATGACTGGAACACCATAGCCACTCCGCGGGCCGCCGGCGGCAGGGTGGTCACGTCGCGCCCGCCGATCCGGATGCGACCGGCTGACGGCAGATCCAGTCCGGCAATCAGCCTCAGGCAGGTGGTCTTGCCGCAACCGGACCCGCCGAGCAGCACGGTGAAGCCGCCACCTGGCACGGTTATGCTGAGATCATCCAGGACCGGCGCCGGGCCGAACGACTTGGTCAGTCTCTCGAGGCCGAGCGCCGGGCCGGAGGGCGCGATCGGGGGCAAATCCAAATTCAACATCGAGGGGTGAAGACCTCAAGGACGCGTGGCGCGGTGTGAAAACCGTGTGAACATTACGCGTTCCCCGCGCCGGACGCGAGCGGCTTGACCGGGTCCGGCGCGCCGCCTATCACGCCAGCCTCATGGGTGCGTAGCTCAGCGGTAGAGCACCGTCTTCACACGGCGGGGGTCACAGGTTCAATCCCTGTCGCACCCACCATCGCAGTTACCCCGAGGCTGCATTGCCACCGCCCGATGCCTCGCGCGGACCACCATGATGGCGAAGCGATGCATCGATGGCGGAGCTCGCCGCGTACGTGTCGAACGGAGGCCCCAGGAATCGCGCCAGCCGCGTGGCCGTGCCGGCAGGGTCGGCGATCGCGTCAGCATAACCGACGGCAAGCACCGGAATTTCCGATCGTCGCTCCAGCCAGTTCTGCACGCGCACCAGGTGGCCGGTGTAGACACGCATCAGCGCCGCGTCTTCTATTTGCCCACCGCTGCGCTCCATCCGCTGCAGCATCACACGTTGCGAGGCAACCACCTCCTCCAACGGGCGATGCATGAAAATCAGCCGATACCGCTCGCCGTGTGAAAGATACGGCAGCAGCGGAGCAACAATCTTCACCGCCCGGCCGTGCGCCGCCGACAGCCAGCTCGCGTCCTCGTGCAGCCGTGTCGCCGCTTGGTGCTCGTAATAGCCGCGCGGGTTGTCAGGATCAGCGCCGCGTTCGTTGTCGGTGTGAGCCGGAACGCCTGCCGCGGCCAGCATCTGCATCATCATCGACGTGCCGGTGCGCGGCAGACCGGTGACCACGGTGATGATGTCGGCGCGATGGGCGGGCGTTTCGCTCACCGCGTTCGAAGACCCGAACGAGCGGGGTTGTCTGGTTGGACAATGCGGCAACGGGCGGTTTCGCCGCCCGCCGTTTTCGCAGGGACTCCGCCTGCGCCATATGCACGCTCGCCTCTCCGATCCTTGTCGTGTCGCGCCGTAGCAGCGCCGCCAAGGCGTCGTGGGCGGCTGCAAGCCCGGGCGCCTGGGCCAGAGCAACCCGGAACTCCTGTTCGGCTGTCGGTCTGTCGCCAAGCCGGACCAACGCCGCGCCGAGCAGATGGTGCAGCTGCGGCTGAAAATAGACCAGCGCCAGCGACTCCACGGCGCGGTTTGCTGCCTCCCGATAACGGCCCGCGGCGTGGTGGATGCGGGCTTCCAGCGCGATGGCGCGCCAGTTATCCCGATCGACGCGACGGATGCGCTTGATCCAGTCGATCGCCCGCGTATCGTCTCCGAGCTGGGCATAGCTTTCGGCCAGAAACATCGCCAGCGGCCGGCGGAGCCGACGGGATGCGGCAAGCTGATCAAGCAACGGGCGCGCGGTTTCCCGATCCTTTGGTTCGGCACGGCTGAGCAGCAGGCTGCATCGCATGAGCAGACGCTCGAAGGCGTAACCGCCGAGTTTTTCGGCCAGCGCGCGACGATCGAACAGCTCGCGCCTGGCCGACGGCTCGTTAGACTCGGCGACGGTCCTGTCCGGCTTCTCGGTCCGACGGCGCTTCAGCTCCTCGGCGACACGCTGCGCCATTTCAGGGCAGGTTGCGTCCAGCGCGTCCAGCAATTGCGCGCAATCGTCGTAGCGGCGTTGTGCCAGCCGGCAATGAAACAGGTGCTGATGATACCGGATTTGCTCGCCATCGTCGGCGATCAAGGCTTGAAAAGTTTCGGCGGCCTGGTGGAAATCGCCGGCGTCCGTGCAGGCACGGGCAAGGTTGTATTTGTTCTCGGCTGCACACTCGGCGACCATCCTGGCGCTATCGCCGGTGGGTGGGCTGATGTAACCGAGGTCAACAAGTTGGCGGAGTGACTCGAGCGATGAGGCGCCGTCGTGATGACGCTCCGGCGGATGTTGCCCGTCCTTTCCGGGCACTTCGTCCCAGGTCGGGACCCGCGCCGGCAACGCCCGGTCAACGAAGGCATTGATGAGAACATTGCCATCCATGTCGGCGCCGGCGGGCAGCCCGAAAAGGTGCAGGATCGTCGGTGCGATATCCAGCACGCCGGCGCCGTGGATGCGTTCGCCCGCGCGGACGCCCGGTGCCTTCAGGCAGAAGATGCCGAAATCGCGATGTTCCACCGCCGGACCGGCGGCCTCTGCCGGGATGTAGTCGGGCAGCATGCTGTCGGAATGGAACCCGTGGTCGCTCGCGACCATCACCGCGGCCTCGGGTCCCGCCAGTTGCACCAGGCGCCCCAGCATCAGGTCGTGGTAGCGGTACGCATTGGCGACAATGCCGCGGAACAGCGCCGGGTCGGTTGCCCCGGGGAGCCTGCGCTTGCGCGCGTGATAGCGCATGAAACGGTGTGAGAAATGGTCGATGCCGGCAAAATACACCGCGGCAAGGTCCCACGACTCCGTTTCCATCAGTTCGGTCGCGGCGGCGTGGATGCTCATTGTCTCGGCGATGATGCCGGCGAGGTCGTGCAGGCTCTTGTCGACGGTCTGGTCGAGCTTTTGCCAGTCGGGCACGAACAGGCGGAGGATGTCGCCGGTGATGTCGATGCCGTGGACGCGCAATTCGGCGAGCCGGTCGGCGGCGCCGGGCGGGTGCACGGTGCCACGCATCAGGGGGCTTTGGGGATCATCCCCGGTGGAGAGCGGGAAGTGGTTGGAGACCATCGCGCCGTCGATCGGCTCGGCGGGATGGGACGGCCACCAGCCGACCACGATGCAGTGCTTGCCGTTCTGGTTGAGGATGTTCCAGAACGCCTTGGTCGTCCGGCCGAGATTGCTGATCGGACGGACCGATAGCCCGTCCTCGGTCGGTTCCGCGAAGCCGTGGATGCCGTGCTTTGTCGGACGCTTGCCGGTGGCGATGGAGGTCCACACCATCGGGCTGAGCGGTGGATGGATGGTGGCGGAGTTGGCGCGCACGCCATGGCGGAGCAGGGCGGCGAGATTGGGCATTTCACCGCGGGCGAGCAGCGGGTCGATAACTTTCCAGTCCGCGGCGTCCCAGCCGACGAAAAGCAGGCGCATCAGGCGGCAGCGATGCGTTTCTTGCGCAACTCTCTTACGCCGATGGCGCCGAACGCGAGGGCGCCGAGCGCCAGCGGCAAGTGTTGCGGTTCGGGCACCGCGCCGGCCTTGATCAGCTTGCCGGTGTTGTCATACGCATACCCCAGGACATCGACATTCAGGCCATTGACGCTAAGCTCCAGCCAGCCGTAATCGGTCAGCGATCCGACATCGAAGCTGAACAAGGCGTACTCCCTGCTGTAGTTGGCAGGGCTGGACGTCATGGATTGTTTGTAGGCGGAGAATTTAATCAATGTGACGTTCTGCCCGTTATATGTTCCATAGTTGCGTCCGAGGGAGTTTTGGACAAAGCCGTAGAAGCTTTTGAGTTCCTGAAAGCGGTCTCGCCACGCCCTGTCCTGACGGCACAAGGAAGCGACGGGTGCCAACTGTGCTGGTGCGCTTGTAAAACCGAGCCGCTAGTGCCGGGCTACTGTTGATACCGGTCCGGACCGTGTTGGTTGAACGTGCGGCGTTGAACGTGCGGCCCTTCAGCGTAACCGCGACAAGCGCGTGGCCTCGTGCCGTGGATCCCGCCACCCGGAACTTGACTCCACGGGCACGCGCCTGGGTGCTCTGTGTGTCAAGAACAAAGAAGCCTTGCCTGGTGGGGATGTTAAGACTATTCGTGTAGTATTGACCAGTATGCGTCTTGGACAACGAGATGCTGTTGCCTCCGGGCAGCGGCAGCGAGGACGGGAACCCGTGCGTCGGATGATAGATGATAGCCGCCTCCGCCGAACCCCCGGCGGCAGCAATCGACGCGACGGCCAGAGCGTTGATCGATGCCAGCGTGGCACCCAGACCACGACGTTTGCCCACAAACCCCTCCCCGGCTCTATGTTTCGAACAGGATTTAGTTTATCAATGATTAGCATTAAGGTAACCTAGTGCCAAGAGGGGCACGAATACGTGTATCCGTCTTGCGCTTTTGACGAAAATGACAATTGCTAACTCCGACTGATCAGAGCCGCCGCTTTCGCGACCTCACCCAGCCGATCCGCCAACCGGTTCAACTCCCACTTCCGCGCCAGCGCACACGCCGTGGCCCAGCTCGGCATCTGGTCATCCAGGGACTGCAGCGGCTTGTCCGCCGCCGCGCCGCGGGGCGCCGAGGTTGGGCATTTCACCGCGGGCGAGCAGCGGGCCGATGACTTTCCAGTCCGCGGCGTCCCGCCGACGAGAAGCAGGCGCATCAGGCGGCGGCGATGCGTTTCTTGCGCAACTCTCTTACGCCGATGGCGCCGAGCGCGAGGGCGCCGAGCACCAGCGGCAAGTGCTTCGGTTCGGGCACCGCGCCGGCCTTGATCAGCTTGCCGGTGTTGTCATAGGCATACCCCAGGACATCGACATCTAGGCCATTTACGCTGAGCTCCAGCCAGCCGTAATCGGTCAGCGATCCGACATCGAAGCTGAACAAGGCGTACTCCCTGCTGTAGTTGACAGGGCTGGACGCCGTGGATTGTTTGTAGGCAGAGAATTTAACAAATGTGACGTTCTTCCCGTTATATGTTCCGTAGCTGCGTCCGAGGGAATGTTGGACAAAGTTTGAGAAGCCGCTGATTCCTGAAAGCGGTCTCGTTACGCCCTGTCCTGACGGCACAAGGAAGCGACGGGTGCCAACTGTGCTGGTGCGCTTGTATAGCCGAGCCGCTAGCGCCGGGCTGCTGTTGATACCGGTCCCGACCATGTTGAACGTGCGGCCCTTCTTCGTAACCGCGACAAGCGCGTGACCCCGTGTTGTGGATCCTGCCACTCGGAAGTCGACACCGCGGGCACGCGCCTGGGTGCTCTGTGTTTTAAGAACAAAGAAACCTTGCCTGGTGCCGTTGTGAAGGGTATTCGTGTAGAGTTGACTGGTATGCGTCTTGAACAACGAGATGCTGTTGCCTCCGGGCAGCGGCAGCGAGGACGGGAACCCGTGCGTCGGATGATAGATGATCGCTGCCTCCGCCGAACCCCCGGCGGCAGCGATCGTCGCGACGGCCAGAGCGTTGATCGATGCCAGTGTGGTGCCCAAACCGCGACGTTTGCCCAGAATCTCCTCCTCGACCGTATATTTCGAACGAGATTTAGTTTACCGATGAATAGCAGTAAAGTAACCCAAGCTGCAAGAGGGTCGCGAATACGTGAACCTTTTCCGCCTTCGCAAAAATGACAATCTCTAATTCTTGCCGATCGGAGCCCCCCGTTTCGCAAGCTCGCCAAGCCGGTCCGCCAGCCGGTTCAACTCCCACTCCCGCGCCAGCGCACACGCCCTGGCCCAGGTCGGCGCCTGGTCATCCAGACAGGGCAGCGGCGCGGCCGCATCCATCGTCGCGATCGAACGATAAAGCCGCAGTTCATCTGCCTGCGCCGCGAATCGCCTGTCGGCGAGCACGGCTTCCAGCGTGCCGTACTTGCGCAGCAGAGTGGCCGCGCCCTTCGCCCCCACACCCGCCGCACCCGGTATCTTGTCCGAAGGATCCCCACGCAGCGCAATGAAATCCGGCACCTGCCGGGGTTCAACCCCATACCGCTCACGCACGTCCGCCGGCCCGATGCGGGCCATCTCCCCAGCCCGCACCGGTTGCAAAATCGTGGTCCGCTCCGACGCAAGCTGGAAAGTATCGCGATCACCGCTCGCAACGACAGCGACCCCGCCGCGCCGCCCCTCCTCGGCTGCCGCGGCAGCGAGAAAATCGTCCGCCTCGTAACCAGCGGCCTTCGCTGACCCAAAACCACACGCCGTGACGAATCGCGGCAGCACCTCAAGCTGGCCGAGCAGCTCGGCATCGAATTGACGCCCGCTCTGGTACGCCTCGAATGCACGGTGACGATAGGTTGGTGCGTCCAGCGTGTCCCAGCCGACCACCACGACACGTGGTTGCTCGCTTTCGTACAGCCGCAGCATGAAGTTCATGAACCCGACGATCGCGCCGGCACCCTTGTCGCCGCGCCGGCGGATCGATTTCGGCAGGCCGTGATATGCGCGGTGTGCGAACGAATCCCCATCGATCGCCAGCAGCGGTCTGTTCACAGCGGCGGCCTCGCCATTGCGAAACGTCTAATAACGGTCACAGGGCCGGGGAGCCGGCCGAACGACCCGGTCAGCGGCTCAATGCCGAGCGCCGGGCCGGACGATGCGGTCAGGGGCAAATCCGACATAGCCAGGTGATGACCTCAGGAACGCGCCGTTGGGTGTGAACGCCTTTGAACACTACACGACCCCCGCTTCGAACGCGAGCGGTTCACCGGGTTTGGCCCGCCCCCCTGCCGCCACCGGTGCACGGGTGCGCAGCACAGCAATACAGTCCGTCGTCGCTCGGCGGGTCAAAGGTTCAACCCCTGTTGCACCCGCCATCGGTGATCTCCCGAAGATTGTCCTGGGAAAAAGCACAGAAGTCGAATAACCTTGCAGCCGCGCAACATCGACCCTCACTTTGTAACAGATACCTGGATATCCCGACAAGCAAAGAGGACACAGACATGCCCCCGCAAGAGATGACGCAGGAGCAATTGATGAACGCCGCGATGAGCTACATGCACTGGTCCGGCGTGGCGACCTTCCTGCGGTGTCCGCACCGGCCGGACATGAGCGACACGGATATCGGCCTCATCGGCTTCCCCTACAGCGGCGGGAATGCGGTCGAGCGCATGCAATATCTCGGGCCGCGCGCGGTGCGAAACCGGTCGGCGGCCTATCGGCGGATGCACCGGGCGTTCCAGATCGATCCGTTCGCGACGTATCGGATCAGCGATCTGGGGGACGTTCCTCTTCCGAACCAGTTGAACCCCGACCAGTCGGCCAAAGACGCGGAGGATTTCTACAAGCGTGTTCATAAACTGGACATCGTCCCGATCACGGTCGGTGGGGATCACTCCATAACGACACCTATTTTGCGAGCGATCGCCGGCCAGCAGTCACGCCACAAGGGCCCGATCGGGATAATTCATCTCGACGCACATTCCGATTGTTATCCCGAAATGAGCGGCACACGTCACCATGCCGGGGCGGCGTTCAGGATTGGCGTGGAGGAGGGGCTGATGGATCCAGCCCGGACATTGCAAATCGGCTTCCACGGCTCGGTGGCAAGTTTGGCGCAGGACGACTGGTCGCGCGAGCACTTCACGGTGATCGCGCTCCAGGACATGATCGACCGCGGCGTCGATTGGGTTGTCTCAGAAATTCGTCGAGTGGTTGGCAGCGGTCCGACCTATTTCAGTCTCGACCTCGACGTGCTCGACCTTGCCGCCGCGCCGGGGGTCGCCGATCCGGAGGTCAATGGGATGACAACTCGCGAGCTGTTCACGCTGCTGCACAAACTGCGAGGTGTGAATATCGTGGGCGCCGATATCGTGTGCTTCTGCCCGCCGCTGGACAGCCCGGGGCAGATCACCGCGCTGACCGCGAGCGAGATCATGCTGCATTTCGTCAGCCACGTGGCCGACTACCGGTCGCGGTCGCGCTCTGGCGAGACAGCCTGATACCTGCCGGCTCGCCGCGGCAACCGGCCAGTGATCCTGGACGAGAGGAACAAGTGCATGAGCGCCGGTACACGCCTGAAGTTGGGAATCGGCCTGCTTCTCCTGGGGCTGGCCATGCCGTTCGGCATGTTTCTGGTTACGGGAGCCGACTGGCCGCTCGCGGTGAAGACACTGGTCAGCGGCATTCTCCTGTTCGGCCTGGAGATCATGATGATTCCGGCGGTCGCGCTGATGGGCAAGGAGAACTTTGACCGCATCGTCAACTGGATTTTGGGCCTCCTCAGGATGCTCCGACCGGTCGGCAGCGTGGGCCGCACGCGTTACACGATCGGCCTCGTGCTGTTGGTGGGCCCCATGCTGTTCTCTTGGGTCACCGATTATGTTCCCTCCTGGCTGCCGGAGGAATACGCTGTTCGTGTGTGGGTCAATCTGGGGCTGGATCTCGTGATTGTAGCCAGCTTATTTGTGCTGGGTGGAGACTTCTGGAACAAACTGCGGGCGCTGTTCCTCCACGAAGCCCGGGCCGTGTTTCTGACATAGCGATTGTCACGGGCTCACCATCGGGATCACCGCCTGCACAACAAGCAGGATCAGAAAGATCAGCAGGATCACACGCAGAAAGCCGCCGAACAGCCGAAGCGCCGCCACGATCAGCAGCAGCGCCACGGCGATCAGGATCACCGTCTGAATCGGCGGCGCGACACCAAGCTGCGTCAGTTCGCCCCGTATCCACACCTCGATCGCCGCCAGCCCGGCGAGCACCAGGTCAAGGAAGCTCCTGATCGCGCTGATCACCTGCGCGATGGCTTGCTGAATTCGGTCCGCGTTCAAATCCGTGCTCCCGGGTCAGGGGTTCGGCCATCCCCAAGGTCCCACCAGATCCCGGCGATCGCCGCCATCCCCTCGCGCGCCGGCGCGATCAGGAAATGCTCGTCCGGGCCGTGCTGCTTGCAACCATTATAGCTGTGCGGGATCCAGATCAGCGGCGTGTTCAGGTGATCGACGAACACGTCCCCCGGCAGCCCGCCGGACGAATTGGGGATCACCTGCACGCGCCGCCCCAGCGACGTCTCCATGCTGGCCACCGCCCAGCGCACCCACGGATGCGCCGGATCGGTGCGACTTGCCGGCATGCGGATGCCGGCGTTCTCGATCCGCACCTGGCTGAACCCGGCATCATTGAGATGCCGCCGGAGTGCCGGCGCGAAGCCGGCCGGATCGGAATCGACGGTGTAGCGGATCTGGCAATGCGCCCGCGCATCCGGCGCCACCGCGTTGACCGGGTTCTCCGGCCGGCCGGAGACCATCGCCAGCACAATGAAGCTGGCCCAGCCGTAGATTTTTTCGGCGGGCGTCAGCCCTGGCTCGCCCCAGCCGGGGTCGATCTGCGCCGCCTCCCCGCCGCCGCCCACCGGGCAGCCATCCAGCACGCGGCGCACATCGGCCGGCAGCCCATTCGGCGGCAGCCAGTCGCGCACCAGAATACGGCCGTTGCGATCAATGATCGCGCCGATTGCGTGCGCCAGGATCACCGCCGGATCGGCGGCCAGGCCCGCCCCAGTGCCCGGAGTGCACCCCGCCCGGCCGAAGCGCCACAACAAGGTCGAAATGGAAGGTGCCCCGTGTGCCGGTGGCGATGGTGGGCAGTTCGGGCGACACGCGGGGGCCGTCGCTGCCGATCAGCACGTCGGCCGCCAATCTGTCCCTGTTCGCCGCGACGAACTCGCGCAAGCCGATCGAGCCGCGCTCCTCGCCGGTCTCCAGCACCAGCTTGAGGTTGCACCCCAGGCGGCCATCGCGTTCGGCGAGCACCGCTTCCAGGGCGGTCAGGTTCAGCGCGTGCTGGCCCTTGTTGTCGGCGGTCCCGCGTCCGTACCAGCGGTCGCCGTCTTCGGTCAGCCGCCATGGATCGAGACCGGGGCGCCACTGGTCCTCCAGCCCGCGAACGGTGTCGCCGTGGCCATAAGTCAGCACGGTCGGGTGCGATTGCCCCTCGATCCGGTCGGCTGTCAGGATCGGGCCAAAGCCGGAAACCGGGTTGGCGTGGATCGCCACGGTGAAACCCATCTGCTCCAGCCACGGGCGGATGCCGACCTCCAGGTACCGTTGCACGTCCGGCTCGTGCCCGGGGTCCTGGGACGTGCTGGGGATCGCCACCAGCTCCGCCAGGCGGTCACGAAAGCCGCCGCTGTCGAACATCGCCAGCGCCCGTTCGATCGCGCCGTTTCTGGTCCCCATGCATGTCATCCCTTGCCTGTTCGCACAGGCTTGCGGTTTTGCTGCCCGGATTCAAGCCGTGTCGCGCCGTCCCAAAAGGCGAATTGACGGGACAGCGCATCGGACCGCACACTAAGCTGGCTATCCGTCCGCAACAAAAATCAAATCGTTGGCCGCCAATAGTGGCCTAACCAAGTTTGGGAGCTCGTCCGATGGAACCCTTCGCCACGCGCCAGACCGCGCTGTACGCCGCCTTGGCTGCCTCGTTCGCGGTCGCCTCCGCCGCCGCCGCCGCCGAACCGATCAAGATCGGCGTGGTCAGCGAATTTTCCGCCGTCGTCGGCGAGCCGATCGCCCGCGGCGCGGAACTCGCCGCCGACGCCATCAACGCTCAGGGTGGCATCAACGGCCGTCAGGTGCAGATCGTCGCTTATGACGATCATTCCTCGGCCGCCGATGCGGTGCGCGCCTTCCAGCGCCTGGCCCAGCAGGACCACGTGTCCGCCGTGGTGACCACGTTCATCAGCGAAGTCGCGCTGGCGGTCGAGCCGTGGGCCGCCCGGTTGCACATGCCGACGCTGACGCCGGCCGCCGCGAGCGATCTGATCAGCAAGCAAGTGCACGACAAATACGACGAGTACAAATACATGTTCGAGGGCTGGTTTCCTTCACCGATCCTGGCGCAGTCGGTTTGCGACTCGTCGAAGGACCTGCTGGTCGATGGGCTGCACATGAAAACCGCCGCCATCGTCAGCGAGGACGCCGACTGGACCAAGCCGCTCGACATCGTGTACGCGCAATGCCTGCCGAAAGCCGGGCTGAATGTGCTCGACCACATCCGGTTCAATCCGGATACCACCGACTTCACCCCGATCTTCAATCAGGTCGAGGCGAAGCATCCCGATGTCATGATGATGGGCATCGCGCATGTCGGCGTGCAGCCGACGGTGCAGTGGCACTCGCAGCAGGTGCCGATCCCGATGGCGGGCATCAGCGCGCAGGCGAGCAATGACTCGTTCTGGAAGAGCACCAACGGCGCCACCGAAGGGGTGATCACGCAGACCGGCTCGGCGCCGGGCGTGGCGCTCAGCCCGATGACGCTGGCGATCCAGAAGGCGTATGTGGACAAGTACCACAATTTCCCGGCCTTCACGGCGTTCACTGCGTATGACGGGGTGATGGCGTTCGCCGAGGCGATCAAGCGGGCCGGTTCCACCGATCCCGACAAGATCGTCGCCGAGATGGAAAAGACCGACATGCAGGGCGCGGTCGGCCATCTCGGATTCTATGGCCGCAACGACCAGTTCACGCACGCGCTGAAATACGGCAAGGACTGGACCACGGGCATCTTCGTGCAGTGGCAGAACGGCAAGCAGGTCTGCGTCTGGCCGACCGCCAAGTGCCCGAACAAGCTGACCTTCCCCAGCTTCGTGAAGCTGCCGCAGCAGCAGGCGGCAAAGTAGTCGTCTCGTTGAGGGACCGCCGTCCTCGCCTCGTCATGGCCGGCGAAGGCCGGCCATCCACGACTGTGCTCGACGAAGACGTGGATGCCCGGGGCAAGCCACGATCTTCGCTGTGTGGCACGTCGATCTTTTCGTCGCTTGGTGTAACTGACCCCTGATGCTCGCCCTGCAGATCCTGATCGACGGATTCGCGATCAGCTCCCTGTATGGCGTCGGCGCCGTCGGTTTCACGCTGATGTTCGGCGTGTGCGGGGTGCTCAATCTGGCGCATGGCGGGATCATGCTGATCGCCGGACTGATCGGCTGGTGGGCGGCGGTGAATTATGGCGCCGGCCCGTACGGCGGCGCCGCGATCGGCGTGCTGGCCGGGCTGGTTGCCGCCGTATGTGACCTATTTCCTGGTGGTCCGGCCGTTGCAGCGCTCGCGGGCGATCCCAAGGGAAGAAGAGGAGATCTTCATCCTGACCGGCACGCTGCTCTGGGGAATCATGATCCAGGTCGGCGCGGACTATCTGTTCAGCGACAACCCCGTCACGCTGGCAGCCGATGCTGCCAGGGGTAATGAATATCTTCGGCGTGCGCACGCCACGCAACGAGGTGCTGATCGCGATGGTGTGCTGGGCGGCCATCGGGCTGCTGTACCTTCTGGTGAATCGCACACGCATCGGCAAGCAGTTGCTGGCGGCATCGATCAACCCGCGCGGGCTTACGCTGCTCGGCTTCGAGCTGTCGCGCATCTACCTGATCGTGTGGACGATCTACGGCTTGCTGGCGGGCCTTGCCGGCGTGCTGCTGGCGTCGTTCTTCGGCGTCAGTTCCGCCAATGCCGGCGCGCTGACCGCGAGCGCCTTCATCATCGTGATCCTGGGCGGGCTCGGCAGCGTGCCGGGTTCACTGATTGCCGCCTACGTCGTGGGCTATGCCGAGACGATCACGGCGTACCTGATCGCGCCGACCCTGCGGCCGATCCCGGCGCTGCTGATCCTGGTTGTGGTGCTCTACGTGCGGCCCGCACGGCCTGCTCGGCCGGCGATGAGCGAGCTTCGCAGCGCCATCGGGACAGGCCGGATCGACCGGTCCGGGCTGCTGGGTCGCCCGGTGCTCTGGATCGCGCTGCTGGTCATCGCGGTCGGCGCCGCCGCGCCGTCCTGGATGTCGGCCTATTTCCTCGGCGTGTTCACGGTCGCGTTTTATTTCGGCGTGTTCGCGATGTCGTGGGACCTGCTGTTCGGCTTCGCCGGCGAGGTCAATTTCGGACCGACCTTCCTGATCGGCCTCGGCGCGTATGGCGCCGGGCTGATGAACAATGCCGGCCTGCCGCTGCCGCTCTGCCTGATCGGCGGCGCGGCGACCGCCATCGTCGGCGGGCTGCTGCTGGCGATGCCGGCGCTGCGTCTGCGCGGCCCATATTTCGGCCTGGTCACGCTGGTGGCCGTGCTGCTGCTGCTGGATGCAATCGTGATTTTCGCCGGCGTGACCGGCGGCGAGATCGGCATGATGGTGCCCAGCGTGCTGTCCATCAGCGCCGCCGTGAATTACTGGTACGCGTTCGGCTTCCTGGTGATTTCCGCGGTGATCCTGTTCGGCCTGTCGCGCTCGTCGTTCGGGCTGATCCTGCAGGCGACCGGGCAGGACCGGATCGAGGCGGCGGCGCTCGGCTTCAACGTCACCAAGTTCAAGGTGGCGGCGTTCTGCATCAGCGCATTGTTTTCCGGCCTGGCCGGGGCGATGCTGACGTTCTACCAGGGCACCGCGTCGGTCGATCAGATGGTCGATCTGTCGATCGCGGTGCAGATCATCATCGCGGTGGTGTTCGGCGGGCGGCGCACCATCCTGGGCGGCGTGCTCGGCGCGATCTTCCTGGTGCTGTTCGACGAGCTGCTGCGCCCGATCGGCCAGCTCAACACGTTCGTCGTCTCGGCGATCGCGCTGCTGGTGATCCTGTTCTTCCCCGATGGCGTGCTGGGCTATGCGCTCCGCCGGACGGACAAGCGCTGATGCGCAACGCCGGGCCGATGCTGGACGTGCACGGGCTGACCAAGCGTTTCGGCGGGCTGGTCGCGGTGAAGGACATCAGCTTCCAGGTCCGGCCGGGCGAGATCCTCGGCCTGATCGGCCCGAACGGCTCCGGCAAATCGACCGTGATGAAACTTGTCATGGGCATCGAGCGGCCGAATGCCGGCGCGGTGGCGCTGGACGGGGTGGATGTTGCCGGCTGGCCGACGCACCGCATCGCGCGGCAGGGTGTCGGCATCGTGTTCCAGCACTCGCGCCCGCTGCACCGGCAGACCGTGCTGGAGAACATCAAGCTCGCTTTGCTGCCGGATTCGCTGTTCCGGCTGGCGGCCGACCCGGGGGTGGACGGACAGGCGCGGGCGATCGCCGAGCGGGTCGGGCTGGGCGATGTGCTGGACCGGCGGCCGCCGACGCTGCCGTTCGCCGATCTTCGCCGGCTGGAGATGGCGAAGGCGCTGGCCCGCGATCCGAAAGTTGGTGCTGATCGATGAGCCATTCGCCGGACTGACGCCGGCGGAGATGGCGATCTTTTCCGAGCTGATCGACGAGTTCCGTCGCGACGGCCGGGCCGTGCTGCTGGTCGATCACAACGTGAAAAGTGTCGCGGCGCTGGTCGATCGGGTGCTGGCGATGTATCTCGGCGAGCGCATCGCCGAGGGCAGCGCCGATGAGGTGATGCGCGATCGAAACGGTGCGCCGCGTCTATCTCGGCGGCAGGATCGAGACGCATCCGCGCAAGGAACTCGACACCAGCGCCGGCGAGCCGTTTCTGGATGTGCGCGGCGTCGAGGTCCGCTACGGCAAGGCGCAGGCGCTGCAGCAGGTTTCGCTGCATGTGAACGAGGGCGAGTTCGTTTCGGTTGTCGGGCTGAACGGCGCCGGCAAGACGACGCTGTTCAACGCGATCTCCGGGCTGGTGCCGTATGACGGCGAAATCCGCTGGTCCGGCGGTTCGCTGCGCGGGCGCTCGCCGGCCGCGATCGCGCGCGCCGGGCATCGTGCAGTGCCCGGAGACGCGCGAGCTGTTCGGCGACATGAGCGTGCGGGAGAATCTCGATCTCGGCGGCCAGCATCTGCACGCGCCGGTTCGCGAGACGCCAGCTTGCCTGGCTGCTTGAACTGTTCCCGATCCTGCGCGAGCGGCAGCGCCAGGCGGCGCGCACGCTGTCGGGCGGCGAGCAGCAGATGCTGGCGATCGCCCGGGCGCTGATGATGCAGCCGAAACTGCTGATCCTGGACGAGCCGACGATGGGCCTGGCGCCGGTGATCCTGGAGCAGTTGTCGAAGGCGCTTGGCCCGGCTGCGCGAAACGACGCCGATCACCGTGCTGCTGGGCGAGCAGAACGTGACCTTCGCGCTGCCGCATGCCGATCGGGTCTATCTGCTGGAACACGCGCGGATCGTGTGGGAGGGCAGCGCGGACCGCTTCGCCGCCGAGATGGGGGCGGGGTATTTGTGAGGATTCCGCCCTCTGCCAGCTTTTAGTGTTCCATCCCCAGAGCTGGCTCTTGACATGTTTCCCGTCATGTCACACATAACACATCGTGATCGTAAGTATCCGCGACAAGCGGACAGCGGTGGTGTTCAGGGGTGAGTTGCCCAAGGGCTTTCCCTCCAGCGTCGCCAAGGCTGCCCGGCGGAAGCTTCGAATGCTCGATGCCGCGCTTCGGCTCGATGACCTGCGCACCCCGCCCGGGAACCGCCTGGAGAGGCTGTCGGGCAATCGCCAGGGCCAGCACAGTATCCGCGTCAACGACCAGTGGCGCGTGTGCTTCATTTGGCAGGACGGGAATGCCCACGTTGTCGAGATCGCCGATTATCATTAAGGAGGTCCCGCAATGCCTGACCTGATCCGCCGTGAGGAACTGGAAAATCTCGATCTGTCGGACGTCAGCACCGGCCGGAAGCTACCCCCTGTCCCGCCGGGGGAAGTGCTGCGCGTCGAATTCATGGAGCCGGGCGGCCTGTCCGCGCGGGGCTTGGCGCGCGGTTTGGGTGTGCCGCCCAACCGGATCACCGAGATACTAAACGGCGAGCGCGCAATCACCGCCGACACCGCAATCAGGTTTGGCCATCACTTCGGAACCACCGCCGAATTCTGGATGAACTTGCAGACGCAACACGACCTCGAGGAAGCACGTCGTGCCAAGAGTGATCCCTTGCGCGGTTTAAAGGATGCTCCGACGCGGACGCGTGAGTTCGCGGTTCCCCGAATGAGCTAACTGACGCGCGACGGCAATCTGATATCAGCTCTGGCTCTCATGCCAGGTCCGCCCGTCCCGCTCGATCAGCGCAATCGCCGCGGTCGGTCCCCAGCTTCCAGCAGCATACGGGCGTGGATGATCCGGCCGCCCCGCCCATGCCTCGATGATCGGCTCAACCCAGCTCCACGCCGCCTCCACCTCATCGCGGCGCATGAACAGCGTGGCGTTGCCGCGCACCGTGTCCATCAGCAGCCGTTCATATGCATCCGGATAGCGCATCCCAAACGTTTTCTCGAAGCTGATATCAAGCGCCGTGGCACTCAGCCGCAATCCCCCCGGCCCCGGCTCCTTGGTCATCATCTCCAGCCGCATGCCTTCTTCGGGCTGCAATCGGATCACCAGCCGGTTGGGATCCAGCGGCGCGATCTCGGTCGGAAAGATGGAAAACGGCAGCGCGCGGTACTGCACCACGATCTCCGACACCTTCTGCGGCAGGCGTTTGCCGGTGCGCAGATAGAACGGCACATTGGCCCAGCGCCAGCTTCGCACTTCGGCCTTCAGCGCGACGAACGTTTCCGTGGTGCTGCTGGCCGCGTTCCCAAGATCCGCCAGGTAGCCTGGCACCGGCCGCCCCTCCACCGCCCCAGCGGTGTACTGCCCGCGCACGGACAACGCGGCAATGTCCTGCGGGTGCAACGGCCGCAATGCCCGCAGAACCTTCAGTTTCTCGTCGCGCACGCGGTCGGCTTCCAGCGATACGGGCGGTTCCATCGCCATCAGGCAGAGCAGTTGCAGCAGGTGGTTTTGCACCATGTCGCGCAGCGCTCCGGCACGGTCGTAATAATTGCCACGCCCCTCCAGCCCGACCGTCTCGGCCACCGTGATCTGCACGTGGTCGATCACGTCGGTATTCCACAGCCGCTCGAAGATCGAATTGGCGAATCGCAGCGCCAGCAGGTTCTGCACCGTCTCCTTGCCAAGGTAATGATCGATGCGGAAGGTCTGCGCCTCGGCGAACACCTCCCCGACCTGGTCGTTGATCTCGCGCGCCGACTCAAGGTCGTGGCCGATCGGCTTTTCCAGCACGACGCGGGAAAGCGGCGTCGCCAACCCGTGCGCGCCGATGTTGCGGCAGATCGGTCCATACAGATCCGGCGACGTGGCCAGGTAGAACACGCGCACCCGCTCCGGATCGAGCAACCCGGCCAGCCCCTCCCAGCCACCCTCCGGCTTCGCCGCATCCAGCCGTCGGTAGAATAGCCGGGCCAGGAAGCGCTGCATGACAGGCGGATCGAGCGCCTCCGGCCCCACATGCTCCTCCAGCGCGTGCGCCGCCCGGTCGCGAAAGGTAGCGTCGTCCAGTTCGGATCGCGCGGCGCCGATCACGCGCGAACCCTCCGGCATCTGGCCATCGCGGAAGCGCCAGTAGAGTGCGGGTAGCAGTTTGCGCAACGTGAGGTCTCCGGTGGCGCCGAAGACCACACAGTCGAACACCGCTACCGGGATGATCTTTGCTGCCATGGCAGTGCCCTCCCAACAAACAAGGCCAGGAGGCGCTGCCCCCGGACCCCTGCCAAGGGCAAGCCCTTGGAACCCGCTTATCAGACAACCGGCGACGCTCCGCCATCCATGTTGATCGCCGTTCCGGTCGTGAAGCCGGCATGGTCGGAGGCCAGGAAACACGCCATCGCGGCGAATTCCTCAGCCTTGCCGAGTTGCCCCACTGGAATGCCGGTGCCGAGTTTGCCGATAAAATCCGCGAACGGCACGTTGGCGCCCTGCGCCTGGTGCCGGCGCACCCACTGATCCGACACGATCTGGCCGACCAGCATCGCGTTTACCAACACATTGTGGGGCGCGCCCTCGCCCGCCAGGACTTTGGTCAGAGCCATGCCGGCGGCGCGGGAGACGGACGTCGGCGCACCGCCGGCGCGAGGCGCCTTGGCGCCGATATTCAGCACGTTGATGATGCGGCCCCAGCGACGCTCCTTCATCTGCGGAAACACCAGCCGCGTCAGCCGGATCGCGGCGAACAGCTTCAGCTCCAGGTCCTCGTGCCAGATTTCGTCGGTGATCTGCTCGAACGGCATCGCCCGCGAGATGCCGGCGTTGTTCACCAGGATATCGACTTTGCCGAACGCCCGCATTGTCGTGTCATAGGCTTGGCGGCATTGCTCGGCCTGGGCGACGTCGCAGGGGATCGTCGCAACGCTGGCCTTTCGCGGTCTTCTCGATCTGCGCCCTCGCCTCTTCCAACACCGCCGGCCGGCGAGCCAAGATGGCGACGTCGGCGCCGGACGCGGCGAACTCAGTCGCCATGGCGAGGCCCAGCCCCTTGCTGGCGCCGGTGATCATTGCGCTGCGGCCGGTTAGACTGACGTCCATCGTGTCCTCCTGCGTTGCCGGAATGCCGCACGGCAGCACAGGCGCCGGCAGGCGGCAACCGGCCCATGGAGTCAGCACGCCAGGGCGTCAGCATGGAGGTCTGCGAAAATGTTGCCGGATCGCGAGCTTGGCTTCGTGAATTCGCGCCGCGTCGGACACTTGGCCACGGCTGACGCCGGTGGCGCGCCGCACGTCGTGCCGGTGTGTTACGCGATCGAGGGCGCCTCGCTGTACATCACGGTGGATGAAAAGCCGAAGCGGCGAGATAGGCCGCTGAAGCGGCTACGCAACATCACCGCGAACCCAGCCGCGGCGGTGGTGATCGACCGATATGATGAAGACTGGACCCGACTCGGCTGGGTGATGCTGCGCGGTCGCGCCCAAATCCTGCACGACGGCGGGGAGCACGCCCGGGCTCAGGCGCTGCTGCGTGACCGCTATCCGCAATTGGGCCGTATGGAACTGGCCCCGCTGCCGGTCATCGCCTTACGAATTGCTCAGGTGACGGCCTGGGGGGACCTATCGGCCGGGTGATGATCGCCGAAACTCCTCCCGGTGTGAGGAGTCGCGCTGCCTTATTCCGCCGCCACCAGATGCGGCACCGTGCGCGGCTGGCCGTACTTCTCCACCCATTCGCGGCCGATCGCCGCAGCCTCCTCCGGGGTCAGCCACGACCACTCGGCGCCGCGCGCGCGGATGGCGACCCAGCGTGTCTCGCCGTGGACAAAACGCTCCTCGACCGAATACGGGCCAATGGCGTGAGGCATGGTAATTTCCTTTGAGACAGGCGCCGGGACGAACGCGAGGGGCTATCGTGATAGCCTGCGGCGAGTTGGTGCAACTCGAAATCGCCCGCTGCCCGCCGCAAAGCAACCATAGTTCACCGCTCACGAATTCGTCAACGTCTCTTTTTGCGTGACAGAGCCCACACCGGACCCGAGTGGCCGATCGGCCACACCGACGACGTGACGCGGCCGGCCCCACCCGTCGGCAGCGGCGATGCAGCGGTCCACGTCTTCCTCCAGCAGCAATCCGGCCGCCGCAAGCGCCCGCGCAGCGCGGCCGATCGCGTCCGTGTAGGCGCCGTGGTCCGGGTAGCGTTCCAGGATCGCGGCGCGGGGATCGCCGGTGATCGCGCGCTCCGTGGGTGTGGTGGGGAACGGGAGGTAGCTGCCCTCAAACCGATATAGCGCTCCGTGTCCGAACCCCCGGGCGCGCATGTTCCACCCAGTGTAAGTGCCGAGCGGCGCCGCCACCATCGGCGCACGCACCCCCGCCACCTCGTTGCCGTCGGCATCCACCGCCGGCACCAGCACCACATACTCCTTCCCGGCGGCCAGCTCAGGCGGCTCCTTCGTGATCATCCCAGGCTGCGTCTCCCCGAAATCCATCAGCGGAAGCCGGTTGGGCGAAAGCGGAGTCATCACACCGGGGATCGTCGGAAACTGCCGTCGCCAAGCCTCCACGCTGATCAGCGTCCCGTCGGCCCGGCAGGGATGGCGGCTCGCCGGCGGCGGCGCGCCATCTGTTGCCCAGCGGTCCATCGCGTCCAGCAGGGCGCGGAACAGGGCCGAGGTGGCGACCGTATTGGAATAGTTCTGGCACGCCGGGATCCGGCCTACCCTGGCGCGCGGATCGGCGAAGTGCTGCGAACTGGCCCAGGCATAAATCCGCACCCCGTCCGGCTGATGCAGGTCGTTGCCCTCGGTGTCGGTGTGCACCAGCGATCCGCGGCGGTTCCAGTATTCGCTCGCGGTTTGGGTGTGCATCACCAGTGGATCGGTCTCCGGCCGCTTGAGGATCGCATCGCGCCGGCCGGTCAGATGATCGGTGCTGAAGGCGTATGAGAACGGGAAGCTGTCGGCTGGGTTGAAATGGTCCTCATATTGCTGCCCCCCCGACACGATCGGGCCGGCAAACCGATGGTTCAGCCATTTCCGCCCGGCCCCGGCGACGTGCGGCATCACGCCGTCGAACACAAGCCGCCCCGCGGCATCAGCATTGAAGCCGCGATAGACGAAATCCCGCAGGCAGCGCCCGGTCTGTGAGCGGCCCCAGGCATACGCCTTCTCCACGCCGCGCATCGGATTGCCGACCTCCCCGTGCTTCAGGAAGCTGACGAAATCGCGCACCGCGACGTGACCGAGGCCATGCACCATCGGGTCGCGCGCGGTGTACACCAGCTCATAAATCCAGCCCGGCTCGAACCCGGCGGGGATATGGATATGCATCTCCGATGGAATGAGCGCCCGTTCCGCCTCATTGGTCTCGCCGCCGCTGCCGCCTTCGATGCGGGCGAAGCGCCACGCGTCCGGCGGGATCGGGATGCGCGGATCGTACGGATAGCGCCGTCGGGTCAGGCTCGCCCGGCCGGTATCAAGCGATACGGTCGGATAGCTGCGCGCCGCCGCCTTGCCGGACAGCGGAAGTGTCGTGACGCCCGCCTGGTCCGGGATGTACTCCACCCGCACCAGCCCGGTAATCGGCCGGCCGCCATCGGTCGCCACCGGCAAATCGATCACCATGCGCCCATTACCCGGCAGCAGGTCGCCTTCCCAGGCGAGCCATCCGATCACGTAGCCGCGCCGCATCAGAAAACCGTTGCCGGCGTGATCGAGCGTGATCGGATCGTTGCTGGCAGTCGCGTCGTTGAAGAACTGCAAGACGCGTTTGTGGCCGCGGTTGCCGTAATCGAAGAACAGCCGCCGGTTCGACCGCGCCATGTCGAGCGGCTTCAGCAGCATGAAATCCGCCACGAACCCGACTTTGCCGTGCCGGTCGAGCGGCGCCTTGATCAGATCGACCACGCTTGCGTTCTCCGGCGCGCGCGGGTCCACGGCGAAATGCGCCCGGCCAGTCAGCCGCTCGTAAGCGCCGGCCGCGCCGAATTCCTGGCCGCCGGCGAAAGCCGCTCGTTCGGCGATACGCAGCTCGACGGTTCCGCTCATTCCGACGCCTCCCGCATTTGGCGGAAGCTGGCCGGTATTGGCGCGCCAGCGTCAAGCCTGGGCGGACGGTGGGAACTCAGGGCAGGGGAGGCCGTTTTGCATGTGCGCCAATTCGGGTGTGCCAAATCGGGAGTGTCCTGTGCTCGATCGCGTTTTCGCCCGGGACCGCGCCCGGCTTTCCCGCTCCGTCAGCATCGGCCGCACCCAGCCGGGACCAGCCGACCTCCATTGGCTGCGGCGCCATGGGTTCCGTGCCGTCCTGGACCTGCGCGAGAATGCCGATCACGCGGATCAGTTGCCGCCGGACCAGGAGGCCGAGGCCGCCGAGACCAGTGGCTTGGTCTATGCTCATTTCCCGGTGCCGCCCACGCCGGTGGACGACGACACGCTGGACCGGTTCGGCGTCGTGCTGAAGCGGTTGCCGAAGCCGGTGTTCGTTCATTGCACGAGCGGTCGCCGCGCCGGCATGTTCGCTCTGACGCAGGTTGCGTTGGAGCAGGGCATGCCGGGCCCGGCCGTGCTGGAAATGGCGGGGCATCTGGACGTGCTCTACGGCACCCCGGCGTTGCAGGCGAGCTTCGCGGATTATGTGGAACGCCGTGCGGCGCGGCCCGATCCGTTGGACCATCGAGGGGATGTGCTGCGAGAACATCCCCCTCCCGCGCCAATGCTCACCGCTGCGGAACGGCAGACGGGCGGCCGGATGGGGCGTCAGCGCCCGGCCGTGCGCTCTGCTGCGCCCCGCCCGGCAGAGCGAAGACCCGCGCTGCCCCATGGCTCGCATGGTGCGCAGCGGCTGGTGCTCCGATCAGCAGCCGTGGCGGTCGGCGGCGCCGTCGCCGGCATGGTGCTGGACCGACGGTTGCTGGTGTTACCGCTCGTCACGAGTTGCTTCCTGTTGCTGTACCTGCTGCCAACGCGGCAGGCTGACTGACACGATCACCTCGCCCGCTTGCGGCAGAGGTGAAGGCGCCCATCGTCTTCGGTCCCGGTGTTTCCGGTCCCGGCAAATCCGCTCTAACGTCCCCATCGCACCAGAAGGAGACGCGTGATGGCGGGCATGTTGGACGGCAAGGTCGCGGTGGTCACCGGGGCCGGCGGCGGCATCGGGCGGGAGATCGCCGTCATGATGGCCGGCGCCGGCGCCCGCGTGATCATCAACGATGTCGGTGCCTCGCTGTCGGGCGAGGGCCTGTCCGCGACGCCGGCGCAGCAGACCAAACAGCTCATCGAGCAGCGCGGCGGCCGCGCCGAGATCAGCACCGATTCGGTGTCCGACTGGGTCTCGGCGCAGAAAATCATCCAGACCGCGCTCGATCATTTCGGTCGTATCGACATTGTGGTAAACAACGCCGGCATCCTGCGTGACGTGATCTTCCATAAGATGTCGCCCGAGGACTGGCTGGCGGTGATCGGCGTCCATCTGAACGGCAGCTTCTTCACCAGCCGCGCCGCCGCCGAGCATTTCCGCAAGCAGGAGAGCGGCGCCTTCGTGCATATCAGCAGCACCTCCGGCCTGATCGGCAATTTCGGCCAGGCGAACTACTCGGCCGCCAAGCTGGGAATTACCGCGCTGTCGAAATCCATCGCGCTGGACATGAAGCGTTACAACGTGCGCTCCAACTGCATCGCGCCGTTCGCCTGGAGCCGGATGACCAGCTCAATCCCCGCCAACACGCCGGAGCAGCAGGCGCGGGTGGCAAAGATCCAGGCCATGACGCCGGACAAGAACGCGCCGATGGCGGTATTCCTCGCCTCCGACGCGGCCAAGGACGTGTCGGGCCAAGTGTTCGGCACGCGAATGAACGAGATCATCCTGTTCAGTTCGCCGAGGCCGATCCGCACCGTTCACCGCAACGAAGGCTGGACACCCGAAACGATCGCCGAGCACGCACTGCCGGCGCTGAAAGCGTCGTTCATGCCGGTCGATCGCTCGGGCGAAGTGTTCTCGTGGGACCCGCTCTGATCGCACTGCTGCGCGCCGCGCGCGTGGTTCCGGTGGTGCGCACGCGCTCGGCCGCCCACGCCGCGACGGCGGTGCGGTGGCTGCGTGACGCCGGGATACGCATCTTCGAGATCACCATGACCATTCCCGACGCCCCTGCCTTGATCCGTGAACTGGCCGCCGATCCCGCATTGCTGGTGGGCGCCGGAACCGTGCGCGACCGTGGCGCGGCGCTGCAGTGCCTCAATGCCGGTGCACGGTTTATCGTGGCGCCGTGGATCGACCCGGAGCTGGCCGAACCATGCGCCGCGGCCGGCGCGCTGCTGATGCTCGGCGCGGTAACACCCACCGAAGTGCGCGGTGCACTGGCCGCCGGCGCCGACGCAGTGAAGGTATTCCCGGCTGCTTCGGTGGGCGGACCGGCGCATATTCGGGCGCTGCGCAGCGTGTTTCCCGATGTTGCATTCTGCCCGACCGGCGGGGTGGAGCCCGGCAACGTTGCCGCCTATCTGGCCGCAGGGGCGGCGTTCGTCGGGATGGGCGGCGCGCTGGTCGATGAAGCGCGGATCGCCGCCGGCGATCGCGCCGCGATCGAAGCAGCGGCGCGGCAGGTGCTGGACGCAAGCTGATGACCGCCGAACTGCTGTGCATGGGCGAGCCGATGCTGGAGTTCAACCAGCTTCCGGAGCAGCCGGACGGCAGGCGGTTATACCTGGAAGGACACGGCGGCGACACCTCCAACGCGGCCGTCGCGGCCGCCCGTCAAGGCGCGCGTGTCGGCTACATCACCGCGCTGGGCCGCGATTTCGCCGGCGATAGTTTCATGGGGTTGTGGGCGCGGGAGGGGGTGGATGCCTCGACCGTCGTGCGCACCGAACGGCACCTGACCGGGGTCTATTTCGTGTTCCACGGGCCGCACGGGCACGAATTCCTGCATTACCGGCAGAACTCGGCCGCCTCGGCCTACACGGTCGGTGACCTGCCGCACGATGCGCTGGCCCGGGCGCGCATGTTATTCGTTTCCGGCATCAGCCAGGGAATTTCGGCAACCGCGGGCGATGCGGTGTTCGCGGCCATCGATCTGGTGAAGCAAGGCGGCGGACGAGTTGCATATGACACCAATTACCGCCCTCGGCTGTGGCCTGCCGCACGAGCCGCGGCCGTGATGAATGCCGCCATCGCGCAAGCCGATTTCGTGTTCCCCGGCATGGAGGACGCGGAGGCGCTGCTGGGGCTGACCGACCCGGACGCCATCCTGGACTTTTACCTGCGCCTCGGACCGCGCGCCGCGGTGCTGAAGATGGGCGAAAACGGCGCGTATTTCGCCACACCGGAGCGGCGGGTGCGCCTTCCCGCGCCATCGCGTGAACGTGGTGGATGCGACCGGCGCGGGCGACACGTTCTGCGGCAGCTTCCTGGCGCGCATACTGGCAGGCGACGAGCCGGAGCAGGCGGCACGGTATGCGAACATGGCCGCCGCGCTGAAATGCACCGGATATGGCGCGGTGGCGCCGATTCCCCGGCCGGAGCAGGTGCTGGCGGCGCTGGGATAGCAAATCCCCAACCCCCCTTGTGGGAGGGGGCAGGGGGAGGGGTCGCGGGGAACGAACCGGAGACCGCCCGCCCTTCACCCCCGCAGGATCGCGCCTCCCGTCATCGGCCGCGGTGCCCCGGTCGTTCCAGGAAAGCTGATCGGCAAACCCGCCGCTACCCGTGCTGCGAGGAAGCCGAAGCACTGCGCCTCCAGCGCGTCACCGTCCCAGCCGACCGCCTCCACCGATTCCACCGGGGCGGGCAATCGCGCCCGCAGCGCCGCCATGATCGCCGGGTTGTGCCGGCCACCGCCGGTGACCAGCCAGCGCCGCGGCGGCTTGGGCAGCGGTGCCGCCGCCACCGCCCCGACCGTGAAGGCCACCAGCGTCGCCGCGCCGTCGGCCGGCAACAACAAGTCCAGTCCGCTGGCAACCAGCGCCGCGGCGAAGTCCAGCCGGTCCAGCGATTTCGGCGCCGGTTGCGCGAAATACGGATGCGCCAGCAAGCGTCCCAGCACAATCGCGTCCGCCCGGCCGGCGATGGCCATCGCGCCGTCGCGGTCGAACCGCTGGTTCAGGTGCCGGCCGACCCAATCATCCAGAGGCCCGTTGCCCGGACCGGTGTCGAACGCAACCATCTGGTCGGCGGTACCGATCCAGGTGACATTGGCGACCCCGCCGATGTTCAGCACCGCCAGCGGACGTGGCAGGTCGCGCGCCAGAGCGGCATGGAACACCGGGGCCAGCGGCGCACCCTGCCCGCCCGCCGCGACATCGGCCGAGCGGAAATCGTGTGCCACCGCAACTCCGGTCAGCCGCGCCAGCAGCGCCGCGTCGCCGATCTGCCAAGTGCGGCGGCCCGCCGGGTCGTGCAGAATGGTCTGGCCGTGGAAGCCGATCAGGTCCGGCGCGCCACCGAGCGCGCGAACGGCGCGTGCGTGATACTCGGTCAGCCGCCGCGCCGCGCCGGCCAACGCCGGATCATCGGCGCGGAGGCTCGGCGCCCGTTGCAGCAGCCGGCGCAGCTCGCCGCGCAGTTCGTCGTCGTAGGCAATGGTCAGCGACGGCCCGAGTGCCGCGATTGTCTGGCCATCCGTGTCCACCCACGCCGCATCCACGCCATCCAGCGACGTGCCGCTCATCAGCCCGATGGTGCGCAGCATTTTCCCTCACCGGTGTTCATGTTAAAGCAGCCCGACTTCACCTCTCCCGCAAGCGGGAGAGGTGACAGATTATGCTTGAATCGGATTCATCGCATGCCGGACAGCGCCTTCTTGCAGGAAGCCACCGAACGCGGCTTCGTCTTCCAGTGCACTGACATCCAGGCGCTGGATCAGGCGATGCTCGCCGGGCCGATCGCCGCGTATATCGGCTTCGATTGCACCGCCGACAGCCTGCACGTCGGCAGCTTGGTGCAGATCATGATTCTTCGCTTGCTGCAGAAGCACGGTCACAAACCCGTCGTGTTGATGGGCGACGGCACATCGCGCATCGGCGATCCCTCGTTCCGGGACGAATCACGCCCGTTGCTCACCGACGCGCAGATCGCCGCCAACATGGCCGGCATCCGCCGCTGCTTCGAGCCATTCCTGCGCTTCGGCGTTGCGGCGTCCGATGCGATCATGGCGAATAACGGGGAGTGGCTGGACGCGCTCGGTTACATCCCGCTGCTGCGCGATGTCGGCACGCATTTCACCGTCAACCGCATGCTGCGCTTCGACTTCGATCCGGCTGCGGCTGGAGCGCGAGCAGCCGCTGACCTTTCTCGAATTCAACTACATGATCCTGCAAAGTTACGATTTCCGCGAACTGGCGCGCCGGCACAACGTGGTGCTGCAGATCGGCGGATCCGACCAGTGGGGCAACATCGTCGCCGGAATGGAACTGACGCGGCGGACCGACGGCAAGCAGGTGTACGGGCTCACAACGCCGCTGATTACCACGGCATCGGGCGCCAAGATGGGCAAGACCGCGCAGGGCGCGGTGTGGCTGACCGCCGACCGGCTCTCCCCCTACGATTACTGGCAGTTCTGGCGCAACACGGAAGACGCCGATGTCGGGCGTTTCCTGCGGCTGTTCACCGATCTGCCGGTGCCGGAGATCGAACGACTGGAACGATTGGCGGCGCCGGGATCAACGAGGCGAAGAAGATCCTGGCGACCGAGGCGACGCGCCTGGCGCACGGAGACGACGGCCGCCGAGCTAGCCGCGGAAACCGCCCGCCGCGCGTTCGAACAAGGGGAAGCCGCGGAGACATTGCCCGGAATCGACGTGCCGACACGCGAGCTGGAGGCCGGCATCCCGGCGTTTCGCCTGTTCGTGCAGGCCGGTCTGTCAGCCAGCAATGCCGAGGCGCGGCGGCTGATCCGCGGCGGTGGCGCGCGGGTGAACGACGCGCCGGTTTCCGACGAAAGCCGCACCATCTCAGTGGCCGACCTGCGCGACGGAGCGATCAAGCTGTCCGCCGGGCGCAAGCAGCACCGGCTGGTGCGTGCCGTCTGACACCGCCGGCCAGACTTCATCAGGAGACGACACCGCATGGACCAGCAACACATAACTCAGGCCGCCACGCTGCTCGTGACCGCGCGCCGCGAAGGCACCCGGCTCGCCGAGCTGCCGGCGACCTGCCGTCCGACCACGGTTGCCGATGCACACGCCATCCAGGATGCCGTGGCCGCGCAACTTCATCAGCCGATCGGTGCCTACAAAGCTGCCGCGCCCGCCAATGACGAGCCGTGGCGCGGGCTGATCTATGCCCCGACCATTCACCCCTCGCCCGCCCGCATGCCCGTGGCGGAGGTGCCGGACTGCGGCGTGGAAGGCGAGGTCGCATTCCGTTTCCGTCGTGACCTTCCGTCGCGCGCGGCGCCGTACACACACGACGATGTCGCCGCAGCGGTGGATGCCTGCGCCGCCATCGAGGTGATCACTAGCCGTTTCCAGGACCAGGCGGCGCGCAGCACGCTGGAGAAACTGGCGGATTGCGTCAGCAACGGTGGTTTAGTTCATGCGCAACCGATCGCCGATTGGCAGTCGCTGGATTTCGCCAATATCCACGTGTCGCTGCTGGTGAATGGCGCAGCGGTGCTTGATCAGAAGGGCGGCCATCCGACGAAGGATCCGCTCGGCACCGCGGTGGCGCTGGTCAACATGCTGCGCAACGGCCCCGGCGTGCGGGCCGGCCAGTTCGTTACATGCGGAAGCTACACCGGCATGCGTTTCCTGAAGCCCGGCGACACCTGCGCGGTGTGCTTTCAGGGCCTCGGCTCCGCCGAAGTCACGTTCGCCGTGTAACCGTCCAACGGGAGGGGGCAACCATCAGCGCATGGATCCCTCTTCCCTTGTGGAGGGGTTCATACCAACCGCCGCAACCCCTAGACTCACCGGGGGGGACTAGGAATTGCTGCCGCATTCCGATTCGCTGCTCACGGGTGGGCCCGAGCGGAGACAGGCGATGGCGGCGGCGGTCAAGATCACCCGGACAGAGCATACGGCGGCTGCTCTGCGTGGGTTTGCGGCGAAGATCACCGATGGCGCGCAGGTGCGGCGTCTGTTGGCCATTGCCCTGATCCTTGAGGGTCATTCGCGGGAGGCGGCGGCGGAGCAATCGGGGATGGACCGGCAAACCCTGCGGGACTGGGTCCACCGTTACAATGGGAAAGGTGTGGCAGGGCTTGTCTCGATGCGGCTTGGTGGACGCACGGCTTTGCTGGACGCCGGAGCAACTGGCGGAATTGAAGGCCCTGACGGTGAAAGGTCCGGACCCCGAGAAAGACAAAGTGGCGCGCTGGCGCTGCGTCGATCTGCGCGAGCAGGTGGCCCGACGGTTTACCGTCACAGTGAGCGAGCGAACCATCGGCAAGTGGCTGCGCCAGATGGGCCTGACGCGTTTGCAGCCACGTCCGTTTCATCCGAAGCACGATGCCGCGGCCCAGGAGGCTTTTAAAAAAACTTCAGCGACCTGGTGAAGGCCGCGCTGCTCGGCAGCACGATCGCCAGCAGCCTGCCAATCGAGATATGGTATCAGGATGAAGCCCGCGTGGGCCAGAAAGGCACCCAGGCCTACGTCTGGGCACCGGTCGGCTGTTGCCCGCTCATGGTGAAGGACAATCGCCACGACGCCGCACATCTGTTCGGCGCCATCTGCCCGGAGCGCGGCGTCGGCGCAGCCATCATCATGCCGGCGGTCAATACCGCGGCGATGAACGAGCATCTCAAGGACATCAGCACGCAGGTGGCCGCCGGCGCGCACGCCGTGTTGGTTCTGGACGGCGCCGGCTGGCATCAGCGAGGCGGCGAGCTGCGTGTGCCGGACAACATTACCTTGCTGCCGCTGCCTCCCTACGCACCGCAATTGAACCCCATGGAGAATGTCTGGGAATACCTGCGCGGCAACAAATTGTGCGCCGTCGTCTGGGACACTTACGATGCCATTGTCGAGGCATGCCGAAAGGCGTGGGAGTTTCTGGCCAACGACCCAGACCGCATCAGGTCAATCGGTACCCGCGATTGGTTGGTATTACAGCAAACCAGCTTCTTCCTCCTGCCTCTTGTGCACCACGGCTACGGCATACGCATCGATCCAAATGCGATGTCGAAGCTCAACCGCCGGTGACCATAGCTGCTCCGCTTCGCTTATCCGGTTGAATGGTGATCCAGCGCCGGAGGTCGGGCCGATCGGAACGCCTTTCCGCCCTCAAAAGTCGGATAAGCCCATTTATGTGAACTGGTTTCAAATGCCGGCGAAATCTCGGTGGACCGCGCGAAGTAATTCAACCCCGGCGCCCATGAGCGCGCGGACGATGGGCTCGGCCAGGCCGGAAATGGCCACGTAGATTGCGCGGTGGTATCGCCGGGCGGTCGAACGTACGGAACTGGCGCGCATGAGCGATGTCGAACTGCGCGACATCCGGCTGGCGCCAGGGGAGGCGTGGTCAGAAGCGCGGAAACCGTTCTGGCGCGGGTGAGTGGCGGGCTGTATCATCGAGCCGCCGCGCGGGCGGTCGCCGGGAGCGGTTGGGCATCGAACGGGATCGGCCCGATCAACGAGCAGCGTCGCGATCCGGATGACGAAGACCGAGCGCGGCTGCACAGGCCCCGAGGTCGATGGCCTCTGCGGTGCCGAGCCAGCCGACAATCCGGTCGGGGCGAATGAGCGCCACGAAACGGTCGCGTCCGAAGAACCTCACAAGTCCCGCCACGTCACCGTCCATGAGGGGGAGTCCCAGTGCGAGCGCCAGCCGACGCGCCGGATCCTGGCACCCGGCATGAAGGACCACGGCGCCCCAGTGCTCGCCCAGAAGCCTGCGTCCATTACCGCCGATGACATCGGGGAGTCGCGAACCGACCGGGGCGTCGGCCCCGATCAAGGCCGACCGCCCGTAGGTCACATCGAGCATCGACACCCGTCTGGTGACGGCAGGCGCGGACCTGCCGACGCCGAGCAACCTGTCGCCGAGCCACACGAGCGAAGCCCGCAAGAACGTGGGCGCGCTTTCAAAGCGCTCCATCATGTCCGTGGTTGGCTGGACTTCGCGATCAACATACCCCCAGCGTTCTTCGGCGTATCCGTCGAGCAGAGCGTCGATGTTCGCATCGGGATCGTTGACCGCACGCGCGAGTTTCCAGGCGAGATTATGGGCGTCCTGAATCCCTGAATTCATCCCCTGACCGCCGGCTGGGCTGTTGAGGTGTGCGGCGTCGCCGGCCAGCAGCGCGCGTCCGACGCGATAGCGCGACGCGCTTCGCTGGTGTTTGCGATAGACCCGCCGCCAGATGGTTTCAAGCGCCGGCTTCCCGAACAGGCGCCGCGCCAGCCGATCGATGTGGCCGTCGATCGTGTGTTCATCGACGCTTTCGTCAACAGCGTCCGCGACGACGCGGAAGATGCCATCGCCGAAGCGGATGCCGACAACCAGCCCCTCGTCCAGCAAAGCAGGCCAGAACTCGGTCTGATCCACCTCGGGGGGCACGCGCAAGTCCGCCAGCAACGCGCGCGTGCGATAGGTCTTGCCGTCGAGTTCGAGGCCGAGCGTGCCGCGAACAACGCTATGGGCACCGTCCGCCCCGACGAGAAAGTCGCCATGCAGCTCGTGTTCACCCTCAGGTGACTGAACGCGCAGCCTGATCCGGTGAGCGTCCTGCTCAAATTCCAAAATCTTTGTTTCAAAACGAACGTCCACCATCCGGCTGGCGGTGACCGCGTCCAAAAGGATGCGCTCGGTCCGATCCTGCGGCAGCGCGATCGCGAACGGCGCCGCAGTGTCGTTTGTCAGATCCGTGAAGTCGAAATGAACGATCTGCTCCCCCTTCGGCGCGCGTCGCAACCGTATGTGCGTCACTCGATTGCCCGCCTCCACAAAGCGATCGAGGACGCCCCACTGCGCGAAGATTTCCAGCGTTCGCGGCAAGATCACTGTCGCGCGCGAGTGCGGGTCGAGTTGTCGCTTTTGCTCCAGCACGGTGCTGGTGACGCCGGACCGCGCGAGTCCCAGCGCCAGGGAAAGGCCTGTCGGTCCGGCGCCAACGATCAGCACGGGGTCGGGCATGTTTCTGTCAGCCCCTGGCGAGGAATGGCTCGGCATTGCACATCTCATGTATTCCATTTGGAACACATCTTCCGAATGCTGCACATTGTCAAGAGGCGCTTTGCGGGGCACCCAGGACACGCATGGACCGGACAACAGGCACATCGGAGCGGCGACGGCATCCCGCTTGTGGCGGATACCCCCGCGGCGATGAGGCTCGATCGCGCATCATCAGGGTGGCGCTCGAAGCGTTCGGGCTGCGCGGGTATGAGGGGGCTTCAACCCGGGCCATCGCCGAGAAGGCCGGTGTGAACGCTCCTGCCCTGCAATATTATTTTGGAGGAAAGCAGGGGTTATACGCGGCCTGCGCGGACCACATCGCTGTGGTCATAGGATCGCGCCTCGCCGCCTGCCTCGCTGATGCCCGGCGAGAGCTGGCTAACGACAAAGCAACGAAAGATACTATCCTGCTGCAACTCCAGCGGCTGTTGTCGGAGCTCCTTGATATGCTGCTGGGATCGGACGTGAAGGACTGGGCGCTGTTCATCCTTCGCGAGCAGGCACATCCGACACCTGCGTTCGACAGCATCTACGGCAAGACCATAAGGCCGGTGATCCGGACCTGCGCGGCTCTTATCGCAAAGCTGGCCGATCTCCCGGAAAACGATCCTTGGGCTGCGGTCGCAGCGCTCGGCCTGTACGGACAGATCACCTCATTCCGCTCCGGGCGCGAGGCTGTCTTGCGTGTGCTCGGCACCCGGGAACTTACGGAGTTTCATCGCGAACAGATGAAGTCTGGGCTTTTTCGTCAGCTCACTGGGCTGATGCGCTGAGCGATCAGTCCGCATGGCGACGATCGCCGGCACTTGGCGCCACCCCTCTGACACAGAGTTTCACTACAAGGTCGACCGTAAGCTTGTGGCCGGTCGCTTCGGCGATGCGCTGCAAGGTACGCAGCGTCGCAGGTCATCGGGCACGCGGCCTAAGCAGAGATTCGTAGCTTGGCCAACGGACCCGGCATGCGCTCTCGGTTGAGGTCTTTGACGGCCGTGTGGATGGCTTTGTTGAGCGCGTCGATGTCAGTGAAGGTCTGATGGGCGAGGTGATGCGCCTTGAGGTCGTGCCAGACGACTTCGATGTCATTCAGTTCGGGTGTGTATTTTGGCAGCCACTCGAGGGTGAGCCAGTGTGCGCGGGCGGCCAGGGCGGCGAGCGAGAGCTTGCTGAGGTGGATCGGGCCATTGTCCTCGACCAGCACGACGGGCTTGGACGGCTGACCGGGTTTTGGGACCGTAGAGAAGATCGAGCTGCTCAAGATGCGCCACGAAGTCGCTGCTGCGCTTGGTGGGACTGGTGTGGACGACGAGTTGGCGGGTGACATGATCGAGCGAACCCAGCATCGCGACCTTCTTGGCCTGTCCCGGCGCCGGAACTCGCAGGTCCGCGCCGGACCTCGCCCACGCGCGGGCGAGATAGGGATGCGTCAACGCCTCGCTCTCGTCGCCGTAGAGAAGAACGATGTCGCCAGCTTCGGCTTGGCGTTTGCGCAGGTGCAGTCGCAAGCCGATCCGATCCACCTCGCTGGCCGTTTGCCGCCCCTTCAGCGTGTGCCGGGGCCGCCGCCAGCGGAACTTTTTTTTCGCAAAGCTTTGGAGAGCTGCGAGCGGCTGATGCACACGCCCTCGGCGCCTCGATTTCGGCGCGCAGGCGGGCAATCGTCCAGTTCGGCCGGTCGGCCACCGGCTCTTCGAGCAATGGCGTGACCACGCGTAACGCCGCTGAACTCTTCACCGCCAGCGGACCCGGCGCGATGCTGGCCTTCAGCGCCTCGACACCGCCCCTGCCGAAGTCACTGCGCCACAGCCGAACCGTGTCCTCCCGAACACCGAACGCTTCGGCAATCCGCGCACTGGTCCAGCCCGATAACGTCAGCAGCACAGCGCGCGCCCGGTCCGCCTCCCCGCGATCACGCGACCCCGCAAGATCCATCAGAGCAACGCGCTGGTCATCGCTCGCCCAAACCGGAGACTTTCCGCCCATGTCGCACCCAACCCAATCGCGGCCAGCAGCGAATCGCATCACTCCCGCGTTGGTCAACCAACCGGATTCTGCTTAGTCGAGCATCCTCC
>CAVXTC010000009.1:0-179987 GCA_963764525.1 uncultured Pseudomonadota bacterium | reverse complement strand
CTTCCTGAGGGAGAAACGTGCAAGGGCTTGAATTGTTGAGGGAAAGCATCGCGGGAGGGCTCTGCTACTGGCTACATCGCGACGCCGAGAAGGGTAAATGCCTTGTGCTGGATCGGGGTTGGCCTGGTCAGCACGGTGAGTGGATAGTTTGGTGTGATCGCGGTGATGATAGTGTTTCGCGCCAAGGTTGCGAGATCGGCCAGCAGCGAGTGGAAGCTGTGCACCGGCAGGCCGTCCTCGGTCAGGCCGGTGGTCTGCTTGGCGACAGCGGCCGGTGAGCGCTGTGCCTGCGCCACCACGCTGGTACGCAGCGCCTCGGCGGCTTCCTTGTCGGTGTCGTCGAACAGCATCGGCGCCAGGCGCTGACGCATGTGCCATTCGAGGTAATAGGCCAGCATGCAGAGAAAGACATGCGCGCGGACCCGATCGGCCAACCGGTGATACACGGGGCGGACGTGCAGATCGACGGTCTTGATACAGCGAAAGGCGCGTTCCACCAGGGCGAGAGATTTGTAGCTGCGCACCGTCGTCGCATCGTCGAAGGTCTCCGCCGGCAGGCTGGTGCGTATGACATAGACGCCGTCGGTCGCCGCCTCGGCGGCGATCTCGGCGGTCTTGCGTGCGAAGCTGAAGGCGGCGTCGGCGATGTCGAGATCGAAGTGTTTGCTCATCTTATGCTTGTTGATCACCTTGCCGACCGCGAGCGCGATCTCGGCGGTGCCGCGCAGTGGATCGCGCTTGCGCGCGACGGCGGTCTGGATGCGGGCGAGGTCGCGCTCTGTGGCGGTGAGGAGTTCTTCGCGCTTGCGGGTACGCTCGGCGGCGAGATCGGGATTGCGGCAGACCACCAGGCGCTCGCCGGGGAATTCGGGCGCGGTGATGCTGGCCATGTCGCGCTGATCGAACAGCGAGAGTTGCAACGCGCCGCTGTCCACCAGCGCCTTGATCGCCGGTGCGCGCAAGCGCGGTGATCCAGTCGAGGCCGGCCGATTTGATGTCCTCGGTGATGCGCGCCTGGGTGATCATGCCGCGGTCGCCGACCAGCACGACATGGTCCAGTTGGAAGCGCTGCTTGAGCTTCTCGATCTGTGTCGCCAGCGTCATCGGATCGGCGGTGTTGCCGTCAAACACCTCGATGGCAACCGGACAGCCATCGGGCGCGCACAGCAGGCCATAGACAATCTGCAACGTGCCCTTCTTGCCGTCGCGGCTGTAGCCCCGCTTGGCGAGCGGGCAGCAGCGCCCCTCCATGTAGCTCGACGACACGTCGTACAGCACCAGCGTGCCGTTGGTGAGATGGCGCTTGGCCAGCGTGGTCTCGATCGCGGGCTGGCGCTCCAGCAGCCAGTCCAGCGCGGCGTAGAGTTCGTCCTCATCGACCTCACCGAGGCCGAGCAGTTCGCCGAGGCTCGATGCGGCGGTGGCGGGCGACAGCGCACGGGCGGCGGCGAGCTTGGATGCGGGATCGAGGATGCGGCTGACCAGCAGGGCGAGGACCAGGTCGCGGCAGCGATCGTCATCAGGGCCGAGGATGCGGTCGAGACCGATGTTGCGCGCGGTGCCGAGCGCAGCGGCGACGTGGCCGTGCGGCAGGCTGCGGATGATGGTGAAGGCCTCACGCTCGGCGGGGATGACCGTGCCGCCCTTCAACACACCGCGCAGACCCTCGATGTGGGCAATGGGCCAGTCGGAGAGGTTGCACAGCGTGCGCTTACGCACCTTGCCGCCTTCGCGATAGCTCTCGCGCAGCAGGATCGCGGGCGGCGAGTTCCGATTCGGAACGGCTTCGATGTACATGGCGAAGCATGCGCACATCCGGTCGCTGCGTACAAGTCTCAAATATGATCTTACATGGCTACGATTTGGACCGCCTCAGCCGACTTTGCGAGTCCTTCCAACAACTTCATCGCAAAAGTGGCGGGAAACTCGTTAGCGTTCGGCGGGGTTGTGGCCGACCTGGGCGACGGCCGTCATACGGGGATAAGCAGGTCCTTGCGAAATTTAAGGTGATTGATTGGACGCGAGGCGGGTGCGGCGAGCGCGGTCTCTCTGGTCGTGGAAGACCGATCTGTCGATTGTCGGGGTAGTGTCCGTTTCTTTGTGTAAACGCCACTGTGGCCCATTCCAGTCTGTCAGCCAGCGAGCTGGCTGACAGACTGGAAACGCTCGCCGAACAGGATGGCAAACTGCGCCATCGCCGCCGTCCAGGCAACCGGCCGACGCCAGCGCACGCCGACGTTGCGCAGCGCCAGGAACAGCAGTTTCAGGGCCGCGTCGTCATTGGGAAAGCTGCCCCGCGTCTTGATGATTTTCCGCAGGCTCCGGTGCAGGCTTTCCACCGCATTCGTCGTGTAGATCATGCGCCGGATGTCCGGCGGAAAGGCGAACAGCGGAACCACCTGATCCCAGGCCCGCCGCCAGGTTGCCGCAATCGTCGGGTAGCGCCTGGCCCACACCGGCGTCGATCGGATCGGTCTTGGCGCGTTTGCCCAGCGCCCGGGCGAAGGCGCGCAGCTGCGCCGGATTGACCACCACCACGGGCAACCCGGCCGCCGCGAGCGACGCCGCCACGACCTTCTCGTATCCGCCGGTCGCCTCAACGGCGATCGTGACTGGCGCGAGCGGCTTCAGACGAGCGATCAGCACGTCCAAGCCGGCCGCATCCCGCGCGACCGCGAAACTATCACCGGACGGGCGCAGCGCCACGTCCAGCCGGTCTTTCGAAACGTCAATTCCTACAACGATGGCGTCCATCCTATCCCGTCCTTGCGCAATCGGGCATCGCTGGCGGCCCAAGCGACTGTTCGGGTTCGATGGAACGACGGGCGGAGCACCACGCTCCCCTACGGGCTTGCTGTCCCTCAGGGGTATCGGTCTCTCGCCCGCCACCGCATCCACGACATTACACGATGACGGCCGATCCAAGTTACAAGGGGGGGAAGCGACGATCGGCGGTTCCCCCTGCCGCAACGGTTTGTGGGTTACACCAGCCCCGCCGCGATGTTTACCGTCAGCGCCAGGATGATCGTGTTGAACAGGAAGCTCAGCAGACCGTGCACCGCGGCCAGACGGCGAAACTTGCGCGCGGTGATCTGCACGTCGGACACCTGGAACGTCATCCCGAGCACCAGCGCGAAATAGACGAAGTCCAGGTAATCCGGGCGCTCTTCGCCGGGAAATTCGAGGCCGCGGTCGAAGTCCGGGCCGCCAGCGTCTTTCGAGTAATATTCGTGCGCGTAACGGAACGCAAACGTCGTGTGCACCATCAGCCAGGATACCAGCAGCGTCACCACGACAAGCGCGACGTGCAGGTTCTTGTGCGCCGCCGGCATATCCTTGGTGTTGGCGAATTCGCCGAACACCGCGAACAGACTGAATAGCGCTGCGGCGACGGTCAGCGAAAAGATCGTCCATTCGCCTTCCTGCTGGCGCGCCGCATCGGCAGCCATGCGGCTGGCCCGTTCCGTGGTGAACAGCAGCGCGGCCAGCGCCAGATAGACGATCACCCCGATATCCCAGGCCAGCACCGCCCCGGTCAGCGTGCCCGGCAGTAACGCGCCGGCGATCAGGCCGCAGGCGACCCCGGTCCACAGCCGCGGCCGTGCCGCCGCGACGCGCCAGGACCAGCGAAACACGTTCATGCCCGGTGGCATGCCCCCGGCACCCGCGGCGCGATCAGTCGAGCGCCGCCAGCAGCCCGGCCATCAGTCGGCCGCGCAACGCCAGGCTGTCCACCACGATGTGCTCATCCAGCGTGTGCGCGCCGGCGCCCTGCACGCCCAGCCCATCCAGCGTGGCGATCCCCATCGCGCCGGTAAAGTTGCCATCGGAACCGCCGCCGGAGCTTTGATGCCGCAGCTCGATGCCAAGCTGCTGCGCGACACCGCGCGCCCGTTCATACAGCGCCATCACCTTTGCATCCGGCTCCCACACCGGGCGAGTCACCCCGCGCGTGACCTTGAACTGCACGTCGTTGGAGGACGCCGACAGCGCGAGCATGCGGGCGACGCCGCGGTCCAGGTCCTGCTGGCGCTTGGCCATGGACAGCGCCTCTCCGGTGCAGGTGGTGGCGACGCAGTTCACCCATTGCCCGCCATGGATGACGCCGACCGAGAAGGTGCAGTCCTCGGTTGTCATGTCCTCGATCTCGACGATCTTGCGAGCCATTTCCTTGATCGCGGAGCGGCCCTCGGCCAGCCGCGCGCCGGCGTGGCTGGGCCGGCCGGTGGCCTCCAGGTTGAACCGCGCGATGGCGTAGCGTCCGGTGACCACGCCGCCATCGGCGCGCGCCGGTTCGGGGACCAGCACGTAACGGTGACGCGCGGCTTCGGCCTCGATCAGATCGCGGGTGGAGGGGCTGCCGACTTCTTCGTCGCTGGTCAGCAGCACGGTGATCGGCAGAGGCGTGCGGATGTTGGCGCCGGCAAGCCGGCGGATTGCCTCGAAGGCCAGATAGTTGCCGCCTTTCATGTCGCAGATCGCCGGGCCCCAGGCACGGTCGCCGGAGCGACGGAACGGTAGTTTCTCTAGCGTTCCGATCGGATGCACGGTATCGAAATGACCCATCACAAGGATGCCGGGATCGTCGCGCCGTGGGTGCGGGAAGCTGGCGCGCACGCAGTCGCCGAAGCCCATCCGGCCGGCGATCCGCTCGATCCGCGCGCCGGCGATGACCAGGTCGCGTGAGGCGAGGTCCATCATCCGGTTGACCGCGGCGGCGTCCCAGGTGGGGCTTTCGCATTCGACCCAGGCGCGGAGACCTTCCAGCATGGCATCGGCGTCAAAGGGCAGGGCGTTGGGGTTCATATGGTGCGGCTCCGGTGGGGGGATCGGGCAGGGTGTAGGGTGCCAAATGCACGGATTCGGTGAAACCGGCCCGGCCGGGGCGATTGGCAGGCGTTGCGCAGGACGGGAAAAACGAAGCGCATTCGCGGCGCCGGGCGGCGGAATGCGGCCAGCCCGCTGAGAACGGCAAGCATCAGCCGCCCGGTGCTGGTGGATGTGTCGGCCCATGGCTTTGCCGCTGACCGGAGCGCCTTGGCCTCGGTGATCTGCCTGACAATGGCGAACAGGTCGAACGTCGAGAGCGCGACCCTGTCAATGCGCGTAGGCCTCACCACGTCACCGGGGGCGAGGGTTTCAGGCGCCGCGGCATTTCGCGTCGGTCGGGCCGTGGGCTGCTCGCGTTTTCGGGGTAAACCTTGGCGCAGCTTTCCTTGCGCAACCGCCCAGAAGGCGGACGCAACCCGCCTGCATAACGGGAAGGCGAGTGGGGAAACGCGGTAAAACTTACCTTCGCGCCGTGATCCCATCCGCCTGCCGTCGCCCAGAAGCGCGGGGATAGTATGATTTCATGTTCCAAGGTCGCGACCCCGTCGAGAATGATGGGGTGCTGTCTTTCTCGTTTGCAGGCACTGACACCCGGAGCGGTTGCGTTGCCGTGTGCTTCAGGCTTCAGTTGCCGTCGAACAGTAGGCCTGGGGCGCGTTCCAATGTCGTGGCTCACCGATCTCACTTCGAATTTCGGTATACCCTCCGGGGTGTACCTCCTGGCCGGGTCGATCTATGGGGCGTGCCTCGCGGCGGAAAGGGCGGCCCGGCCAGAGGCTTTGGCCGACATAGGGCGCGTGATTACGGATCGCTCTTGGCTGAGAACCGTCAGTCCGGCAGCGACCATCGTGAGTATTTTCAATGCGACTTTTGGGGAAAAGCAAGTCAGTATACGTTGCGCTCTGCGTTCATGCATTGCGAGTGCCTTGTTGGTTACATCATTGTCCCTGGTTTACACACATGGTCGCTCTCTCCTCGTGCTTCCCGACTTTGGCAAGGAAATCCGCCAGCACGTCCCAACCTTGCCTCCAGACGTGGTCGTCATCGGAGTAGTGCTCGTTTCCGGTTATTTTCTCAGTGATTATCTTGCGGTAGCGAAAACGCGATGGCTTCTGTCACGCTTGCATCTTTATACGGGCGGACTTGATATGATTGGCTTATATATTTCTGATATCATCCTCTCGGTTGCCATCGGATCGGTGGTTTGGGTTGTGCCGATGATCGTTTTGTCTAACGGTGCTGGAAATTGAGTTTCCTTCCAAAGGCTACAATGGATCCGATCCGCCAATAGTCCTCGCGTTTTATAGCCTGCCCGTAACTCCCGTGTTCATCACCATACAGACAGCTCTGCTAACGCCTATCTGGATAGCCCTTATAATTGTGGCGACCTCAGCCTTAAAGCTCGTCCCGCCATTGCAGGTGTTCCTCGGCTGGTTCTTCGATCTCAACAAACGCCCCCTTCGTGCGATCGGCATGGTGGCAGGGACGATTGTATTCCTGTGTGGCGCCCCTTTGGCATCTAGCGATCGGTTTATTACAGGAAATGGGGTAACGACCTCTTCCCCGCCATCTTTGGAGATACGGATGGGCAACAGATACCAGGCCGGAATGCAAAACGGTGGGATTGCCACGGGAAAGCGCAGTCTTGTTTGTAACGGCAGCGCGGTCAAGACTTTCGGGGGGATCTGCAACCATAACGTCGACAGGAGCCTACTCCGCAGCGCCGATTTGCGTTGCCTCGGATACGACAGCCGCTAACCCAATTAAGGTGAACGTAACAGGAGGAATGAACAGCTAGTTCAAGTTAACACTGACTGGCACTGGCAACGATAACATTAACTACATCTGCATGATGCGACTGCAATGAAGTGACGCAACGCGCCTCTGCGAACTCAATTCCTGATTTGGCCGTGTTGTAACCGGACCCGGGCGACTGGCGCATCTTAAGAGCATGGCTTGTGGCCTCCACATTAACCGCTCAAGCTGGTCCGGTTCAACAGTGTCCTTTGGAGCAGGGATGTAACCTGGAAAGCATTATGGTTCAATGCCATGCTGTTCTCCCCTCTTATGAAACTAACGACCTTCGCCTGGAGCGCCTTGGCTGTCGCTGCGCACCCGTTACTCGGATGCCTCTCCGACAGCGTAGGCGCGCACGAGCCTGCCGGCTCAGCCGGCGGCGAGACGTGCTGCGAGGGCGGCCGTGATCGCCTGTCCGGTGGCGTGCTCGACGAATAGGAACTGCCCCGCCGGATTGATCTCTAGGAATACGTAGCGACCGTCTCGGTCAGCAGCATGTCAATCGCGCCATACACCAGGTCGAGCCGCCGCATCAGGCCGCGCAACTTCGCAGCCACCTCATCCGGTAGGCAATGCGCGACATACCGCGCATTGAGGTTCAGCCGCACGTCCACATCGTATTCGAGGCCGCGCACATCCACCGCGGCGGCGAACACCTCGTCGCCAATGACGGTCACCCGCAGATCCGCCGCCGCCCGGACGCGCCGCTGAAAGATCACCGGCGCCACACGGATCGCCGCATCGCTCACCTGCCTCTCTGCCGCACCAAGTTTGCGCGTCTCCGACCACGCCTCCGGCAGTGCGATGAACTGCTTGTAGATCACGTCGCCGTTGCAGGAATCCCAGAACGCGCGCGCCTCCTCCGGGTCGCTCGTCATCAAAGTCACCGGAACGTCCAGGCCGAGGCGCTGCGCCAGCGCAAGCTGATATGGCTTGTGGCTCGCCGTTGCGTCGCGCGCCGGTCGGTTGATCCACAGCGCCTCCATTGACTTGTACAGGCCGTGAAACGCGGTGTTTGCCTCCGATATCGCGAGGCGCCTATGCGCAGGGTCGCGCAACGTGTGGGCAGCACGAAGGCCCCCGGTCGTCGCCACCACACCGAGCGCACCGTATTGAGGTCAAGTTCGCCGTGTCCCGGTCGTTTTATACGAAACCGCTGCCCGCCGTCCTGGGTAAATTCGAGTGTGAGCGTGAGTTTGCTGGGATACTCGGCCAAATCGAGCAGCTCGACCTGCGTCCCGTGCTCCGCCAGCGCCATGATGACGGCGCAGGCATGCGCATCTGCCATGTTGGACAGTATCAGGACGCACATAACGCGTTCGGTCGTCAGATGTGTCAGTAGTCCGACGTGTGATATGGCGGATATGGAATTGGCCGCGTGCCGTCTTCCAGCGCCTTCAGACGGTCCTGCACCCCCTTCCTCCGGGTATACCCTGCATCAGCGCGGCGATGGTGGCCGGCGAGGCTTGGTGCGGCATCGCAGCGACAAACGGTGCAAGAACCGAAGGATCGCCGCCAAAACCGGGCTGCCCGATGTTTTCCGCGATAGTGTTGCCACCTAACGGATCGCCAATCACCTTAACGGGTCCGAAATCGATTGCCGGGGCGGTGTGCGGGAAGTCGTAATAGGCGGCTGTGTGCTGATCGATCCAGAACAGAAGTATAGTCCCTGGGAGGTGGTGTGTAGATTGCCGCTACATTTTGCGTGGCGGATGCGGTGGGGCTGCTCAGGAAATCTCGCAGCTTGTCGGGGATGCGCTTGGCGTCGAGCTCAACTTGTGCGATCGATTGTCCGACTGCGCCTGCCATTGGCTTTGCCGACTTCACCGCGTCTATGCCGAGCGTGAACGACTGCCCGTCTGCCAAGGTGAGTACAAACTGTCCCTTGTCCTCGGTGCGCGCTAGGGCCTGTCGTCAATTCCCGCTGGACTGTCTTCCGATCACTGCCCAGTTGGGTGAGTCCGAATTGCAACATCCGGCGGTGAACGGTACGGAGCAACGCAGTAGCCTATTCCGGCGTGGCCGGGTTCTTCGATTCACAGGCGGTCAGCTTTGGAGGGCTGACCGATGCGCCGCTACGGACTTCGTGACGACCAGTGGACCGGATCAAGGACCCGTTGCTCGGTCGAGAGGGTCTCGGTCGGTGTGACCGCGATGCACATCCTGCCGGTTCCGTTGAAGCGGTTCCATACCGCTACCGGGCCTGGATTCCTTGGCGTGATCTGCCAGAGTGCTTCAGCGATCGGAACAATACCCACCGGCGTTCCAGCCGTTGGGCGAAATCCGGCGTCTGGAAGCGGATGTTTCAGGTTCTGGCCGTCGATGCCGACAACGAATACGCGATGCTCGACAGCACCATCGTGCGGGCCCATCAGCACAGTGCCGGTGCTAAAAAAAAGACCCCGATGAGGACCAGGCGATCCGTCGCTCGCGCGGCGGATTGAATACCAAGATTCATACCCTGGCCGATGCACTTGGCAATCCGATTGGCTTCCACTCTTACCGGTGGCGAGGTTCACGATCCGGTCGGGGCTGATCATCTCCTGCCGAAATGCAGGCCGACATGCTGATCGCCGACAAGGCATTTAACGCCGACCAGCGGGTCATCGAGCCACTCGTGCACTCGGCAAGACCGCGGTCATTTCGCCAAAGGCAAATCGCCGGGCGCCCCGTAATTTCAATTGTCATATCTACAAGGAATGCTATCTGATCGAGAACTTCTTTGCCAAGCTCAAGCAATTTCGTGCTATCGCCACACGTTACGATAAGACCGCACGCAACTTCCTCGCCGCCGTTTATCTCACCGCCAGCGCGATTTGGCTGAATTGACGACACGCCCTAGCATGCCCACCAGGGTCACAGATTCTCTGAGTAGGCGCCATCGGCGCCTCGCTGAGCAGCTTTTCGAAATCGGTTTGACCAGTCGCCACTTTGCGCCTCCCTTTGTCCGACGTTCCCCAGATGGACGGCCTATCGGCCAGTCTCGATGGCAGCGTAAAGCCGTTCCAAGCATTTTGCAACCGTTAGGCCGATGGAAGGGCTGCCTAATACCGGCCAGCGGGAGTTTTTATCACAGGATTGCACGACGCGCTCCGGGACTCGCTTTGTTCGCTCACTACCGCCGTAAGCGAGGGGACAATACTTGTTGCGAACGAGCGGCTGCGGATACCCCGAATGCCGGCCGATCCGGAGCCGTCGGAGGTCACAGCGCTGCGCGCCGGGTGTCAGCCGCCCGGGCCGGCCCAGAGAAAAGCAGTCGCCGCCGAGGCGGCCAACCTGTTCAACGGGCTTCATTTCACTGGGTTCCGAGTCGATCCGGGCCAGCCGATCCGGCCTTTCACCAGATGGTCGAGGACTAGCGGAGCGCGCACTTGTGAAGATCAGAAAGCTCAAGCCGGGGCGTTGTGAGGCTGGTGGCGATTGCCGCCGACGTCCAGCGGCGGGGGCATGGTCGCACCTTATCTACCTTGGTTGAAAGCTACGCGCGCGGATTGGGCTTAACGACGCTGCTCGTCAACGCAGACCCCGAAGCCGTGGGCTACTACGAAAAGATGGGGTGGCGCTCGTTCCTTTGGAGCGAAGCCGAGCTAACCGGCATCGCGACGGATTGCAAACAAATGACCAAGCCTTTGCTGCGTAATTCTTGATTCACGAGTGGGAGGGCTTCGGGCTGCTGCGTGGATTGGCTTCGGCAAAGTCGCGTTTGATGCGGTCGAGAATGAGGCGCTTGCGTAAGCGTCCGGTGAGGACCGCCTTGCTGTGACGATGGCGGACAGCCGACCTTAAGGCGGACTGTAAGGTCGAGCTTAAGGCGATGTTGAACGGGGTTGTGGAGATCCTTGGCGGCAGAGAGCGTCGACGACGCTGGGGTGTGGAAGAGAAGCTGCGGATTGTGGCCGAGACGCACGAGGCTGGTGCGTGCGTGCGCGCGGTTGCGGCTCGGCACGACGTTTACCCGAGCCTGCTGCACTACTGGCGCCGGCAGGTGCGAGAGGGCCGGCTTGTTGCAGCACCGGCGGCGAGATTTGTGGCTGTGCGCGTGGCGGAAGCAGCGCTGACCGCGGCGTCGGCCTCGCCCTGCGTGACTGAGCAGCATGCAGCGGGGACGGTCGAGATCGTGTTTCCGGACGGTTGCCGTCTGCGGGTTGGCAGCGAGGTCAGCCTGCCGGCGCTGCGCCGCGTGGTGACAGTGTTGCGCGGATGATTGCCCCGCCACCTGGTGTGCGTGTGTGGCTGGCGGCGGGTGTGACCGATATGCGCAAGGGGTTCAACGGACTTGCCTCGCTGGTGCAGCAGCATCTCGGGACAGGACCCGTTCAGCGGGCAGCTGTTTGCCTTCCGTGGTCGTCGCGGCGATCTGGTGAAAGTGTTGAGCTGGGATGGCCAGGGCCTCTGCCTGTATGCCAAGCGGATGGAGAAGGGTCGCTTCGTCTGGCCGCAGGCGAAGCACGGTGCGGTGTCACTGACAGCGGCGCAATTGTCGATGCTGCTGGAAGGCATCGACTGGCGCATGCCGGTTCGAACCTGGCGTCCCGAGATGGCGGGATGAAGCCAGATAATGCTTGGCGCGACGCGGATCGTTGATGGACGCTGCGTGCATGCCAACGCCGCTCGATCGTGCTGCGCTGCCTGACAACGTGATTGCGTTGCGCCGGTTGCTGCTGGATCGCGAGGACGAGCATGTGGCCGAATTGGAACGGCATGCCGCTGAACTGACGGCGGCACGCAACGGGCTGCAGGAGCAGGTGCTGCGGAACGCGCAGCTGAAGCTGCGTCTGGCGCGGCTGCTGCGCGAACGGTTCGGGACATCGTCGGAGAAGCTGCGGAGAGAGATCGAGCAGCTCGAATTGCTTGCTCGGTGATGCTCGAGGAGCAGGTGGCGGAAGCGGCGCCGCCCCAGTTGGATGTACCGGCGACCGAACAGAGATCGCACTGCAGCGGCGCAAGCCGGCGCGCAAACCACTGCCCGAGACACTGCCACGCGATGTGGTGGAGCATGCCGCGCCGTGCGCGTGTCCGCGTTGCGGCGGCACGCTGCGTCCGCTCGGTGAAGACGTAACCGAGGTGCTTGGATTACCTGCCGGGCTCATTCCGCGTCACCCGGCATGTGCGGCCGAAGCTGTCGTGCCGGAGCTGCGAGACGATCGCCCAGGCGCCGGTGCCCAGCCTGCCGATCTATCGCGGACTGGCCGGGCCTGGCCTGTTGGCGCATGTGCTGGTGGCGAAATATGCCGACCATCTGCCGCTGTATCGCCAGTCGGAGATCTATGCGCGCGCCGGGATCGACCTCGACCGCTCGACCCTGGCTGACTGGGTCGGACACACCGGCCCGGCTGATGCGCCCGCTGGTCGAGGCGTCGGGCTGCACGTCATGTCGGCGGAGCGGGTGCATGCCGACGACACAACAGTACCGGTGCTGGATCCCGGTCACGGCAAGACCAGGACGGGACGGCTATGGTGCTATGTGCGCGATGACCAGCCGTTCGGCGGGCAGGTAGCGCCGGCGGTGCTGTATTGCTACAGCCCGGACCGCAAAGGCGAGCATCCGCGCCAACACCTCGCCGGGTTCCGCGGCATCCTGCAGGCGGATGGCTATGCCGGATATGCCGGGCTGTATGACCAGCGGCGTGACCGAGGCGGCGTGCTGGGCGCATGCGCGGCGGAAGTTTTTCGACGTGCATGCATCAACCCAATCGCCACTGGCGTTGGAGGCGTTGCAGCGCATCGCGGCACTGTATGCGATCGAGGCAACCATCCGCGGCCAGCCACCCGACGCCCGCCTGGCAGATCGCACCTTGCAGAGCACACCGTTGTTCACCGCATTGCGGCAATGGCTGGAGAACACCCAGGCACGCATCTCGGGTAAAAGCGATCTGGCCGCTGCGATCCGCTACACGCTGTCGCGCTGGGATGCACTGACGCTGATACTGCGCGACGGCCGAGCCTGTATCGACAACAACGCAGCCGAACGCTCCATGCGGCCGATGACGTTGGGGCGGAAGAACTGGCTGTTCGCCGGTTCTAACTCCGGCGGACGGTCGGCCGCCGCAGCATACTCACTGATCCAAACCGCCAAACTCAACCAACTCGATCCCGAGGATTATCTTCGCCACGTGCTCGAACGCATTGCCGATCTTCCGGTCAAGCAAGTGCACCAATTGCTGCCGTGGAACCTGACCAGATCCGCGCTCGGTTGCATCAGCGAAACGCCGCCTGAGCCACGGCACTCACCGGACGCTTACGCGCTTGCGCTCGTCGCCAATCGGCATCGATGGCACCAGCCGGGTGAGCTTTCGCCTGCTCACGATACCGTGCCGCACAAGCTCGCGGTTGAATGTAATATCCCGTTCTCGCCCCGCCGCGTATTTCGACAACACAAGGTCATGCGCGTCGAGGCAAAGCCCGGTCGCGCCGCCCGTGTTTGGCGTGCTGATCCGAATAAGGCGTTGCTCCCACCCTGCCGGAAGCGTGGCAGTTTTCCGACCGACGCCGTGCGCGTAATAGCGATGTGTCTTGTGAAACCGGGAAAGTTCGCCATGGCGGCATCGATCACGTCGGCGCGCTCAGGGTGATTGCGCGGATATACATCCGCTTCGACCGACTGAAAGGCAATCGGCGGCAGCTTCATCGTCTGCGCGTGGATCGCTTAGCTGCCGATTACAACAATCTCAAGGTCACCCGAGATTTGACTGGCGGCCCGAATAATATGTTCGAGTTGAATACGATTCATAGATAGCTGTGCGCTCTGCCTCTGTGAGGATGCCCGCAAAGGGGCTGGATTGGCGCAGACGGGTCGCCCTCTCCGAACGTTCCTCCAGAAATTCCGCCACCTGAGCGGCGGAGCCGCTTAGGATGTTTTCCCATTCGGAGAGCGTCAGCCTGGGGCTGCCGTCCATCTTTTGCCAGCGGGCGCAGATTATCCCGCGCCTCGTCCAGCAAGCCAGAGTTGGCGCGCACCTTCCGTGCAACGAGCCGGTGCATGAAGGCTGCGCTCGTCGATGCGCGTGTGATCACTGTAAACCGGTTCCATACGGACATTATAGCATGGAACCGGCGGGTCTGACCGGACCAGTGACGGTCGCGCTATGACGGGATTGCCACGCCATCCCTGGCATCTGCGGGGGCCGGCTACAGCGCAGTGACCTCGGCCGAAACCGGCGTGAAGCCGCCGAACCGATCCGCCGCATCCCGCGAATGCCGCCGCCTACCGCGGCGACAGCACCATCACCATCTGCCGGTTCTCCATCCGCGGCATCTGCTCCACCTTGGATGTCGGGTCCATCTCCGTCCGGATGCGTTCCAGCACCCGAACCCCGATCTCCTGGTGGGCCATCTCACGGCCGCGGAAGCGCAGCGTCACCTTGACCTTGTCGCCCTCCTCGATGAACGACTTCATGGCACGCATCTTCACCTGATAGTCGTTCTCGTCGATATTGGGGCGGACCTTGATCTCCTTGATCTCGATAACCTTCTGCTTCTTCTTGGCCTCGTTCTTCTTTTTCTGCTGTTCGTATTTGAACTTGCCGAAATCGAGGATCTTCACCACGGGCGGCTCGGCGTTCGGGCTGATCTCCAGCAGGTCGAGCCCCACCGAGTAAGCGCGCTGCTGCGCGTCCCGGACGGTCATCACGCCCTGCATTTCGCCGTCCTGGTCGATCAACCGCACCTGCTGGGCGCGTATCTCTTCGTTCACGCGGGGGCCGTCGCGCGTCGGCGGGGCGGCCATTGGTCCTCTTGCTATGGTCTTCTCCTATCGTTGTTGGTCGGCTCGTTACACGTCGGCGGTAAACCCGCCCAGTCTGGAAACCCGCCCAGTCTGGAAACCGGCCCAGTCTGGCCGATCACCCGGCCCGGGATCAAGCACGGATCAAGCCGCATCGACCGCCGGCTGAAGATCGGGAGCGGTCGCCTCCGCCGCAAGACGCGCCACCGCCTGGTCCAGCGGCAGTACCTCCTGCGCCTCCACGCCCAGCCGGCGCAGCGCAACCGTGCGGTTCTCCGCCTCCCGCCGGCCGACCACCGCCAGGACCGGGCACATGCGCCAACGAATGTTCCCGAACTTTTGCATTGATCTTCTGGTTGGACAAATCAAGCGCCGTCTCCAGCCCGGCCCGGCGAAACGCCTCCGCCGCCTCCTGCGCCCAGGAATTGGCGTCCGAGACGATGGTCGCCACCACCACCGGAACCGGCGCCAGCCAGAGCGGGAAGCGCCCGGCATAATGCTCGATCAGCACGCCCAAAAAACGTTCGAAGCTGCCGAGAATAGCGCGATGCAGCATGACAGGCCGGTGCCGGGCGCCGTCCTCGCCCACATACTCGGCGTCCAGCCGCTCCGGCATGTTGAAATCGACCTGCAGCGTGCCGCACTGCCACTCCCGCCCGATCGCGTCGCGCAAATGGAAATCCAGCTTGGGTCCGTAAAACGCACCGTCGCCTGGGTTCAGCTCGTAGCTCCACCCCGGCAATCACGCACGCCTCCTTCAGGGCATTTTCCGCCTGATCCCATACCGCATCCGAACCGGTGCGTACCGGTGGCCGGTCGGCGAAACGGATCCGCACCTCCGGGAACCCGAAATCCGCGTAGATCGACCGCAGCAGGTCCACGAACCGCGCCGTCTCCCCGGCGATCTGCCCCTCGGTGCAGAAGATGTGCGCGTCATCCTGGGTGAACGCCCGCACGCGCATCAGCCCGTGCAGCGCGCCGGAGGGTTCATATCGATGGCACGACCCGAACTCCGCCAATCGCAGCGGCAACTCGCGGTAGGACCGGACGCCCTGGCGGAAGATCTGCACGTGGCATGGGCAGTTCATCGGCTTCAGCGCCAGCGTCTTTTCCTCGTCCTCGACGCGGGCAATGAACATGTGCTGCCGGTAGTTTTCCCAGTGGCCCGAACGCTCCCAGAACACCCGGTCGAGAAGCTGCGGTGTCCGCACCTCCTGGTAGCCGGCGCCGTCCAGCCGGCGGCGCATGTAGTCCTCGGCCGTGCGATAAAGCCGCCAGCCCTTGGGGTGCCAGAACACGCTGCCGGCGGCTTCTTCCTGGAAATGGAACAGGTCCATCTCCTTGCCGATCCGGCGATGATCGCGCCGCTCGGCTTCCTCCAGCATGTGCAGGTGGGCGTCGAGTTCCTTCTGATCGCGCCAGGCAGTGCCATAGATACGCGACAGCATGGCGTTGCGGTGATCGCCCCGCCAATATGCCCCGGCCACCTTCATCAGCTTGAACGCCGGCCCGACATCGGCGGTGCTGCGCATGTGCGGCCCGCGGCACAGGTCGATCCACTCGCAACTCGAATCCCCTTGGGAATACAGGCTGATCGTCTCGTCGCGCGGCAGGTCCTGGATGATCTCCGCCTTGTATTTCTCGCCCTTGTCCTTGAAGAACTCGATCGCCGCCTCGCGCTCCATCACGGAGCGGCGGAACGGGGCGCCCCTGGCGATGATCTCGCGCATCTTCGCCTCGATCGGCGCGAAATCCTCCGGCGTAAACGGTTGGTTTCGTGCGAAATCATAGTAGAATCCGTCGGCGATCGGCGGGCCGATGGTCACCTGGGTGCCGGGATACAGCGCCTGCACCGCTTCGGCCAGCACGTGCGCGGCGTCGTGGCGAATCAGCCCCAGCGCCTCGGGGTCGCGGCGGGTAACGAACACCACCGCGGCGTCATGGTCGATCTCGGTCGCCAGATCGACCAGTTTGCCGTCGAGCTTCATCGCCAGAGCGGCACGGGCGAGGCCGGGGCCGATCGAGGCCGCCAGTTCCGTGCCCGTCACCGGGCCGTCGAACCGGCGCACGGATTTGTCGGGCAGGGTGATGGCGGGCATGGGCAAACGGGCTCCGGTGATGAACGGTGCGTCTATGGCGTCCCGCGTCGGCGCTCGCAACCCCGCAAGCGTGCAGGTCTGGGACGATGGCGGTCCGCCATCGTTCCGCGTCCGACCGCCGTTCCGCGCATCTGATACCGACTGGCCCGGAGCCTGACTCTCCGACGATGCCGACTGGTCAGCTCGTCATTGCCGGCCCACGGGTCCGGCCAAAGACCAGCCCGAGGACAGGCCCGAGGGAAGGCTACGCCCGGCACTCCACGACTTTGTGCCGCGAAAGGAAGGTGTGGATGGCCGGCCTTCGGGCATGACGGTGCCTGATGGAGGCCGAGGTAGGTGGGGTGGCTTTCATCAAATCCCCGGCCGCCGGTCGCGCGTTCCCACCGCCCGCTCGAACTGGTGCCCGACCCGCAGGACCCGTTGCATCACCCCAGGCCGGCCCCATGATCTCGATCCCCAGCGGCAGCCCGCCGGTGGTGAACCCGCCACATACCACCAAGGACGGGATCGCCGCGACATTGGCGACCGTGGTCAGAAACGGCCGGGTAAACCCCTCGTCCGGCCGCTGTTCGGTCAATAGCGGCGCCGCATCGGCGGTCGGCGCCGACAGCAGCACGTCGAACCGCTCGAACAGCTTCGCCGTCACGGCGATCAGGTCGGTGCGGCGGCGCTGGGCGGCGATGTAGTCGGCGGCGCGGATCAGCGCCCCCGCCAGAACGCGCACGCGAAACACCCGCGAATAATCCGCCAGCCGCGTCCGCAGCATCGGTTCGTGCAGCGCGAACGCCTCCGCGCTGATGATCACCCGACCCACCGCGTTGAACGCCTGCACATCCGGCAATACAGCGTCCTCGACCCGGCAGCCCAGCCCCTTCAGCACCGCGACGGCGTTCGCCATTGTCTTCAGCATTTCCGGCGCGGCGGGCACGTCGTGCTCGTAGAACCGCCGCAGCACTCCCACGCGCAGTCCCTTCACCGGCTCGGCCAGTGCCCGCGCATAGGCTACGCGCGGACCGGGCACCGAGGCCGGATCAGCCGGATCATGCCCGGCGAGGGCGTCGAGCAGGATGGCGCAGTCCTGCGCGGTCCACGCCATCGGGCCGGCGGTATCCAGGCTGGGCGCCAGCGGGATCACGCCGCGGCGCGACACCAGCCCCGGCGTCGGCTTCAGCCCGGCAATGCCGCAGTAAGCCGCCGGCAAACGGATCGAGCCACCGGTGTCGGAACCGAGCGCCCCCAGCACCAGCCCCGCCGCCACCGCCGCGCCGGACCCAGAACTCGAACCGCCGGTGTAGCGCCTGACATCCCAGGGATTGCGGGCGGGCGGCCAGGGCAGGTCGAACGCCGGGCCGCCGATGGCAAATTCATGCGTGGCCAGCTTGCCCAGCATCACCGCGCCGGCTTCGGCCAGCCGGCGCACCGCCTCGGCGTCCTGCGCCGGCACATTGCCCGCCAGCAGCTTCGAGTGCGCCGTGGTGGCGACCCCTGCAGTCTCGTAGATATCCTTGTATCCGACGGGTATGCCGAGCAGCGGAGACTTGCGCCCCGCCGCCTGCGCCCGCCCGGCAGCCCGAGCTGCCGCCAGCGCCTGCCGCTCGGTCACCGCGATGAACGCATTCAGCTCCGGATTCAGAGCGGCGGTGCGGTCCAGCAAGGCCCGGGTCAGCTCCAGCGGCGAGATTTTCCGTGCGGCGATCAGCCGGCTGGCCTCGGCGATGGTGAGAAAGGACGGTGGCCCTTTCGCCTGTCCGCTCATCGGCGCAGAGGGGCACGCTTGCGGGCCGGCTTGCCGGCCGCCCGCGGCGCCACGGTCCGGTCAGGTTCGGGCGGCCGCAGGCGGAACACACACGCCTGATCGTCCGCCATCGGCCGGTCCCGCGGGATCGCGGCGATCAGCGCGGCAAGCTGCCGCCATGCCAGCACCAGGTCGGCCATCTGCCCGGGATTCAGCGTCAGCCCGGCGCGGCCCACCAGCACCTGCATCTCGGCTGGGCTGACCGACGGCATGGGTCTTGCTGGCATGGGCCCTGCTGGTTTACTCTTGTGGTCGGCGTCGCTGCCATGCGGATCGAGGCTCTTCGGAACGGCTTGGAAACCTTATCCAGCCGTCTCCGCCGGGGCAAGCGGGATTGCCCGGTGCTGGGCCCCGATCGGCTCGAGGCGGCGGCCGGTTTCGCCGTCGAACACGTGCATGTGCTCCGGAATCGGCCGGACCGCCATCCGCTCGCCTGCCGGAGCGGGCCCGGCCAGCTTCACCACGATCTCGTTGCCGGCTGCCAGGCGCCCGTGCACGACGGTTTCCGAGCCCAGCGGCTCGATCAGCTCCACCATCAGTTCCAGGCCGCTGTCGGTCAGGGAGACCTGCACGGCCAGGTGCTCGGGCCGGATACCCAGCGTCAGCCGGCGCCCGTCCGGCCCGTCGCGACGCCCGTCAGCGAACTGGATCAGTGGCCCCGCCTCCAGCGCCGCCGCCGTGCCATCGCGGGCCAGAACCGCCGGCAGGAAATTCATCGCCGGAGCGCCGATGAAGCCGGCGACGTAGGTGTCGGCGGGCCGCTCGAACACCTCCATCGGCGTGGCGAGCTGCGCCGCGTGCCCCTGGTTCAGCACCAGCAGCCGGTCGCCCAATGTCATTGCCTCCACTTGGTCGTGCGTCACGTACAGGCTGGTAACCCCGAGCCGCCCCTGCAGCCGCCGAATTTCGGCGCGCATCTGGACCCGCAGCTTGGCGTCCAGGTTGGACAGCGGCTCGTCGAACAGGAACAGCTTTGGTTCCCGCACGATTGCCCGGCCCATCGCCACCCGCTGCCGCTGCCCGCCGGAAAGCTGGCGCGGCTTGCGGGCCAGCAACGCAGCCAGCCCCAGCAGCCCAGCTGATTCCTCCACGCGCCGGCGGATGTCGGCGCGCGGCAGGCCACGGATGCGCAGGCCGTACGCCATGTTGTCGAACACCGTCATGTGCGGATAGAGCGCGTAATTCTGGAACACCATGGCGATGTCGCGCGCCGACGGGTCCAGTCCGGTAATCTCCCGCCCGTCCAGCAACACCCGCCCCGCCGACGGCCGCTCCAGCCCTGCAACCAGCCGCAGCAAAGTCGATTTGCCGCAGCCGGAGGCACCGACGATCACCAGCATCTCGCCGTCCGGCATGCTGAGGTCGATCCCGTGCAGCACCGGCGTATCGCCGAAGCTCTTGGCCAGCCCCATCAGTTCCAGAGTCGCCATTACTTCTCGCCCTCGGTCAGCCCGGCGACGAACCAGCGCTGCATCAGCACCACCACGACGACAGGCGGGATCAGCGCCAGCACCGCGGTCGCCATCACCCCCGCCCAGTCGGTCTCCAACTCCACGCCGATCATCCGCACGATGCCGATCACGATGGTATCGAGCTGCGGCGTGGTCGCCACCAGCAGCGGCCACAGATACTGGTTCCAGCCATAGACGAACAGGATCACGAACAGCGCGGCGAGGTTGGCCGCCGACACCGGGATCAGGATGTCGCGCAGGAAGCGAAGCGGCCCGGCGCCGTCCATGCGCGCTGCCTCCACCAGCTCGTCCGGGATCGCCGTGAAGATCTGGCGGAACAGCAGCGTGGCGGTGGCCGAGGCGATCAGCGGTACCGTCAGCCCGGTAAACGTGTTGATCAGGTGCAGGTTGGACATCACCGCGTAGGTCGGGATGATGCGCACCTCCACCGGCAGCATCAGGGTGACGAAGATCATCCAGAACGCGGTGCGGCGGAACGGGAAGCGGAAGAACACCACGGCAAACGCCGACAGCAGCGAGATCACGATTTTCCCGAAGGCGATCCCCAGCGCCATCCCGCCGGAGATCAGCAGCATGTGCCAGACCGGCCGAGTGCCCTGCAATCCGGCCACCAGCACCCGCCGATATGCCGCGAGCCCCTGATCCCCAGGCAGCAGCGACAGGTCGCCGCGCAGGATCGCCCCGGAATCCTGCGTGGATCCGGCGATGGCGAGCCAGACCGGCAGCGCGAACAGCAGCACGCCGAGCACCAGCACGGCATGGGCAACCCAGTCCGGCCGCTCACGCGCGATGGCCCGCCCACGCGGCCGCCCGGCCGAGGCGGTCTCCGGCAGCAGGCCGGCGGTATCCAGTGTCTCGCTCATGCGTTGGTCCGGCGTCCGATGAAGCGGAACTGCAGCACGGTCAGCAGGATCACGCCGACCATCAGCACGACCGATTGCGCCGACGACGAGCCGAGATCGAGGTTCACCACCCCGTCCCGATAGACTTTCAGCACCAGCGTCTCGGTCGCCTGCCCGGGTCCGCCCTGGGTCAGCGCCCAGATCGTCCCGAACGTGTCGAATGCCGCGTAGGTCAGGTTGACCACCACCAGAAAGAACGTGGTCGGCGCCAGCAGCGGGAAGGTGATGGTGCGGAACCGCCGCCAGCCTTTGGCGCCATCCATCCGTGCCGCCTCGATCACCGTGCGCGGGATCGACTGCAGGCCGGCCAGGAAGAAGATGAAGTTGTAACTGACCTGCTTCCAGGCGCTGGCGAGGATGATCATCAGGAACGCCTGCCCGCCGTTGATGTTGTAGTCCCAGGGAATGCCGTGGCCGTTCAGCCAGCGACCGAGCAGCCCGACCTGCGGGTTGAGGATGAACAGGAACAGGATCGCCGAAATGACAGGCGCGACCGCATAGGGCCAGATCAGCAGCGTGCGATAAATCGCCCGGCCGCGGATCTCGCGATCGGCGAACACCGCGAGCGTCAATGCCAGGCTCATGGACAACACCGCGACGCAGGCACAGAACACCAGCGTGCGGACGATCGCGGCGACGTAGCGTGGGTCGGTGAACAGCGCGATGAAGTTGTCGGCGCCGACGAACACCGACCCGAGGCCGAACGGGTCCTCCACCGTCATGCTGGAATACATCGCCTGGACCGCCGGCCAATAGAAGAAGACGGCCGAGATCAGCACCTGCGGCAGCACCAGGAGCACGGGCAGCAGCCAGCCGTCGAACAGGGTGCGCCGGTCGGTGGCGGCATCGCGCCGACGCTGCCTGCGCACTTTACCTCTCCCGCTCGCGGGCGAGGTGGGCTCAGACTGTCCTGCGTTTTCTCGCAACTTGCTACGCCTTGCTGACGTTCCAGAACACTGGCACGGCGCCCTTCAGCAGCCCGTTCAGGCTGCTGCGCCACGCGGCCGGCGACTCAAATGCCTGCACCTCGATCGACGCCAAGGCCGGCGATGACAGGACGGCACGGCCAAGAGCGGCGACGGTCGCGGCGGCCACGAAATCACGGCGTTTCATTCTTGCTCCTGACGTTCCCGTCCCGATACCAAGGCCAGCGAGGCGAAACATGGCCGGAAGGTCAGGTTTGGCACGAACCGCTGTTTCGGCCATCCTGGCGCGCGGGCAGCCGAGCGCGCGAAGGGACGGCAGGCAGAATGATCGAGTTCTGGGACTCCGCGCTGGTGCTGCTGCTGTTGCTCGGCGCCAGCGGCCTCGGCCTGTTCGTGCAGCCCTTCCTGTCGGACCGCCACCGCAGCCGCGAAACCACCGAGGCAATCCAGCTCGTCGTCACCATGCTGGTGACCTTCGCGGCGCTGGTGCTGGGATTGCTGACCACCTCGGCGAAAGTGTCATTCGATACCGTCGGCAACGACGTGCGGGGCCTCGCCACCGACGTGATCCAGCTCGACCGGCTGCTGGAGGAATACGGCCCCGATGCCGATGATGCACGGCAGACCCTGCGCATCTACACCGCCGCCGCGATCGCCACCACCTGGACCGACGAGCCGAAACCGCCCGGCACGTATTATCCGCGGGAGCTGCCGAGCACCGCCACCGACGAACCGATCGAGAGCTCCACGCTGGGTGACGTGCTGCGGCAGGTCGAGGTCCGGATCCGCGCCCTGAACCCATCGGATGCAGATGCACCAGCGGCTGGTGTCCGATTGCCTCGGTCAGTTCCAGCGCGTCGCCCAACAGCGCTGGAAGCTGATCGAGGAAGCGCACAGCTCGATTTCGCTGCCGTTCTATGTGGTGCTGGTGTTCTGGCTGGTCATCGTGTTCGCCAGCTTCGGCCTGAGCGCGCCGCGTAACGCGCTTGTCTTCATCATGATCCTGATGGGTGGACTTTCGATCGCCTCGGCGGTCTTCGTGCTGCTCGAACTGGACACGCCGTTCGTCGGATTGCTGACGGTGCCCAGCCAACCGATGCGCGACGCACTGGCGCATCTGAGCCGGTAGGGCGGTAAAGCTGCAGCGCATTCCGCCATCTCGTGCGCAGAATGCACTGCCTTTTCCGCCCTACCGGAAACCCAAAGCCCGGAGCCCGTGGACCGAAATCGTAACGGTTGCGTTAATCGCGAAAGCGGTCGCGGTCGGTGCCGCGATACAGCACTGCTGCCTGACGCCCGGTAATCGCCGCGTGCAGCGCGACCGCATCCGGCGCCAGATCAGCCGCCGGCGCCGGTTCCGGATCGAAGTTCCGGTAGCTATCCACCCCGCGCACCAGCGTCGCGCTGTCACGCTTCCCGGCGATCTGGCGCAGATGCGTCGGGATGTAACGAATTGCATAGCCGATGCGGCGGTCGGTCGATCGGTTCGGCGCCGAGCCGTGAAACAGCATCACGTGGTGCATCGACGCCTGACCCGGCGCCAGTTCGACATACACGGCCTGCGCTTCATCCACCTCCACCGCGATCTCCTGCCCACGGCTGAGCAGATTGGTTTCGGCGAAAGTATCGCGGTGCGCGACCTGGTTGTGCTGCGTGCCCGGGATGAACGCCATGCAGCCGTTCACCCGATTCGCCGGAGTGAACGCCAGCCACACCGTCATCACGTCCGGCGAGCTCAGGCCCCAATAGGTGGCGTCCTGATGCCAGGACACGAAGCCCGCATTGTCCGGTTCCTTGATGAAGAAGCTGCTGCTCCAGCACAGCAGGTTCGGCCCCAACACGCTTTCCGCCGCGTCCAGGATGCGGGGATGACGGACCAGCTCGTTCAGCCAGGTGAACAGCAGATGCGACTTGTGCCGCATATTGCCCTTCAGCGGACCGCCGCTGCGCGCCTCGTGCGCTTCCAGCAGCGCGCGGTACTCGCCGGCCTGTTCGGGGGAGAGAATGTCGAGCGGGAAATGGTAGCCGTCGCGTTCGTACTGCGCGATCGCGCCGCTGGACAGCATGGCGGGCCTCCTGTGCCGGTCAGGCGCGCATGATAGGATCATCCCATCGACGGGGGAAACGCGACATGCAGCCGAACAATGTGAAGGCGGCGCTGCGCCAGGGACAGACCGCCTGGGGCGTGATGGCGTTCGAGTTCTTCACGCCCGGACTGAGCGCGGTGCTCGCCGCGGCCGGAGCGGATTTCGTGTTCCTCGACATGGAGCATAGCGGCGCCGGCATCGACACCATCAAGGCGCAGTGCGCTTTTGCCCGCGCCGCCGCGATCACGCCGCTGGTGCGGGTGCCGTTCTGTGAACGCCATCTGGTGACGGCGACGCTGGATGCCGGCGCCGCCGGGATCATGGCGCCGATGGTGGAAACCGCCGAGCAGGCGGCGGCCTTTGCCGCGTGGTGCCGCTATCGGCCGGAGGGCACCCGCGGGCTTGCCTTCGGCGTCGCGCACGATGCCTACCTGCGGGCGGCCGGCGCGCGAGTCGATGGCGGCGGCCAATGCCGAGGTGATGGTCATCCCGCTGATCGAATCGGCGCGCGGCATCGACAACGCCGAGGCGATCCTGTCCGTCCCGGGCATCGATCTCGGCTGGCTGGGGCATTTCGATCTGTCCGACAGCCTGGGATGTGTCGGTGATTTCAACGATCCGCGGTACCGGGCGGCCGAAGCGGCGCTGCTCGCGGCGGCGCGGCGCACCGGCAAGCCGATGGGCTGGTTGGCCGGCGATGCGGCGGCGGCGCGCGCAGCCCTGGGGCGCGGTTACCGCTGCCTTGGGCTCGGCACCGATGTCGGGCTGTTGCGCGATGCGCTGGCCGGGGCGCTGGCGGCGGCGCGCGCCACTGGATGAGCCGCCCAGCCGCCGAAAGGACCGACTTTCCCGCATCGTGCCGGCTTTCGCGGCAATGACGATCTTTGCGCCGTCTGGTATCAGACCCAACTACACCCCGGTCCACTGCCAGTCCTGCACCTCCGGCATGTCCTTGCCGTGCTCGGAGACGTAAAGCTTGTGCCGTTGCATCGTGCTCCAATAGCGTTCGGTCGCCTCCTTCACCCGGTCGGCCAGCCGCGGAATCCGACTGATCGCGTCAAGCGCCAGCCGGTAGCGATCGAGCCGATTGAGCACCACCATGTCGAACGGCGTGGTCGTGGTCCCTTCACCGATGTAGCCGTGCACGTGCATGTTGTCGTGGTTGGCCCGCTTGTAGGTCAGCCGATGGATCAGCGTCGGGAAGCCGTGGAACGCGAAGATCACCGGCCGGTCCAGCGTGAACAGCTCGTTGAAGTCACGCTCCGCCAAACCGTGCGGATGTTCTGCCTCGGATTGCAGGCATAGCAGATCGACCACGTTCACGACGCGGATGCGGATATCCGGCACATAGCTGCGCAGCAGGGTGACCGCGGCAAGCGTTTCCAGCGTCGGCACATCGCCGGCGCAGGCCATCACCACATCGGGGTCGCCGTTGTCGTTGCTGGCCCACTGCCAGGCCCCGGCGCCGGCCGCGCAGTGGCGGATCGCCGCATCGATGTCCAGCCATTGCCACTCCGGCTGTTTCCCGGCGATGATCAGGTTGATATAGTTGCGGCTGCGCAGGCAATGATCGGCCACCGACAGCAGGCAGTTCGCGTCCGGCGGCAGGTAGATGCGGGCGACGTCGGCGGTCTTGTTGGCGATGTGGTCGATGAACCCAGGGTCCTGATGCGAAGCGCCATTGTGGTCCTGCCGCCAGACATGCGAGCTCAACAGGTAGTTCAATGAGGCGATCGGCTTGCGCCAGGGCAGCATTTTGCAGGTTTTCAACCATTTGGCATGCTGGTTGACCATGGAATCGATGATGTGCGTGAACGCCTCGTAGCACGAGAACAGGCCGTGCCGACCGGTCAGCAGATAGCCTTCCAGCCAGCCCTGGCACAGATGCTCGCTGAGCACCTCCATGACATGGCCGTTGACGCTCAGATCGATATCGACGTCCTCGACCTCCGCCATCCATGCCTTGCCGGTGACCTCATAGATGTCCTGCAACCGGTTCGAGGCGGTTTCGTCCGGACCGAACACGCGGAAATTATGCGTGTCCAGGTTCCGCTTCATCACGTCGCGCAGGAAGACGCCCAGGATGCGCGTGGATTCCGCCTGCACGCCGCCCGGCGAGTCGACCTCGACGGCGTGGGTGCGGAAATGCGGCAGCGACAGCGGCTGCAGCAGCATGCCGCCGTTGGCGTGCGGGTTGGCGCTCATGCGGCTGTGCCCGGTCGGCGCCAGGGCGGCAAATTCCTCGCGAAACTTCCCCCGCTCATCGAACAGTTCTTCCGGACGGTAGCTGCGCATCCACTGATCGAGTTGATGCAGATGCTCGGGGTCCTTGAAATCCGCGATCGGCACCTGGTGCGCCCGCCAGGTGCCCTCGACCGGCTTGCCGTCAACGAATTTCGGCCCGGTCCAGCCCTTCGGCGTGCGCAGCACGATCATCGGCCAGCGCGGTCGTTCCAGCCGGTCCGGGTCCGGCGCGGCACGCGCCGTCGCCTGGATCGCCCGGATCTGACCCAGCACTGAATCGAGCGCCGCCGCCAGAAGCTGGTGAACGATGGCCGGGTCATGGCCTTCGACGAAGACGGGCTCATGGCCGTAGCCGTGCAGCAACTCGGTCAGTTCCTTGCGACCGATGCGCGCCAGGATTGTCGGGTTGGCGATCTTGAAACCATTGAGGTGCAGGATCGGCAGCACCGCGCCGTCCTGCGCCGGATTGAGGAACTTGTTGGTGTGCCAACTGGTGGCCAGCGGCCCGGTTTCCGCCTCGCCGTCGCCGACGATGCAGGCCACGATCAGGTCCGGGTTGTCGAAGGCAGCGCCGTACGCGTGGGCCAGCGAATAACCCAGCTCGCCGCCCTCGTGGATCGAACCGGGGGTCTCCGGCGCCACATGACTGGGCACGCCGTACGGCCAGGAGAATTGGCGGAACAGCCGGTGCAGCCCGTCGCGGCTGCGCTCGATATCCGGATAGGTTTCGGTATAGGAGCCTTCCAGGTACGACTGCGCCACCAGCCCCGGACCGCCATGCCCGGGACCGATGATGTAGATCATGTTCAGGTCGTTCTCGGTGATCAGCCGATTAAGGTGGACATAGATGAAATTGAGCCCGGTGGTGGTGCCCCAATGCCCCAGCAACCGCGGCTTGATGTCGGCCAGCGTCAGCGGGGTTTCCAGCAGTGCATTGTCGCGCAGGTAGATCTGCCCGACACTGAGGTAGTTCGCCGCCCGCCAGTAAGCATCCATCTTGCGCAGCAGATCGGGGGCCAACGGGCCGTCCGTCTTTGGCAGCGTATCGGGGCGCGGGCTGTCCACCATCATAGTCTCCTTCATCCGTTGGCGACACGGTTTCAAATGGCGAGTTCGACCTTCACGGCTTGGTGCAGCGGTTGGTTCATCATAACCCGCCGCGGTCCCGCCAAATCGCCGGCCGGCGTGACACGTGCTGAGACTGTCACGCGCTCGTGATGCCTGAACTCCTGCCGACCGTCATTCCGCTTGCCGCCCGTCAGCTGGTCACAATGATTGGATTGACACAAGCGAACCGGTTTTGAGGTATTGTTCAGCCTGCGCCCGCCGCAAAGCAGTCAGAAGCAACCCGGGAGGAAAAGGAATGCCGCAGCCACCCGCCGGAGCGCCGCGCCCGTTCTGCGTCCGCTATGGCGGAGCGCTGTCGGTGCCGCTGGCGATGGCTGCCGCCGCCGCACTCTGCATTGCGGCTGCCCTGGCGGTCGCCGCACTGACCGCGCTGCTGACGCGCTATCACCTGAAGCCCGGTGCGCATGACGAAATCTACGCCTTCGCGCTTGTCTGCGATTTCCTTGCGCTCTGGTTGCTGATGGGGCCGGCGTTTGCCTATGTAACCGTCGGTCAGGTCAAGAAGCTCGAGGGGATCCGCGGCTTCTACACGCCCGCTCTCATCGCGGAGTATTTCGACCAGTTCTGGAGCGGGCGTGACGGGATTGCTGATCTGGTCTTCCGCTGGCGACATCCTCAGCCGGGGCAGCACGATGCGCTGGCGCAGGAACTCGATGCCAGGTTCCGCGACTTGGTCACCGAGGATTTCGGCGGGGTCTACATCATACCGGCCGTGCTGCTGGCGGCGATCGGGTTCCTGGTGCTGTTCTTCGGGTTCGCCGGCGGTATCGCCTATGCCGAGGCGTTGTGGACCAAGACGCCGCCGCCGGTAATGCCGCTCGGCCTGCGGCTCGATCTGGTCAGCGTCGCGGCGATTTTCGGCGCCTACACCTGGGTCGCGTCCGATTCGATCACCCGCGGCCATCTGTGGACCTTCCATCCCTCCGACCTCGCCTGGTACGCATTGCGGCTGCTGATCGCCGTACCGCTCGGCCAGGCGATCGCGCAGACCGCACCCGGCTCGGCAACCGCCGGCGCTGGAATCGGAGCGTTCCTGGCCTTCGTCATCAGCATGTTTTCACTCGATGGGATCAAGAAGTTCCTTGCCGCCGCGGCGATCCGGCTGGGAGGCAGCACCCAGAACACCACGCCCGAGGAACGCGATGATGTCGTGGTAAAACTCGCCGGCGTCGATCAGGCGACGGCGGACGCGCTGCGCGCGGAGGGTATCGGCACGATCGCGCAGCTCACCGCGATCGATCCGGTACGCACCAGCATCGAGACCGGCCTGCCGTTCGAGTATCGTGCTCCGCCTGATCGACAGCGCGATCCTGTGGACGTTCTTTCGCAGCAAGACCGATCAGTTGCGGGAGTTCGGTCTGCGCGGCGCCTCCGGCCTGCTGCTCTACGCCGATAGTATGGCCGAGGCCGGCCTGGCCCGAATCGCCGGCGATTTCGCCAATGCCGAGCGGACTTGCGCGACCGGCAGGACAGCATGGATCGCGCCGCGGCGGAGTGTGACGTTGCACAGCACGCGGTCGGGCCGAACCCGATCACGCTGCAAGAAGCCCAGCGCGCGTTGCAGGAGATCCTCGCCCAGCCTGACCAGGACGCCGCGGCGGATCGACGGCGGGAGATGCAGGCGATCATCGCTGCGCTGCAGCACCTCCAGGCCTGCGAGGCGACGCTTGCCGCGGCAACCGCCGCCCGCGACACGGCAACTCAGGCAGCGACGGAGGCCGCGATCCGGTTGCGCGCCGCATCCGGCAGGGACGCCCTGTTCAGCGCGATCGAAGCGAAGTCCGGGCCGCCCGCTGCCGGGTTGATGCAGGCGATGGCGCAGCTCCGCGCCGACGCCTATGCCCGCTTCATCCAGCGACTGCTGAATTCCGCCTGAGACTCCGGCGCCACTGTTTCGTTCCGAAGGGGTACCGCATGACCGAACGCGTTCCCGTGCATACCGGAGGCTGCCAGTGCGGCGCCATCCGGTATGCCATGTTTGCCGCTCCGAAGGCCGGGCTGTGCCACTGCCGGATGTGCCAGAAGGCGGTCGGCGGGCCGTTCCTCGCCTGGGCGATGGTGCCGGTGGAGGCGTTCGCGTGGACGCGCGGACAGCCGGCCGTGTTCCGCAGCTCTTCGGCGGCGACGCGCGGCTTCTGCGCGCGCTGCGGAACGCCGCTGTTGTTCCAGTACGATAAGAAACCGGACCATGTGGATGTGACCATCGCCAGCCTGGATCGCCCGGGCGATGTTGCGCCGGATTTCGCGCTGGGGACCGAGAGCCGACTGCCCTGGTGCGAGGCCGCGGCCCTGGGGGCGCTGCCGTCGCATCCGACCGGCGAGCTCGGGTCGCCCGAGGACCTGGATCGCATCGTCAACTTCCAGCACCCGGATCACGAGACCCCATCGGATTGGCGTCCTCCGGGCTGACGGGCGGCTTGACTTCGACATAGTTCAGATATATCTAGACGCATCTAAACTCTATCGGAGATGGCCATGCGCCACACACATCGAGAACTCCCACCGCAGCTTCCGGCACGACGAAGCGCCTCACGGTCACGACGACCACCACCGGCATGGCCGGCACGGCGGGCGGCGGTCGGGTCGGGTGTTCGATCACGGCGAGCTTCGTTACGTGGTCCTTGCTCTGATCGCCGAAAAACCACGGCACGGCTACGAGATCATCAAAGCCATCGAGGACCGCCTGGCCGGCACCTACAGCCCCAGTCCGGGAGTGATCTACCCGACGCTGACCATGCTGGAAGAACTGGGGCACGCGACGGTCGCCGAGAGCGACGGCAAGAAGCTGTACACCATCACCCCGGAAGGGGCGGCTTACCTCGCCGCGAACCAGGTAGCCCTGGATGCCGCCCTGGCCCGCATGGACGGCGTGCGAGCCGCCCATGGCGATGGCCCTGCCCCGGGGATCATCCGGGCGACCGAGAACCTGCGGCTTGCGCTCCGCCTTCGGCAAAGCCGTGGCCCACTGACGGAGGAGCAGGTCCAGGCGATTGCCGCCGCCCTCGACTTCGCCGCGCTGGCGATCGAGCGGAGCTGAACGGACGGGCGGCTGGCGTCCGGCGCCTCCACGGCGCCTGCCTGTGCCGCCCGGACCGCGATCGCCGGCGATGACGATCAATGTCCGGTGCCCTGCCGCCAGTTGGAACTATGGTTTCGCCAGTTGGAACTATGATTTCGTCGGCAGAAATGAGTTCGCCTTCAATTCGCTCATGGGGTCGATCACGGATTTCGACGCGCCGTTCCCATGCCGCATCAAAACCGACGCCCGGAATATCGGGAAGGATATCGAAGCAGGACTGGTAATCAGGGCTCCAGTCGCGCGATAGCATAGACACTGGCGCAAATTGGGGCACACGCCGATGGCCGGGACGGAAATTCGCTTCGAGGACGGAGCCGCGTACGAGCAGGGCATGGGCCGCTGGAGCCGGCTGGCCGGTGAGATCTTCCTTGATTGGCTGGCGCCGCAACCCGGCCTGCGATGGATCGACGTCGGTTGCGGCAGCGGCGCCCTCACGGAGCTGCTGGTCCAGCGGTGCGCGCCCGCCGAAACACAAGGGATCGATCCGTCCGACGCGCAACTCGTGTTCGCACGCGCCCGGCCCGGCGCGCGTGGAGCGGCGTTTCAGCAAGGCGACGCCATGGCATTGCCGTTCCCGGAGAACCGGTTCGACGCCGCCGTCATGGCGCTGGTGATCTTCTTTGTTCCCGAGCCGGCCAGAGGTGTCGCCGAGATGGCACGCGTGGTCAGGCCAGGCGGTGTCGTTGCGGCATATGCGTGGGATATGTTGGGCGGCGGGTTTCCGTTCGAACCGATCCAGGCCGAGCTTCGCGCGGTGGGTGTGGTGCCGCCGCGCCCGCCGAGCGTTGACGCCTCTCGCATGGACGTGCTGCGGGACCTGTGGACGGGTGCAGGCCTCGAAGCGGTCGAAACCGATCAGATTACGGTGCAACGCACGTTCGCCGATTTCGACGAGTTCTGGGTCAAGACCACGATGTCGGGGAGCATGCGGTCAATCATCGCCGCGATGGCGCCGGACGACGCCGAACGGTTCAAGGAACGGGTGCGCAGACGTCTGCCGCCGCCCGACACTCAGGGACGCATCACGTATGGGGCTCGCGCCAACGCGATAAAGGGACGCGTGGCAGCGTCGGTGTGAAATTTTCGCGTTGCTGCGTTCTCGTTGCCTGCTTCCCACCCAGCCTTCGTCCCGGCACAATGCCCTCAACGGCGAACGGAGAACGCGGATGGACATCCTGGCGCACATCGCCGGCCTGATGACCGGCAAGGGTCAGCGGCAATACGGGCTGCACGACGTCAGCCAGCTTCAGCACGCCTTGCAGACCGCGTGGTCCGCCGAGCGCGATGGCGGCGACGCCCCCCTGATCGCCGCCGCGCTGCTGCACGACATCGGCCACATGACGCACGATTTGGGCGAGAACCCGGCCGCGTCAGGCGTCGATGACCGGCACGAGGAAGTGGGCCACAGTTTCCTGATCCGCTATTTCGGCCCCGAGGTCACCGAACCCGTGCGCCTGCACGTCGCCGCGAAACGCTATCTGTGCGCGATCGAGCCCGAATATTTCGGCCAACTGTCACCGGATTCCGTGCTCAGCCTGAAGCTGCAGGGCGGCGCGATGTCCGCCGCGGAGGTGGACGCCTTCCGCGCCCTGCCGCAGTCCGAAGCGGCGGTGCGGCTGCGGCGGTTCGACGAGGCGGCCAAGGTGAAGGACCTTCAAACGCCACCGGTCGGGCATTTCATGACCTACGTCGCGGCGTGCCTGTCCGGGTAACGGCGTGCCGATCCCGGTTATCATCGACTGCGACCCCGGCACCGATGACGCCTTCGCGCTGCTGCTCGCCTTCGCCTCTCCGGAACTGGATGTGCTGGCCGTCACCGTGGCGGGCGGCAATGTCGGCCTTGCGCGCACGCTGCCCAACGCGCTGGCGCTGAGGGCGCTGGCGGGCGCCTCGGCGCCGGTGTTCGGCGGCGCCGACCGGCCGTTGCTCGGCGCGTTCTGTCCCGAACCGGCGGTGCACGGCGATGACGGGCTGTGGGGTATCGCTCTGCCGCTGGGCGGCGACCCCGAGGCCGAACTGGCGGCCGACGCGATCCGCCGCATCCTGCGTGACGCGGTGCAACCGGTGACGCTGATCGGCATCGCGCCGGTCACCAACCTGGCGCTGGCGCTGACCACCGAACCGGCGTTGCTGGGCAAGGTGGCGCGGGTCGTGCTGATGACCGGCGCGTGGGGCGAGGGCAATGTAACCCCGGCCGCCGAGTTCAACGCCTTCAACGATCCGGAGGCGCTGCAGATCCTGCTCGGGTGCGGCCGTCCGATCGTGTTGGCGACGCTGGAACTGACCGCGCAGGCCGTGGGAACGCAGGTCCGGCTTGCGGCGCTGCGGGCGTGTGGCGCCGGACGCTGCCTGCACGCGCTGTGCGACATCCAGGCGGCGGTGCCTCCGGCGCCACGGCTAGGGTACGCCGGGGGCGCGCTGCACGATCCCTGCGCGGTCGCCTGGCTGATCCGGCCGGAGTTGTTCACCACGCGTGACTGTTCGGCGCGGGTCGATCTGGGGCCGGGGCCGAGCCGGGGGCGCACGGTGATCGACCGCTGGAACCGCACCGGCGCGCCGGTCAACGTAGCCGTGCTGGAAACGCTGGATGCGGACGGGTTCTTTGCGCTGCTGAACGAACGGCTCTCGTGTCTGCCGTAACATATCGATACTTCGGACACTGCGCCGCCTCCGTGTTTCTGCATACCGTGCCGACCGGTCTCAGGAGGCCGTTTCGTTGGCAAGTGTTCTGGCCCGGCCAGCCGCGCTCGAAAGTCATTGAAACAAAGCCGAGAAACCGCGCGTCCTGTTCCTCAGCGCCGCTATTATGCGCCGCCCGTCCTTTGCACTCGCGGAGTGGGAGCAGATTTTGAGCGGCCCCGTCGCGGAGGTGGCCAAGTTTTTAGTGGAACCCTCGGAGAGGGCGACACGCCTTCGGCAATCAAGCCCATTCACCGGGATACTGACCGAAGCCGAGCGCATGGCCATTTGTGACTCGCACTCAACTCGAACCTATCATCCGGGCCGCAAGCCAGACCTTGGGTGATCCCGAGATCCTCCGGTCAACTACCGCAAGCCCACAAGGCGGTGTAGATGCACGGTGCGAGGGGCCGATCGATTCTACCCGCCAGCCCCTCGACCGAGGTCAGCCGAAACTCTTCCGCAATGTTCCAACGGTGATGTGCGGCCACCCTAGGTTGACGTAGGTAGGTGCGGTCGGCGGGTTCGTTGGGTGCGGGGAAAGCAGGTGGAAGATGGGGAAGTTGAGCACGACCATCTGTGCGTATTGAAGTTGCATGAACGAGTGGCCGTGGTGCTTGTGGGTCACCTTCTCAATCCAAAACGTCGCATACACCAGCGCAGTCTGAGCATTCGCCACAGGGTCCGTGCTGCCCGAGACCGTAACGCCCTCGCCGTTCAGGAATTGGATGTTTTCGACGCCTCCTCCAAATTGAGGTATATTTACGGCGGTCGTAGCCCCTCCGGCACCGCTGTTCGGCGTCGTCAAGAACTCTATCGACGTCTGCGTGGCAATGTTAAGGGCAACGCCTTCAAACGTGTAACCCTCCTTGACCAGCTTTTCTATGTCGTTCTCCAGGAAGACGATCGGGTCATTAATCAGCGCCTGGTCCGCAGGCGTGTTCGCGATTGGCGCCTCCGGCGGACTTGTGTCGTACGGCGTGCGAGTGTTGAGATTGAAGACTTGCTTCAGGGCAGGCGGTAAGGGCGTCGGCGCGGGGGGTATGCTCAGGTCGTATTGCGGGAAGGGTGTGGCGGGGACGGTGGGTGCCGTCAGCTTTTCCGATGATCCGGCCGCATTGATCAAGATGCCGGGGGCGGTCGGGGGAACTGCGAATGGTGTGCTGTTGAACGATGGGAAAAGCGAAAACCGGTAATCCGGACCTGGCGATCTCAGGACGGGCGTGCCCGTGAACGGCTCAGCAATGCCCTGCGCCAATAGCGCGTTGCCATGAGGAATCGAGCCCATTCTCGCAACCAGTTGGCCTTTTGGCGGCGGTTGCTCCGGAGGAAACGTGGTGTGCGGTTGCGTAATCCATATGCCTGGCTCGATATGAAGTGCTCCGTCTGGGCCGGCATCTTGTATCTTCTGCAAGTAGGTCAGGCCCTGAAGCTCAATATCCTTCTGGCCGAATCCACGGTTCGGTATGGGGGACCCAATCGGATCGAATTTCAGTATTTCACGGGTATGATTTAGCTGAAGATAGAGGTCCGTCTTGTAGTGGAAGGCAGGACGGGCGATAAGGTTGAACCCGCGTCCTTCCCATGTTCCAGCAAGATGGGCAAGAAGACCAAGTTCCTGGGTTGGAATAGCCGGGGCAAACCGTACCTGCGGGACTTTTGGTCCACTATCTTCGCGTCGGAGCTGGTCGCTCAGGGCGTCTAGTCTGGTCGTTTCCATCCATTTTGCTCCTGGTCTCGAAGGAGAGATCCTGGACTTAGTGGCGTCCAATTGCCGAACAGCAAAAGCATAGCGGCTGCCAAGCGAGGGTGCGGTCAACTATCCGTGAGCAAGCGGCTGGTTCCGCCAAGCCACCTGTGCCTACGGCACCGATTTAGGCGTCATACGCCGGCCGGGGGGAGCCACCAGGAATCCGCTCGGTGCACGAAAACCGACCGTGCGCCGGTATCCAGCCGGAAACGTCCAACGTCACTCCTCCGCCGCCCTAACCAGCTTTCGCCGGTCGTGGAGCGCCGCGCAAAGCCCATCGTGGCGCTGCGCGCCCAAAATGACCCCAGCCCTGTTGGTCGAGCGGTTTTATCTCACTGTGACCGAAGAGGTAACACTTCAGCACGAAGGCAAGATACTCGGGAGATAGACCATGACAGCAAACGGCCTGTCGCCGCCGTCGGGGTTCCTTCTATTCGTTGTGGCGGCGGCCACCTGTATGCCCATCTTGGCACTGGCCTGCGATGAACCTGGAACGCCGAATTAAGAACAGCTCCAGTCGGACGGAAATCGTCAGCTCTATATTCCTTCGAGAACACGGCGCGAGTCACGCCCAACGAGAAAAGCGACGAAACCGGTAAGGTGACGGTATATTTCGACATGAATATGGGAGACGGGAACAATCCTGCAGGGCAGAATTGGACCCACGTTGAGGGCGACGGGCCGCACACGCTCGGGAACCATGAGCGGGTCACTTACCGCATCACCGTGCAGCAGACCGAAAGCGTCAATCCTGCAAACCGCAGGGCCCAGATGGTCCACCGTCCATTGGTGGTTGGCAGGAAATATTGCATGGCCGTTTGGGCACGAACATCACCGGGAGGATGCCGTTCCGCGCAACATTCATCCTGGCAGTGCGCAACGGTTCTGCCCTAGGCGTCCTCTCCGACTGGGTCACCGGGTCAAGACAGGTTCTTGGCCCAGGTCTGGCAGAGCGCCGGTTCTCCAGCCGTCAGTGCGGGATGTGGCGATGGATACCGGCGGCATCGCCCCAGAACACGTTCCCCGACCCCGCTACGGCGACGCCGAGCGCATTGGCTCCGATCGTGTACAGCGAGTCCTCGCCCGACGGCACGTCGAAGTGCAGCCGGCACGATTGCGAGTCGCACTGCGTCCAGGCCTGGGCATAGACGCCGCCATGCGTGCTGGTTGCGATTGAGGTCGGGACGAACCCGTTGATCGTCGAGATCGTCTCGGCCGACGACCCGTTCGCCAATACCGCCCCGATGGCGCCGCTCTGCTCCCCCCAATAGATGAATTCGAGGACCGCATGGAGCGCGGTGACGCGCTCCGCTCCGGTGACGATCGTTCGCGTCGATGGCGGCGTCGTCGCGCCGCCGACCGGCACGTAGCGGATATCGGCCACCGAGGCGTAGATCAGATTGTCGTTCTGCAGCGCGAGGCCCGCGGTCGGTGTGTTCGGCCTGGCCTCGTCGAGCACGGTAATGCCGCCGCCGCCAATCGGCATCTTCCGCACCGATTGCACATCCTGCCAGTAAAGGTTCACCCCGTCGGTCACCAGGTTGCGGTGACTATTGACGATGTCGATGTCGGTGACCGTGGCGAGCACGGTGGCGGCGCCGCCGGTCAGCGAGACCCGCTTGATGGCAATGGTCCCGCCCTCCTGCTGCGCAAAGAAATAGCCAAAGAACGCGCCGCCGACCTCGGCGAACACAATGTCGCCGAATTGCGGGCCCGGCTCGGAATAGAGCAGGATTTCCTGGCCGGGAACGGCATCCTGCGAAGCCCTCCACACGCTGGCCGTCGCGGCGTCGTGGTAGGTGAAGTACAAATTGCCCGTCGACAGGATCAGCCCGTCCGGGCTGCGGTAAGACACGAGTTGGCTGGTCGAAGGGGTCGGCGGTGAAACGGCCGGCTTGATCCGATTCATGGCATTCCTCGCGCGAAAGTAGTGGGCAGGGATGAAATCGTGATGACGGGGGCACGGTATTGAACCGACCTTCGCCAGATTCCTGGCCGGTCCGAGGCCAGGATCGCTCTTTCGATTGGGCTTGAGCAACGGCAAATCGCCGTCGCCGCTGGCGGGGTGGCACTCGGTCTGCCGAGTAAAAGCGCCGCCGCGGATCCCGGCTGGCCAAAACGGGGAGCTTTACCGCGCGATGACCCGGAACCGCTGCCGGCGCTCTCGCGGGGATGCGCCCGCCGGCAACTCCAACGGCAGCAGCGGGGCGTTGTCGGCGGCAACCTCCTCGGGGGCGGCTTCCGGAATGTCCCGCCGGCCCAGGTAGTTCGCGGCCAGATGCCGGAACACGTAGTCCAGCAAGGATGACGCGTTGGCCACCGAGGGGTCGCCTTCCACCGCGCCGCCCGGGCCGAAGCGCGTCTGAGTGAAGGCCTCGACGAACTCGCCCAACGGCACGCCGTGCTGCAGGCCGAGGCTGACGGCCAGGCCGAAGCTGTCCATCAGGCCACGGAACGCCGCGCCTTCCTTGTGCAGCGTGACGGAGATCTCGCCGAGCGCCCCGTCGGCGTATTCGCCGGTACGGAGATACAGCTTGTGGCCGCCCACCGCGGCCTTTTGCGTATAGCCGGCGCGCCGGTCCGGCAGCTCGCGGCGGCCCGGGAGTGCGGGCGCCGGAACGATCTCCGGCCGCGGCGGCATGGCATGGACGAACGGCGCGACGGCGTCGTGCATGGCAGCGTGGGCGGCCATATCGGCGGGCGGGAACGGGTTTTCGCCGGCCAGCAGGGCGGCCAAAGCCTGCTCGGTACTGAGCTGCGTCGCGGTCAGCCAGGCCTGTGCGGTCCGCGACAGGCGTCCATCCACGCCAAGCGGGCCGAACGTCGGCGCGATCCCGCCGGTCTCGATACCCAGCAACGCTTCGCTCGGGCCGGGATCGTCGATCGTAATGGCAACCCGGTGCGGGGGACGGGCCGCGAAGGCAGCGGCATGTGCCGCCCGGGCCGCCTCGGTCAGCCCCGGGACGGGTGTCGTTGCCGGCGGGGCGGGCCAGGGCACGCACTCCGTCCTGGTGGCGCCGAACAGTCCATCGGCCCCGGAGGCGAGTTCCGACCGGCCGCGCAGAAGCGCGGCGAGCGCGCGGGCCACGTCGCGCGCCGGCTGATCGGCATAATCGAGGCCGAGGTTCGCCAGCAGTTCGGCCAGACCCGCCATCCGCAGACCGATGCGACCGGCTGAGGCCGGGGTCATCGTCAGGGCCAGGGCCGCCGTGTCTACCGCCTCAACAAACCCTGGCACATCGAAACCGGCATCGTAAAAGGCGGCGAGGTTCAGCACGAACTCCGCTGGTTCCGCCAAGCCCCGCCAAATTGCCGCGGTGGGCGCGGCCTGGCGGCGCAGCAGCAACCGATGCAACCGCTCGTTCAGCGGCGGCCCCAAGGGCAGACCCGGCGGAGCGCGCTCAGCCCGGGCCGCGATCGGGCCAATCCACGCCTCGGCGGCGACCGGCAACGAGACCGGCCCATCGCCCGGAGCCAGTCCGGCGAGGCCCGATGACGCGGCATCGTCCCATGCGGCCGGCAAGGTGACCGGGCGCGGTGGCGAATCCGGGTCGGCCCCCGCCGCGACCTGCCGCATCCGAACGCCGTGCCACGCGCGATGTGATTTCATGGGTGCATGCTATGGCGATCGGAGCGGGGGTGGAAGCATATTTTGCGGTCCAAACCGATTAAGACCACAAAATCCTGTGGAAGACGGAATTGCCGGGCCACGGGTGGACCGGGCGCGAAGAGCTTCGTATATGGCCCGGCATGGATATCGGCACCCGGCTATTCACCATGCTGAAGGGCCTGCGCGTCGGCGCGGACCCTTACGGCAATATCTATTACCGGGAACGCCGGCCGCGCGCCGGCCTGCGCGAACGCCGCTGGGTCGCCTATGCGGGCGTGCCGGAGGCCACCAAAATCCCACCGGAGTGGCACGCCTGGTTGCATTACACCACCGATGCGCCGTTGCCGCTGTTGCACCGGCCCTGGATGAAGCCGCACATCGCCAACCTGACCGGCACGCCCGAGAGCTACCGTCCGCCCGGGCACGACTACCAGGGCGGCCAGCGCGCGCCCTCGACGGGCGATTACGAAGCCTGGACCCCCGAGGCCTGATGGCTCGCCGCAACCTCGCCGAGGTGCTGACCGGACTGGCGGTGCTGCTCGTGGCCGCCGGGTTTCTGGGTTACGCCGTCGCCCATTCCGGGCGGACCAGCGTGGGCGCTGGCTACCCGCTTTATGCGCGGTTCAACAACATCGCCGGACTGAACGTGGGGTCCGACGTACGGCTGGCGGGGGTGAAGATCGGCTCGGTGGCCAGCGAGGCGATCGACCCGAAGACCTATCTTGCCCAGGTGGCGCTGACGATCCGCGACGGGGTGCAGCTTCCGAAGGACAGCAGCATCGAGGTGGCGAGCGAAAGCCTGCTCGGCGGCTCCTATCTGGCGGTGCAGGCGGGTGCCGATGAGGCAATGCTGAAACCGGGGCAGTCGATCACCATCACTCAGGGCTCGGTCAGTTTGCAGGACCTGCTGGGGAAATTCATTTTCAGTGCCACGAACATGGTCAGTGCGATCAGCGGGAGCGGGCAGGGGGGGCAGCAAGGGGGGCAGCACACCCCGGGTGGGCTGGCCCCGGCTGGGCAGTCGCCTGCGGGACCGCTGAACCAGGGAGCAAAGCCATGATCGCGGCCCCGGAGGTATGGCCTCAGCCGGACGGAACGCCGGTGTCCTGCCGGGAGAAGCTGAAGATGCTGGCGGAAAACCACGCGGAACTGGCCCAGGCGCTACAGGACGCGTTCGAGGACGCGGTGCTGATCGGGGTTGATGAGCAGGCGATGCGGCGCATTCTGGCCGGCATGGTGGATCGGCTGGAGAGCCCGAAGCGACCGCGCGGCGCATGAGGGGGACGGCGCTGCGTGGTGCCGTGGCGCTGCTCGCGGCGGTGCTGTGGCCTTTGGGGGCGACGGGCCAGAGCCGGACCAGTCAGAGCGGGACCAGCCAGACCGGGGGGCCGACACCGCTGATACCGCCCAGCGTGACACTGCCGATGGGGCCTCAGACGCCGACCGGGGCGGGGACCGCGGAACCGACTGGCGAACCGCCGGGTGAACCGACGGGGGCGCCGATCATCACGACGCCATTGCCGCCGCCGACCGGGATCCCGCCAAGTTCCGCGGTGCCTGGGGCCGCACAGGTGCCGGCACCGGTGCCGGGAGCGGCGCCGGCAGGAACGGCGGCGGGCACCGCGCAGGTGCAGCCTCAGGCCGCGGCGCCGGCGCCGGAGTCACCGCCCCGGTATCCGAACACCTGGATTCCGCAGGCTTCGGTGCACATCCAGGTGCTCGACAAGATCGACGCGCTGGCCAAGGATTTATCGGTGAAGGTGGGGCAGTCGGTGAGCTATGGCGCGCTAACGATCGGGGTGCAGTCCTGTGTGGTGCGGCCCCCCGACCAGCCGGCCGATGCCGCGGCGTTTCTGGTGATCACCGACAGCCACAAAGGGGAGCCGGGATTCCGCGGCTGGTCGCTGGCGCACGAGCCGTGGCTGTCGATGCTGCAGAACCCGATCTATGACGTGCGGGTGGTCGGCTGTGGGGGTTGAGCAGCGGCCGGGCTCGGGAGCGATTCTCTGTTCGGCTGCGGAATGCAGTTGTACAACCGGTCTGCGTCGCCCCGGATGAACACCTCGGCCGATGTACATTGGAGTTAGCATCGAGGCCGCGATGTACATCTGGCGGCAACGACTGCTTAACTTTTGACGTCTCGTCTGGTCCCTGTTGGTGGCTGTCGGGTGACCCTGCCCGCGGGATGGGGCGGCAGCGCATCAGCGGCTGGCTGCATGATGCGGCATCTGAAAGACCCCCTGGGCCACCGCCACGAGATCAGTTGGCGCTTGCAGGACGCGACACAGGGTGGCTCGACGGTCGATGTTTGCGTCAGAAACGTAACCCCGCAAAACGGGGCAATCCGCTTTCGCGGGAATGACGATCGAGGGTCAGAACCGCCGCCACTTGTTATATCAGTCACTCAGGCATCTGGTATGATGCCAGCCGCCCTCGGCTCCCACCATTTTGATCGTCATTGCGAGCGAAGGTGAACCGTTCATGAGTCTTCGCCAAGAAGTTTCATTTGGCGCTTGTTTGGTGTCTTGCCGCCCTTGCGTTTTGGCCCGCTCGGGACTTGCGATACCATGGTCGCCATGCGGATTGCGTTCTGGGGCAGCAACGGCCCTTCGCAGATTTGCTCAAGCAGCTCCGCTTGAACCGGTTCCAGTAGAACGAGACGACCAAGAACGTGCAGGAGGTTCAGCAGCTCGGTCGTGTATTCGGCCAACCATCCGCGGGGCTGGATGTTCCCGAGCGGTGAGGGCGGGCGGCGGTCTCCGATAATGGGGCGGCTGCGGTCGCGGCGGCGGTAACTGAACCACTGCGTCAGCACTTGCTTTCCCGAGACCTGATAGGCCCATACCTCCGGCGGCACGTTGTCCACGTATCCGGAATCAATGGAAAGGCGGGGCTTCGCCGGATCGTAGGAGATCGCATCGGGCATCGCATCGGCATCCGACGGGATTGCGCCGGAAGCGGGGATGCGAGGCCCGATGCCTTCCGGCAGGCGCGGGGCGTTGGCCGGGCGCTGTTCCTGGGGCGCGGCGAAGCGTTCGCCGAAGGTGTGCAACCAGATGACTTGCCCACCGAGTTTCGTTGCCTCGGCGAACAGCGCGACATCTGCTCTCAGGGGAATCCGGATGCCCGGCTGCACGAGATCGCTGCTGAAGCGCGCGACGTAGGCGGGGTGAGCGGCGATCGCGGCGAGATACGCCATGACGTCCTCGGCGGTGACCGAAATTTTCCAGAGTTCGGACAATTTGGTCAGCAGACCGGGCTGTAGGTTGGGCTGGTTGCCGGCGGCATCGGACCAAAGCGGGAAGGCGCGTCCGCCACGCCCGTGGTAGTGGTGAAGGTCGGGAATGAAGCCGGTAAAGGTGAGAGCGGGGCCGGCGCTCGGCGTCCTATCGTGAGGCGCGGTCAGATACACCTGCTTCGCTGAATGCGTCTCCCACAGCGTTGGATTTGGTCGATTGATAAGCCGGTTGTCCGGGATGATCCATTGCCGGTCGAAGGAGCGAAACCCGTAGCGTACGGGAGCAATGACCGGTCTCTTATCAGAAGCGACTGATACCAACCGTCGCAACCCCTGACTTACAGGGAGGGGGCTAGGAATCGCTGCCGCATTCCGATTCGCTGCTCACGGAATGGCTCGAACGGAGACAGGCGATGGCGGCGGCGGTCAAGATCACCCGGACAGAGCATACGGCGGCTGCTCTGCGTGGGTTTGCGGCGAAGATCACCGATGGCGCGCAGGTGCGGCGTCTGTTGGCCATTGCCCTGATCCTTGAGGGCCATTCGCGGGAGGCGGCGGCGGAGCAATCGGGGATGGACCGGCAAACCCTGCGGGACTGGGTCCACCGTTACAATGGGAAAGGTGTGGCAGGGTTTGTCTCGATACGGCTTGGTGGACGCACGGCTTTGCTGACGCCGGAGCAACTGGCGGAATTGAAGGCCCTGACGGTCAAAGGTCCGGACCCCGAGAAAGACAAAGTGGCGCGCTGGCGCTGCGTCGATTTGCGCGAGCAGGTGGCCCGACGGTTTACCGTCACAGTGAGCGAGCGAACCATCGGCAAGTGGCTGCGCAAGATGGGCCTGACGCGTTTGCAGCCACGTCCGTTTCATCCGAAGCACGATGCCGCGGCCCAGGAGGCTTTTAAAAAAACTTCAGCGACCTGGTGAAGGCCGCGCTGCTCGGCAGCACGATCGCCAGCAGCCTGCCAATCGAGATATGGTACCAGGATGAAGCCCGCGTGGGCCAGAAAGGCACCCATGCCTACGTCTGGGCACCGGTCGGCTGTTGCCCGCTCATGGTGAAGGACAATCGCCACGACTCCGCACATCTGTTCGGCGCCATCTGCCCGGAGCGCGGCGTCGGCGCAGCCATCATCATGCCGGCGGTCAATACCGCGGCGATGAACGAGCATCTCAAGGAAATCAGCACGCAGGTGGCCGCCGGCGCGCACGCCGTGTTGGTTCTGGACGGCGCCGGCTGGCATCGAGGCGGCGAGCTGCGTGTGCCGGACAACATTACCTTGCTGCCGCTGCCTCCCTACGCACCGCAATTGAACCCCATGGAGAATGTCTGGGAATACCTGCGTGGCAACAAATTGTGCGCCGTCGTCTGGGACACTTACGATGCCATTGTCGAGGCATGCCGAAAGGCGTGGGAGTTTCTGGCCAACGACCCAGACCGCATCAGGTCAATCGGTACCCGCGATTGGGCATCGGTCAGTGGTTAGGGCGGTTGGTATGAGACCGGCCGATGCTCGTGTCCGTGCAAGCCCTCGGACAACACCTTGTTGACGTGTCTGTCACCGGGTTCATCGATCGATCCATGAGGATGAAACAGCCGCTCCTTTCGCTCAGCGTTGGTCTCGTGTGTCAGTTTCTTCCAACGCTCCCGCAGCGATTCGGCATCCGGGGCGATGACCCAGGTGCGGCCCGGCATCACCCCGGATCCGTTGTATATGAAGAAATCCTCGAGCGCCGGGAAGGCTGCCCAGTGTCCGGTTGACAGCGGAAGGAACGGTGCACGCCAATCCTCGGGGCACTCGACCCATCCCGCGCTGTCGAGCGTCAAGGCCGCGATTGCCGCGAACTTCTCCTCCCGCCGACCCGTGGGCAGTGCACGAAATCGCACCCGCGCGGGCTTCTTCGAATCAGTACCGGCGAGCCGCGACGCCAGCACGATGCAGACCGGTTGCTGAACCGCCTGGAACACACGGGTCGGTACCGCCGGCTGGTGGCCCTCGGGCGAGCAATCGACCACCCAGATTTCGTCGGTGTCGCGGCGAAGGTCGGCGCGCATCTTCTGGAAACCAGGACCGTTGAGGAAGCCCGCCACGGTGATGAAGCACACGACACCCTTTCGCTCCGTCGAGAGTTGCGCGTTCGGCGCCGCCTCATTGTCGCCGAACACTTTCCACGTGGCCCACCGCCAGAAATAGACATACAGGTTGCGCAGGTGCTTCGTGTGAGTGCCCACTCCCCAGTTCGCCGGCGGTTGCCACATCGCCAGCGGTGCCGCTACCCCCAGTGTCGGGTTGCCGCTTTCCACCCAGCCGCCATGTCCCTTCGCCTTCTCCTTGTACGGGGGATTGCCGATCACAACGGTTATAGGTTCGGACCGCTTGATCGCGTTGGCCTCGCGTCGCGAGTCAGCCAGCGGCTTGAGGATGTTCGGAATCCAGTCGGTTTCTTCATCGGGGTTGGCGAGCGTATCGGCAACATACACCCTGAGCCGGACACTCGCCGCGGCAGGTTTAACCTTTCCCACGCTCAGCAGATCGACGGCCTCGGCCAGCAACCGCAACTGCGCGACAGCAAACGGCCCGAATTGCATTTCAAAGCCGATGATACGGTTCAGCGAAGCGCGCACCGCGCCAGGCACCGCACCGGCCCCCTGATCTGTGGCGATCGTTTCGGCAATCCGCCGAAGCACGCCGAGCAGGAAGGTTCCTGTCCCCATCGCCGGGTCCGCCAGGGTCACGTCCGGCGACGCCAGACCTGCCCCTACACCGAAGCGACGGCCGTCACGCAATACCTCATCGACCAGCCGCACCATTGCCGTCACGATCTCCGGCGGTGTGTAGTAAGAGCCGGTGCGTTTCCGGAGCTCGTTGTCATAGGCACTGAGGAAGTGCTCGTAGAAGTACAGCCAGGCGTCCGGTTCGCCCTTGCTGATGACCGACCATTCCACCACCCCGAGCACCCGGGACAGGGCGGCGAGCGAGGTTTTCAATGCGGCCTGGTTGTTGGCATCATCCGTCAGCAGGCGGAACGCACTGCCGATTAGTGTGTTGGTCTTTGTCAGTGCCGCGGCGACCTGGCCGAGACCGCCACTTACCGGAATGCCCTGCGCCCTGGCGATCAGCAGGCCAAAGGTGACCGCCTGCGCGTAACCATCGGCAAATTCCTCGTCCGTTGCATTGGGGAACAGCAGCTTGCGCCAATCCGTCGCCAGTCCCGTCAGCGCCTTGCTGCCCAGCGCCATCTGCTCGACCACTTCGTCCCGTAACAAACGGCACAGCCCCGCGCTGATATCCGCTAACTGGATCGCGGTTTTCGGTGGTATCGGCTCCCACAGCAGGAAGTCCTTGAACAGCCGCAGCAGGCCAGGGGGTGCGGCAAGCGCGGCGCCGGAGGTTTCAACCGAGCCGTCCAGCCGAACGATGTCGCCTGCGAGAGCGCCCTTCTGCCAAAGGCTGAACGAGTTGCCGTCGGTGTAGATTAGGTTGGGCAGCAACCGCAGCTTGTCCCACTGTTCCCGGTCGTGCTTGTCCTGGAACTTTCGCGGATCAGCGCCCTTTCCCGGCGCCTTCAATTCCATGAATCCGACCAGCAGATGTTGGCGGGTTACGGCGTAGTCGGGCCGTGTCTTCAGGTCGGCCAGCGAAGATTCGCCAATCGCGACGACATCAGCGACCGAGAAATTGAGTGCCGCCACAAGGTCCTGCAGCAGCGACTCCATCGGAGCCCGCAGTTGGTCTTCAGGGGAACCGCTGATCGCCTTGCCGGACAGTTTGGCCTTCAGAGCTAAGCCGAACCGGGAAACCGCCTCGGCGAGAGAGTGTGTTGTCTTCACGGGAATCCTGAATACCAGCAAAAGTCCGGTTGCGCCGTGTCTTTCACAAACAGCTTGCCTGCTTTGGCGATCACGGACGGCTTATTATCAAAGCTCCGAGATCGCGGCTCGTATCGAACGAAACCCCTCCCCCTGCCCCTCCCACAAGGGGAGGGGGAACCTTCAAGCCACCCTCATTCCGCTGCCATCCGCGCCGGCTCCGCCATGTCCGTCGCCGCGGCCAGATCAACCGACAGCAGCTTCGACACCCCGCGCTCCTGCATGGTCACGCCATACAACCGGTCCATCCGTGCCATGGTCAGCGGATGGTGCGTCACCACCAGGAACCGCGTCTCGGTCTCCCGCACCATGTCTTCCAGCAACGCGCAGAACCGCTCCACATTCGCATCGTCCAGCGGCGCATCCACCTCATCCAGCACGCAGACCGGTGCCGGATTGCAACGGAACACCGCGAAGATCAGCGACAGCGCGGTCAGCGCCTGCTCGCCGCCCGATAGCAGCGACAGCGTCGCCAGCTTCTTCCCGGGCGGCTGAGCGTAGATCTCCAGCCCAGCTTCCAGCGGATCGTCCGACCCGACCAGCGCCAGGTGCGCCCGCCCGCCGCCGAACATCCGGGAAAACAGCGCCTGGAACCCTCGGTCCACCTGCTCGAACACCGCCGACAGCCGCTCCCGGCCTTCCCGGTTCAGATGCCCGATCGAGCCGCGCAGCTTGGCGATCGCGGTCCCGATCTCCTCTCGCTCCCGCTCGATCGCGGCGGCCTGCTTCTCGACCTCGTCGGCCTCCACGTCGGCCCGCAGGTTCACCGGGCCCATCTCCTCGCGTTCCTTCACCAGCCGTTCGTACCGCCGGCGAGCCTTCTCCTCGAGCTCCGGTCCCAGCTCGGCCGGCACGTCCGGCAGCACCGGGCTGGCACCCAGCCGCTCCAGGACACGTTCCGCCACGCTGCCCCAGGCGTGATCGGCCTGAGCCGCAATTCCCTCGGCGCGCACCGCGTCCTCGCGCGCCGCCGACACCGCTGCTTCCGCCGATCGGGCCGCCCGGTCCGCCTCGGCCGACGCCTTCGCGGCATCGGCCAGCACCGCGGCCGCCTGCCGGTGACCGGCAGTTGCCGCTTCCAGCGCCTGAAGCGCTTCCAGCCGACGGGCCGCCGCCTGTGCCGGAGCCGCCGCCAGCGCGGCATGTTCCGCCTCTGCCTCGGCTCGCCGCGCGGACAGATCGGCCACCCGGGCCGCCGCATCGGCCGCCCGCTCGTGCCAGTCCGCACGCTCCCGGGCGATCGTGTCTCGTCGGGCGGCGCGGGCCGCCTGCTCGCGGGCCAGGGTGTCCCGCTCGGTCCGAGCGCCGGTCTCGCGCGAGCGCGCCGAGGCCAAAGCCGCGCGCGCCTGCTCCAGTGCCGCGCGCAGGGCAGTCAGGTCGGGCAGCGCCGCCTGGACCGACCGGGCGCGGATCAGCGCGGCTTCGGCCTCCGCCCAATCCGGCGCGATATGCGCAAGCTGCTGCTCGACGGCCGCCAGACGCGCCGCCGCGGCCGTCGCCTGGACCCGAAGCTGAACCGCGGCCCCGCGGGCACGCTCGGTCCGCTGTTCCGCGCCGAGGCGGCCCGCACGCGCCCGCTGTTCCGCCGCGGTGGTCTCGCGATCCGCGGCTTCGGCCGCATCGCGCACCGCAACGGCCGAGGCAGCCGCCGCTTCGGCCTCAGCAAGCTCAGCGCGCAGGCCGGTCAGCCGGTTGCGCTGCTGCAGACGCACCGCCGCGGCCGTCGGGGTGCCGGCGCGGATCGTGTAGCCGTCCCATCGCCAGACCGCCCCGGCCGGCGACACCACGCACTGGCCCGGCGCCAGCCGCGCCTGAGCGGCATCGCCAGCCGCTTCGTCGGGGACCAGGCCGATCTGCGACAGCGCGCGTCCGAGCGCCGCCGGACCGCGCACCAATCCCGCCAGGGCCTCGACAGCATCGGGCAGGGCAGGGGAGGGATCGAGCGCCGGCAGTTCCCGCCAATGCCGGGCCGCGGCAGGATCCGCCGCCGAGGTCAGTTCCTCCCCGAGCGCCGCCCCGAGCGCGGCTTCCAGCCCGGCCGGCACGCTCAGCGCATCGACCATGGGCGGCCAGCGTTCGCCGTCCTTTACCGCCAGTACCTCGGCCAGGGCGCGCGCCTCGGCGGCCAGCCGGGCGCGTACGGCTTCCGCGGCGGTTTGCCGGCTGCGCGCATAGCTCAGCGCTGTCTGGGCCCCGACGCGATGCTGCTCCGCCAGTTCCAGCGCCGTGCGGGCGGCGGTCAGCGCGGCCTCCGCCTCGGCCTGCTCGGCCGCTGCGGCTTCCAGCCTGGCCGGGTCGATCAGTTGGGCGCGCACGTTGTCGCGTTCGTGCGAAACCCGTGCGTGCTGTTCGGCCAGCCGGCGGCCGCGTTGTTCGGCGCTGGCCAATTCCTGCGCCGCCGCCTGGGCGTGGGCCGCCGATTCGGCCGCCGCTTCGGTGGCCCGGTTGGCCGCTGCCTCGGCCAGCCGGGCGCTGTCGGCAGCTTCGGTGGCCGCTTGCTCCGCCGCCAGCAGCCGCGCCGGATGCGCCGAGTTCGGCCTGCGCCAGGGCGGCGTCCTCGTTCGCCAGCCGTGCGTCCGCCGACATCGCATCGCCGCTGAGCTGCCGGGCATGGTCCAGGTCCCGCCCGAGCTGAGCGAAACGCCGCTCCGCATCCGCCAGCGCGGCGCGCGCGCGTTCTTCCTCGGCGGCCATCTGTTCCTGCGCGATGCGGTGCCGCTCCAGCACCGTCCGCGCCTCGGATTCGGCTTCCCGCAGCGCCGGCAGCCCGGCCGCAAGTTCCGTGGCGCGTCCGCCGGCCGCCAGGGACGCCTCGGTTGCCGCGCTGACCGCCTGCCGAGCAGCCTCCAACGCCGCCTGGGCCTCGGCGCGTGCGGCTTCCGCCCGAGCCCGCTGAATCGCCAGCAGCTCGGCTTCCGCCTGGCGGATCGCCCCAGAGATGTTCCGGTACCGGCTGGCCTGGCGCGCCTGCCGCTTCAGCCCGGCAAGTTGCGCTTCCAACTGCCCGCGCAGGTCTTCGGCACGCGACAGGTTCGCCTCCGCGGCCCGCAGCTTCAGCTCCGCCTCGTGCCGGCGGGCGTGCAGGCCGGTGATCCCCGCCGCTTCCTCCAGCACCGCCCGGCGGTCTTCGGGTTTGGCACTGACCAGCGCGCCGACGCGACCCTGACTGACCATCGCCGAAGCCCGCGCGCCCGACGCCAGGTCGGCGAACAGCGTCTGCACGTCACGCGCCCGCATGTCCCGCCCGTTGATCCGATAGGCGCTGCCGGTCCCGCGCTCGATGCGGCGGATGATCTCCAGTTCAGGCTGCTCGTGGAACGGCGGAGGCGCGGCGCCTTCGGCCTCGTCCAGCGTCAGCGTGACCTCGGCGATGTTGCGGGACGGCCGGCCGGCGGTACCGGCGAAGATCACGTCCTCCATCTCACCGCCGCGCAGGCTGCGGGCGCTCGCCTCGCCCATCGCCCAGCGCAGGGCTTCGACGACGTTGGATTTGCCGCAGCCGTTCGGGCCGACGATGCCGGTCAGGCCGGGATTGATCTCGACCGTGGCCGGCTCGGCGAAGCTTTTGAATCCGGCGATGCGAAGGCGGGCGAAGCGGATCGGCAAGACTGGCTCCGTGTCAGGACATGTCCGGCAGCAGCTTGACGAAGTCGTCGTAGCTCATCTCGCCGGCGTATTTCTTGCCGTTGATCACGAAGCTCGGAGTCGAGTTCGATCTGATATTTCTTTTCGGCGGCGCTCTGCTGCGCCAGGATCCAGGTCTGCAAGGCCGTGTCGGTGCTGGCGATGTCGAATGTTGCGCGGTCCATGCCGGCCAGCGCCGCCATGTTCCACAGTTCTTTCACGGAATCGACGCCGTGGGCGAAGGCCCAGCGGTCCTGGCTGGCGAACAGCGCGCCGATGAACGGCTCGTAGCGGTCCGGCGGCAGCGCGCGGGCCACCATGGCGGCGGTCAGCGCCACCCGGTCGAGCGGGAAGTCGCGATAAACCCAGCGCAACTTGCCGGGATCGATCAGGTCCTTGCGAAGGCGCGGGAACGTCTCCTGCGCGAAGCGGGCGCAATGGGTGCAGGTGAGCGAGAACCACTCCTCGACCGTGACCTTGGCCTGCGGGTTGCCGAGCGAGCGGTCGGATTCCCACGCCGCAATCTGCACCTGCGTGGCGCCGACCGGACCACTGCCGGACGTCTGAGCGCGGGCGAGGGTCGGCACGGCGAGCCCGGCGGCGACAAGGGATAGCAAGCAGCGGCGTTGTATCGGCATGGCGACCTCTGTTTGTGGCATCGTGGCACACCGGTCCCGAGGGCGTCGGGTAGGGCGGAAAAGCGCAGCGTATTCCGCCGGAGCAGGTGGCGGAATACGCTGCGCTTTTCCGCCCTACACGTTGCCAGGTTCACGGACACGTCGGGTCGGCGTCAGCACCGCCCGGCCGAGCGCGACCAGGGCGTCACGCAATTCACCAGGCGGCAGGTTTGCGACCGCTGCTTCTGCGGCCTGCTCGACGACCCGGGTCGGGCGCGGGATCGGCGTGGGCGGCAGCGGCGGCGTCATGGTCTGCACGAAGCGCAGATGGTGGACCGTCTGGCTGCCGAGATGGGTGTTGATGCGGGCGATCAGCTCGTTGGCCAAGTGCTGCAGCTCGATCGCGATCGGGCCGCTGCAGGCCAGCGTGAGTGTGCCGGCGGATAACCGCCGAGGCGCGGTCACCGCGGCCAGCGCCGGGCCGATGATCGCCGGCCAGTCGATCATGACCTGCGCGGTGGCTGGCGACTGGCGGCGGAACGTGGCGCGGGTGATGCCCGGCAGCAGCGCGCCGACCGGGCGTGGGCCATAGACGTGCCGTTCGGCTGCCTGCATACCGCTTGCCGTGTCCTCGCCTGTCCTCGCAGCGCCCGTCATCGTCCCACCCGTCATCGCCCCACCCGTTACCGCAGCATCCTTGCTCGCCTGGTACGACCGACACCGGCGCAGCCTGCCCTGGCGTGCGGAGCCCGGCGAGACGCCGGACCCGTACCGGGTTTGGCTGAGCGAAGTCATGCTGCAACAGACCACCGTTGCCGCCGCCATACCCTACTATGCGCGTTTCGTCAGCCGGTTCCCGACGGTGGCCGCGTTGGCCGCGGCCTCATTGGACGATGTGCTGGTGGCGTGGGCGGGGCTTGGCTACTACGCGCGGGCGCGGAACCTGCATGCCTGTGCGCGCGCGGTGGTGGAAGCTGGCGGGTTTCCGGGCGATGCGGACGGGCTGCGCCGGCTGCCTGGGATCGGGCCATACACCGCGACAGCCATTGCGGCGATCGCCTTCGGCCGGCCCGGCGTGCCGGTCGATGGCAATGTGGAGCGTGTGGTGGCGCGGGTGTTCGCGATCACCGCGGCGTCTGCCGGGGGCCAAGCCGGCGATCCGCGTCGCGGCCGATATGCTTGGCAGCCGATCCGGATGCCATTGCGCGACCGTCCGAATTCGCCCAGGCGCTGTTCGATCTTGGCGCCACGGTTTGCACGCCGGCTTCGCCCGCCTGCGTTGTGTGTCCGTGGATGGCGGGCTGCGTCGGGCGGCGCGCGGGGATCGCGGCGAAGCTGCCGGCTCGCGCGGAAAAGCCGCTCCGGCCCGTGCGCTACGGGGTGCATTTCTGGCTGACGGACCACAAGGGCGGCGTGCTGCTGCGGCGGCGTCCGTTGAATGGACTGCTGGGCGGGATGACGGAACTGCCGGGCACCGAATGGCGGGAATTGCCTTGGGGTGCGGAAGCGCTGGATTTTGCGCCGATGCCGGCGGAATGGCGTCGAGCGGGACAGGTGCGGCACGGATTCACGCATTTCGAGCTGAGGATCGAGCTTTACGTGGCGCGGGTGGCCCGGCTCGAAGCTGACGGTTTTTCACGTCCGATCGCGGCGCTTGATGCGGAGGCACTGCCCTCCGTCATGCGAAAATGCGTCAGTCTGATTGCCAGCTGCTGCGTCGGTTGTGCACGTATACCAAAAAGCCGAAATGGCTGACCCTTTCGTCGTCATTCCCGCGGAAGCGGCACATCAGGGTCTTGGAATCCCCTCGCGGATTTTTGCCGAGAAATCGGGATCGGCGTCGGCACGTATCGCCTTGTCGTAAATCCTTGAGAGGTCGCGAAGTTGTTCAAAGGGCATGGTCGTATCAGTGGCGCCAAGGCTGTACGCATAGTTCGGCAGATACCCGGAGAGGAGGACGCGGTAATCCATTGGCAGCCCAGGATGGATGAAGCGTACCATCGTGAACACCAGCGTGGTGCAATTGGCAGTCAGCGTGTTGTAAAACCGCGGCCGGCGAGCTATATCGTTTGCCTGTTCGACATACTCCCGCAGAAGCAGTCGCGCGTTCGCCGGCGTTATCCGCAGACGATAGATCCGAACATCCTCTCCGCGGACGTTGCTGCGGACACGCACGACATCGCGCTCATCAGCCGCGACGATCGCCAGTTCGTATTGCTTGAAGAACCCGGCGATCGTCGAATAAGCCTCTTTGCGCTCCTTGCGGGTTTCAATTGAAAACGCAAGCCTGGGGCCAGTATCAAACCCAAAACTGACGATTGTGTGGGCAATCGCCTCATTGCCCCAGTAGGACATGATCAAATCGACATCGGTTAAATGCGCCAGATTGTAGGTCCGCGTTTCCCATCGCTGATCAAAGTCGCTGTCGCTGCGCCAGGTGAAATTGCGCACATTGTTGGCCACAAGACGATCCCCGTCGATCGTGCCCGTAAAGCTGCGAGCGACATCGGGACTCCAGTCCCGACCGTTCGATGGCGTGATTGTGGACCACCAGACGAGAATGACGGCGATCATTGCAGCATAGAAGGTAAAGGCACGCCATCGCCAGGACGTCGCAAGACAGCCCACGGTCACCGCCGCCAGCAGGAACGTTGCTCCGGCAAGCAGGTCGCGCACGGATTCACCGCCAATGCCTCGGAACCAGACCGCCAGAGAACACCAGGCTCCCACCAGAAGGATGGCAGCCGCCAGGAGAGCGAAGCCGATCCACCGGGCGAGTCGTGCCGAGGGTCCGCTTCACTTCGCTTGATCCCCGGCATGGCTGACTACGATCGCGCCCGGTTGCTGGAAGACCTTGCCCGAGGGTCGAACTGAGTGATTGGCGGGTCGTCGGGGTGATGAGCGGACAGCCATTCGGGCAGGCCTCTGCGAGGTGAAGCAGCAGGATACGGCGCACCTCCGCTACGGTTTGCGGGTCGCCTTGCACGGAATGTCCGGAGCGCACGACAAGCTCCGACTCACCCCGTCGAGGTGGGCACTTTGATAGGTTACGACGCCATCGTTGCCGCTTTGGATCGGACCGTTGCCTTGCACGGCGATGATCGAGTTGGCGGCGACGTTGGGAGAGACGGGTATTGCGGCGAGCGCCGCCGATAAGGGGCTGCCAGGAGTGATAAACGACACGCTGCCAAACTGCAACGGCCCCATATGGACCTTCAGAGCGTTCGGGTTGTCCTCGGTGACGTCGCGCAAGGCCGCCGTGAGGCGCGATGGTGGGGTGACAAAGCTGGCCATAAGCTGACCGATCGTGGAACCGGCGATGAAGCTGCCACGCTGGGGCGTCGCAATGAAGATGACGCGTCGCACCTCCGGCACGGGCGTGACGAACAGCCCTTCGTGCAGCAGGTCGCGAGTCTCTGCGGATATGCGCAGCTGATCCAGCGGTTCCCTGCTCGACAAGTCCCAGAGTCGCGACCCGCTGTCGATCACGAGCAGCTTTGCTATGAGGCCACCCTGGCTTTGCCCGATCAGGACCATTCGCCTCAGCGCGGGATCATTGCCTTGCGGATCGAGCTTGTGGACAGCCTCTTCGATCGCTGTCCGTAGTTGCAAGGCAGAGAAGGCGGTGGGGCTGCCCGACGCGTAAGAAAACGACCAGAACTGATAATGCTCGCGGATCACCGGATCGCTTTGCAGGTCATTGATCAGGTCGGCCCAGCGGCCGCGGCTGGATGCTGTCCCGTGGATGAACACAACCGGTATCTGATCTGGTCGATACGGCTCAAGGCTGACGAGCTGCGAGGCCGTTTGTTTGAAGAAGTCGCCGTCGAGGAACCCGGCATATTTGCTTTCCCAAACCTTTGGGTCGCTGAAGCTGTACGCGAACGCCGCGCTTGTATCGGCCTCAAGCGGCACCGATTCGCCGTCAATCTCAATGGCGCTCGGTTCAAAGGCCGGATAGACGTCGATCCTGCCCTGTAGGTTTCCGTCAGCCAGCCCGGGTCCGGCGAGATCGACCCGAAGCAGCGCCGTTACCGGCACCTTTACGTTAGGCTCGACTTGAAAGCCTGTCTCATTAACAGTGGAAGTGGTTTTCGCTGCCAGTGGAGCCCCGAGACCGTGCTGGGTGTAGTCGCTGCGGAGCCCGTGGACGAGCAGCTCGTGGGCTGGCGTGAAATCAGACAAGACAAGATTTCCCCAGCGGGCGCTTTGGTGATTGAACGTGATATTGATCGTGCCGAACGGAAGGGCGAACGTGCCTGACTGCAGCGTAACGAGCGAACTCTCGGGTGCTTCGAACGCCGAGGTCAGGCTGCGATTATAGATATCGCTGGCGGTTCGGACGCGCGGGTCGAACTCACTGGGACGCTGTGCCGGGTTGCTCGAAAACAGAAATGCGAAAGCATAAATGGTGGCTGCTAGATAATCGGGCTGATCTCTGGTGTCCCGGGCGCGACGAAACGACATCTCGGCCAGCGCAAATAGGACGCCCCGGTCGGGTGGCCCCGTTGTGACGCTGCGGTGCAGAAGGGCGATCGCCGCCTCCGGGGTACTTTGATAGAACTGCCATAGTCCCCGTTGCTGCAGGACGATCTGAGAGTCGGGACTGATTTCGCCAGTGGAGATGACGTTGCTTGTCAGCTTGCGTTGCACCTCGCTTGCCCCGACTCGATCGACCTGGATCGGAGTGGCGCAGCCGGCAAGCAGCAGCAATAACGCCGCCCAGGTGCTGAATACCGCACGCCCCCATGGTCTCCCGGAAACCGGCTCCGCCAGACCGGTCGCCATATAAGTCTTGTGAAACATCAAAGGCTTCCTCACGACGTCGGTTTGGCTGGGGCGCAGGCACATCGAAATCGGCTAGACCGCAACTCAGAGAGGCTACTAAAACAAGCTGTTTACCCCAGAAAATCCACCACGCCGCTGTCGAGGTCATATCGAGCGTAGACAACCTTCACCTTGCCGGCATCTTCAAGGTGTTTGACGATCTTGCTCTGCAAAGAGATCTGAACAGCGACACGCCTGGCATTTTCGCGAACTGCATTATCGACGAAATCACCTGGCTTGCCATGAACCGCCCGAGCGGCAGGCACGATCGCATTGATCATCGGTGCGATGAAACCTGGCAGCTTCACGTGCTTTTCGACCACCTCACAGGCAGCCGAGACGGCACCGCAGCGCTCATGACCTAGAACGACGATCAACGGCACACCAAGATGTTCGGCGCCATATTCGATCGTGCCCAGGGCTGCCGTGTTCGCCGTATTACCTGCATTACGTGCTACGAACAATTCGCCGAGGTCCATGCCGCCAAAAATCAGTTCGGGCGCGACGCGGCTGTCCGCGCAGGTTAGGATTGTCGCCCACGGCGATTGTCCCGCCGCCAAGCCGGCGCGTTGCTGCGCCAGATCCGATATGCACTGTTCAGGTGAGCTCACGAACTTTGAGTTGCCGGCCTTCAGTTTCCCAAGCGCCTCGTCCGCGGTGACCTGCGTCGCGGCAAAGGCACCCGAAGGAACCGCGCTTGCGTCCAGGAAGGTAGCAGCAGCAATACCCGCCGCGGAAAACGACAAAAACCTACGCCGCGTAACGCTTTCGCACTCAGAACACATAACTCAGAACTCCCCAGTGGACGAGATTGACTCGAAGCGGCGCCGTGACGGGTACGTCATGCGAGACCGTCGACGGCGGCCAAACAGCGATCGAACAAAGCATGCAGGTCGGGGGCGTTCAGCGCGCCAAGCGCACCAATTGCGATGATGCGTGTGCGCGGAACCGCGTCACCCCAGGCATCGGCGAACGAGATGTCCGTGCGCCGTCCGACAACCTGCAATATCACCCGGTGCGCCGGCGCTTCTGTGGCATAGACGATACCCTTGCAGCGAAACACCGAGGCGGGGAGCTCGCGCCGCACCATTTCCTTCAGCGCGTCAAGCGATACCGGCTGGGTCGTCTCGAAACTCCAGGTGGCGAATGGGGATTCGTGGTCATGCGCGTGCAAGTCGCCGTGGTCCGTGCAGTTGGTGTGACCACAAACGTGACGTGTGGGGTCGCCGACTGTTGCAGCGGGGCCGAGGCGCCCGTTACCAAGCAGCAATTCCAGCGGCACATCGCAGTGGCTCGCCTCGAACACCCGCAACCGCCCGAAATGGTCGCCGAGCCAGGCATGCACCTTGGCAATCTGTTCCGGTCCGGCGAGGTCCACTTTGTTCAAGATCGTCATGTCCGCGCAAGCGATCTGCATCATCTTGAGGCGGACGACAAAGGGCTGATCCTGATGGGCAAACACCTGCTCCCCGTCGATCACGCAAGTGATGCTGTCGAGACGGATGCGGTGGCGCAGCGCCTCGTCGTTGAAGGTGACCAGGATGCCGGCCGGATCGGCCACGCCGCTCGCTTCCAGCAGCACATGCTCCGGCCGCTCCGGGCGATCAAGCACACGTATCACAGCCTCGAGCAGGTCGCTGCGAATCGAGCAGCACACGCAACCGTTGGCAAGACTGATCACATCGCTTTCGACCCCTACGACAAGGTCGGCATCGATGTTGATAGAGCCGAAGTCGTTTACCAGCACCGCTACGCGCAGGCCATGGTCGCCGTTGAGAATGCGATTGAGGAGGGTTGTCTTTCCAGCGCCGAGGAATCCGGTCAGGATGGTGATTGGGGCGGAATTTTTGTCAGCGGCAGTCATGGCGGATCGGGCCGAGTCGGTGCAATCTTGTCGCGATTTGTCATGGTTCCTACCCTGTTTCGCGCGTTACCATTGGCCGCCTCAATGAGTACCTATCCGACACCGATCGGATACGCCTCTGTTTCGCGGTGCTGCGAGTCATCGCGCCCCCGCTCTCTGGGGTCCACCCGTGTTGGGGGTGGCTCCGGGTGAGGCGCCAGCACCGGCTCCGGCGGCACCTGCGCCTGCACCCGCCGTGACCCCGGCGCCGCGTGCACCTGCGCCTGTACCCGCAGCTGGTCCACCCGCACCTGCACCCCTCGTGACCCCAGCTCCGCGTGCCCCTGCGCCGGCACCTGCGGCTGCTCCGCCCGCACCTGCCCCGGGCCTCGCGACGCATCCTTTCGGCACGCCCGCGCGCGTACAATAGACGCCAGCGTCCGCTCCACTCATCGCAGTGCACACAGCGAGGATCGCGACAAAGACAACGACGACCGGTCTCATGAGATATCTCCTGAACTCAGCATCCCGTGTGCATGATGCCTACTAGCTCGGGTTGACACGCGTAATCTTCGAACCTTCGATACCAACCCCGGCCATCAGGCCCTTCTGACCGAATGGGACTGCATACACGTCCTGGGGCAGAGTCGTGCTGGTCATGCTGGCAGCCGCGCCTTTGTTCAACACCACTACGCTCGGGCCGGAGCCAACAGACCAGCCGTCGCTTTTTTCCAGGTAATTGAGTGAGGAGTCCGTCATGAAGAACAGCGCGTAGCTGAACGTCTGCGCTCCCACTTGATATCCTGGGTCGTGTTGAGCCAACTTTGCTTCACGGCGGTTATCTCCTTTAGGTGTCCTTGATGGGTAGTGTCTCAGTCTGAGAATCCCAAAGGTTAGACGGCTACTTATCGAGGGCGTTGATCGCCGGCAACGGAGTTGGTGGCATACGGAATAAGCCGCTATAGGGATGGCTTAGCTCGATGATCAGGAATACTGCGATCGCCACCGCAAACGCGCCTACTCCCCATCGTAGCGATGGCTGTCGCATTGCGGCGGGCGGTGATGCCGAATCCGAAGAACAATAGTGGGGTCCATGACACCAGAATGGTCAGAAACGGCCAGGATATCGAATTCGTAATTTGCAGCGTCGTCAGCAGCCGTTGGTCTGCAATGGACGAGGCGATATCCGCGGCCCTTGAAAGCCAGTATTTCTGTTCGGCTGTCGTCGGCTCAAGCGCGTCGGGCAAGGTGGCTAAAGTGTCTATTGCGGCTTCTCCCTCCGCGACGGTCGGAGGCGTCTCGCTCCCTCTTCCCCAATCCTCCTCGTAAGTCCTCATTGCGGCTTCCTTGAGCAGATCGCGAACTGGCTTTTCCTCGGGGCCGAGCGGCGCAGCACGCCGGCGAGTTGCAGCAGCCGGGCAGCCATTACCTCCAGTCCGTCTTTCTGAGTGTTGTAGAAGTTGTTTGTCGAGGCGATTAGTAACCCAAGAACCAGGGCCGTCATGGTCGCGAGGAGGGTAGTGACCCGATTGATGAGGTCCCGCGTGTCGCCGGACATGTGAGCCTCTGGCGGCCACCGCTGCATGAGCAGGCCGAGAAGTCCGCACCCGAACGTCACCACGGCAACGGCAACGGCGATCCAGTCCTAGACTCAAGAAACCCCCATTTACGACGCGACCTCAATTATCGGAGCCGAATACCGCTTTGATCTTCGAAACCACCTTGTCGCGCAGCATCTGCTTGAGGTCGATCTTGAAGTTCTTGGGGAAAAACCCGATCGGGCTTCCGATAGACATCCGGCGGATAGTAGAGCTTCGCGTCGTATTCCAGATTGCGCGGGACCGGCCCTTCCAGGTCGGTGTAAACGTACCGGGGATTCGGGAAAATCAATGGTGGTATGGGTGAGGCTGATGTCAAAAACTCCATCGCCTCGCTCTTCGAGGGGCGCGCGAAGTTCGTGGATTCGGGCAGTGCCGCCTTGCGGGTCCAGATGGCCTTCTTAGTGACATTGACCACCACACCATCCGGCGCGCCGAACTGGAACAGGCCATCCCAGTGCGTGCGCACGCCCGCCACCATTTCAGGGACCATTTCCTCGTCGTAGGCCAGGTGCGTGGCCATGGCGAGGCGCGGCTGCACCTGCTTGAACATGTACCCCGTTGCATAGTGGACCGTGTGAGCGGCATCGATGGTGGCAGTGCCGAGGATAGTTGGTAAGCCGAACTTCAGAGCCTGGATGTTCATCGTGTCGGGCTGCAGTTCCGTGACGAAAACGTCCACGCCCTTGGAGAACTTCACGGTGTTGGCATCCGGCCGGCCATCGCCCGTCCACACGAAGGAAAGACCGTTCCAATCAAGACGATAGGCCGAAGCGCCATCCTTGCCGTGGGCCCGGCGCCAATGCCTGATGACCACGCCGTCCTGGTCGTAGCAGACGCCGTTGTCATCTTGGTAATCGAACTCGTTGACCTCGACCTCGTAGCCGTCACCAATTGGGAAACAGTTGAAGCTATCCGTGTGCCAGTGGGTCATCATCTGCATACCCTCGATCATGGCTTTGATGCCATCCTTGGGCGTGCGACCCGAGGGCCCAGTAACACGGAGCGGCTTCCAGCGCGCCATCCAGGCCGCAAAGCCGTAGATGTAGGGCAATTCGCCATAGTGATCCACATGCAGATGGGTGATAAAGATGTCGTTCACCATCTGCAGCGGAACCTGCAGGGCGACGATGTTGCGCATACAGCCGGGGCCGAGGTCGAAGAAGAAGCGCTTCCCGTTGCCCAGCTCGACCATGATCGCGGTGCCCGCCTGGTTGCGGGTCGGTGGTACCGGCGAGCTGCCAATAAACGAGATGCGCATCTCGTCGGAGCCAAGATCCTCGACACCCGGGAAGAACGTGTTGGCGTTCTCCACCGACGGGGTGGGTCTATAATAGGGCGGCAGCGTAATGCCGGTGTTCGGACCGCCTCCGTAGGGGTTCTTGACCTCGCGCCACCACGTCAGGTCTTCAGCGGCTTCCGCTTCTTTCGGGATTGCACCTGCCACGGCCCCGGTGGCCGCCGCCGCGGCCGCCGCAAGCCCTCGGAAGGCGCCGCGCCGGTTTAACAAGGATTCGTTCGGCGGTTCGGCCGCGCGCGGCTTTGGATCGTCGCGCTTCTCGTCAGCCATTTGCCTTCTCCGTTGCAGGGCGCGATGCGGCGATCTAAAGCTCGATCGCTCAGTAGCTGGGCGGTGGCGTGCTGACCACGTACGCCACGCTTCCGCCGATATAAGCGCGCGTGAACCAGGTTGATCCGCACTGGTAGAATCCAACTTCATTGACGTGAACTGGCGTGGCCGCGCAGGGTAATGTCGCTACGGCAGTCACGCTAGGCGTCGTGTAAACGGGAGCAGGAGTGGCCGCGGTGGCTACGGCGGCGCCGACGACGGCGGACGTCCCCGCGACGACGGCGGTCGTGGCGACGGGATTAGACGCATAGCCATAGCCGCCGTAAGGATGGGCGCCATAGGCAGGCGCGTAGTAGTTGTTGTTAGCAGCCGTGTTCACCGTCGAGTTAACCGTCGACGATCTGGTCGATTGCGCTGATGTCGCTGTCGATTGGCGTGACGATTGCGCGCTGCTGGCGGACGACTGCCGATCCGCCTGATTGCTTGAAGCCGAGCTCTGACGATTGGCCTGATTGCTGCCCGTCGTGCTTGATGCCGTCGATTGGCGGTTGCTCGGATTGCTGCTGGCAGTCTCCTGACGCCCGGAGGACGCGCCTAGCCGGTTACCCTAATTCGTTGTGGCCGTCGACTGGCGCTGACCCTGGTTCTGTGTCGTGGTGCTCTGTCGCCCCTGCGCGGTCTGCCCTCGTGATGTTTGGGCACCGGAGGCGCCGCCGCGGCCTCCCGCCGACCCCTGCGACCGGCCACCGCCACCACCGAAGCTACCAGCGGCCGCTGGACCCTGCTGGGAGAAACCACCTCCGCCTCCGCCGCCGCCTCCGCCCCGTCCGCCGCCACCGCCGCCACCGCCTCCGCCGCCACGCCCACCGCCACCACGTTGAGCCAGCCCGTCCGTGCTCGCGGCCACGACCATCAGGAACGCAAGCACTGCGGCCAGCATCCCCGCATAAATCCAGGTCGGACGATCATTGCCTATCTCCTGATCCTGCTCGCCCTGGGCTGTTCGGGGCAGGCACCATGAACGCGACGGACTCCGCGCCCGCAGAGGGGACGAACACGAATGCCGCCGGGTCAATCTGTGGATGGAAATTCCAGTCGCTCAGCATGGCGGAGAACTGCGGTTGTCCCGCCGCATGCTTGTAGGTCAGAACGATCCTGAGCGGGACTGGCTCGTCGCCGGTGGCCATCCAGACCTGAAAATCGAGGTCATCCGTTCGCGCGGCCAGATGCTCGGTCGGTTTCCCGGCGAGCGTCTCGTGGCCCACGACGGCGATGTCGGTCACCCGCTTCTCCATTTCCTGCGGCAGCGCCGTCACCAGCAGGAGCGACAAGGGGATGGGCGTCTGTAAGTCTTTGACGAAATAATAGAGAATTTCATCCACGCTGCCTGGTCTCGTGAGCCGCGCGAAGACGTTTTCGCCGGGGTTGAAGAGCGTCAGGTCCTTCCCGTCGAAGAAGATCTGCGTCTTCAGACCGTCACGTTTCTCCACATCAATTCGCAGATCGTCCGGGCGGTTCAGAAGAACTCGGCGAACCTCCCCAAACTCGATTTTCTGGCCGGAGCCCTGAACCACGTCATAACTGGCATCCACGGTTACGGAGAACGCCTGGGCCTTGGCCAGGTATTCGGCCATGCGCATGAGCAGCGCCTTGGCCTGCGCCGGATCGGTGGCCTCCTGGGCTGCGGACGCGGGAGGGGTCTGCCGAGCCTGGGCCATCGCCGGGCTCGATGCTGCCATAGAGCAAGCAGCCAGTAGGGCCAGATATCGCATCATCAATTCCCCTGGGAATGAGCCTGTCGTCGTGGGCAGACCCGCTTAGGCGCGTCGGCTCCGGCGCGCTATGCACTTTTAGCAAAAACCGAAAAGAGTAGCCGCCTTAGGGGCGTTTCAACGCGGGCGTCTACCGGCAGCTTCGTAATGTCTGAATCTGCGAAAACTGCATAGACAGCAGTTAATCCTACTGCGTCACTCATTGCGCTGCGATGGCATCTGCCGCCGCTGACCGCAGCATGGGCACCGCGGCAGAACGCGAACCAGAGCTCGTGCGAGGCGGAGGCGCAGCGTGGCGATCGAATTCGGCACGTGCCGTTGCGAACGCAACGGCAGATCCTCTGGGCCGGTAGCCTTCGGGAACGGCAGGTCGCCGGCCGCGCCAGGCGCGGGCAGGTCCTGAGGGGGGAATCGTCTCCGTTTCGGAGACCAGGAATCCGTAAGCGGCGATGCACAGACTTGCGTGGTGGTGAAAGCCGCGCCAGCCACGACCTTCGTAATGACCAAGCCCGACCTCCTGCTTGAGTTCCAGATAATCGCGCTCGATCCGCCAGCGAAGTTTGGTGAGATCGATCATCCGCTCGAAGGCGATGTCTGCGGGCAGTGTCGAGAGCCAGTAGTGATCGGGCTCGGTGGCATCGTCCGGCCATTCGATCAGCAGCCATTCCTCCGCCGCGGGTTCACTCCGGCTGGCATCGCGGTGCGCCGGGCGCACTCGCAACCGGGCAAAGCGCGACGTCAATGGCGCGTTGCTGCCGTCGCGCCAATTGATCCGCTGCCAAACATCGGCAGCCAGTTCCAGGGCCAGTGCCTTGGCCGGGACCGGGCGATGCACGTCATCGTGGCGGAGCCGTGTTGGCGGCCGGCCACGGCCTGACCACGGGGCTGGCGGCAACGCCATCTCGCCGGGTCGCCAGACCGTTGTGGTGGGCATGATGCCGGCCACGTAGGGCTGTCCGAGTTCAGTGATGCCGGCACGCAGGACGCTGTCATTGCCATAGGCTGGGTCCATCAGCGCCACCGCTGCCGGCAGGCCATCGGCGTGGGCCTGACGCATCTGCTGCAATGCGATCTCCGGCTTGGTCTGGAACCTGACGTCCCTGGGCACGCCGGCCGCGGCCCGACGGACCGGATCATCCGCCCAGTCGTTCGGCAGATACAGCCGATACGCCACCGGCAGGCTGGCCCGATGGGTCGCCACCGACAGGCTCACGGCAACCTGACAGTTCTCTTGTTTGCCCAGTTGGCCGCAGTATTGCCGCGTTACCCCCACCGAATGGCTGCCCTTCTTGGGAAACCCGGTGTCGTCGAGGATCCAGGCCTGGATCGGCTCGTCGCAGGTGATCGATGGCAGCACCCGTTCGCCCACCCGGGTCAGCAGCGCCTGGTCCGACCACGGCGCCTGCGCCACAAAATGCAGCAATGATTGGTGCTGGGCTGCGGTCCGCTCCGGTGCGGTCACCGCCGCCAGCGGTTCGACGCTCTTGCGGCCCTCGGTTGAGATCAGTCCGATGCAGTAGTCCTGGAATGGTCTGACCCGATCGGCGTGCCCCAGCACCGAGGCCAAACCGGCCGCATAGTCTCTGAACCGGGCTTCGGCCCCCGATCCGTCGCGAAGATCCATCCTGCCCTCACCGCAAGGTCGAATCTTCTCCCGTACCATACCGCAACCGCGTCGCAGCAAGGCCGAAATTCAGTCAGACCCGGCAGTTTGCAACTCAGTAGGATTAATCCGCAGATGGAATTTCCCCTCCGATATCATGACCGGAAGCACTGCCTCCTTCGTCACCGACCCGATCGAGTTCGCGAAGGCGGTTGATGATGCTTGCCGTTGCACTCTGGTGACCACCGATACCGGGCCGTTCCGGGCCGGCCTCATCCGCATCGACTTGCGGCACCTCTGGCTTTTTGGCCTGGAGGAGTGGTCGGCACGGATCATGTTCATCCGCCCACCGCCGAACCGCGTTTTGTTGTTACTCCCTCTTAAGTACCCGGTTTCCCAGCAAATCGCCGGATATTCCCGGCTGCCGGGAGAGCTGATTACCGTCCGGGCAATACGCGGTTTTCACTGGGTTAGCGCGGGCCCCTGCCGCTCCGTGGTCCTCTGCTGCTCTGAATCTTACCTGCATCGAATCGGATGCCGCACGTTTGGCTCCGATCTGATCTTGCCCGAAGGTCTCGCGTATTGGCGGCCACGGCCCGAAAGCCTCCGGTCTCTCACTACGCTGTGTGCGGCCGCGATTCGCACGACAGCCGAGAAGATCAGGCTTCCAACGGACCCTCAGGCGGCGCACGGCCTGGAGCAGGAGCTGATCGGGGCCGTGACGGAGTGTCTCGCCGGCCCACCCCTGCAGCATCCGATGCGCAACAAGCAGGCGCGCATCGACGCCATGGCCCGGTTTGAAGACGTCCTGCTCGCGCGTCCTCAAGCGCTTCCATCCTTGGCCGAGCTCAGCGCGCTGGTTGGCCTGAAGCCGCGCACCATGCACAACTATTGCCAACTTCATCTGGGGGTCGGGCCAAACCGCTATTTGCGTCTGCTGCTATTGCAGCGTGTTCATTGGGAACTCGGTGGCGACCGTCCGGCCTCTGTCACCGAGCTGGTGCAGCGCCATGGCGTTCGCCAGCGCGGCCGCTTTGCACGCTCTTACCGCGAGTATTTCGGGGAGCTGCCGTCCGAAACACTACGGCGCGGTTCGGGCCATCTGACAAAACGCACAGTGGGGTGAGATGCGCACCGTCACCGCGACCATTGACACGATCACGTCCGCGTGAACAAGTCGTCCATAATGGATCGGGGAGAAGCTTTTATGCCGTCGAGCTCGGTCCACCATGCGACGGACCCGGACGATCTGCGTGCTGCGGCCGGCCAATGAAGATTATCTTCTTACGCGAACCGGGCGATTTGCCGGCACAGTCCTCAAGATCGCCCTGAGCCAGCTGTGGATGCAGAAAGCAAGCGAGAGCTTGCCGCGTACATGGTGCGTCCGCACCTCTCGGGCCGGGATCTTCTTCAGCACCACCGCATGTCAAGCGATCACCTGGCGTGGCGCGGAACTCCAGGAGAGCGAACTGGGGTTGTTCATGGCCAACACCTCGTCATGGCAAACCACGCACTGCGCATCCGAACTGGCGTCCGTGTCGCTCCCGCAGGATGACCTGCGGCGCCTGGCCGCTGCCCTGGCCGGAAGCGATGTGAAGTTCCAACGAGACGTTGTGTCCGTCACGGTGCCAGAAGCGACCAGGGCGCGCCTCAAACACCTTCATGCGGCTGCCATCCACCTCGCGCTGACCGCGCCCGAGATTATCACCAATCCAAACGCGGCGCGGGGCTTGGAAGAATGCCTGACGGAGGCCTTGGTTGATTGCCTGACCGCGGGCGAGCTGCGGGAGGAAACTGCCGCGCAGCGGCGGCACCGCCTGATTATCAGGCGATTGCTTGAGCTGGCGGACCACCACGAAAATGAGCCGCTCCATTTGACTGAGGTGTGCGAGGCGATCGGCGCAACCCAGCGAACGCTCAACTTGTGCTGCCAAGAGAAGTTTGGAGTGAGTCCCAAACGCTACCTCTCTTTGCGGCGGTTGCATCTGGCCCATCGCGCCCTGAGGCACGCTTCCTCGGGCGAGACATCCGTGACGGACATCGCGACCCGTTTCGGATTTTGGGAACTTGGCCGATTCTCGGTCGAGTACCGGTCGGTATTCGGCGAAACACCGTCGGCGACGCTGCGGTCAGGACCTGATTGAGACACAATAGAAACAGCGAGCCCGGCAATTGTGGTCATCAGAGCCGAAGCTCGATTTCGGTAGTGTGCGCGGCTGCGTCAGTCTCCGGGTGCCGGCTGCGCCCCCATCGGGCCCACCGCCAGATCGGGCCGATGCAGCTCCACCTGCCGCGTTTCCGGCCCCATCAGCGCGCCCGGCGATGATCAGCACGCCGGCGATCGCCAACAGCACCAGCGGCGTATAAACATACGGCATCACCGTTGACAGCGCGAGCAGATAGAACCCGGCGAATGCCGGGATCACCACCGCGACGCTGTAGCCGATGCCGTAGCCGCTGGCCCGCACCTGGGTCGGGAACCGCTCGCAAATATAGGTCGTGACGACTCCCCAGGGCGACACCACCAGCACATAGAACGCCGCGCCGATCGCCGTGGTCAGCACCGCAGAGCCGCCAGCCAGCGCATTCGCCACCGTGGCGTAATAGAGCAGGCAGCCCAGCGTCAGCACGCCAGCCCCGGACACTGCGATCACCAGCCGCCGGCCGAGCATCTGGCTCAGCAGCCCGCAGCCGACGAAGCCGAAGAACAGCACGAGGCTGCCGACCAGGAAGCCGTTCGAGGTCATCCGGCTGGGCACGTGCAGATGCTGGATCATCATCCCCGGCAGGATCACCGAGGCCTGGGTGATCAGCCAGAACCCCGACATCATCAGGAACACCTGACCCAGATTGCGCAGATGCACGCCCGATAGCACCTCCTTCAGCGGCGTGCTGCTTTTTTCGCTGGCCAGCCACATTCCGGATTCCGGCACCAGCCGGTAGTACAGCAGGAAGATGAAGGCCAGCACGCCGCCGAACACGAATGGGATGCGCCAGCCCCAGGCCATGTACTGATCCTTGGTGGTGACGCTCAGCATCAAAGTGGTTGCGGCCGAGACCAGGGCGAAGCCGATCGGAAACGCCCCTTGCAGCACGCCGCCGACGAACCCGCGGCGGTCCTTCGGCACTATCTCCAGCGCCAGGGTGTTGTTCGAGGTGTACTCGCCGCCCATGAACACGCCGTCGATGAAGCGCAGCACGATCAGCAGCACCAGTGACCAGATGCCGATCGCCGCATAGCCGGGCAGACAGGCGATGAGGACGGTGAAGGTGCCGAAGCCGACGATGCTGATCATGGTGGTGCGCCGGCGGCCGATCTTGTCGGCCCAGTGGCCGAAGATCACCGCGCCGCAGGGGCGGCCGAACAGGGTCGCGGCGAAGGTGAAGAAATAGATCGTGGTGCTGGCCGTGGAACTGAGCCCGGGCGGCTCGAAATAGCCGATCACCGGCGCCAGCGCGAGGACCGGCAGATAGATGTCGAAGAAATCGACCGCGAAACCGATGAAACCGGCAAGCACCGTGCGGCGGGCTGCCGGGGACAAGCGGCTCGGATCCTATCAGACCGGAGGTCATGCGGCTGGACGCCATGTGCGCTCTCCCGATTTTTCTTGTTGGCCTGTCTTGCACGCCATATACGCTGGTTCCGTTGAACCGGCCAGTTCCCAAGGTTCGCAGGCAGTTTGCAGCCAGTTCGCAGCCGCATGCTGGCGGGCACCTCACCGGCGCTGACATGAATTCGTTACGGGCCGGACCGCTGGCTCTGGCGCCCGCCGGCGCAGACCGTGGTAGGATCACATCTCGGCTGAGGAAATCCGGAAACAACCATGATAAGCAGATACCTTGGCCGCCTCGTGCTGGGACTGCTGGTAGCGGCAAACGTCGGCACGGCTGCGGCTAGGCCGGCCCACTGCATGGCGACCGATGACGGCAGCTACGCTTGTGACTTCAAGCTGACCGACAAGGACGGCAGCTTTGAGATTACCGCTCCGGGCAAGCCGGTCTATCTGCTTGTCATGGAGGCGCCCGGCCGCGCATCGGCCTTCGTCAATCTCGGCAACCGCAACATCAGCCTGGCCGGTGTCTACGTCCGCAGCAAGACCGATCCGGCGTGCTGGGTGAGCGATGCGGCGCCGGCGCGGATTTGTGTGCGCTTGGGACGATCGAAACCATGACTACCCGAATCGCCATGCTCGCAGTCATCCTGCTGACGACCGCGACAGTCGCGCATTCCGCCCCGGTTTCCGTCGAGGCCTCGTCCACCGGCGCCCGATTGCCGCTTCACCCCGGGTTTTACGTGGAATTCCGACGTGCCTTGCGCCGAGGCGTTCCAGGCGGCCATCATCCAGTTCACCGGCACAGAAATCGAGGCCGGCTCCGATCTTTGTGCGATCACCAAGATCGCTCGCCTGGGTAAATCCTACACCGTGACCGAGCGCTGCCAGGAACAGACCGATGGCCATTGGCACTCCGACCGAGGGACGATCGTCATCCCGAATTCGCACGCCTTCATCGCCGGTACCAAGACCACAGCCCAGCGGTTTCGCTATTGCCCGATCCTCGCCTTGCCGGAATCCTGGAAGAACTCAAAAGAGACCGTGCCGGATTTTCCGCCCTTTGACGGCAGCCGTTAACCAAGCCGGCCAGAGTGGGCGAGGTGGAAGTCATGGAAGCTCGACCTTCCGCTCCGAACTCCGATCATCGGGAATATGTTTCGAGCCTGGGGTGGCGGAATGCGCTGCGCTTTTCCGCCCTACGCCGCTTCCGCCAGCACCAGCCGCCGGCGCGGCACCGCCTTCAGCGGCATCGCCGCATAGACATCCTTCACCGCCTCGGTGATCGTCACCCCGGCCAGGCCGGGAGCGAACCGGCGGCCGGACCGTTCCAGCAGCGGGCCGGTGCGCAACACCAGCCGGTGCGTGCTCGGCGGCAGATACAGCGCGGTATCCCGCCGCTCGACCCGGAACAACGACCCGCTCAGCAGCCGGCCCACCTGGCCGAACGAATAGGGCTGGCCGTGGCCGAACGGGGTCGCCTCGAGATAGGCCCACATCCCGCTGCGGTTGGGCGCCACGATCAGCAGCCGCCCGTCATCCTTCAGCACCCGCCAGACCTCGCGCAGCATGCGGCGGGCGTTGTCCGCCGCCTCCAGCCCGTGCACCAGCAGGATGCGGTCGAACACCAGGTCGGCGAAGGGCAGCGCGTCCTCCTCGGCCGTGCAGGTCAGGTTGGGCGCGCCGGCCGGCCAGCGCGCCACGCCGATCTGCGCCGGGGTCAGATTGACGCAGCGCGCCGCCTGCTCACGCCACAGCCGCAGATAGGGCGCGGTGTAGCCCAAGCCGAGCACCGCCTGGCCGGTCAGGTCCGGCCACAGCAGCGCCAGCCGCTCGCGCAGCAGCCGCGCCGTCACCGCCCCGCGGGCCGTGCGGTAGAAATCCGCCGCCGCGTGCGCGTCCGCCGCCATGCCGCCTTATAGCACGCCGGGCGGCTTGCGGTGGCGTGGCCCGGTGCTACGCTTCTTCGATGAGCATCATCGCCGAGCCCGTCCCCATCCTGACCGACAACTACGCCTGGCTGCTGCGCGAGACCGGCACCGGCGCCGTCGGCATCGTCGATCCGGCCGATGCCGGCCCGGTGATCGCGGCGCTGGAGCGGGCCGGCGGCCGGCTGGACCTGATCCTGCTGACCCACCATCACGCCGATCACGTCGCCGGCACCGATGAGGTGCGGTTGCGCTTCGGCTGCCCGGTCGTGGGTGCCGCGGCGGATGCGCACCGGCTGCCGAAGCTCGACCAGGCGGTGCGCGAGGGGGATCGTGTTGCGCTGGGCGGCGCCTCGGCCGAGGTGATCGACACGCCCGGCCATACGCGCGGGCAGATCAATTTCCACTTTCCCGACGGCGGCGTGCTGCTGAGCGGGGACACGCTGTTCAGCCTGGGCTGCGGGCGGCTGATCGAGGGCACCGCGGCGGAGATGTTCGCCAGCCTGCGCAAGCTGGCAGCCGCTGCCGGGGGCCACGAAAGTATGCTGCGGGCACGAATACACCGAGAGCAACGCGCGTTTCGCGCTGTCGGTCGATCCGGGAAACCAGGCGCTGGTGGCGCGCGCGGCGGAAGTCCGGCGGCAGCGCGCGGCCGGGCAGCCGACGCGTGCCCTCGCGTGCTGTCCGATGAACTTGCCGCCAATCCGTTCCTGCGCGCGCCGGATGTCGCGACGTTTGCCGATCTGCGGGCCAAAAAGGACCGGTTCTGAGTTCAGCGGCGCGGCCAGTTGCGGGCAGGCTGCCGGCGCCGTATAAGGCCGGCCCGCCTGGAGAGGTGCCGGAGCGGTCGATCGGGGCGGTCTCGAAAACCGTTGTACCTTCTGGGTACCGAGGGTTCGAATCCCTCCCTCTCCGCCAGATAGCACGGTGTTCTGCGGCTTTCATGGCCAAATGGCCGATTGTCCCCTCTTCTTTCCCCTACTCGTGCGCCCGGATGGGTGCGAACGGAGGCAGTCGGTCCGGAGCGTGACGCCGAGCGGCGTCCCCAGCGAGCGGCGTCCCCAGCAAGTCGGGCGCCGCGGCCGGCGGCGGGTCGCTCTCCGCCGGTAGTCAGCTGGCGGCATCACCCGCGACAGGCGGTGGGGTTCCCACGCTCACGCGGGACCAGTGGCCGGCGCCAGGGAACGCCGGCCGGGAGTGGAGCACTCAGCCGGCCGCAATGCTTTCGAACTGGCCATAAGTGAACGCTGTTATCATGGAATCCTACGAACACAGATTGGGAACACGGGATCATGACCGGATTTCGTGATTTTTGGGGCAAGGCCCAATCCACAACTGCTCTGGAGCCAGGTTCCACCCCTTGATCTGGCACATGCTTGATGTCGCTGCGGTCCTCGACCGGCTACTCGATGTCTCGGCGCGCGCAATCGCTGTTCCAGCCACTTGGCGTAGCATGTTGGTATTCCTGACCGCGCCGCACGATGTCGGGAAAATTTCACGCTCTTTCCAGGCACTGGCACCGACATACTGGCCGCTTGCGTTGGGTCCGTTCCGTCGGCCGCCCCGGGCACCGCGGCACGATACACTGGGGTGGCTGATCCTCGTTGAGAGAATGAGCGGAGACATTGAAGCCGGCTTTCCGGGCTGGGGAGAACGCCAACTCGATTCATTGCTACGTGCCGCCACCGGCCACCATGGCCGCCCACCGGACGAAAGTGCCGGGCGTCTGTTAAGCGAGGTCTTTTGTCCGCAATGCGAACAGGCGGTCCGTTGTCGGTTCTGGATGCCGCAGGGCCGCCGGCTGAGATTGGCGAGGATGGGGCGGAAGCCGCTGGCCCGAGATGCGCCGCTTGGATCACAGATGATCGGCGCAAAGCGTTCCTTGCCGAGATTAACTCCACGGGATAACTTTGGCCGTTCATTCGGGGATCATGTCAAGTCGCGTACACGCGGACCTGTTGAGCCTCCCCCGGGGAGGCGGCGACCATTCCGAAACCGTGCCGCAGCCTGTTGGGCGAGCCTACGGCCGTCGAGCCCGGAGCTGCGGCTCCATGTTCCGGTGGAGACTGCCGAGCGCGGATGCTATGCAACAGGTTTGAGCGGTCGAGCGGGGCAGGGGAGTAATGGGACGGAGCGGAAAACCCAAGGCGAGTCTTCCGGCCGCCACACGCAGAGTACTGGCGCGGCCGGCCTCAGCACTCCAGGCGCAAGCGATCTCTGGTTGCAGAACAGCGCCGGTGCTACGATGCACCTACGAGGCACGAACAGTGGCGCGATGCTGACCCTTGGACGCGACGAAGTGTTTGTCCAGATGTCACAATGACATCGGCTCCAAGGTCCGCGGCGGCGCATTGGCCTGCTTGATTCCTCCTTCGCCGGTGTCGTTTCGCCGTATGCGTGGTCCGGCGAAGCGGCCGTACGCTTTACGCCTACTGAAAGAGCCAAATGATGACTGGGGTTGACGCCCTTGCGCCAGTGCGGCCGCGAAGTTCGGTTTCGGATGACCCCTGTCGCACCGGCATGGTCGAGATCTCCGGCGGCACCTTCCGAATGGGGTCTGATCGACACTATGCGGAGGAAGCGCCAGCCCATCGCGTGACAGTCGACGGCTTTTGGATCGACCATGCTCCCGTTACCAACAGCGAGTTTCGCAAATTCGTTCGTGCGACCGGCTATGTGACGTTCGCCGAGATCGCACCGGATCCGAAGGATTATCCGGGCGCCCTGCCGCACATGCTCAAGCCGGCCTTTCTGGTGTTCAGTCCGCCGAACCACGCGGTCGACAGGAACGACTGGAGTCAGTGGTGGACACTCAAGTTCGGCGCCAACTGGGAGCGGCCCTATGGACCGCGCAGTTCCCTCAGCGGGCTCCACGACCATCCCGTCGTTCACGTTGCCTACAGCGATGCGCTGGCGTATGCACATTGGGCCGGCAAGGAACTGCCGACCGAAGCGGAATGGGAGTTCGCCGCGCGCGGCGGGCTCGACGATGCCGAGTTCGCCTGGGGCGACGAGCTTGCGCCTGCCGGCCGGCATATGGCGAACACCTGGCAGGGCGCATTCCCGCATGAGAACCTCAAGCTGGACGGCTACGAATGCACCTCGCCGGTGATGGCCTTTCCGCCCAACGGCTACGGCGTCCACGACATGATCGGCAACGTGTGGGAATGGACCGCCGATTGGTACTCGCCCAAGCACGAAGCCGACGCCGCCAAGACCTGCTGCATTCCGCAGAACCCCAGGGGTGCTCGCGAGGAGACGAGCTACGATTCCTGCCTGCCCGACATCCGGATTCCTCGCAAGGTGCTCAAGGGCGGTTCGCATTTGTGTGCGCCGAATTACTGCCGCCGCTACCGGCCGGCCGCGCGTCATCCGGAGCCCGTGGACACGTCAACGAGCCATGTAGGGTTTCGCTGCGTGATTCGTAAGCCACGGGTGCATGAGGACCGAGGCCGATCCGCAAGTGCTCGGGCTTATGCCCAGGCTGGTCATCGGGATCGCCGTTTTGCTGGTCGCAGCCGGGCTACTTTGGCATGGCGTCACGGCGGCGGTGTTCGAGCGCTTCTGGCACGACCTGCTTGAGCGGCCGGACGGGCCAATGAGGTTTCGCTTCATCCTGCAGCCATTGATGGCGGCGGTCGCCGCGACCCACGACGGCCTCAAGGACGCTCGGACCGGCCGCTCGCCATGGTTCTGGACGGTCGTAGGCGATCGAAGGGAGCGTATCGGACGTCTGCGCGAAGGCCTGACCGCGACGGCCAGGATCATTCTCCTCGGGCTTGCGATGGACGTGATCTACCAGATATTGGTGTTCAAGACGTTCTATCCGGGCGAGGCGCTGGTCGTCTCCCTTCTGCTTGCTTTTGTGCCCTACGTGTTGATCCGCGGCCCGGTCACGCGGATCGCGCGCGTGCGGCGCAGCGGTAAGTCGGGCGAACTCCGATGACGCCGCCCGAAAGCCGTTCGTCGCTCGCCGGCCCGATCCCAGGGAGATTCGAGGTGAGGGTGACGGCGGATAGCCATTTTGGCTGGATCCGCACCAGGCTCAGCGTCGAGCGCACGCTGATGTCGTGGGTGCGCACAGCAGTCTCGCTGATCGGTTTTGGCTTCGCGATCGTCCAGTTTTTCGACCGCATGCAACAGATGCCCGGAGTCCACTCGGCCCGCTTTCCAGAGGCGCCGAGATACCTGGGGCTGGCGCTCATCGCTTGCGGAATCCTGGGGCTCGTGATTTCGATTTGGGAGTACCGGTGGGCGCTTCGTTACCTGTGGGGCGGAGACTTTGCCCCAATCGCTGGAGTGACGAAGGAGGGATTACAGACCCCGATCGTCGCGGTCGCAATCCTTCTCATCTTCATCGGCATGTTCGCCTTCTTCGCCGTGCTGCTGCGCTTCGTGTAGCTGTCAGGCCGGAGGCAAGCTGACTGCGGAGTTGTTCTGAAATTACCCAACCAGTCAAAGGAGATCTAGATGGCCAAAGCGAGTAAGCCGAACATCCTTATCCTCTGGGGTGACGACATCGGGATGTGGAACATCAGCCGCTTCAGCCTCGGCATGATGGGTTACCGCACGCCTAACATCGACCGCATCGCGAACGAAGGGGTCACTTTCACCGACTACTATTCCCAGCAGAGCTGCACCGCCGGCCGCGCGTGCTTCATCACCGGCCAGAACCCGATCCGCACGGGTCTGACCAAGGTCGGGATGCCCGGCGCCACCGTCGGCCTGCACAAGGAAGACCCGACCATCGCCGAACTCCTCAAGCCGCTGGGCTATGCCACCGGCCAGTTCGGCAAGAACCACCTAGGCGACCGCGACGAATTCCTGCCGACTGTGCATGGGTTCGACGAATTCTTCGGCAATCTCTATCACCTGAACGCCGAGGAAGAGCCCGAACTGCCCGACTATCCCAAGGACCCGGCGTTCAAGAAGCAGTTCGGCCCCCGCGGCGTGCTCCACTGCCTGTCCGACGGCAAGGGCGGCCAGACGATCGAAGACACCGGCCCGCTCACCAAGAAGCGCATGGAAACCATCGACGAGGAGATCACCGATCGCGCCCTGGCGTGGATGGAGAAACAGGCCAAGGCGGAGAAGCCGTTCTTCCTTTGGTACAACTCAACAGCCATGCACTTCCGGACCCACGTCGCCGAAAAGAACCTCGGCAAGAGCGGGCAGGACCCCTACAGCGATCGAATGGTCGTCCACGACGAGCAGATCGGCCAGATGCTCGACAAGCTCGATGAACTGGGCATCGCCGACAACACGATCGTCATGTACTCCACCGACAACGGGCCGGAAAACGACACCTGGCCGGACGGCGCCAACAGCCCGTTCCGCGGCCAGAAGAACTCCAACTGGGAAGGCGGCTGGCGCGTGCCCTGCTTCATCCGCTGGCCGGGCAAGATCAAGGCCGGCTCGGTCCTGAACGGCATCGTTTCACATATCGACATGTTCCCGACGCTGCTCGCCATCGCAGGCAACCCCAACGTCACCGAGCAACTCCTCAACGGCTGCACGGTGGACGGCAAACCCTTCCATGTCCACCTCGATGGCTACAACCAGGTTCCATACATCACCGGCGAGCTGGCGCAGAGTCCGAGACACGCCCTCGTGTACTTCAGCGACGACGGCGAACTTATCGCGGTGCGCGTCGGCGATTGGAAGCTTCATCTGGCGGTACAACGCGCCGATACGATGAGACAGTGGGCCGAGCCGTTCGTGAAGCTTCGGTTGCCGTATATAATGAGCCTCCGTCGCGATCCGTTCGAACGGGCCGAATTCAATTCGAACACCTATCTGGACTGGATGGTCGATCACGTGCCCCAGTTGTACCTGATGCAGGCGGTGGTCGCCGCGCAGCTCGCGGACTTTGCGCAGTTCCCGCCGCGGCAGAAACCCGCCTCGTTCAACCTGGACGCGGTGCTGGCGCACATGTCCAAGCCCCTCACCTAAGCCAGAGCTCTTTTATCCCTACCGAGTTGATTCAACTCGGTAGGGATAGGCTCTCGCCAGTCATGAACGACGACGAAGTTCCCTCGACGACCGGCGCCTCTATCGCCAGGCAGGTGAGCGCCTTTTACGAACGTCATCCCTACCCGCCGCCCGTGGACGACCTGCAAGCCTACCGTCAGGCCTGGGATGACCGGCGCCGACGCGCCGAATACCATCTCTTCTGGCCCGCCGAACCCTACCGCGAAGACCGGAGCATACTGGTGGCCGGTTGCGGTACCACCCAGGCCGCCCACTATGCGCTGCGCTGGCCCCGCGCCCAGGTCATTGGGATCGACGTCAGCGCCAGGAGCATCGCGTTCACGCAAGGACTGAAGGAGAAATACGCGCTCGCCAACCTCGAACTGCGCCAGCTCGAAGTGGAGCGCGTTGCCGAACTCGGCCGAGGCTTCGAGTACGTGGTCTGCACCGGCGTGCTGCACCACCTGCCCGACCCCGATGCCGGGTTGCGTGCCCTGCGCGACGTGCTCGAGCCGGCCGGCGCCCTCAACTTGATGGTTTACGCACCCTATGGTCGCGCCGGGGTCTACATGCTTCAGGACTACTGCCGGCGCCTTGGCGTTGGCGGGACGGGGCCCGAGATCCGCGACCTCGCCGCGAGCCTCAAGACGCTCCCGCCGGACCATCCCATTGTGCCTCTCCTGCATGGCTCACCCGACTTCTCCAACAAGGCTGGGCTGGCCGATGCGCTGCTCCATCCTCAGGACCGATCGTACTCGGTCCCGCAACTGCTGGACTTCCTGGGCCGCGCCGGGCTGGCGTTCGGGCGCTGGGTGCGCCAAGCGCCTTATCTGCCCTGGTGCGGGGCGCTGGCGTCCTCTCCTCACCACTCTAGGCTGGTTGGGCTGCCGCCCGAAGCGCAATACGCTGCCATCGAACTGTTCCGCGGGACCATGGTCCGCCACAGCGTCGTGGCTTACAGAAGGGACCGCCCGACGCTGAGCGTCACCGTCGATTTCCAGAGCGACGCCTGGCTCGGCTACGCGCCCATTCGGCTGCCCGATACGCTCGTCGTGCGGGAGCGGCTGCCGCCGGGAGCGGCGGCGGTGCTGATCAATCGCAATCACACGTACACTGACCTCTATCTGCCCATCGACGTACGGCAGGAGCGGCTGCTGGCCGCCATTGACGGGAAACGCACCATCGCGGAGATCTGCCCCGACTGCGCCGATCGGAACCTCGCACGCGACTTCTTCCAGAAGCTCTGGCGGTGGGACCAGGTCGTGTTCAATACTTCACGAGTTTAGGTCATGCACTTTCGAACCCACTACGCCGAGATCCGAGCATGTCAGCATGCGTCGCGAGCGCCGCGAACCGCTCGTCATCCTGCCGTCGCGGATCGTCTTCAGCCCTTGGCGTTGCCGCGACCGTCTTTCGCCCGCGCAGTCGAGGAGGCTCGGCCGTATCGCGCCTACTTTCCGCTCGGCGCACCCGATCGAGGCTGACGGAATGTATCTGGATGATGACCCGGCAGAGGTCGTCTCATGCATTTTGGAGGGCTGTGGCGCAGACATGGTGATCAGTTTCATCTTGCACGGCCCACCATACGACGCGGTGTTCTGCGCCATTGTCCGACAGGCGATCCGATAGCTGCCGGCACTACGATTCCGCTTTGATAGCGCGCTGCCTCAGGGTCGCGATGACCTTGCAAAGCGGCGTATCCGGGCGGCGGGTGACCGAACTGCCTCGCCCCGTTCATCTCGTTTCCCGGCACCGACCGGGACCGCAACCCCCAGAACAGACGATATCGCCCGCCGTTAACGGCAACTTAACGGATTTGCCTGATTCTGGGACCGGCATGAACTGGTTGACATCGAAACACACCGGCATGAGGGTCCCCCGCAAGCCACGCCGTTCGATCGGATCGCTTCCGTGGCGTCCCACGGGGCGCGATCAGCAACGCGCCTTCTGGCGCGACGACCGGCGCGGTACCATCGCCCTGCTGACCGCGCTGGCCCTGCCCACGCTGGTCATGCTGCTGGGGCTTGGCATCGATGTCAGCTACTGGGCCACCAGCCGGGTCGAGTTGCAGCGCATCGCCGATGTCGCGGCGATGGCGGGGGCGGCGAAATACGCCTCCACCTCCAGCGCCTCCGCCAGCCTCACCACCGCGGCCGACGTCGCCGAGGTGAACGGCCAGCCGGTCGGCACGCGCGGCGGCGACGGCACTGCCATGCTGACCGACACCGGTTCCGGCTACTCGACCACGGTCACCTACAGCAGCCCGGCCAGCATCGGCGTGGCGATGCGGCGGAGCGTGCCGCTGATGTTCGCCCAGGTGATGCTGCCCGGGGCGACCACGCAGACGATCGGCGCCACGGCAGTTGCCCAGGCGGTCCCTCGCACCGGCGGCCAGGCTTGCGTGCTGGCGCTGGAGGGCATCGGCAACGGGGTGACCACCAATGACGACATCAACCTGAGCGGCAACACCACAGTGACGCTTGCCGGCTGCGATCTGCGATCGAACGCGTCGATGGCCTTCAGCGGCAACGCTCATGTCGATGTCGCCGACATCGTTGCCAGCGGTACCATCGCCACAAGCGGCAACGTCAATCTCACCTGCACATCGGGCCAGTCACCGTGTGACCAGCAGATGAAGGGCGTCCAGCAGATTCCCGACCCATTGAGCGGCCCGTATGGCGGTGCTCTCGCTCTCGGGCAGACGATGGTAACTCAGCCGTCGGGCACCGCCCCGCTGTCGCCGCTCCCGGCAGGGCAGGCGTACAAGTCGCTCAGTTTCAGCGGGAACGGCGCGTACACGCTGAATCCCGGGGTTTACTATGTCGCCGGATCCGTGTCCGTCAGCGGCAACGCCAGCCTGACCGGCACCGGCGTGACGATCATCAGCAAGGGCGGTGTTTCGATCAGCGGCAACGGCGCGGTGACGCTCACCGCACCGACCACTGGGGCCACTGCCGGCCTGTTGTACGGCAACCCCGCCGGCAACCAGTCCATCGCATTCAGCGGCAATGCCAATCAGAAGCTGCGCGGCGCCATCTATGCGCCGGCCGGGGGAGTGTCGATGTCCGGGAATTCCGATGCCGGCGCCAGCGCCTGTCTCGTCATTGTCGCATTCACGGTGACGTTCTCGGGAAATTCCAACCAGACGAACTCCGGCTGCGCGGCGATGGGCGTGCCGCCGCTGTACGATCTTCCGCCGATCGCGCGGCTGGTCCAATGACCGGGTGGCGGTCCGACCGGCGTGGCGTGGCGGCGCTGGAATTTGCCCTGGTGGCGCCGGTCCTGCTGACGGCAGTGGCGGGCCTGGCGGATTTCACGCTGGTGCTGGCGGACCGGATGCAGATCGCCTCGGCGGTCGGCGGCGGGACCGAGTATGCCTTCAACCAGGGGCAGGTCCTTGCCGGCACTCAGCAATCCGTCCTCAGCACCGATGTGCAGAGCAAGGTTGCAAGCGGTACCGGGTTGGCCGGAGTGACGGTTACAGTTACCGGTCCGGGTACGTATTGCGTGTCCAGCGGCGCGCTGGTGACCGGCACGGTGGGGACGGCGTGCCCGAACGGCAATCCTCCGGGCACCTACATGATCATCACCGCGACGTATCAGTATCATCCGATGTTGCCATTCTACAGCATGATGGCCACCACCACCCTGACCGAGTCCGCGTCCGTGAGGCTTTACTGATGGTTCGTGTTGCCCGTCTTGGCCGCGTGGCCCGTCATGCCCCGGCTTGTCCGTGGCATCCACGTCTTTGCCGCTCGTGTCGACGTCAAGACGTAGATGGCCGGCCTTCGCCGGCCATGACGGGTGGTGTCGGTCTGCGGCGCGATCGACGCGCGGTTGTCGCCGTCGAATTTGCGCTGGCGGCCTTTGCGCTGCTGACCCTGGTGTTCGCGACGATCGGCCTGGGCCTGGTCTGGTGGACCGAGAACGGGCTGCGGGTCACCGCCGTGCTGACCGCGCGTCACGCCGCTCTGCCGGCGCCGGGGTCCTGCTCCGACGCTGCTTCGTTCGCCGTCACCGCGGCGCAGGGATGGATCGGCGCCGGCGCGATCTCGACCTCCAACGTGAGTTGCAGCCTGACCTCGCAGTGCTACAGCAGCACCGGAAGCTACAAGAGCTTTGCCAAAGTGACTGTGACCAGCCCGCTGTGGGCGAACACGGTGCTGCCGGCGCCGTTCTCGCACCTGACGCTCAGCGCTTCGGCCTGTTATCCGATCCAGTCCTGAGCAGGGGCCGGCGTCCTTAATCATCCCGCAACAGGTCGCTGTCATGTTCACCCGGCGACCTCGATGGCGGCGACGCTTTCATGCGCGTGGTTGGATATTTCGGATCTTGCTGTGCGGGACCCCTCCCCCCTGCCCCCTCCCACAGGGGGAGGGGGAGTCGTTGGGCGATTGCCCTGGCGCTGGCGTTCGCACTGCCTGTACCGGCGATCGCAGCGGAGGCACCGGAAGATCCCGGGGCAGCGTGCGAACAGGCCGGCGCGATGGCCGAGCGGGCGGCCGGCCTGCCCGACGGCGTGCTGCGGGCGATCGGCATTGTGGAGAGCGGGCGTCGCGACGCCCGGCTCGGCCGTGTTGCGCCGTGGCCGTGGACGATCGACCTCGCCGGCCGGCCTTTCTTTTTCGACGCCGCCGCACAGGCGGTCGCCGCGGCCGATGCGTCCCGCGCGGGCGGGGCGCTGACCGCCGATATCGGCTGTTTCCAGATCAGCATGTTGTATCATCCGTCGGTATTTCCGGACATTCAGACGGCCTTCAATCCGGCCGAAAACGCCCGAGTGGCGGCCGGTCTGCTGGCCGGGCTGCGGGACCGGACGGGGTCCTGGCCGGCCGCCATTGCCGCATACCACTCGGCTGATCCGGATCGCGGCGCGGCGTACGCGGTGCGCGTGCTGAATGCGTGGGGTGCGCATTCGGAGCTGCCGCCGGGCGATGTGGTGGTGGCCGGCGTGCGGGTGATCACACCCGGTCTGCCCGGCACGGCGCCCGGCGTGCTGGTTCTGGCACCGGGCGGGGCGTTGCCGCGCGTGTTTGCCGGGCTGCCGGTGATGGTTCGTTAGGGAAGAGCGTTTATTTTGAGAAAGCCAGACCGGAATAAACCACTTGTTAACGACGTTGCACTTTAATGGGAGATGCAGAGAGGACCTGCCCCTGCCGTTGGCAGCGGAAACCCCACTCGGTTCAAAGGAGCAACGGATATGCTGATGTACTTCAAGCTGCTGAACGCACTATACTCGGATCGCCGCGCGGTCACGGCGGTGGAATACGCGGTCGTGGCCGCCGCCGTCGTGGGGGTAGTCGTCGCTGCATTCACCGGGCTCGGCAACGCGGTGTCAGCCAAGATCCTAGCCGTCACCGCCGCGATCGGATGACCCACGAAGGACAGGTGCGGTCACCGAGGCGAAAACCATCCGCAACGAAAGCCCCGCCGCGATGACGCTCCCTGTCATGCACCTGTCCTTCGCTTTCTCGGCCGCCGCCGGCGTAATCGCCGGCGCGGCGGCACTGAGGGACGTGATCGCCCGCACCGTTCCCAACGAATGGTGCGGCGCGATCCTTCTCCTCGGACTGCTTGCACGCGCAACCAATAGCGACCTGCCCGGCGGACTGGCCGCCGCCGCGATCGTCTTCCTGCTTCTCGCCACCGCCTGGCGCTTCCGGCTGCTCGGCGGCGGCGACGTGAAGCTGCTGACCGCCTGCGCGCTGGTCGTGCCGCCTCCGCTGGTTCCGGCGCTGCTGGTCCAGACCATCATGGCCGGCGGCCTGCTCGGTCTGATCTATCTCGCCGCCCGGGGCCGCCTGCGCGCGCCCCAACGCCCACGCGGCGCCAACCTGCTCTCCCGCGCCCTGCGCATCGAGCAATGGCGGCTGTCGAAAGGCGGCCCGCTTCCATACGCTGCGGCCATCGCCGTAGCCCTGATCCGAGTCCTTGCCGATCGGGTCGCGTCATGATCCTGCGCATCATCCTGTTCGGCTTTATGGCCACCGGCCTGCTCGGCTTCGGCCTGATCCTCTGGATCACCAGCCGCGGCCCGACCAATCCTGCCGCAGCCAAGATTACCACCATCGCCGTGCTCGCCGCCGCGCACGAGCTGCACCCCGGCAGCCTGATCAAGCCGGAGGACCTGATCGCCAAGCCGCTGAAACAGGCCGACCTGCCGGCGGACGCCAGCCCGGACACGCCGGACGCCCGCCGCGGCCTCACCGGAGCCATGGTCCGCCGCGCGCTCGGCCCGCAGGACATCATCCGGCCGCAAGACGTCATGCGCCCCGGCGAGCACGGGTTCCTCGCCGCCGTCCTGGCCCCCGGCATGCGCGCGGTGACCGTCGGGGTGGACGTGATCAGCGGCACCGCCGGCCTGATTTGGCCCGGCGATCGGGTCGATGTGATCCTGACCCAGAGCATGGACCAGCACGGCGCCCCGCCCGGCCGGCAGGTTGCCGCCGAAGCCGTGCTGAGTGATGCACGAGTGATCGCCATCGACCAGCGCCTGGTCGAAGGCGCCGCGCCCGGCGACGCCGCCGGCAAGGAAGCGCGCACCGTCACCCTGGAAGTCACCGCCGAGGCGGCGGAACGGCTGGCCGTCGCCACCCGCCTCGGACGGCTGTCCCTCGCCGTGCGCTCCACCGAACGCAGCCCCGGCCCGCCGGCGCCGCCGGCCGCAACCGTCTGGGCCGCCGACGTATCCCCCGCCCTGGCCGATCAGCCCACGCACGACAGCCCCGGCGTGGTGCGCGTCTTCCAGGGCGCCGCCGACGGCAAGGAATTCCGCTTCTGATGCGCGCTTTCGTCCCGCTGCTGGCCCTGCTGCTCGGCGCCGCGCCGGTCGCGGCCCAGCCCCCGCCCGCCCGCCTGACGATGGAAACCGGTGCCGGCCATGTCGTCACGCTCGACGGACCCGTTGCCAACGTTTTCGTTGCCGACCCGAAAGTGGCCGAGGTGCGCCCGGCCAGCGCCTCCACCCTGTTCGTGTTCGGCGTCGGCCCGGGCCGCACCAGCGTCGCCGCGCTGGATGCCGCCGGGCACGTGATCAGCGAATTGCAGGTCACCGTCAGCCCGTCGAACTTCGCCGCCGGTCAGGCCGAAGCAGCGCTGGCGCATCTGCTTCCGGGCAGCCACGTCGCGGTGGCCGAGACGGGCAGGGGGCTGATGCTCACCGGCGCCGTCGGCAGCCCGTCGCTCGCCGCGCGCGCCACCGAGATCGCCCGCGGCTTCGCGCCGGCCGGCCAGGAGGTGGTGAACGAACTGAAGGTCGAAGACACCACCCAGGTGACCTTGCAGGTGCGCATCGTCGAGATGTCGCGCAGCGTCACGCGCTCGCTCGGCATCGACTGGACCGCGCTCGGCAACCTCGGGACCATCGGCAAGTTGCCGGCGCTGAACGCGGCGCTGAACGGCGGCACCGCGGTGGCCTGCACAGCCGGGCCGCTGCTCAGCGCGGCCTGCCTGGGCCTGAACCTGAGCGCCGCCATCAACGCCCTGGCGAGCGACGGCCTGGTGCACGTGCTGGCGGAGCCGAACCTGACGGTGACCAGCGGCGAGCCCGCCAGCTTCCTGGTCGGCGGGGAGTTTCCGATTCCGGTCGGCCAGGAGAACGGACAAGTGACGATCCAATTCAAGAGCTACGGCGTGCAGCTCGCGTTCGTGCCGACCGTGCTGGACGAGGGCCGGATCAACCTGAAGGTGCGGCCCGAGGTCAGTCAGCTTACGCAGCAGGGCGCGGTCAACCTGACGGCGGGCAATTCGACCATCTCGATCCCGGCGCTGACAGTGCGGCGGGCGGAAACCACCGTTGAGCTGGGCAGCGGGCAGAGTTTTGCGATCGCCGGACTGCTGCAGGACGCCTCGACGCGCACGACCTCCGGATTGCCGGGATTGCGGCAGATTCCGATCCTGGGCCAGCTTTTTCGCTCCGACAGTTACCAGCGCAACGAGACCGAGCTGGTGATCCTGGTCACCCCGATTCTGTCGCGTCCGGTCGATGACCCGGCAATGCTGCACGTCCCGACCGCCGAGGCGCCGCCCGGCGACCCGCCCAGTGGGGTGGTCGCGCTGACCGCGCTGCACCGCCAGCTTCCGGAGGGGGTGCCGCGCAATGCGGGCTTTATTGTCGAATGAAACCGGTGCGTGCGAAAACCCTCCCCCTGCCCCCTCCCACAAGGGCAGGGGGTCTGCTGCACGACTCCCCCTCCCCTTGTGGGAGGGGGCAGGGGGGAGGGGTCTCCCTCAAGTTGTGTCTCCTGCTGACACTTCTTCCCCTGGCCGGCTGCCAGGCTCCATACAGCAATGATCTCGTGCCGCCCGATCCGGGCTGGACCCCGCAAGGCGTGAACGCCGCCAACATCCGGGTCATGGCGGCACATCCGGCCGATCTGGCCGCCGGCCAAGCCGACCGCTGGCGCGTCGCCGCCCCGGAAACCGCCCCTGTGTTCCGGCTCTGGCAGGACCGGGTGAAACCACTGCCGGCCAGCGAGATCGACAGCAGCGGCGCCGGTGGCGGCACCGGTCCTGCCGCCCCGTCACCGGCATCCGCGCCGCCGCCATCGGGCAGCAACTGATGCCGGACACCATCCCGACGCGCGATCTGGCGTTGGACGGAAGGCCCGACCGGCCCGCCCTGATCGCCTTTCTCGCCGACGCCCAGAACGAGCTTCCGCTGCGTGACGGCCTGTCCGAAGCGGTGCCTGACACGTTCGAAATCCGCCGGGGCGGCATCGCCGCCGCGATCGCTGCCATGCGGCACAGCGCTACGCCGCGCGTGCTGATCGTCGATCTGGCGGATCAGGAGCATCCGCTGGCCGCGCTCGGCAGCCTCGCGGAGGTCACCGAACCCGACGTGATCGTGCTGGCGCTGGGGCCGGTCGCGGACCTGGATTTCTACCGCACCCTCACGCGCGGCTTCGGCGTCCGCGAATACCTGCCCCAGCCGCTGACCCGCGACGAGGTCGCCCGGCATTTCGCGCCGGTCGTGCTGGGGCGGGAGCGTGGCGCTTCCGGCGTGCTCGGCGGCCAGATGATCACCGTGACAGGCGCGCGTGGCGGGGTTGGCGCGAGCACGGTCGCGCTCAACCTGGCGTGGTCGTTCGGCGTGCTGGCGCGACGGCACACCGTGCTGCTCGACCCCGATCTGCACATGGGACTGGCGCCGTTCCTGCTGGACCTGCGCCCTGGTCCCGGCCTGCGCCTGGCGCTGGAGGCGCCGGAACGCATCGACGCGCTGCTGGCCGAGCGCATCGCCGTGCCGGCGGCCGACCGTCTGCACGTGCTGGCCGCGCATGAACCGCTGACCACCGACACCGGGTGCGCTCCGGGCGCCGCCGGCCAGCTCGCGCAGGCGCTGCGCGGCCGATACAGCTACATCGTCGTCGACCTGCCGTTCCGGCCGCTGCCGCTGAACCGCGAGCTGCTGGATGACGCCGACCAGCGCATCCTGGTGATGGAGCCGACGCTCGCCTCGATCCGCGATGTGCTGCGGCTGCTGGCACTGCCGGCGGGGGCCGGGCAGGCTCGCGCGGCCATCGTGGTGCTGAACCGCTCCCCCAGCATCGGCGGCATGAACCGCCGCCAGATCGAGGACGGGATCGGCCGCAGTGTCGATGTGGTGATCCCGCACCTGCCGCGGCAACTGGGCAACGCCGCCACGCTCGGCGAGCCTGCGCTGACCCGCCATGGTGCGTTCGGCGCGGCCATCGCCGAACTCGCCCGCCACGCCTCGCCGGTACGGCTGCCCGATGGCGCGCCGGCAGGCCTTGATGCGGCAGTCCGAGGACCCGGTTTGTGGCGCCGGATGCTCAGGCGGCCGGCATGACGGTCAGCACCATGCCGGCGGTGTTCGGACGGCGCCGCCCGAGTGACCCCGCCGAGCCGGGCCCGCCGGGCCCGGTCGCAACCGCCGCACCGGCCCCGCACCAGGCGCTGGCCGAATTGCGCATGCTGTGCATGACGCGCCTCGATCCCGCCGCCGTCGCCGCGATCCCCGGCGAACGCCTGGGCGCGGAGATCAGCCGTCTGCTCGCCGAGATCGCCAACGAACGGCGCATCCAGCTCAATTTCCGGGAACAGCAGGCGCTGTCCGAGGAACTGGTCCACGACATGCTGGGGCTCGGGCCGCTCGAGACGCTGCTTGAGGATGAAACCATCTCCGACATCATGGTGAACGGACCAAACCGCGTGTTCATCGAGCGCGGGGGCAAGCTGACTTTGTCCGGCGTGCAGTTCCGCGATGCCCAGCACCTGACAAATGTCTGCCAGCGCATCGCCGCCGCGGTGGGACGGCGCGTCGATGAGGCGAGCCCGATGGTCGATGCGCGGCTGAAGGACGGCTCGCGCGTCAACATCGTGCTGCCGCCGCTTGGCCTCGACGGGCCGTGCCTGTCGATCCGCAAGTTCGGCAAGAAGACCATCGACTTCGCCCGGCTGATCGGGTTCGGGGCCCTGACCGCACCGGTGGCCGAGGTGCTGCAGATCGCCGCCCGCACCCGGCTGAACGTCATCATTTCGGGCGGCACCGGCTCCGGCAAGACCACCCTGCTGAACGCTCTGTCCCGCCTGATCGACCCCGGCGAGCGCGTCATCACCGTGGAAGACGCCGCCGAACTGCAACTTCAGCAGCCGCACGTGGTGCGGCTGGAAACCCGCCCGCCGAGCTTGGAAGGCCGCGGCGAAATAACCCAGCGCGACCTGGTGCGCAACGCACTGCGGATGCGCCCCGACCGCATCATCATCGGCGAGGTGCGCGGCGGCGAGGCGTTCGACATGCTGCAGGCAATGAACACCGGCCATGACGGCAGCATGTCCACCGTCCACGCCAACACCACGCGCGACGCGCTGACGCGGATCGAGAACATGGTGCAGATGGGCAACATGGGCCTGCCGGCGCCGGCGATCCGCCAGCAGGTGGTCAGCGCCGTCGATCTGATCATTCAGGTGGAACGTCAGCGCGACGGCGGCCGGCGCGTCACCCAGGTGACCGAAGTGTGCGGCATGGAGGGGGATATCGTCGTTCTGAACGACATCTTCCGCCTGGAAATCGAGGGTGAAGGCGCGGACGGGCGACTGATCGGCCGCTACAAGACCAGCCGTGCACGGCCAGGCTTCATCACGCGGCTGGTTTATTTCCGGCTCGATGCCGCCTGGATGGCGGCGCTCGCCGCGGCGGACGGATGATGTTCAGCCGCCATTTGGAGCTGCTGCTGGCCGTCGCGTTCCTGCTGCTCGCCGGTTTCGGCATGAGCGGGCACCTGCTGCTGCGCGGCATCGAAGCGCGCCGCCGGGTGCAGGTCCGCATCACCGGCGTGGTGGTTCCACTGCTGCCGGAACCGACCGGCAAACCGCGGGCGATCGCCCGGGCGGAGCCGATGGCCCGCCGCGGCCTGACCGCGCGCGCCGCGTGGATTTTTGGATTCGATCCGGCCTTGGCGCGGCGTTACCCGTGTCCCTGGTGGGTCGTGCTGCCGCTGGCGTTCATCGCGGCACGGCTGGTCTGCGGCGTCGCCGAAGGCCTGCTCGGTTCGATGGCGCTGCTGCTGTTGCCGGTTCTCTGGATCGGGCTGGTGCGCAACTATTTCGCTTGGTGCAATGCCAAGGCACGGCGTCGGTTGCTCATGCAGATGCCGGACGCGCTGGCCATGATCATGCGGGCGGTTCGGGTCGGCATTCCCGTCACCGAAGCGATCGACGCGGTCGGGCGGGAGATGGAACCGCCAAGCGGGGCGGAATTCCGCATGTTGCACCAGGAACTGTTGATGGGCGTGCCGCTCGACGCCGCCCTGAAGGAGATGGGGCGGCGGACCGAGCTGCCCGAATACCGCTTTTTCGCTACCGCCGTTGCGTTGCAGGCGCAGACCGGCGGCGGCCTGTCCGAAGTGCTGGAGAACCTGGCCGATCTGGTCCGCCGCCGGCTGGCTCTGCAAAGCCGGGGGCACGCGCTGTCGGCGGAAGCGCGCACCAGCGCGGCGGTGCTCAGCGTGCTGCCGCCGCTGACCGGGGCGATGCTGTGGATGATCAGTCCGGACTATATCGGACTGCTGTTCCACAATCCGACCGGGCGCGCGCTGGTCGGCGGTGCGGTGCTGTCGCTCGGCGCCGGCATCTTCATGATGCGGCTGATCATCCGGAGAACGCTGGCATGACGGCATTGATCGCGGCTGCGCGGAGCGGGCCGGTGCTGCTGATTGTCGGCATGATGATGCTGATGTTGCCGCTGATCGGCGGAACCCTGCTGGTGCGCGGCATGATGAACGATCACCGGGTTCGCCGACGGATTGGGTTTGCGCGCGGATTGGCCCCGGGCGGAAACGGGCCGGCCATCCAGGTGGTTTCGGCGCTTCCAATGGCGGCACTGGTGGCGCTCGGCAGAATGATTGCCAAAAGCGGGCTGCTGCCGGCGCGAACGATTGCCGAGCTCGACCAGACTTTGTCCAGCTCCGGGTTCCGCGGCCCCAATCTGCTTTGGTTGTTCATCGGTGCGAAAATCGGATTGTTTGTTGGGCTGCCGGTCATTGCGCTGCTGGTGCTCACCGATGGCCATACAAAGCCGGCGATGCGGCTGATGGCGGCGGCAATCGCTGCCTGCATCGGTTTGCTGGGGCCGGACATGATCGTGCGCCGCTTGCGCCGAGGCTATCTGGCGCGGCTGGAACGCGGCGTCCCGCACGCGCTCGACCTGATGGTGATTTGCGCGCAGGCCGGCCTCGGCCTGGAGGCGGCAATCCAGCGGGTAGCGGGCGAGATCACGCACGCCCATCGCGAAATCGCCGGCGAACTGGAGCTGACCGCGAGCGAGTTGCAACTGACCGCGGACAGCCGCGCCGCACTGACTGCACTTGGCCGCCGCACCGGGCTCGAGAGCCTGAAGCGGGTGACCACGACATTGGTGCAAACGCTGCAATACGGCACCCCGCTGACCGCGGCGCTGCGCTCGCTGGCGGCTGAATTGCGCCAGGAGACACTGACGCGCTTTGAGGAGCGGGCGACCAGGCTGCCGGTGCTGCTGATGCTTCCGATGGTGCTGTTCATCCTGCCGTGCTTTTTCGTGATCGTCGGCGGTCCGGCGGTGATCCGCGTGATGCAAGCGCTGTCGCACTGAGCGATGGTCGGCATGTCGAGAAACGTCTTGCTGGTTCTGCTGCTGGCGGTTTTGGGCGGCTGCACCGCATCATCGGACTTCCAGGCGGGGCCTGAGGTGGATGCGCCCCCTCCGGCCGGGCAGCAACGCGGGGCGGAACTGACGCTGGGGCGGAGTCTGCTGACCTCGGACCCTGCTCAGGCCGCGCGGTTGCTGTCGGCTGCGCTGACGACCTCAAGGAATGACCCGATCGTGCTGAACGATCTCGGCATCGCATTCGATCTGCTGGGGCGACATGCCGAGGCGCAGGCGTCTTATCGGCACGCGCTTGCGGTAAAGCCGCGCCTGCGATCAGCCCGGATCAACCTGGCGATGTCGCTGGCGCTCGACGGCGACAGGACGGGGGCGATGGCGGCGCTGGCACTGATCGGCGCGGCGCAATCTGCGAGTTCGGTGGAGCAGGCGGACATCGTTGCCGTTCATGCGCTGTTGCGAGAGTAGTATCGATTGCCCACCGTCATGCCCGCGAAGGCGAATAGGCGCTAAGCAAACGGGACCGGGCGCCGATCCGTCTCGTCATGGCTGGGCCTTGACCCTCCCCGGGCTTGACCCTGGGAGATCCAACGCAGCGTCCGAGCGTTGCGCAATTCGCGTTGGATACCCGGCTCAAGGGGCGGGCATGACGGTAAAACCGCCAGCCAACGCCGTTACGTTAGCGCCTATGTGGCGGTACCTCTCTCGCTTGCGGGCGAGGTAAAGATGGTTGTGCCCTGCTTCGATGTCCGGCCTGGTCGCGGGAAGGGGCGACCTGCCCGCGGTCTCACCCGGCTCCGCGAATTGTTTTCAGGCAAGTGGAAATTTCAGCGGCGAGGCTCAGCACGTCGGGGCGGACCAGGATATTGGAATGCCCTCCCGCCACCGCGCGAAACTCCATCCGGCGAACGTAGCGAGGCCAGATCCGGCGCGGATCGCCGTAGTGCGCAAGCGTTGCATCGGAGTCGAAGAAAATCACCTCCTGATCGAGCGGCTCCAGTTCCAGGGCGTCGGCGGCGTCCAGCTCGGCTTCCCAGACCTCATTCACGCCGGGCGGCAGACCTTCGATACGATAGGGCGACCAGGCATCGCCGGTACTGCCGAGCAGCCGGCGCACACGCCAGAACAGCGGCGCCAAGCGACCGGTCAGGTAGCCGGCGGCTCTGCCGGGCGTGAGGCCCCGCAATTTCTTCATATGCACCCGGATGAGGGCCAGCAAAAACGCGATACGGGCGGACCAGGGCCAGAGGTGCTCGGGCAGGGGTGTGTCGATCATGCCGAGAAAGGCAACGGTCTGACCCTGCGCACGGAGCAGGCGGGATATTTCCAAGGCAACGACCCCGCCGCCGGAATAGCCGAGCAGATGAAAGGGGCCGGTCGGCTGGCGTTGGCAGATCGCTTCAAGGCGATGCGCGGCGCTCTGCCGGACGGTGCGAACAGGCGGAGCAGTGCCGTCCAGGCCGGGAGGAAAACACAGGCAGATGGGTCCGGGATACCGGATCGCGCCGGCGAGCTCAAACAGGTCCAGCCCGAGGCCGCCGATCCCGGGGATGACGAACAGCGGTGCAGAAGCGTCGCCGGGTCGCAGTTCGAAGATCGGGTTGAATGGAGACCAGACGCGCCGGCGCACCGTGTCCGTCAGCGCAGCGAGGGTAGGGGATTTCGAAGATGACGGTGATCGGGAGACGGACACCGGTGATGCGGGTGATTTCGGACAGCAGACGAGACACTTGCTGGGCGCGCTCGTGACCGGGTGCCTGGACCAGAAGGTCGAAGATGGGAAGGTTTCTGCGGTTTGGCCCGGGTTGAAGGACGCTGTCCCACGCGTCGGCGACCCGCGATTCCAGCGACTGAGCGCTTGTGCCGCCGTTGCGCGGCGCTTCAAAGAGAAATCGGTTCATCCCGACCCCACGCGCCGAGAGTAGCCCAGTGTGACCCATCCGCGGTAGTTCAGCAAACGAAAACCGATTCGCCGCAAGCCGCGGGGTCGGGCGCAGGCTGCCAAATCTCTGCGTCGCGGCGAGGCGCCAGGGAAGGACGTGCGATGCATCGCACCGCTGCAAGTATCGTTGCGCTCTGGCTGGCTGGTATCGCGCCCGCAGCGGCGCAGTCTCCGTACGCCGACGAAACCACTCCCGCCGGTTGGGCCTGGACCCAGCTCCGCCAGGACCGGATCGCCGATTTCGGCGCGCATTGCGGGCGGCAGCGCGAAACGCGTGCATCGGCCGGCTGGGATGATCCGTGCCGGCAGCTTCCGCCGCAATTCCTGGTCGATGTGCTGACTGTCGCCAGTTGGCGTGACCAGCTCCCCCGCCCGCGGATCCGCCTGCGCGGCGCTCATATCAGCGGCCCCATCGACCTTTCGGATGCCGACCTGCACGCCGAGATCCGCATTGAGGCCAGCCGGATCGACGGCAGCCTGAACCTGACTGACTCGCATCTGGATCGGCTGTTCTCGCTGGCCGGCACAGCTTTGCTCGGCACGTTCTCCGGCGAACGGATGCGCTCCGACAGCGCCGTCGTGCTGAGTGGCGGCGCGACGATCCAGGGCGATGTCGAGCTCAGCGGCGCCAGCGTGGCCGGATTGGACATGCGGAGCTCGGGATTCGCCAAGGCGGTACACGCGAACAGCTTCAGCGTGCGCCGCGATCTGCTGATGAACGGCGCGGCCAGGTTCGGCGGTGAGATCAACCTGTCGGGCGCCGAAATAGGCGGCGACATGGAGATGGAGTCGTCGTCTTTCGCCGGGCCGATCGATGCCATCGGCCTCGGCGTCGGGGCCGATCTTCTCATGGGGAATGGTGCGACCTTTGGCGGCGACGTGACGCTGATGGGCGCCAAAATCGGCGGCAACGTCGAGACGAATGGGTCATCTTTCGCCGGAGCGATGGATGCGACCGCTGCCCGCGTGACGCTCGATCTGCTGATGGATCACGCGCGGTTCGGCGGCGACGTGACGCTGGCGGGGACCAGTGTAGGCGGCAACCTGGAGGGATACTCGTCGGTTTACGGCAAGACCTGGGACGCCACCGGCCTGGCGGTCAAAGGCGATCTGCTGCTGAACGACACTGCGAGATTTTCCGGCGACATGACGCTGCATGGCGCCCGGGTCGCCGGCAATGTGGAGGTCGAGAGCTCTGCGTTCGATGCAGCAATGGACGCGACAAATCTTTCCGTCGGCGGCGACTTTCTGCTGAGCGATCACGCGCGATTCGGCGGCGCCGTGACGCTGGACGGCGTGCAGGTCGCGAGCAACCTGGCGATGAACTCCGCAGTTTTTTCCGGGCCGGTCAGCGCGGTCAATCTGAGCGTGGGGCGCAATCTTTTCATCGGTGCCCACGCGGCGTTTGCCGGTCGGTGACGCTGTACAACGCACGGGTCACCGGCAATCTGGAGATGGGGACGGCATCGTTCGCCCGCGGGCTGAGTGCCACCAACCTGAACGTCGGCGGCAACCTGCTGATGAATGGCGCCAGCTTCGGCGCCGGCGTCAGCCTGGTGGGCGCGCAGGTCGGGGTCGATCTGGACCTGGCGGGTTCAGTGGCGACGCACATCGATCTGTCCCGTGCCACGGCGCAGGAGCTCACCTTGAACGGTTTGGGGTGGCGCTGCCCCGGGGCGACAGGTGCGCCGCGCCACTGGCCGCTCGGCGACCGCGCCTGGCAGCAGGCGCAGTGCAATCCGGCGGATCCGGCGTCCGCGCCGACGCTGATGCTCCGCAACGCCCATTTCGATGCGTTTCAGGACAGCGCCGATGCGTGGCCACCGCTGCTCGATCTTGAAGGCTTTCACTACGACCGGCTTGGCGGGATCGGGGGCAGTGGGCGCGATGACATGCGCGACCGCTCCGCCGATGATTGGACGGGCTGGCTGTCGCGGCAGCGGGTTTTCAGCACGCAGCCTGCCGCGCAACTGGCCGCCGCGTTGCTTGCCGCCGGCCGGCGGGACACCGCGGAGGCGGTGCAGTTGGCGGCGCAGGAACGCGAGCGGGGGGAGGCCTGCGCGCGCCACGAATTTGGCGTCTGCGCGTGGATGACGTTCCTGTCCGCGGTGGCCGGATATGGGATCGGGCTGTACACGTTCCGCGTGCTGTGGTGGGTGCTCGGGCTGACGGTTCTCGGCGCCTGGGTGCTGCGGTTCTCGCCGGTGGCACGCCGACGGGGGCTGGCCTGGAGGTTGGGGGCCAGCCTGCATCGGCTGCTGCCGGTGGTGGAGCTGAACAAGGATTTCGAGGATTTCTTCGACAATCCGCCGCCGGAGCGACTGTATGAGCCGCGCAATCTGAACGGGTTTCAGGTGGCGTTCTTTTCCGGCCTGGCGATAGCCGGGTGGATCCTGGGCTTCTTTCTGCTCGCCGCAATGTCCGGGCTGACGCAGAAAGGCTGATGGTTTCGTGCGAGCGCGGGCCGGCGTGGCTCAGGCGCGCCAGAACGGCTTGCGGATTTCGGCGCGAACCTGGGTCGGCGACAGCATGGCGTCGCGCATGTCGCGTTCGGTCATTTCGGCCATTTCATTCCGCTCGCGCAGACGTTGGCGCCAGCTTGCCAGGGTTTCCCGCATGCGGCGAGGCAACGCGAGTCGCCGGCCGCCACGGTCTCTCGATGCCGGAATCGGCAGGTGGTTGGGGATACCCGTCGTGCGCAGCGTGATCATGCGTCGTCTCCCTTGATGGTCGCGGATGAGACATGGCGCCGGCAATGGTCACTGTCGCCGCGGATCGGTTCGGCCGCCGCCGTAGGATCGAAAGGCATGCACTGCCTACCCGAGATTATTGCATCTCCCGCATTGCGGATGCATGCTGTCCCGGTCCTGGGAGTGTCGCCATGATTCGTCACCGCCGCAATCGTCGTGTCCGCCGCGCTGGGGCTGGGCAGCCTGCCCGCCTTCGGCCAGGGAAGTCCCAGCCCTGGCGCCGCTGGCAGCCCGTCCACCCAGCAGATCATCAAATCGCTGGCCCCGACCTCCGTAACTCCCACGACGCGGGGCATCCGCATGGTGCGGCCCGGCGAATTGCCGGCGCCGCAGGCCGCGGCCGCAGCCCCCTCGGTGAATTTGGTGGTGCTGTTCGCCACCAACTCCGCCGAGCTGACGCCCGAGGCGACCCAGACGCTGGATCAGCTCGGCAGCGCGTTGAACAGCCAGCGGCTCGAGAAATACCGGTTCCGTGTGGAAGGCCACACCGATACGGTCGGCAGCGCGGCATACAACCGGGCGCTGTCGCAACGCCGCGCCGAAGCGGCGGTGGCGTATCTGGAACAGAAATTCGGCATCCCGAAAGCGCGCCTCGAGCCGGTGGGGGAGGGCGAAAGCGGACTTCTGGTGCCGACCGGCGACCAGACCGCCGAGCCGCGCAACCGGCGGGTGCTGGTGGTCAATCTGGGGGCGTGACCAAGGAAGATTACGCCGGCACGCCCTCACCCGGCACGGCTGGCGCCGCGTCCACCCCCGATCGGGTCGGGGGCAGGTTCTCTTCCGCAAGCGGGACAGGTGGACGTGGTGGCGACTGAGCTTCCAGGACCCGGAGTCCTTGACCGCAGCGCCTCGAGTTGCAGCCTTGCATAGGTGGCCGCCGTATCGTGGGCGAAATGCGCCAGCAGGTCGCGCTCGTCGGCGTTGAGGTCGGCGCCGCTGCGGTGCGGGCCGTACAACGCCAGTGCCAGGCCGTCACCGATCATCACACATAATACCGGCGCCTGAAGGCCGCGCGGAAATCCCGGCATGTCGGTCGCCGTGCGGAAGCCGCCGCGGGCGCGATCTGCCGGGCACGACGCCCAGCGCATTCCGCATCTCCGGCGTCAACCTGGCGGTTGCGTCCGCATCCCAGCCGATCGCGTGCGGGGCAGCGGCGCCATGCGTCGCTCTCGGCGCGGAACAATGCGGCGGACGCCAGGTGCAGCGCCTCCGCCGGCGCCTCGACCAGACAGCGCTCCACCTGCGCCGCGTCGGCGGCGGCGGCCAACCGGCGGCTGGCCTGGGCCAGGTGGTGTCGTGCGCGACGATACGACGGGCTGAGCATGTGATGCGTGAGTTCCGCCGCAAGGTTGTGCGCGCGCGTGAGGATGAAGGCGACCAGACCGCCGCCCAGCAGCCACGCCCAGAGCGGCATGTCCAACTCGTGCTGCAGTCCGCTGATCCACTCGCCCAGCCAGAACATCGGCGCGCTGACCAGCAGCGCGAACAGCGTGACCCGGCGCAGCGGGATCGCCACGTCGATCACCCGCGGGCGGCGGATCGCCTCGAACACGAACGCGGCGAGGATGCCGTTCAGCAGATAGAACAGGCCGAGCACGGCGTCCGGCGGCGCGGTGCCGCCCCAGAGCGGCAGGAACAGCGTGGTGGAATAGCTGAGCTCGGCGAAGATGAAGGCCGGCAGTCCGATCAGGCAGCCCCAGATGGCCCAGCGCAGCCGCTGATAATCCTGCGGCGGCTGGCCGTGGCGGCGCGCCAGCAGGATGGCAAGCGCCGCTGCGTCGATGATGCAGCCGCTGAGGAACGCGGCGCGGGTAACTGTTTCTGTGGGATATCCGAACGCGGAGCCGAAGCTGGCGAACTGCAAGGCAGCCAGCAGCACGGCGATCAGCGGCAGGGCGCGTTCGACCGGCCGCCACCGCGCGGCCGCCCGGTCGCGCGGAACCCGCATCGCGAACAGCAGGAAACCGGCGTAACCGGCGGCGGTGGCCAGCGCCTGGGCGACTTCCTGGGCCAGCAGCAGCGGCGGGTGCTCCTGCAGGACACGCGTAGAACTGGTAATTCGATCCGGCATTGAACCACATCATGTAAAGGAAGAAGCCCCAGGTCATCGGCCCCGGCCGCGTCCATACCAGCCAGGCCGCGCCGAGGATGACCAGGATGCCGACCGCCTCATCCAGCGCGAGCACGATGTGGTCCATCAAGCCGTTGCGGATCGGCGCCGCTGTCAGGGTGACCTGGCGTGACCTGCCATCCGGGCCGATCATTGCAAGCGACACGGTGCGTCCGGCGCGGATGCGCTGCGCGCCGCCCAGCCCGCCGAACACCGCCATCGCGCTGGCGCAGGTGGGGGTGTCGATGGGGACGCAGCGCATCGCGAACAGGTCAATCCGGTCGCCCTGCCGCACCCCGGCCCGCCACGCCGGCGACTCCCCCGGGACGAACGGTCCCTGCACGTCGTAGATCAGCCCGTCATTGTTGGCGGCAAAGCCGAGCGAGCCGAGCGGGCGGACCAGCCGGATCAGGTCGGGCGCGATGACAGCGAGCGCCCAGGCGGTGAGTGCGATCAGAAGCACGCGGCCGGCGTTGCGGCGGTGCCACGATCCGGCATCGGTCGGCATGCCGTCTCTCCTGGTCCCCGGGGCGGCGGTGAGCGATATCTATCGCCGCCTCGAACGAAGCTGCAACCGAGGAAGGATATGACGCAGAGTGGGCACGGCATCCGCCGAAGGGATTGCGGCGTCTGCATTCGCCGGGTGGATGGTGAAACCGCCCGATTCGAAGAGGGACTGCGCCGTCATGATCCGGGCTGTATGTTCAATTGCAACCAGAACATCCAGCCGGCCACGAGCCGGTCGCGACTATGCCCCGGCGAGCGGCCCGGTTCCACCCGGGCGGGTCGCCCGCAGCGAATAGGCCAGCGGCAGCCACGGCTTGTCCGGCCAGCGGAACAGCCCGTCCTGTTCGACCAGACAATCGAACATCCGCCAGACGACCGCATCGTGTTCATGCAGCCAGTCCAACCGCAGCCCCGCGTCGATCACCGCGGTCACCACATCGCCGACCGGATGCAGCCATTGATGCGTGGTGGCGTTGACAGCCGCGCCTCCGGATCGGCGTAGTCGTGCGGATCCGCCTCCACCATTTCCGCACGCGCAAGATAGGGCCAATAGAAACCTGGCCGGCCACCCGGCGCGCCATTGGTGCGGTCATCGAACACCAGCGCGGCCGGATGTCCCTCGGCAAAATAGAATATCCCGCCGGGCCTGAGGAAATGCGCCACCACCTTCGCCCAGGCGCGCAGATCGGGGAGCCAGCAGATGGTTCCCCATGTCACGAATACCCGGTCGAACGCGGCCGGTTCGAGGATTGCCGCCGGCGCGTCGTACAAATCCGCCTGCACGAACCGCACCCGTTCGGCTAAGGCCGAGTTCGGCGGCGAGCCCGCGCGCCGCCGCGATCGCCGAAACGGAGAAATCCAACCCGACGACCTCCGCACCGCGTTGGGCCAGCGCCAGCGTATCCGTGCCGATATGGCATTGCAGGTGCAACACCCGCAGCCCGGCGACCGGACCCCAGCTCATCATCGACGATCGGCAGTCGCCCGCGTCCGCCGCGCAGATCCGTCAGATCGTAGCCGCGCGGGCCGAGATGCACGGCCGCGCGCTCGTCCCAGTTGGCACGGTTCAGTCGCCGCCAGTCCGGTTCGCTCGCTGGTCCCGTTTCACGTCCTGCCATAATGCTTCCATTTCCTCGAGCGACATCTCGCTGAGCATTTTTCCCGCAACTGCAGCATGCTGTTCCATCGCCGTGAAGCGCTGGGTGAACTTGCGGTTGGCCTGGCGCAGGCAGTCTTCGGGGTCCAGCGACAGCTTGCGGGCGAGGTTGGCCAGCACGAACAGCAGATCGCCGACCTCATCGGCCAGCCGTGCCGGGTCGGCGGCGGGAAGCTCGGCGCGCAGCTCGGCGGTTTCCTCATCCAGCTTGTCCAGCACCGCGGCGGCATCGGGCCAGTCGAAACCAACGCGGGCCGCGCGCGCGGTCAGCTTGGCGGCGCGGGCGAGGGCAGGGAGGTCGGGCACCCCCGCCAACGTGCCGGTATCCGCGCGCGCCGCCCGCTCGGCCGATTTCTGCGCTTCCCAGGCGAGCGACTGCGCGCCGGCGCTGCGGGCCGCGGCGTCGCCGAACACGTGCGGATGGCGGCGCACCATCTTGTCGGAAATGGCGCGCGCCACGTCGGCGAACCCAAAGCGGTTTTCTTCCTCCGCCATGCGGGCGTGATAGACCACCTGAAACAACAGGTCGCCGAGTTCGTCGGGCAAGGCGCCGAAGTCGCGCCGGGCGATGGCATCGGCGACCTCATACGCTTCTTCGATCGTGTAGGGCGCGATGGTGGCGAAGCTCTGCTCGCGGTCCCACGGACAGCCGGTTGCCGGATCGCGAAGCGCGGCCATGATGTCGAGCAGCCGGCGAAGCTCGGTTTCGGCGGATCGGTCGGTCATGGGCAGGCCGATAGAGGCGGCGCGAGCCGGGCGCAAGCGGAAACCATCCATTTCACCTGTCCCGCAGGGCGGGAGATTTAAGCTGGATCAGGCCTCGTACACTTCGTCCAGGTGCAACCGGATGCCCGGCGGATTCAGTTCGACGGCACCGCTGTTGATCACCATCGTTTCGATCCGATCTCCGGCCCGGCGATGATGGATGATTTCGCGCTTCAGCGGACGCACCAACAAATAGTGCTGCACAGAGGGCAGGCGGAAATAGTCGGCGAGCTTGCCGCCGGCGTCGATGCTTTGGGTGCTCGGTGACAGGACTTCCACGATCACGACAGGGTTCGGGGCGGCAATGGCGTCGTTGGCGATCGGCTCGCCGCAATTGATCAGGGCGTCCGGTTCGTAGTCGGTATCATCGTCGATCTCGACCGTCAGGCCGTCGGGCGCTGCCTCGCAGGCAAGACCGGCGGCACGAAGCTCACGGTCGAAGGCGCGCCAGATGCGTGCCTTCAGCCGCGCATGCACCCATCGCTCGGGCGCCATTGCGACGGGCACGCCGCCGGCTACGCTCGAACCGCCCCCTCGGTTGTGCTTCCACCCAACACTGATACTCACTGCGGGAAAGACGGGTGCTCATGGGCAAGTATAGCGATCGCGAAAGCGCGGTCGTCAAGCGATCAGCCGCCCAGGAATGCGTTCAGCTCCGGCGTCGTCATCACCGCATCGATATACGTCAGCGTGCCATGCTCCTTCGCTTCACGCGCGGCGTTCACCAATCCGGTCATGGCCGCCTTGTAGAGCGAGGTCGCCAGACTGACCCGCTTCACGCCGGCCTCGGTCAGTGCGGCGACCGAGAAGGATTTTCCCTTGATGCCGGCCATGAAATTGAACGGCCGGGACAGGGCGCCGCAGACCGCTCGGACCGCAGCCAGGTCGGGCAGGCCGGGCGCCATCAGCACGTCGGCGCCGGCGGCCTCGAACGCCTGCAGGCGGCGGATGGTGTCATCCAGGTCCGGTTTGCCACGCAGGAAATTTTCGGCGCGCGCGGTCAGCATGAATTTGCAGGGAAGAGCGCGTGCCGCCGCAACCGCCGCGGCGACGCGCTCGGTTGCGTGGGCCGCATCAAACAGCGGCTTGGCGGGGTTGCCGCTGGCGTCCTCGATCGAGCCGCCGACCAGGCCGGCCGCACCAGCCAGGCGAATCGTTTCGGCAGCGGCTTCCGGCGCATCGCCGAAGCCTTTTTCCAGGTCGGCGGAAACCGGCAGGTCGGTGGCGTCCACGATGGCGCGGCAATGCGCCAGTGCTTCGTCGCGGGTGATCATGCCGTCGCGGCGGCCCAGCACGGCAGCAGCGGCGCCGCTCGACGTTGCCAGCGCCGCAAAACCAAGGCCGGTCAGGATTTTCGCCGACCCGGCGTCCCAGGCATTGGCGATCACGAACCCACCGGAGCCGTGATGCAGGGCATGGAAGCGGGCGGCTTTATCGGCTTGGGTGGCGGGCATCGGGTTGCTCCTGTGGGGACATTGGACGGGCTGGAGCATAGCGCGGAAACCCCCGGATGCCGACGCCTCGTGTCCGTGCCCGTTTGAAAAGACACTTTTTCTCCCCGTTAGAAATGTCGCAGCGGGCAAAGTAGAGATGGCATCCCATTCCCCACCAGGGCAGCTTTCCAGTTCGGTTGAGGCGCCTGCTTTCCCGTCCCGGCCTGACAACAGCAGGGCCGCGGCGCGCAGCGGAGGGGATGGGAGGAGCGGAGCCACCCGGAGCCACGCGCAGCGCCCACTTCGGCGCGAGCATGGCGAGGACGGCGAGCACCGGACCTTCCCCGCAGCGAGCACCGTGGCACGCTCGGCTCAGGCCGGAGGAACAGGCGGCGGGCGTGGTTCGCGCCGTCAGGGTTCAGCTGCCGCCTCGCGTTCTGCCGCCACCGCAGCCGCGATCTGGCGGGATGGCCGTCCCTTTGTCGGCTTCCCCGGTGCTTCCAGGTTGTTCGGCGGCCGCTGCCGCGCCGGGTGATAGCGACGCCGGTGCGGCTGGTAGCTGTCCTGGTGCTGCTTCACCATCGCCAGCGCCGCACCAAGCCGCTTGTTTTCCACGATCTCACCAGGTTCCACGGTCTGGATCTTGTCGAACTTCCGAAACGGCAACGAAACCCCTTCGTACTGAATCATGAACCGGCCGTCCGGATAGTTCACGACATCAACCGTCTTGCGCGCCAGACTGCGGGCAAGCGGCGTCGCATCCAGCATGAGCATCATGCGGTCATAATGCAGGGTCAGGTTCTTCGTGACCGTGCGTTCCTCCCGCCAGGCGAGAACCTCGCTCAGGTCGTCCGCCTCGGTCAGCTTCCGATGCAGGTCTTTGGCGTTCTCTGGATCGCGCCCAAACCGCGTGTTGTACTCGGCCATGAATGCCACCACCCAGGCGTTCGCCGCCTCGATCGTCGAAATGCCGGCAAGTCGCAACTCCTTCACCAGCCGATCCTGCAACGTGCCAAACGCGCGCTCGACGCGGCCCTTCGCCTGCGGGCTGTTGGCGCAGATGATGTCGATATTCAGCTCCGACAGCGCCCGGCCGAATTGCGTGACGCGGTCGCCGCCGATCGCGTCTTTGGCGTTGACGCGAAAGATGCCGTGCTTGTCGCTGTAGAACGCGACTGGCTTGCCGTGCGTCTCCAGGTAGTCCTTCGTCGCGCGGAAGTAATCGAACGCGGACTCGGAGGTGACGAACCGCAGCCGCATCAATCGGCTGGTCGCGTCGTCGACAAACGCCAGCAGAGTGCACATCTCGCCGCGATCCTCGAACCAACGATGTTCGGAACCGTCGATCTGCACCAGTTCGCCCAGACATTCGCGTCGTCGTCGCGGCTGATGCGGGGAGGGCAGTTTGTGGCGGCGATCGATCCATAGCCTATCTGCCATCATCCATTGCCGCAGCGTCTCGACGCCGATCCGCAGACCGTGACGCTCAATCAGTTTTTCCGCGGCCAGGGTGGGCCCGAAGTCGACGTAACGTTCCCGCACGAGGCTCAGCACCGTGGCCCGGAAGCTCTCGCCACGCTTGCGGTTGCTCGGCCGACCGCGTTGGCGCGACGCCAAACCGGCTGGGCCATCCGCCGAAAATGCCCGGCGGAGGCGGTAAATCTGACGCCGACCCAGCCTCGTCAACGTCGCCGCGGCATCAACCGTCAGCCGGCCATCTGCGAGCTCGATCATCACACGCAGCCGGGTCAGTTCCCGATCGCTCATCCGGATCACCGCCGCCACCGCACGTCACCCCGAACGTTCCGACGGCAGTGTGCCTCAGCGACATTTCTATCGGGGACGCGTGTGACGTTTCTATCGGGGGCTTACACCTCATTGCCGCAGAAGCAATATTATGGAAAGAAAAATCCTGCCGCCGCTGCGATCACCGAGTTCGAGATGCGCGACGAGGCATTCAGCAAGGCGCTCCCACGTATACTCCCGCCCTCGTATACTCCCGCCCTCGGGTCTTCGCGGCCGCATCCCGTCGGCTGCGGAAAGCTCCGTTAGCGGCGCATTAGGATCGCCGCCCCCAGAGAAGAAACGCCGGCAGGATAGTCTGCCCGGCGTCAACTGAGGAGCAACCGATGTCCAATCATCGTTGGCTCCTACCGTGGGTGGTGGTGGTTTTGACCGTCGAGATCAAGATCACTATCGCTCGGCGGTAAGGGGCGGGGCCAGTCCTATTCGGGCTGGCCCTCCCCTCAGTGACCGATAGCGCCCATTCCCCCATTAGATCAGTCCGGAATTGCAAGCACCAGCCCGTCATAGCCGGCCGTCATGCCCGGCGGCATTCGCTCGATCATCCACGCCCAGTCCATGTCGGTGCCCATATGCGTCAGCACCGTGCGCCGTGCGCCGACGCGGGCGGCCCACGACAGCACCTGGTCGAAATGCGCGTGCGTCGGATGCGGGGTCCGGCCGAAACAGCCGACCACCCAGGTGTCCACGCCGGCCAGCGCCGCGAACGCTGCCTCATCGAGCCGGACGGCATCGGTCGAGTAGCCGAACCCGCCGATCCGCAACCCGAGTGTCTGGCCATGGCCATGGTCCTGGCGGAACAGCCGGACGGTCATTCCGGCGGCTACGATGTCCTCTCCGGGCTCCACCGGCCGCGGCTCCAGCACCGGGCGAAAGAAGCCGGGCGGCTTCCATGGCCGGAACGCATAGGCGAAGCGGGTGCTGATCTCTTCCAGCGTGTGCGGGGTGGCAAACGCTTCCAGCGGACGGTCAATGATGCGGTTCAGGATGCGGACATCATCGAGCCCGGTGATGTGATCGGCATGCGAGTGGGTGTACAGGATCGCGTGAATTCGCCGGAATGCCGCAGGCCAGGAGCTGGGCGCGCATGTCGGGCGACGTATCTACCAGCAGCCGGGTCCCCTGCCCTTGTTCGCCTGGGAAATTTCCCCTTGGGCCATTTCCCCTTGGGCCATTTCCCCTTGGGCCGCTTTCGACCACGATGCTGGTACGTGTGCGCCGATTGCGCGGCTCTGATGGATCGCACAGGCCCCAGTTGCCGGTCCCGTCCATGCCGCCCAGCATCGGCACCCCGGCCGAGCCGCCGCAGCCCAGCAGCACGACGCGCATCAATCGGCTTTCCGGAACAGGCGCAGGAAATTGGCGGTGGTCAGCTCGGCGAGCTCCGGCAGTGTCAGGCCGCGCAGTCCCGCCAGCACGGCGGCAGTATGGATGACATGCGCCGGTTCGTTGCGCTTGCCACGCACCGGCACAGGGGCAAGATAGGGTGCGTCGGTCTCCACCAGCAATCGTTCGAGCGGAAGATCGACCGCGATATCCCTCAATTCATTGGATTTCGGGAAGGTCAGGATACCGGAAAAGCTGACATATCCGCCAAACCTTATCCCAAATTCAGCGAGTTGGCGCGATGAGCTGAAACAGTGCAACAGGAAGGCAAACTCACCCCCCGTATCGCGTTCTTCTTGCAGGATTCGGGCGATGTCGGCATCAGCGTCGCGGGCGTGGATCGCCAGCGGCAGGCCGGCCAGGCGGGCGGCGCGGATATGGGCGCGAAAATTGTCCTGCTGCACGTCCCGCGGCGCGCGGTCGTAGAAATAGTCCAGACCGGATTCGCCGATGCCGATGATCTTCGGATGCTCGGCCAGAGCGGCGAGCGTCTCCGGGTCGGGGATCTCGGCCTCCGCGGCGTGGTGCGGATGAACCCCGACCGTGCCCCAGACATTCGGATGGATTTCCGTCAAATTCAGCACCTTGGCGCACTGCGCGATGGTCGTGCCGATGGTCACCATCTCGCTCACCCCGGCCGACTCCGCGCGGGCCAGCACATCGGGCAGTTCCGCCGCGGTGTAATAATCCAGGTGGCAGTGCGAATCGATCAGCATCGTGGCGGAACGACACCTCTCCCGCCCGGCGGGAGAGAGCCGGCCCCCGACTTGATCCGGGGTCGCCATTCATAGCCTGGGGGGTGAGGGGCGGGCCGAGCGCACTGGTCTTCGCCGGCGTAGCTCTTACCCGCCGCGCGGGAGAGGTTCGGTTGGGCAGAGATGGCTGCGGTCATCGGTGCTTCCGGTCGTTCTCGGTCCGCTCTACGCGGCGGTTTCGACGTAACGCGGGAAGACGCCCTCGGGTGGCGGCAGCACCGTGCCGTCGGGCAACGGGGAGGCCAGGGCGGCGAAATTGCGCGCATCCCCCGGCACCCCAAGCTGATCCAGCATGCGGGTCATGGAGCCCGGCATGAACGGCTGCAGTACCGTCGCGATCACCCGCAGCACATCGGCCAGCACGCGCAGCACAGTGCTCATGCGCGGCGGATCGGTTCGCTGCAGCGCCCACGGCGCCTGCCGGTCGATGTAGCCGTTGGCAGCGCGGACCAGTTTCCAGACTTCCTCCAGCGCCTCATGGAAGAGCTGGCGATCCACCCGCTCGCGCACGGCTTCGACAAGGACACGCGCCATCTCGAGCAGTTCGGTGTCGCCTGCTGTCACCGTGTCCCGTGCCGGCAGCCGTCCGTCGCAGTTGCGCGCCACCAGCGTCAGCGTGCGCTGCGCCAGATTGCCGAGATCGTTTGCCAGCTCGCCATTGATGCGCGTCACCACGGCCTGATCGCTGATCGTTCCGTCCGCCCCGAACGGCTTTTCGCGCATCAGGAAGTAGCGCACCTGGTCCAGCCCGTAAGTCCGCACGAGTTGGCGCGCCTCCAGCACGTTGCCGAGCGACTTGCTCATCTTCTCGCCCTCGACCGTCCACCAGCCGTTCGACGAGACGCGCTTCGGCACCGGCAGCCCGGCCGCCATCAGGAACGCAGGCCAATAGACCGCATGGAAGCGGATGATGTCCTTGCCGACCATGTGCAGGTCGGCGGGCCAGTATTTCCAGCGTGGCGCGGCTTCGTCCGGGAAGCCGCAGGCGGTGACGTAGTTGTTCAGCGCGTCGAGCCAGACGTACATTACGTGGTCCGGCGCGCCGGGCACCGGGATGCCCCATTTGAAGCTGGTCCGGCTGACCGACAGATCGCGCAGCCCGCCACGCACGAAGCTGACCACCTCGTTTCGGCGGCCGGCCGGCAAGATGAAATCCGGCTGTTCCTCGTACAGCTTCAGCAGCGGTTCCTGCCAGGCGCTGAGTTTGAAGAAATAGGATGGCTCGCGCACCCAGGTTGCCGGAGCGCCGGACGGCGCCAGTCTGCTGCCATCGGCTTGCGTGGTCAGTTCGGATTCGTCGTAGAAGGCTTCGTCGCGCACGGCGTACCAGCCTTCGTAATGACCCAGGTAGATCTGTCCGGCGGCGTCCAGCCGTTTCCACAGCTCGGCGCAGGAGACTTTGTGACGATCCTCAGTGGTGCGGATCCAGTCGTCGAAGGACACGCCCATCTTTACCGACATGTCACGAAAATCGGCGGACAGCTTGTCCGTGAAGGATTGCGGGTCGAGGCCCGCCTCGGCCGCCGCGCGCTCCACCTTCTGGCCGTGCTCGTCGGTGCCGGTCAGGAAGAACACGTCGCAGCCGTCCAGCCGCTTGAACCGCGCCATCACGTCGGCGGCGACCGAGGTGTAGGCGTGTCCGATATGCGGCGGCGCCGTTCACGTAATAGATCGGCGTGGTGACGTAGATAGCGTCCGGTCATGACACGGCCTGCACGGGTTCCGACAGCAGCGCGAGCGCGGCGACGATCGCGTGGCGCTTGTCCAGCGCGAACCGTTCGGTCTCGTCCTGCAATTGCGTCAGCGCGTGCCACACGTCGCCCCAGGCATCAAGGGGACGCAACGCGGCGATGCGGGCCTGGCGGGGTCCGGCGCGGCCGCGCGCGGCGGCGCGGACGGCGGCGGCCAGAGCGGCCCGCAGCAGGTCCATGAAGGTCGAGAACGCACCGTCGGCGCGGCCCAGCCGATCAGCCAGCGCGTATGCCCGGGCACCCGAGACATCCGGCAACGCGGCCAGCACCTCATCCACCAGGGCAGACAGGGCGATGCCCTCTTCCTCGGCCAGCAGCAGGGCACGGCCTGGCGAGCCTTCGGCCAGCGTGATCAGCCGGGCGCGCGACTCCACGGCCAGCTCCGGCAGATAGCCGGCCAGCAGTCTGGCCATGGAGGCATCGGGCAGTGGCGCCAAAGCCAGCCGGCGGCAGCGGCTGCGGATCGTGCCCGGCAGCCGGCCGGGCGCGGCGCAGACCAGCAGAAGTACCGCGCGCGCCGGCGGTTCTTCCAGCACTTTCAGCAAGCCGTTGGCGGCGTTGCGGTTCAGCTCGTCGGCGCGATCGACCACGACGACGCGCCAGCCGCCCTCGGCCGCGGTAAGGCGCAGGAACTCCGACCCGTCGCGCACGTCGTCGATGCCGATCTCGTTGCGCAGCCGTTTGGTCTGCGGATTGATCGTGCGCTGGATGGTGTGCAGGTCGGCATGGGCCTCGGCGGCGACCCGGCGGAACACTGGATGGGACGGGTCAAGCGCCAGCGTCGCACCGTCAGGCAGCCCGGCCAGCAGCCGCCGGGCGAAGCGGTAGGCGAGCGTTGCCTTGCCGACCCCCTCCGGGCCGGTGATCAGCCAGGCGTGGTGCATGCGCCCGGAGCGCAGCGCATCGAGCAGCGTCGCTTCGGCCGCTTCGTGGCCGAGCAGGTACCGGGTTGGAGCGGGGTTCGGGTGCGGGCATGGGAGGGCAGTTGCCGGAGTTGGGGTGGGAAAGGCAACTCCGGTGAGGTTGGAATGCGCCCCTGTCGCATGGCATATTGGCCGCCATGGGCTACGACCAGGACTTCTTCCTCTGGACCCGCGAACAGGCCGAGGCACTGCGCGGTGCAGCCCGTTCGGGCGCCAACCTACCGATCGATTGGGAGAACATTGCCGAGGAGATCGAAAGCTTGGGCCGGTCCGATCATCGCGAACTCGCCAGCCGGATCGGCACCATCCTGGAGCATCTGATGAAATTGCAATCATCGTCGGCGTCCGAGCCCCGGGGTGGATGGGAAGCCACGGTCCTGCGCGAACGGGACGCAATCATGCTGCTGCTGCGCGACAGCCCAAGCCTGCGGCGGCGTGTCGCCGACACGATCAGACAGCGGCTTCCGGCGGCGCGCCGGGTCGTCGAACGCGAACTGGCCTCGCGTGGCGAGCACCTCGCTGAGAGCTTGGATTATACGAAGGATAAGGTACTCGGGGACTGGCTGCCTTGAGCGATATCGCCAGTGACAGGCGGTGCGGGGCGCACCGGGAGGCCGACTACGAGCATTGGTCCCGTGTTGCCAGCGAGTGGATTGAATGGGCGCGGGCGCCGGATCACGACGCGTTCTGGGCTTATCGAGACTCCCTGATCGCGTTCGTCGGTCGCGGCGAAGGCCAGGCGCTCGATGTGGGGTGTGGCGAGGGTCGCGTCTCGCGCGCGCTGAAGGTCTGCGGCTATACGGTCACAGCGTCGGACCCCGTCCGGCAATTGGTGAACGCGGCCAGGGAGGCGCGATCGGCTGACGACTACGCCATCGCGTCGGGCAACGATCTGCCATTCGAGGACGCCCGCTTCGATGTGGTCATGGCCTACAACGTGCTGATGGACGTCGAAGATGTTCCGGCAACGCTGAAAGAAATCAGGCGAGTCCTCCGAGCCTCGGGAACGCTGGTTGTCTCGATCGTGCATCCGTTTTCCGATCGCGGGCGCTTTGCCACGGCAGAGGCCAACTCCCCGTTTGTCATCCAGGACGGTTACTTTGGCTGCAAGCATTTCGAAGACATCGAAGAGCGCGATGGCCGGCGAATGCATTTCGCCGGGTGGTCGAGGCCGTTGGGGGCGTATGCGGCTGCCTTGGAGGATGCGGGGCTCGCAATCACGTCGCTCCGCGAACCGGTTCCCCAGATCGGCGATGGATCCGATCGCAAGCAGCGCTGGACCCGAATTCCCCTGTTTCTCTGGCTGAAGGCACGGCCGTGGCATTGAAATGACCGGATGGCGCCCTCACCGCAGTGCTGCCGTGAGAGCCGAATCATATCGTGATGAACGTCCCAAGCTTGCCGCGTACGAGCTGTGCGACATCGTTCGGGACCGCCGCACCGGCATAACGAACCGGTCTGGCCGTTATATCGCTGCTGCGGATGTGGCTCGTCAGGATTTCGCCGCTGATCGGCAGACCTGGGGGGAGTACGACACTGGTGGGGAACGGACGAACACGCGATGTGATCGGGCAGACGATCGCCAGACCGGTGTTGTCCGTAAACGCGTCCGGCAACAGCACGAGCGCACGTCGGCGGCCAGACTGTTCGCGGCCCCTGCCTGGGTCGAAATCGGTCCAGATCAGGTCGCCCGAGTTTGGCATATAGGTTTCCGTCGTTCCTCGACCGCCTCGCGACCGATATCCGGACCCCAATCATATGCACCAGCGTAGGCGGCCCTCCACTCCGCGGGACTCTTGCCGCGGAACATGTCGGCCAGCGTGAACCGTGGCGGAGATGGGCGGCGGATCACGATGGCCTCGTCGGCGACCCCGATCTCGACACGATCGCCGTCGTGGAGTCCGACCGCCTTCGCGACCTCGCCGGGCAATCGAACGGCCAGGCTCTTTCCCCAAATCCCCACGATCACATGGCTCATTAATCCTCTCCAACCAAAAGATATGCCAAGCATATCCCGCTTCGCACAGCCGGAAAACCGCCGGTTTCGCACCACGCCGTTCCGGTGTAAGCCCCGCCAATGTCCGCCCTGATCCGCCCTGCCCTCCCCCTCGATCGTCCGGCGATCGAGCAGGTCGTCCGGGACGCCTACGCCAAATACATCCCCCGCATCGGCAAGCCGCCCGGCCCGATGCTGGATGACTACGCCGCCCGCATCACCGACGGCGAAGCCTGGGTGCTCGAGGACAAGACGATCGTCGGTGTGCTGGTGCTGATCGCCGAACCCGACCACCTGCTGCTGGACAACATCGCCGTGGCGCCCGCCAGCCAGGGCAACGGCTACGGCCGCCGCCTGCTGGCCTTCGCCGACGCCGAAGCCGAACGGCGCGGCTACCACGTGCTGCGGCTCTACACGCACGCGCTGATGCACGAGAACCTGGCGATCTACCGCGCCCAGGGGTGGCAGGAATACGCCCGAGCCACCGAAGCCGGCTACGACCGGGTGTTCATGGAGAAGCGCCTGCCCCTCAGCGCGCCGCCGGGCTAGGCTCCGGTAACCTCGCCGGAGTCCCGCATGTCCTTCAAAGTTCAGGTCGGCCCGCCGCAGATTTCCATCCACCAGGGCCACACGGTCCTGGTCACGGACCCGGACGGCCAGATCAACTGGCCGTCCGACCGTGGCCTGTATTTCTTCGACACGCGCCTGATCAGCGCCTGGGCGTTCTATGCCAACGGTGCGCAATGGGACCTGCTGAACGGCGGCGCGGTTACCTATGACAGCGCGCGGGTGTTCCTGACCAATCGGGAATTCCTGACCGAAGATGGCATCGTTCCGTCCGACACGCTCGGCTGCGTGCTGAGCCGTGCCGTTGGCGGCGGGCTGCACGAAGATATCGACGTGTCGAATTACGGGCGCAAGCCGGTGTGCTTCAACCTGGAGCTCGCCTTCCGTTCCGATTTCGCCGACATTTTCGAGGTGAAGTCCGGCAAGATCGTCCGCCGCGGGCGCATCACCACCGAGTGGTCGGAAGCCCACCAGAGGCTGCGCACCACGTACCGCAACAAGGATTTCGTGCGGGCGGTCACGGTCACCGCCCGGTGCGATGCATCGTCCGCGGTGGACGCCAACGGCCGGCTCAGCTTCGAGATCCGGCTCGAGCCGGGCGAGAGCTGGCACGCCTGCCTGCTGTACGACCTGACCGATGGCGAGAAACGCTACCCGGCGCCGCGCGAATGCAGCCATCACGCACACGAATCGCGCCATGCGCGCGGCATCGAGGAATGGCGGCAGCGCGTGTTGAAGCTGCGCACCTCCAACGAGGAATTCTACCGCTTCTACCACCAGGCGGTCGAGGACATGGCGGCGCTGCGGCTGCCGGTGGAAGGCACCGACCACATGGTGTTCGTGCCTGCCGCCGGGCTGCCATGGTTCGTCGCGCTGTTCGGCCGCGACAGCCTGATCGTTTCGTTGCAGAACATGCTGGTCTATCCGGAGTTCGCCCGCGGCGCGATCGACGTGCTGGGACGGCTGCAGGCCACCACGCGCGACGATTACCGCGATGCCGAACCGGGCAAGATCCTGCACGAATTGCGCTATGGCGAGTTGGCGCATTTCAGGCTGATCCCGCACACCCCCTATTACGGCACCGCGGACGCGACCCCGCTGTACCTGATCGTCCTGCACGCCACCTGGCGCGCCACCGGCGATGACTCGCTGCTGCACCGCTTCCTGCCGAACGCCGAAGCCGCGCTGAGCTGGATCGACAACTGGGGCGACCGCGACGGCGATGGTTTCCAGGAATACCAGACACGATCCCCGGCCGGTTACGAGAACATGGCCTGGAAGGATTCCGGGGATTCCATGACCTGGCCGGACGGCACGCCGGTGAAGGGTCCCAAGGCGTTGTGCGAGTTGCAGGGCTACGTGTACGACGCCTGGCTGCGCATGGCGGAGGTTTACGACGCGCTCGGCAAACCCGACCGTGCCGGCGAATTGCGCGCCAAGGCGGCGACCCTGTTCCGGCGCTTCAACGACGTGTTCTGGAACGAGGAGACGGGTTTCTACGCCTACATGCTGGATGGCGAGAAGCGGCCGGTCTGGACCATCGCATCCAATCCCGGGCACCTGCTGTTCTCCGGCATCGTGCCGGAAGAACGCGCCGGACGCGTGGTCGCGCGGCTGATGGCGCCCGACATGAACTCCGGCTGGGGCATCCGCACGCTGTCGGCCGAGCACCCGGCGTTCAACCCGTATTCCTACCAGAACGGCTCGGTCTGGCCGCACGACAACGGCATCATCGCTGAAGGTTTCAAGCGGTACGGATATGCCAGGGAAGCGGCACAGATCGCGCACGACATCAGCCGGGCCGCCGGGTATTTCCTGCTCAATCAGGTGCCGGAACTGTATTCCGGCGTGCAGCGCACGCCGAACGCCTTCCCGGTGCAGTATCTTGGCGCCAACGTGCCGCAGGCCTGGGCAGCGGGGTCGGCGTTCATGCTGGTGCAATCGATGCTGGGCATCCAGCCCGATGCTCCGGGCGACCGACTGTTCGTCGATCCATGGCTGCCGCCCTGGCTGCCGGACCTCACGCTGATCGATTTGCGCGTCGGCAAACGCCAGCTCGACATCCGGTTCTGGCGCGAGGGGGAAACCACGCGCTTCGAAGTGCTGCGGGGCGATGCGGAGATCGTCGAGGTGCGCAGCTCGTTGGAATTCTTCCATATGCTACGCCGGGGGCCGCGGTGACGGCGCGCATGACCACCGCTGCGGCCGTGGTGGAAAGCCTGATCCGGAACGGCATCGACACGCTGTATGCGTTGCCCGGCGTACATAACGACCACCTGTTCGACGCGGCGCAGCGCGCCGAGGGACGATTTCGCGTGCTGCATCCGCGGCACGAGCAGACCTCGGCCTATATGGCGTTGGGCGCGGCGCTGGTGACCGGACGGCCGCAGGCCTTCGCAACCGTGCCGGGCCCTGGCCTGCTGAACGCGTCCGCAGCGTTGCTGACCGCGTATGGTATGGGCGCTCCGGTGCTCGCGCTGGCCGGACAGATCGCGTCCTTCGCGATCGACCAGGGGCATGGGCATCTGCACGAAATCCCTGACCAGCTCGGGCTGTTGCGGCACCTGACGAAACACGCCGCACGGATCCGTGCACCGCACGAGGCACCGGAACTGGTGGATGAGGCCATTCGAGTCGCCATGTCCGGCCGGCAGCGGCCAGTCGCTTTGGAATGCGCCATCGATACCTGGGGCGTGACCGGGCCGGTTTCGTTTCCTCCGCTGCTGCCACCCACTGTTCCGCCGGTCGATGCCGAGGCGGTTGCCCGGGCCGCGGAAATCCTTGGTGCGGCAGAGCGTCCGTTGATCGTTATCGGTGCCGGCGCGCTGGATGCGGGGCCGGAGCTGCAAGCGGTGGCGGAGCTGCTGGACGCGCCGGTGTCGTCGTTCCGCCGCGGCCGGGGGGCGATCCCAACCACGCATCGGCTCGCGATGTCGTTCACCGAGGGCCACCGCTTCTGGAAGGACGCCGACGCGGTGCTGGCGGTCGGCACCCGGCTTTACTGGCAGCAGAGCAACTGGGGCGTGGACGAATCGCTGCCGATCGTGCGGCTGGATATCGATCCGGAGGAAATCAACCGCTTCCGGCGCCCCGCCTGCGCGCTGGTCGGTGACGCCGCGACGCTGTTGCGGGCCCTGCTCGCAGCGTTACCGGCGCATAACCGGCCCGCCGCGCAGCGCGACGCCGAGCTGGCTTCGGCGCGTGGCTGGTTTGAAGAAAGGCTGGCGCGGCTGGAGCCGCAGATGGCGTTTCTGCGGGCGATCCGCGCGGCGCTGCCGGCGGACGGGATCTATGTGGAGGACGTGACGCAGCTTGGGTTCGTCAGTCGCCTTGCTTTCCCGGTGTTTGCGCCGAGGACATACCTGTCGCCGGGCTACCAGGACACGCTGGGGTGGAGCTATGGCGTGGCGCTCGGGGCGCAGGCGGCGCTGCCCGGGCGCAAGGTCGTTGCAGTCGCCGGCGATGGCGGGTTCATGTACCAGGCGCAGGAACTGGCGACGGCGGTGCGGCACAAACTGCCGGTCGTTGCGGTGGTGGTCGATGACGGCGCGTTCGGCAATGTTCGGCGCATCCAGCAGCAGCAATACGGCAACCGGCTGATCGCCTGCGACCTGGCGAACCCGGATTTCGTGAAGTTCGCCGAAAGCTTCGGCGTGCGGGCGTGGCGGGCGACCACGCCGGAAACGCTGGAGCGGTCGTTGCGTGAGGCGTTCGCCGCAAACGCGCCGGGCCTGGTGCATGTGCCGGTAGGCGAGATGCCGAGCCCGTGGGACATGATACTGCTGCCGCGGGTGCGCGGTTTCGCCGATGCATGGCGGCCGGCATTGCCGTAGCCTTGACGGACCTCTCCGGGCCGCAATCGCGAGAAGAGCCAACAGCCCTGCCTCGCCTCGACTTGGCGTATCCCCTTGGTTGCGGTAGCCTCCTTCGCGAGCGACGGGAGAAACGCCGGTGAAACCACTGCTGCTGTACGACGCTGCTGGCTTGCGGCTTGCTGCAACTCAATGCACCATCGTCTGCCGAGGCAAAGACAACCTCGATCATGGTTGGGGGAATGTCGAAGCAGATCTATCTGCCCGCGAAGCTCGCGGAGCAGCTTGGCTATTTCAAGGAACAGGGTCTGGATGTCGAGTTGTCGGACGAACAGGCCGGCATCGAAGGCGCCGACGCGATGATCGCCGGCGAAGTGGCCGGGGTGGTTGGTTTCTATGACCACACGATCGACCTGCAGGGGAAGGGAAAATTCACCGAGAGCGTGGTGCAGTTCGGCCAGGTGCCGGGCGAGGTGGAACTGGTTTCCAGCAAGCTGGCGGATAAAGTGCATTCATTCGCCGACCTGAAGGGCAAGAGCCTCGGCGTCACCGGGCTCGGCTCATCGACCAACTTTCTGACGCTATTCTTGGCTGCGCGAGCCGGACTGAAGCCGGGTGACGTCACCACCGTCGCCGTCGGCGCTGGCACCGCGTTCATCGCCGCGATGAAGCAGGATCACATCCAGGCCGGCATGACCACCGAACCCACGATCTCCCAGGTGGTATCAACCGGGCTCGGCAAAGTCCTGGTGGACATGCGTACCGCCAAGGGGACCAAGGAAGCACTCGGCGGGACTTACCCGGCCTCGTGCCTGTACATGACCGCCGATTATGTGAAGAAGAACCCGGAAACCGTGCAGAAGCTGGTCAACGCCTTCGTCAAGACGATGCAATGGATCAACACCCATTCGGCAGCCGAGATCGCCGATAAGATGCCGGCTGATTATTACGTCGGAAACAAGGCAAGCTACGTGGCGGCGCTGGCGGCCGGAAAGGGCATGTACACGCCTGACGGGAAAATGCCGGCGGACGGGCCGCCGACCGTGCTGGCGGTGCTCAGCACGTTCGAGCCAGGGCTGAAGGGCAAACAGATCGATCTTTCCAAGACCTACACCACCGAATTCGTGGACAAGGCGCTGGCCGGGCATTGAGCGGATGACAGGGTCCGCGGTCAGTCTGAGGAACGTGGCACGGCGATTCCCCAGAGCTGACGGCACACTGATTTCAGCGCTCGAAGACTTTGATCTGGACATCGCTCCTGGCGAATTCTGTGCCATTGTCGGGCCGACCGGTTGCGGAAAATCCACCACGCTCGGCCTGGTCGCCGGGCTCGCACGCCCGCAGGATGGCCGGGTGACGCTGTTCGGCCACGAGGTCACCGGGATCGACCGCCGGGTCGGCTTCGTGTTCCAGCAGGACGCGCTGTTCCCCTGGGCGAACGTATTCGGAAACGTGGTTGCCGGACCACGGTTCCGCGGGCTCGATCGCGCCGCCGCGGCGGTGCAGGCGCAGGATTGGATCGCTCGCGTCGGCCTCACCGGTTTCGAGAAGTCTCATCCGCACCAGCTCTCCGGCGGCATGCGCAAGCGCGTTGCGCTTGCGCAGACCTTCATCAACTCGCCCCAGGTGCTGCTGATGGATGAGCCGTTCAGCGCCCTTGACGTGCAGACGCGCGAGCTGATGCAGGAAGAGCTGCTGGCGCTCTGGAGCCAGAACCAGGCGGCGGTGCTGTTCGTCACCCACGACCTGGATGAGGCAATCCTGCTTGCCGACAAGGTCGCCGTGCTGACCAGCCGGCCGGCGAGGGTGAAATCGCGCTACACGATCGACCTGCCGCGCCCCCGGCAGATCGCCGAGCTGCGCTATGATCAACGCTTCATCGACATCGCCCGCCGCTTGTCCGACGATCTGCGCGCCGAAGTGATGCGTGCCAGGCAGGCGGCATGAGCGCAACGATCGATCGCGCCGTCACCGCGCCGCCCGTTCTGCCGCAGGCGGTACCGTCTGCGGCGCCGCCGGATGCTGGTGAACGCGCTCCGGATCCTGGTGCTGGCTGTCGTACTCGGCGTGTGGGAAGGCGGCGTCGATGCCGGGCTGCTCGATCCGTTCTTTTTCGGCCAGCCCAGCGGAATCGCGGTGCGGCTATACCAATGGGTGGTGAACGGCACGTCGATCGGCCCGCTCTGGCTGCAGGTCTGGGTGACGATGTACGAAGCCACGCTCGGCTTCCTGATCGGTGCCGCGCTGGGGATCGTCTGCGGCATCGTGCTTGGCCGCAATGCGCTGCTGGCCGATGTCTTTTCCATCTACATCAAGATCGGCAACTCGATCCCGCGGGTGGTGCTGGGATCGATCTTCATCGTCTCGCTCGGTCTCGGCATTTGGTCGAAGGTAGCGCTTGGCGTGGTGATGGTATTCTTCGTGGTTTTCGGCAACGCCTTTCAGGGTGTGCGGGAGGCGGACCGCAACATCATCGCCAATGCGCGGATCCTGGGTGCCAGTCATTGGCAGGTCACCCGATCGGTGGTGATCCCCTCCGCCTTGTCCTGGATCCTCGCCAGCCTGCACGTGAGCTTCGGCTTCGCGCTGATCGGCGCCATTGTGGGCGAGTTTCTCGGTGCCCGCCGCGGCATGGGCCTGCTGATCGCGACCGCGCAGGGCACGTTCGATGCCAACGGCGTGTTCGCCGCCATGATCGTGGTCGCCGTGGTGGCGCTGGCCGCCGAGGGGCTGCTGACTCTGGCCGAGAATCACCTGATCTCCTGGCGCCCGGAGCAGATACGGGCGGAGTAGCGGTGATGCGGCATGGCGCTTCATACCCGCCCATAACCGGCAGTTGGCATCCCACTTGACGGCGGCTGAAGCGACGGCCATCACCCTTTGGTACCGCATCGTCCAACGAGGAAACACCCATGCACCCACGGCCTTACCCGGCGAGCCTTCGCCGCCGGCGCCACCGTTATTCTTGCCGCCCCCGCCATCCTTCGCTTCGCGCGCGCCGCCGAGCCACTGCAACTGCGCTGCTCGCTGGATACCGCACCCACCCACGGACGCAATGTTGCGATCGGCGACTACCTGCAGAAGCTGGAAAAAGCCTCCAACGGCGCCATCCAGACCAAGTCTTTCGGTCCGGCCAGCTTTTCGCCGACCTGAATGTCGCCAAGGCGCTGATCGAGGGACAGGTGGAGATGGCCTGCCCGGGCCACTGGGTGCTGACCGGCGTCGTTCCTGATTGCGACATGTTCCAGCTCCCGGTATTCTACGGCCAGGACATTTCGGTAACGCACCGCGCCACCGATGGCAAGCGCCGGCGCCCACATCGCCGAGCGAGATCGAAACCAAGCTGCGCACGCATGTGCTCGGCAAATGGCTCGATCTCGGTTACCAGAACTGGTACAGCACGTCGAAACCGATCAACTCGCTGGCCGACGTGCAGGGCATGAAGATTCGCAGCCCTGGCGGCGCCGGCATTTCCTGGCGCATCCATTTCTGGGGCGGCATTCCAAACACCACCGCCTGGCCGAACGTGCCGCTGGCGCTGTCGCAGGGCACGTTCGACGGTTTCGTCACCACGGATGAAAGCGTCGCCTCGGCCAAGCTGTGGGAGGCCGGGGTGAAGCATTCCTACGCGGACCACCAGTTCGTCGGCGAGTATATCCCGATGGTCAGCCAGATATTCTGGCGGAAACTGTCGCCCGACCTGCAGACGCGATGGTCAATCTGTGGGAACAGAACATCGGCGCCTATCGCGCCAGCATGTTCCAGCGCCAGATCGATGCGCGCAAGACGATGCAGAGCAGCGGCATCGCCGTGGTGGATCCGTCGCAAGGCCGAGATTGCCGATGCGCGCAAGAAGATGATGGCGGCGCAGGCGTCGCTGATCAAGGACTCCAAGCTGTCGCCGGAGATCGTCAAGCTGGCGACTGCGGATATCGGCTCGGCCGCCTGACCGCCCGCTATGTGGTTCATGCGGCTGTGGGACCATGTCGAGCAGACCCTGGTGGGCCTGCTCGGCGCCGGTGCCTTGCTGGTCGGCGTGGTGCAGGTGGTCGGCCGCTACCTGATCCCCGAGCACGCGATCACCTGGGCCGAGGAGGTCATCGTCTATCTGGCGATCTGGGGCATCATGATCGTCTCCAGCCAGCTGGTGCGCACCGATGGCCATGTGCGGCCGGACGTGGTGCTGCGCCTGCTGTCGCCCGGCGCGCAGCGGGTGCTGGAGGTGTTCAACTGCCTGGTCGCGCTGGCGTTCTGCGGCGGGCTGGCTGTGGTTCGGCTGGCAGATCGTGAACACCGCGCTGCTGCTGGATGAAACCAGTTCCACCGCGCTGCAGTTCCCGATGTGGATCTACTACGCCGTCGCTGCCGGTCGGCGCCGGTCTGATGGCTGATCCGCTACGCGATGCGGCTGATGCGATATCTGTTCTTCTTCGATCCGGCCACCATGACGGTCGGGCATTCGATCGCGCACGAAGTGCCGCTCGACATGGCGAGCCTGCCGCAGCGTTGATGCACGGCCGAGAACGCTGCTGGGCCTCGCATGCCGGCCGTAGGGTTTCTCGCCATCTTCTTCGGCCTGCTGTCGTCGGGCATGCCGATCTTCCTGGTGCTCGGCACCTGCGCCGCGATCCTGTTCTATGTCTCCGGCCAGCCGCTGGTCGGGGTGGCGCAGGTCATCATCGACCAGCTCAATTCCTCCACGCTGATGGCGCTGCCGCTGTTCGTGATGGCGGCGGCGTTCATGCGCCAGGGCGGGGTGGCGCGCGCGCTGGTGAATGTCGCCAGTGCGTGGCTGGGCGGCATAAGCGGATCGCTGGGGCTGGTCACGGTGGTGGCGTGCACGCTGTTCGCCGCCATCTGCGGGTCTTCGGTGGCGACGGCGCTGGCGATGGGCACCATCCTGCTGCCGGAAATGATCGAGAAGGGCTATCCGCGCTCCTTCGCGCTGGGCGTGATCGGCGCATCGGGAACCATCGGCATCGTGGTCCCGCCGAGCCTGGCGCTGATCCTGTATGGCATCGTCGCCGAGCAGTCGGTGCCGCGCCTGTTCCTGGCCGGCATCCTGCCTGGACTGCTGCAGGCGAGCGTGTTCTTCATCTGGGTCTGGTGGTACGGCCACCACTACCGACTGCCGAAGGAAGACTGGCAGCCGCTGCGCGAGCGCCTGCGGTGACCGGCCGCGCGATCCCGGCGCTGAGCGTGCCGGCGGTGGTGCTGGTGGGGATCTATGGCGGCCTGACCACGGTAACGGAAGCCGCCGCCGTGTCCGCCTTCGTGGCGCTGCTGGTGAGCCTGCTCTTCTATCGCGGCTTCCACTGGACGCGCACGCTGGCCGTTATCGCGGACGCGCTGAAAAGCGCCGGCACCATCATGCTGATCGTTGCCACCGCGCTGGCGCTGGGGCATTGGATGACGGAATCCGGCATTCCCGCGCGGCTGGTGAAATTCACCTTGGACAATCATTTCGCCACCTGGGAGTTCCTGCTGGCGATCAACGTGCTGCTGCTGATGCTGGGCTGCTTCCTGGAGGTGACCGCCACGCTGCTGCTGGTGCTGCCGATCCTGGCGCCGGCACTGAAGCCGCTGGGGGTCGATCCGGTGCATTTCTCGATCATCTTCACGCACAACATGGAAATCGGCCTGATTCATCCGCCGGTGGGGCTGAACCTGTTCGTGCTGTCCACCATCTCCACCGCGCCGGTCGGCGAAGTGATCCGCGGGATCCTTCCGTTCCTGATCCTGCTGCTGATCGTGCTGGGGATCATCACCTATGTGCCGGTCGTGACGATGTGGCTGCCGTCCGTGGTCTATGGGTCGTGAACCCTGATGGGGCTCGTGAACCTGATGGCGGCGGCGAGATAGCCTTCGCCGCCGCCGGCCGGGCTGGCTCATCCTGGCGGGAGTGGGTGTCGCGCACCTCCAGGACGATCGCCGCCGGCAAGCCTCAGTATTGGGTGTTCTGATTGGTCCGCGTGTGCACACCGGCGCCGCCATTGCCGCCGCCGCCCTCTTCGGCGAATGCCGCGGTCCCGACGGAAAGCGTAAGCGCCGCAACGAGTGCCAGCAAAAGTGCCCTCATGATCATGTCTCCTGTTATTAAAGACCCGGCCGTCCTGCCCGGGCCCGGCGACCGGCCAGACAGTGATCTGTCATGGATCACTGCGGCGTCGGCCACCGCGCGATGTCATGCGGCGGCATGGATCGGGTAGCTTCCGCGGCTGCATGCCTGCGTTGCGAACGCTGCGCGCCATGTGGACGTGCAGCGGGCCTGTAACAGGCGTCGTGCAGATCCCATGATGCGCCGCGACCATTGCGGTAACCGATGTTACAATGCAGTTTCAGATCGAAACATCGCGGCGGCGTTCAACTGGTATTGAAGCCCAGATATCCACCGGCTGCTCCGGTTCGTTGGGACGCCCACTTAAGCGGCCGCGAACGGTCGCCGACCAACGTCGACATGGCCGGACCTTGACCCTCCCTGGGCTTGACCCGGGGACACCAACGCAGCGATCGCGCGTCGCGGAGTTTGCGATGGATGCCCGGCTCCGGGGCCGGCATGACGGTGAAACCGGCGGGGCGTGACGATGAGTGACCGGCAAGTTTCCGCCGTTACGCCCCGGCTTTCACCCCACCTACGGCGCCTGCTTGGCCAATCGCTGCGAATGGCTGCGGGCCTGGTTCATGCCCGCAACGATCGCGTCCGCGTCGAGTACTGCCTGCTGGTGCCGCCAGCTCGCCTGATCGACCAGCCCCTGCTCCGAGATGCTGGGCAGCGAGCCGCATCCGGTCAGGCAAAGCATAATCGCCAGGATCGCGCCACGCATCGCAGCTCTCGTTCACGGTTTCCGGAGCCTGTTCTAACCCATGATCACCTATTTACGCCAGCAGGAAATTTCACGGTCAGCCGATCTTCCTTACGTCCCGTCTTGCGGTTTCACCCCGACCAGCCCGCCCAGGCTGCCCGCCAGATCGGTCGGGATCAGCACCGTGACGCCGCGTTCCTTGTTCATTTCATATAGCAGGTTCATTTGCCGCAGTTTCAGCGCATAGGGGTCGCGGCCATACATCGCGGCCGCCTCCAGGATCTGCTGGGCGATCGCCTGCTCGGCCGAGGCCAGGGTGACCCGGGCGGATTTCTCCCGCTCCGCCTGCGCCTGCCGGCTCATGGCATCCTGCAGCTCGCGCGGGATCACCACGTCGCGGATCTCCACGCTGCGCACCGCAACCCCCCAGCTTGTCGTTTTCTCGCTGATGGTCTGGCGAAGCTGTTCGTCGGCCGAACGCCGGTCCGATAGCAGCCGGCCGAGATCGCTGGTGCCGATCATCTCGCGCAGGCTGGTCTGCGCCACCCGCTCAATCGCCTCCCGGTAGTCGGCAATGCGGATGGCGGCGGCCTCGGCGTTTTCCACCTGCCAGAACACGATCGCATCGACCCCGACCGCCACGGTGTCGCGCGTCAGCGCCTGTTCGGCGGTGATGGTGGTGGTCAGGATGCGCAGGTCGATTACCTGCGCCACCCGATCGATGCCCGGGATCAGCAGGTACAGCCCGGGGCCCTTCACTTCGTGGAAGCGGCCGAGCCGCAGCACCACCGCCCGCTGCCACTCATTAGCAATACGCACCGAGCGCAACAGGATCAGCAGGATCAGCACGAGGATGACCAGCAGTGCGATCAGCATGACTGATCCTCCCGACGTTTGGAGATGGCGCGCCGCATCGCCGTCAGCTCTGCCGCGCCGGCCCTGGACGCCGCCGCTTCAAGCCGCCGGTACGTGTCCAGCATCCGCCGTCCGAGCGGCGTAAGCGCCGCCCCGCCGCCACCGGCGCCGCCCTTGGCCGCATCCACCAGCGGCTTTTCGAACATCGCGTTCATGCTCTCCACCAGCATCCAGGCCCGCTTGTAGCTCATGCCCATCCGCCGCCCGGATGCGGCGATCGAGCCGGTTTCGGCGATGCCCTCCAGCAGGTCGGCCTTGCCCGGACCGAGGGCGACCGCCGTGCCCAGCACGACGCGAAGATGTAGGCCCAGCCGATCCGGATGACGTACCCGTTTCACCTCATGGAGCAAAGCACAGCGCTTCGGATCGGCCCAGGGGACATCCGCCCAGGGGACATCGGCACAGGGGACATCGGCCAAGGGATTAAGAGCAAGTTCGAAAGCTCGCCGGCCTCGGCCAGCACGCGGCGGGCACGGCTCTCATCGGCGGTGGCCACCGCAAGCCGGCGCTGAATCGCCGCAACGCTGCCTTCCATCACGCTGGCGTGGTGATCCAGCAGAATCGCCGGGATCCCGGCATCGGCCAGCAGCGCCATCAGGAACGAGAGCCGGACCGGATCATTGGTGGTCGCCACGACTCGCATGCTCGCCTTCCTTGACCGGGTTTTCTGGGCCGCCGATATGGTGCCGGTGATCGCCCCACATGCAACCCGGGAGAGCCCGCTGGGCGTCGTGACCAGCCCGCCAGCCCTGACCACCCCCGCCATGACCGGCCCCGCTCTGATCGGCGATGAGCCGGATGCGCTGTCCGTGCTGTTGGGCCTGGTCAGCGACGATCTGCAAGCGTGCAACCGGACCATCGTGGCGCGCATGAACAGCCCGGTCACGCTGATCCCGCAACTGGCGGCACATATCGTCGCGGCCGGCGGCAAGCGGCTCCGCCCGGTGCTTACGCTCGCCTCGGCGCGGCTGTGCGGCTATCCCGCAGACACCGGCGGCGCCCGCCACGTGACCCTGGCCGCCTGCGTCGAGTTCATCCACACGGCCACGCTGCTGCACGACGACGTGGTGGATGAAAGCCTGCTGCGCCGCGGGCTTGCCTCGGCCAATGCGGTGTTCGGCAACAAGGCCTCGGTGCTGGTGGGCGACTTCCTGTTTGCCCGTGCCTTCGAGCTGATGGTCGAAGACGGCTCGCTCGAGGTGCTGGGCATCCTGTCGCGCGCGGCGGCCACGATCGCCGAAGGCGAGGTGCTGCAACTGGTCACCCAGAACGACCTGTCCACCTCCGAACAGCGCTACCTGGAGGTGGTCCGCGGCAAGACTGCCGCGCTGTTCGAGGCAGCCTGCCAGGTCGGCGCCGTCGTCGCCGAACGCCCGTCGGGTCAGGCGGAGGCGCTGGCGAGGTTCGGGCTCAATCTCGGGATCGCGTTCCAGTTGGTTGATGACGCCCTAGACTATGCAGCGGACCAGGCAATCCTGGGCAAGACGGTCGGCGACGACTTCCGCGAGGGCAAGATCACCTTGCCCGTGCTGACCGCGTATCACCGTGGCGATGCGGCAGAGCGCGCCTTCTGGGAGCGGACGATCGAGGCGAGCGAGCAGACCGATGCGGACCTTCAGGAGGCGATGCGCCTGATTGCCAACCGCGGTGCGCTGGAGGTCACGCTGGACCGCGCCGGCGGCTTCGCCGAGACGGCGAAGGCGGCGCTGGGGGTGTTCCCGGACGGAGCGTTTCGCCGGGCTTTGCGCGATGTGGCGGACTTCACGGTGCGGCGGGCGCGGTAGGTTTCCCTTGTCACCTCTCCCGCTCCGCGGGAGAGGTGACGGTTACGCCCCCGGTCCGGACGTCGCCGGCTGCACCACCTGCCCGCCGCCGGGCGCCACCGCGAACACCGCCAGCCCGCGCCGCACCTCGCCGTTTGGCAGCAACGCCAGCCACCCATCGGCGCCGGTAAAGCCAGACGGGTTGGTCAGCGACCCGCCGCCGCCAGTCACCCGGGCGATCGAGGCGGCGTCGAAGCCAAGGCCCGCCACGCTCGGCGGAGCGGCACCGTAACGGGCCGTATAGGCAGCAACGAAATCGGTGCGCGCGGCGGGGTCGGGCGCGGCATACCAGGCACCGCGGAACTGTCCGGAGCCGCTGCGCGGATCCGCCCAGAGTGAGGGGCCCATGATCTGCACCGCCGGTCGGGTCACGAAGTAATACGGCAGCACGGCGGCCAGCTCGGTCAGTGCCTCCCCGGTGTCGCCGAGCAGCAATGCATCGAACGGCGGCGGCGGCAGCGCGGTCTGGGAGAGCTGAGCGGCCTTGCGGCGTCCCTCCGACGTGCCCTCGGCGCGCGCTGCACGGATCTGTTCCTGCACCGGCGCCCAGCGCGCATCGTAGTCGGACAATGCCCGCACGCCCTGATTGATCGCGCTCATGCCCGGCCCGTGAAATCGTATTGCTGGCGGCGAGAGACCGGCCGTCGCGGCCGCCTGGCTGAGCGCCGACCCCATGGCGCGGCCGAAATCACTGTCCGGCAGCATCGCGGCCAAGCGTGATTTCCCGGCCGATTGGGCGGCGCCGACCATCCGGCCGACTTGCTGTCCCGGCGTGATGCCGAGCGGCCAGACGCCCGGCTGCGCCACCGCCGGGTCGTTGGAAAAGGCCAGCACCGGCACGTTGGCGCCGCGGGCGATAGGAGCCGTGGCAGCGACTTCGGGCGCAGTCAGCGGGCCGAGGATCAGCGTCGCGCCCGACCCCAGCGCCGCCCGCGCCGCCGCCGCGGCGCCTTCCGGCGACCCGCCCGTGTCCTGCGAAACAAGCGTCGGTGAGCCGGGCGCAGCAAGCGCGAGCTGGGCGGACTGCAGCAGCGCCTGGCCGATCTCGGCCCGCGCTCCGGTGAGCGGTAGCAGGATGGCGATCTTGCCGCCCTCCGCGCCGCCCGCGGGGCCGGTGCTCGGACCACGCGCCTGCCCATACGGAACCGCATAATATCCCGGCGATCCCGGATAGGGTTCGGCGGAGCAGGCTGCCAGGCCCGCGGTTCCGGCGAGGAGCAGGAATGCCCGACGATTCATGCGCCGCATCTCCCGACGACGATGCACCGGCCCAGGCCGGAGGAGGTCTTGTGCTGGTTTCCACGCCGATCGGCAACCTCGATGACCTGCCGCCACGCGGCCGGGCCGCCCTGGCCGACGCCGACCTCGTGCTGTGCGAAGATACCCGGCACACTGCCAGGCTGCTCGCCGCGCTCGGTATCAGCGCCAGGACCCGGCCGCTGCACGAGCACAATGAGGACGCGGCGATCCCAGGCGTGCTGGAGGCGTTGCGGGCTGGCCGGCGAGTCGCGCTGGTATCCGACGCCGGCACCCCGGTGGTTTCCGACCCGGGCTATCGGCTGGTGCGCGCGGCGATTGCCGAGGGCCTGCCGGTCAGCGCGGTTCCCGGGCCGAACGCGGCAGTCATGGCGCTGGTGCTGTCGGGGCTGCCGCCCCTGCCCTTTCTGGTGCTCGGCTTCCCGCCGCCTCGGCGAAGCCGCCCGGCTGACTGCGTTCGGCGGACTGCGTGCCGCCGAACGGGCCGGGCTCGCCGCTACGCTGATCTGGTACGAAGCGCCGCACCGGCTGGCCGAAACGCTGGCGGACATGGCGGCGGCGTTCGGTGATCGGCCGGCGGTGGTGGCGCGCGAGCTGACCAAGCGGTTCGAGGAAGTGCGCCGAGCCCCACTGGCGGAACTCGCCGCGCATTACGCGGCGACGCCGGCGCGCGGGGAGATAACGGTGCTGGTCGGGCCGCCGGCGCAGGACGACCCGGAGGATCTGGATGGCCGGCTGCGCGCTGCGCTGGCGGCGCACAGCGTGAAAGACGCGGCGGCGCTGGTTGCCGGCGCCACCGGCCTGCCGCGACGGGTCGTCTATGCACGCGCGCTGGAGCTCGGTCCCACACTTACCTCTTCCGCTGGTACCTCTCCGGCTGGCGGGACGAAGCCTACCCCCGACCCGATCGAGGGTGGTCGCCCGTAGCGCGGCGGGTGGGGTCGCGCGACTCGGCGCCGGCCATGGGAAAAATCCCGAAACCGCCGACAGGTCGCACGATCGAGATCGAAACGACTGTCATTACGTTCGTTCCCTCCCAGGAAAACGTAGCGCTTGCAAAATGCCACGATTCCAGCGGAGGCTGACACTTCCTTCGACTGGCAGTGAATGGAGAGCGAACCATGGCAAAGGAGCAGCGGTTTCATCCATTTCCACGGCCCGAACCCGGCCCCGCCAAACTCGCCCCCGGGCCGCTGCAATCGCCGTCGCTGCAAGTTCTGAGCAGCTACACCGACTGGCGGAAAACCTGGACGCACATCGTCGCCGGAAAGTTCACCGCCTCACCGTACAGCGGTCTGCTTTTCTACGAACAAAGCACCGGAACCGCCGAATTTTATGCAACGGATGGCGAGGGAGGCATTTCGTTGCTGCGGCACTACGACGACTGGCGCCGCTCCTGGACGCTCATTGTTCCCGGCATTTTCGGCAACTCCGGCAACACGGGATTGCTGCTCTACGACCAGGCAGCCGGTTTCGGCGCGTTCTACGATACGGATGGCCACGGAAATATCGTGCTGCTTCGCGAATTCAATGACTGGCGCACCACCTGGACGCTCATCCTGTCCGGCCGGTTCACCGATTCACCTTATTCCGGCCTGTTGTTCTACGAGCAGGCGGACGGTTACGCCGAGACATACGCGACAAACGGCACCGGGGGCATCGGCATGGTCGCCACGCATCCCGGCTGGCGTTCAAGCTGGACGCACATCGTGGCCGGCGAGTTCATCGACACGCTGGACTGGGACCAACCGATCTACGACGATTTGTTCTTCTACGAAGGGGCAACGGGATATTGCGAGACGTACGAGAGCGACGGGCAAGGCGGCATTTCGCTCAATGCCTCGGAGTCCGACCTGCCTGCGGCAACCCACATCGTGCCGGGCAGCTTCGGCGGCGACGGCAACACCAACCTGCTGTTCTATGACCAGGCGACCGGCATCGGGACGTTCCGCAATTTCTCGGGGACGAACTGGGTGCCGCTCGAGGATTTTTCCTGGCCGCGCAAGTGGGACCTGCTGACCGGCGGCAATTTCTGGATGGCCGATCCCGAAGATCGCCTGTTCGCCGATGGGGCGTTCACCGATCTCGTGCTCTACGATCGGGCCGATGGTTACGGCGAGATCGACTTGCACGAACCGCCGGATCCAACTCCGATCGAGCCATTTGCCGGCTATCTCTCGCCGGGTAGCGTACTGCCTGGCGATACGATCGACTTCTATGTCAGCAGCCAAGTCGGTCCCTATACCATTACCATCTTTCGTCAGGGCGTGAACGAGGCGATGGTCGGGCAGGTCGAGGGGCTGCCGACCGCGCCGACGCCGCTTCCGATCGGGATCACAGCCTACAAGTTCGGTGCCGGATGGCCAATCGCCGGAAGTTTCACGGTACCGGAAACCTGGCCGACCGGTCTTTACCTTGCCCGGGTCGAAGCGCCTTCGATCCTGACCACGTCAGCGGGTGATGCGCCGCTCGCGCGCCGCCGCGCCAAGGGCGCGAATCTCGGGGGCGGGTTGTGGCCCCGCGTGCCGCCGCTCGACATCCCGTTCGTCGTACGCGCACCGGCCGGACGCCGGGCCCGTATTCTTTTCGCCATTTCGGACAACACCTACTCCGCCTACAATTTCTGGGGTGGACGGAGCGTTTATGGCTATGGCCACGCCGGACAACACACCTGGGTGTATCCGTCGTCCAGTCCGTTCCGGGCGCCCTATGGATTTCGCGTCTCGTTCCTGCGGGGCAATGCACCGAACGCGTCGGACTATGCCGCCAAATGGCAGAACTGGGAGGTTCCATTCCTGCAATGGGTCCACCTGCAAGGGATCGAGGTTGATCTCTGCACCGAGAGCGATCTGCACAAAATTCCCGGTCTGCTCGCCGGCTATCGCCTTCTCGTGATCGTCGGCCATTCGGAATACTGGTCCGGTGAGATGCGCGACCAGGTCGAGGGTTTTGTCAAACAGGGCGGCAACGTCGCCTTCTTCGCTGGCAATGTGTGCTGGTGGCAGGTGCGTTTCGAGGACGACGGCAACACCATGGTTTGCTACAAACAGAAGGCGTTCGATCCCGCATCTCAGTCTCCGGCCACGCTCAGGTCCACCACCGTCAACTGGTACCAGGACTTCTTGCAGCGCCCGGGGACGCAGTTGGTGGGCGTCAGCCTGGGCGGCGGCGGCGCCCCGACCGATCGGGTCGAATTCGTCGTCGCAGACGCCGCGCACTGGGTATTCGCCAATACTGGCCTCAGCAATGGCAATGCGTTCGGGTTGTATAACAACTTCACCCTGAGCGTTGTCGGAGAAGAGACGGATGCCGTCCAGGATGGTTCGCCGTCGAACTTCCGCCGCCTGGCCTATGTCAGGGATGCCACTGATACATACGACACCGCGACGATGGGCCTGTTCTCACCGGCAAATACCGAAGCCGAGTATTCCGGGATCGTCTTCACCGCGGCGACGATGAACTGGACCCTGGGCCTGAGCCTGAACGGAGGCTGGAATACGATGGACCTGATCACGCGCAATGTGCTCATCCGGCTCGGCTAGACCGGCAATCCCCTCCCTTACGGCAGTGGGTAGGGTCGTCGCACGGCATGAATCAGGCCGCACCGTCCGGGCGTACCCCTTCCCCCGGGGTTCCGATTGCGCGACCCCGCCGCGGCTCCTAGGCTGGCCCCGGCGCTGGCGATGCTCGCCACGGACGGGATCGAGGCGACAACATGGAACAGCACACCGACATGGATCAGCTTGCGATCAACACGATCCGCATGCTGGCGATCGACGCCGTGCAGAAGGCCAAATCCGGCCATCCCGGCACCCCGATGGACGCAGCGCCGACCGCCTATGCGCTGTGGCAGCGGTTCCTGCGCTACGACCCGGTGAACCCCGACTGGATCAACCGCGACCGCTTCGTGCTGTCGGCCGGGCACGCCTCGATGCTGCTGTACAGCCTGATCTACCTGGCGCGCGTGAAAGCGGTCCATCCGTCCTATGAGCAGCCCGGCCGCGACGCCGTCACGCTGCAAGATATAGAAACGTTCCGCCAGGCCGGCAGCCGGTGCCCCGGCCATCCGGAGTTCGGCTGGACCTCGGGCGTTGAAACCACCACCGGCCCGCTCGGTCAGGGCGCGGCGACCAGCGTGGGCATGGCGGCGGCCGAGCGGTTCCTGGCCGCCACCTACAACCGCCCGGGCTTCGACCTGTTCGATTTCAACGTCTATGCGCTGTGCGGCGACGGCGACATGATGGAGGGCATCTCCAGTGAGGCTGCATCGCTCGCCGGCCATCTGCGGCTGGCGAATTTGTGCTGGATCTACGACAGCAACCGCGTGACGATCGAAGGCCATACCGATATCGCCTTCACCGAGGATGTCGCGGCGCGTTTCCTGGCCTATGGATGGAACGTCACCCGGGTTAGCGATCCGAACGATCCGGCGCAGCTCGACCGCGCCTACCGCACGTTTATCGAAACCACCGACCGCCCGACCTTCATCGTGGTACACAGCCATATCGGCTACGGCTCGCCCCACAAGCACGATTCGCCGGAAGCGCATGGGGAGCCACTGGGCGAGGCGGAAGTGCGGCTGACCAAGCAGTTCTTCGGCTTCGATCCGGACCAAAGCTTCGTCGTGCCTGACGGCGTGCGCGAGCACTTCACCGCGCTGATGGGCGCCCGCGGAGCGACGCTGCGCGCGGCGTGGGATTCGCTGTTCGCGCGCTACCGCGCGGAGCACCCGGACCTTGCCGGCCAGATCGATCATATCATTCGTCACGACCTGCCGGATGGCTGGGACAGCGCCATCCCGGTGTTTCCGCCGAGTGCCACCGGGCTTTCCACGCGCGATGCGTCGGGTCAGGTGCTGAATGCGGTTGCCGCGCATGTCCCGTGGCTGATCGGCGGCGCGGCGGATTTGTCGCCCAGCACCAAGACCCACCTGAATTTCGCCGGCGCCGGCGATTTCCAGCCGCCCGGCACCCCCGGCAGCTATGCCGGGCGCAACCTGCATTTCGGCGTGCGAGAGCACGCGATGTGCGCCGCCGTCAACGGCCTGACCCTGACCGGCGCTGCGCGCGTTCGGCTCGGGCTTCCTGATCTTCACCGACTACGCCCGCGGCGCCATCCGGCTGGCGTCCCTGATGGACCTGCCGGTGATCCATATCTGGACGCACGATTCGATCGGTGTCGGCGAGGATGGCCCCACACACCAGCCGATCGAGCAGATCGCGTCGCTGCGGGCGATCCCCGGAATGGTGGTGATCCGCCCGGCCGACGCCAACGAAATGGCCGAGGCGTATCGGATTGTCATGCAGTTCCAGCACCGTCCCGCCGCGCTGATCTGCTCGCGCCAGCCGTTGCCGATCGTCGATCGTGCGGCGTTCGCGTCCGCCAGCGGACTGGCCCGCGGGGGCTACGTGCTGGTCGATGCGCCGAACGGACGTCCCGAGGTGATCCTGATCGGGACCGGCAGTGAGGTGTCGCTGTGTGTTGCCGCGCGCGATCGTCTGGCCGCGGAGTCGATCACCGCCCGGGTGGTCAGCCTGCCATCCTGGGAGCTGTTCGAGGAGCAGGACGAGGCGTATCGCGAGAGCGTGCTGCCGAATGCGATCACCGCCCGCGTCACCGTCGAGGAAGCCGCGGCGATCGGCTGGCACCGCTACGCCGGACGGCGCGGCGTCGTGCTGGGAATGCACACATTCGGAATGTCGGCGCCGATCAAGGTGGTTGCCGAGCATTTCGGTTTCACGATCGACCACGTGGTGGCCGCGGCGAAGCAGGCGCTGGCGAACCGCTGACAGGGAGAGTTGGACATGAAAGCAACCGCACGGCTGCACGAGTTGGGGCAGAGCCTGTGGCTCGACGACATTACCCGTGACATGCTCGATAGCGGGACGTTGCAGCGCCACATAACCGAGCTGTCGGTCACCGGACTGACCTCGAACCCGACCATCTTCGATCACGCGATTACCCACAGCGCCAAATACGATGACGACATCCGTCGGCTGACCAAAACCGGCAGCTCCGGGGAGGCGCTGTTCTTCGAACTGGCGCTGGCCGACCTGGCACGCGCGGCCGAATTGTTCCTGCCGATCCATCGGCGGACCTGCGGCGTGGATGGCTGGGTGTCGCTGGAGGTTTCGCCGCTGCTCGCCCACGACACCGCGGCCACCGTGGAGACCGCCAGCCGCCTTCACAAGGCCGCCGGCAAGCCCAACATGTTCATAAAAATCCCCGGCACCATCGAAGGTCTTCCGGCGATCGAGGACGCGATTTTCGCCGGAATCCCGATCAATGTGACGCTGCTGTTCTCGCGCGCCGACTATCTTGCCGCGGCGGATGCCTACATGACGGGGCTGGAGCGCCGCGTGGCGTCGGGGTTGTCACCGGATGTAACGTCGGTCGCCTCGATCTTCATCAGCCGCTGGGATCGCGCGGTGGTGGAGAAGGTTCCCGAGCCGTTGCGCGACAGGCTTGGCGTTGCGGTCGGCCAGCAGACCTACAAAGCGTATCGCGATCTGCTGGATTCCGACCGTTGGCAGCGCCTTGCGGCTTGCGGGGCCCGGCCGCAGCGCCTGCTGTTCGCCAGCACCAGCATGAAGGACCCGAAGGCCCCGGATACGCTGTATGTCACGGCGCTGGCGGCGCCCAACACCGTCAACACGATGCCGGAAGCCACGTTGCAGGCGTTCGGGGAGCACGGGCAGATGGGCGCGGTACAGCCGCGCGACGGCGGCGACTGCGAACAGGTGATCGCTGCCCATGTGCGCGCCGGGATCGACGTCGATGCGCTCGCCAGCAAGCTGCAGACGGACGGCGCCGCGTCGTTCGTTGAGTCGTGGCAGGACCTGCTTGGCGCGATCAAAAAGAAGAGCAGCGCGCTGACGTAACCAGCTTCACCTCTCCCGCACCGCGGGCGAGGTGATCCTACCCGCTCGCCAGCAAATGCATCGAGAACAGCCGCGCCGGATCCGTCCACACGCCGGCGGGCCGCCAGCCGGCGGAGACGGCCAAAGCGGCGAACCCGTCCAGGGTGTGCTTGTAGCTGTTCTCGGTATGGATCGTCTCGCCGCGGGCGAAACGGATCGCGTGGCCGGCCAGATGCGCGACCTGTTCGCGCCGACTTTCCAGATGCATCTCGATGCGGCTTTCCCGGTCGTTCCACACGGCACGGTGCGCAAACGCGCCGAGGTCGAAATCGGCATCCGCCTCCCGGTTCAGTCGCGCCAGCAGATTGAGGTTGAACGCCGCGGTCACGCCTGCCGCATCGTCATAGGCGCGCACCAGCATGGCGGGATCCTTGCGCAGATCGGCACCCACCAGCATGCGCGCGCCGCGCCCGAGCGTGGCCCGCGCCTGCGCCAGGAAGCGCCGCGCCTCCGACCGGTTCCAGGTTGCCGATCGTCGATCCCGGGAAGAAACCCAGCCGCGCCATGCCATCCACCGCCGACGGCAGCGCCACCGGGCTGGTGAAATCGGCGCTGATGGGGAACACCGCCAGGTCCGGCCGACATCGTCGCAGCCGCGCCTGCATGCGCATCAGCGCCTCGGTGGCGACGTCGATCGGCACATAAGCGGCCAAGCGCGGCCGGCCGAGCTTGTCCGATTGCGCCAGCAGGAATTCGGCTTTCGTCGCATCGCTCGCCCCGTATTCCACGAGGGCGGCGGGCGCTTCGATCGACGCGGCGATCTCGGGGGCGATGCGATCGCAGCAGAGCGAGTTCGGTTCGGGTCAGGTAGTATTCCGGCAATTCGGTGATCCGATAGAACAGCCGGCAGCCTTCCTCGTCATAAAACAGTTGGGCCGGAAGCGTCTTGCGCGTGCGCAACAATCCATCGAGTGCAAGGGATGCGACGGACGCAATTCGGGTAGCAAGCAACCAGCGTGTCGTTCGGCATGTGATCGGTTCCCTCAGATGTCGCGGGCGAGCCGGACGCCGGAGAATTGCCAGCGCTTCTCGGGGTGGAAAAAATTCCGGTAGCTCGGCCGTGCATGACCGGGCGGCGTGGCCATCGAACCGCCGCGCAGCACCATCTGACCGATCATGAATTTGCCGTTGTATTCGCCGACCGCGCCTTCTGCCGGGCGATAGCCGGGATAAGGAAGATAGGCGCTGTTGGTCCACTGCCAGACATGGCCGGTGAGTTCGTTCATCTCGGGACGATCGGCGGCGGTCTCCCATTCGGCCTCGGTGGGCAGCCGCGCCCCGGCCCAGCGCGCGTAGGCGTCCGCCTCGTACCAGGACACCTGGCGCACCGGCGCATCCGGATCGAGCGGCACCAGTCCGCCGAGCCCCATCTGATGCCACGCACCGTCCTGGTTGCGCCAATACAGCGGCGCGTCCCAGCCATCCGCCTGCACGCGTGCCCAGCCGTCCGACATCCAGAGCGTTGCCGTCCGGTAGCCGCCATCTTCGATGAAGGCGAGCCAGTCGCGGTTGCGCACCAGTCGGGTCGCGATCTCGTACGGCTGCAAAAACAGGCGATGACGCGGGGTTTCGTTGTCGAAGCAGAATCCTGGCCCGGCATAGCCAATGCCGGCAAGTCCGCCGTCGCAGGTGACGAAGCGGGTCGGCGAAGCTGCCCCCGCCGGTTCGCGCCAGTCCGGTATCACCGCCGGTGTCAGCGGGCTCTGTGCGAAGGCGTGCAGCATGTCCGTCAGCAGCAGCTCCTGGTGCTGCTGTTCGTGCTGCAGGCCAAGTTCGACCAACGGAGCGGCCGCATCGGGCAGAATTTCCAGCAGCCGCTCCATCGCTGCATCGACATGCGCGCGATATTCGCCGATGCGCGCCGCCGGCGGGCGGGTGAGCAAGCCGCGCATCGGCCGCGGATGCCGTGGACCGACCGCCTCGTAATAGGAATTGAACAGGAAGCGGAATTGCGGGTCGAACACACGATAGCCCGGAAGGAACGGGCCGAGCACGAATTCCTCGAAGAACCAGGTGATGTGCGCGCGGTGCCATTTTGCCGGACTCGCGTCCGGCATCGACTGCACGCATTGATCTTCGGGGGTGAGAGCGGCGGCTAACCGCTCCGTATGGTTGCGTATGTGTCGATAAAGTCCTGGCTGCACCGCCACACAATGAGTGGCAGTTTCCGCGGCCTCGTCCATAGGTCTTCTCCCGTCCCTGAGGGTAAGGATCCTTGACCGAACATCTGATAGTCCCCCTTCGACCATTTTCGACCCATCGGGCCGAGCGAACGCGGCAGGGGGCAGGCCACGTTGGCCGGCACGCGCTCAAGTAGGTGATCCGACGCCGATGTCACCGGGTTATCGCGCTTTGGTTCTCACGATGCCGTGATCGACCTGTCAGAACAGCGAATAACCGCCGTCGATCACGAAACTGTCGCCGGTGTGATAGGCGGCGGCATCGCTGAGCAGATAGACGGCGATGCCGCCGAAATCCGCGCCTTTGCCCCAACGACGCATCGGGATGCGCGGCATGACGTTGTCGCGGAATTTCGGATTGCCGATGGCGTTCGCGGTCATGTCGGTCTCGATCCATCCAGGCAGGATCGCGTGGGCGCGGATGCGGTGGCGGGCGAACTCCACCGCCAGCGCACGGATCATCGAGATCATGCCGCCCTTGGTGGCAGCGTAGTGTTCCCCCCGCGGCGCTGCTTCGATCGCGGCCAGGGACGCGGTGCCCACCAGCACCCCGCCACCGCCGCGTTCCACCATGTGGCGTGCGGCGGCGCGAAAGGTGTGGAACGCGCCGTTCAGGTTGACGCGCAGCACGCGATTCCATTCGGCGCTGGTCATTTCCAGGAACGACGGCACGCCACGGCCGGACACGCCGGCATTGGCGAAACATCCGTCGATACGCCCGAGCTGGCGGAGCGTATCGGCGCAGGCGGCTTCGACCGCGTGTTCATCGCCGACATCGCAGCGCAGAGCGATGACGCGCCGCCCGGTCTGTTCCAGTTCTGCACGGGCATTGGTGTTCTTGGTTTCGTTGGTGCCCCAGATGGCGATATCGGCGCCGGCCTGCGCCAGCGCCAGCGCCATGCCAAGCCCAATCCCGCTGTTGCCCCCGGTAATCAATGCGACCCGCCCGGAAAGATCAAACGGCTGATAAGGCCATCCGGTTATCTCCGATCCAGTTCCCCCTCCCCTTGTGGGAGGGGGTAGGGGGAGGGGTCGTGCACAACCTTTGCGGCGACCCCTCACCCCAACCCTCTCCCACAAGGGGAGAGGGGGCGCGGTTCAGCCGTCAGTGCTTACAATCGGTAGAATCGGGTTGCGGTGCCGCTGAACAGGTCCGCTTTCTCCGGCGCGGAAGCGCCAGACGCCAGACGCTTGAACGCGTTCCAGCCGACCGCGTAGCTGTACGACCCCTTGTCCACCGGGAAGTTGCTCTCGAACATGCAGCGGCTGGGGCCGAACGCCTCGATGCAGGTGTCCATGTACGGCTTCCAGGCCGCCGCAAGCTGCTCCGACGACGGCGGCTCCGGCTGTGCCTCGAAACCGAAACCGTTGATCCGCATACCCAGCCCGCCAAGCTTGACCACCACGTTCGGGCAACCCGCCAGCTCCCGGATATTCGTCCGCCAGCCGGCAAAGATCTCATCCCGCCGCCCGCATAGGAACCGATCGCCAGCGGGCCGCCGACGTGATTGAGCACGATGTGTGCATTTGGAACCGCCCGCGCCAGCGCGGTCAGTTCCGTGATCTGCGGATGATACAGCCAGGCATCGAAGCTCAGTTCCATCGCCGCGAGTTTCCCCAGCCCCTCGCGGAACCGCGCATCCTGCATCAGCCCGGCCGGTGCCGGGTTGCCGGGGTTCAGCGTGCTGGGGTCAGCGTCCGCGGCGGTGATGTGGCGGATGCCGCGGAACCGATCGCCGCCGGCGCGGACATGCGCCTCAAGCACCGGCTCCACCCGGGCGCCCAGCAGCAGGTTCGCGTGACCGACAATGCCGGCGCAGACGCGCGCCGGGCCGTAGATGCCGCTGGCGCTCATGGCAGCGACGCCGTTGACGAACTCGGTCTCCCCGACCGGCTTCATGTCGTCAGGGCCGGAGGCGCGATGAAACGCGCGCGCCTGCACGAACACCGTGGCAGTGATCTTGTGCCCGCTGTTCAGGTCGGCGAGCAACTCCGGCAGCAGATAGCGCCAGTCCGGCCGGTCCCACAAATGATGGTGCGGATCGACGATCGGCAGGTCGGGCTCCAGGATCGCCTCGTTCCGGCGCGCGAGCCAATCCTCTCGCACCCGCAGGTAATGGGACTGGGTGGTGTTGCCGCTCATTGTGACATTTGCCTCCGTTTGCTCAGCCGTTCACCGCGCCGGCGACCAGCCCCTGCACGATATACCGCTGCACGCACAGCGCCAGCGCCAGCACGGGGAGCGTGATGAACGTAGCGGCCGCCATCAGCGTGCCCCACTGGATCGAGTTGTAACCGATATAGCCCAGCACGGCGACCGGCAGCGTCTTGGTCCGATCATTGGACAGCACCAGCGCGAACAGAAAATTGTTCCATGACGCGATGAACGCCAGGATGGAGGTCGCCGCGATGCCCGGCGCGGTCAGCGGAACGACGATGCGCGCCAGCACGCCGCCGATCCGGCAGCCGTCGATCATCGCCGCCTGCTCGACCTCGCGCGGGATCGCCTCGATAAACCCCACCATCATCCAGACCGTCAGCGGCAGGGTGAAGATCAGGTGGCTGGCGATCAGGCTGGTATAGCCGCCGACCAGATGCAGCGACAGGAACATGACGAACAGCGGGATCAGGAAGGCAATTCCCGGCGCCATGCGGGCCGCCAGCAGCACCACGCCCACGCCGGTGCGCCGGTACCGCGCCAGCGCATAGGCGGCGGGAATGCCCAGCAGCAGGCCGATCAGCGTCGCGCCCACCGCGACCAGCGTGCTGTTGAGGACGTAACGGGGGAAATTGTTATCGGCGAACACCTGCGCGTAATTGGTAAGCGTCGGACGGAACAGCAGCACCGGCGGATAAGCCAGGAAATCGACCGTCGCCTTGAACGAACCCAGCACCATCCAGACCAGCGGCGCCAGGAACGCGCCCACCACGACCCAGCCGGAAATCACCAGCACCACCTGCCGAAGTCGGGAGCGCTTCATGCGACCGCCTTCCGCAAACGGATCAGCGCCACCGTGCAGACCAGCACCAGCGCGAACAGCACCAGCGCGACCGCCGAGCCATAGCCGATCCGGTCGTACGACAGCGCCACCAGGTAGTTGTAGAGATTGATCGTCTCCGATGCGTGCCCGGGCCCGCCGCCGGTCATCACATAGACGATGTCGATCACCTTCAGCAGGTCCATCACCCGCAGCATGGCGGCGATCAGCAAGGTCGGCGCCAGCAGCGGGAAAGTGATGAACCGGAACCGCTGCCAGGCACTGGCGCCATCGACACGCGCTGCCTCGAATGGCTCGGACGGCAGCGCGGCGAGACCGGCCATGCAGATCAGCGCCACCATCGGCGTCCACATCCAGGCATCGACGCCCACCAGGGTCGGCACCACCCAGGCGGGATTGGACAGCCACAGCGGCGGCGTGACCACGCCGATCAGGCGGAACAGGTACCGGATGATACCGAGCGACGGGTCCAGCATCACCACCCACACCAGGCCCATGGCCGCCGGCGTGGCCACCATCGGCAGGATCAGCAGCGCGCGCAGCAGGTTGCGGGTGGGAAAGCGCTGGTCCAGCAGCAGCGCGATCCCAAGCCCAAGCGGCAAATTGGAAGCCAGCCCCAGCACGGTGAAATAGAGCGTGCGGACCAGCGAACCGGTGAACCGCTCATCATCGACCAGTGCGGTGAAGTTTCCGGCTCCGATAAAATGCGGCGGCGCAAAGCCGATCAGCGACCAGCGATGCAGGCTCATGTAGATCAGGTAGAGCAGCGGGAATCCCATCACCACCGCGATGGCGAGCAATGCCGGCGCGGTCAGCAGATCAGGCGTCCAGTCGCGGCGGCGGCGCGCGCGCGGCCGCCCCGACACGCGGGACAGCACACGCGGCATCGCGTCCTCAGCCATTCAGGATCGACACCACCTGCTTTTGCATCCGGTTCGCCGCGGCGGTTGCGTCGCCGCCTTGCAGCACCGCGGTGATCGCTTCGCCGATCGCAGCGCGCGTCTCCGGCACCGGGATCACCAGCGGGTTGGCGCCGTTCGGCACCGCGTTGGGGATTTCCGCCTTGGTCGCCGCGATCATGTCGGGCGGCACCGCTTTCGTGTAAACATCGCTGTTATAGATCGACTGGCGCGATGGCGGCAGGTGCGTCGCCTGCGTGGATGATTCCATCGCCGCTTTCGATGTCAGGTATTGGATCGCCAGCCAGGCCGCATCCTGCTTCTTCGACGACGCGGCGATCGCCGGCCCCCAGGAAATGACGGTGCTGTGGGCGCCGGCGGGCCCGGCGGGCAGCGTGGCGACACCGACCTGATCGACGATGCGCGACTGCGACGGATCCTTGAAATACGCAAGGAAGTTGGTTGCATCGATGAACATCGCGGCGTGCGCCTGCTGGAACAGCGGGTAGGTGGTCTTCCACTGCATGCCCAGGATGTTCGGCGGCCCGGCGGCACGCAGCAGGTCGCCGTAGTATTTCAGCGCACTGACCATCGCGGCGTCGCCGAGTTCCGGCTTGCCCTTCTCGTCCAGCCAGCGTCCGCCGAAGGCGAACAGGAACGGAGCGAAGGTGTACACCGCCTGCACCCCGTCCCCGCGCGTGACGATTCCGGCGATGTCCTTGCCCGGATCGTTCAGCGCCTTCGCTGTGGTCATCAGCGCATCCAGCGTCGCCGGAATTGCAAGCTGCTTTGCGCTCAGCATCGCCTTGTTCACGAACAGACGCCTGCAATTCGATGGTGATCGGGATGCCGATCTGCGGCGCCGTTCTGCTGATGGATTTTCAGGATGTTGGGGAAGAAATCGGCAAAATCCCAGTCCGGCGCAGTCTGGTCGGAGTGGATGAACTTATCCAGCGGCGCGTACCAGCCGGCGCGCGAAAACGCCGCGGCGTCCCAGGACGGCAGGGTGAAGAACCCATCGACCGCACCGGGATCGGATCGCAGCGTCAAAGGCAGTTTCTGGCGAAGCTGATCCTCGTACAGGATTTCCCAATTGAGCTTCAGGCCGGTATCGCGCTGCAACGCTGCAAGCTGCGTCTGCGCCCATTGTGTCCACGGATGCACCGAGACCATCCAGCGCAGTTCGGTGCCGCTGTATTTTTTCCAGTCGAACGCGGCGGCACGCGCCGCTGGCGCCAGCGTGCTTGCCCCGATCAGGCCCAGCGCACCGCGACGGCTGATCAGCATCGGACAGTCCTCCCGAACGTGTTGCGCAAACTATGCTGACCGCCGCGAAGCGCCGTCAAGCGAGCGGGTAACCGGCGGGAAGGGAATCGCCCCTAACCCGCATTTCTCACCGACGCCAGATACTTTATACTGATATAGCAACGTAATGCTGGTTGCGCACTGATTTACTTCCGCCGTGTGGTGGTCCACGCTGACCGCGCGCGTGTCGCACCGACGCCGCATCAGGCAGCGTTGCAGGGGACGGCGTGTTGGCTGTGCGCTGTCTGGTTCGTATCAGGCGGCAGCCGCGCTGAGCGCGGCGTGGGCAGCGGCGAACTCGCCCCGATAGGGGCAGGCTGAGGCCATCGCCACCTTGACCCGCCGCACGCTGATCCGCACCAACGCCCCGAGCTTCAGCAGCTTCAGCCGTATGGTCCCGCAGGTGGCAGCGGCAAACTGGGTGTGCACCAGCCCGATCCGGCGCAGCGCGCAGACCAGCACGTAGGCCAGTGAGGCGAACCACAGACGCAACTGGTTGGCCTGCATGGTCGCCGCCGAAGTGCGGTCGGCGAACAGATCGAGCTGGCACTCCTTGATCCGGTTCTCCATCTCACCGCGAGCACAATAGATCGTCTCATAGAGATACCGCGCCGCCACCTCGCGGCGCTTGAGCGAGGTGACCACGAAGCGCGGATTGGCCGCCTCCTTGGTCCATTCCGCCTTCCCCACCACGCGCCGCCTGCGGCTCCAACTGTCCAGCGTGGACCAATGGAAGTCCTTGAAGCGGCGGGCCGGCTGACTGGTCTTCTTCAACTCTGCCGCGGCCGCGGCAAGCTCGGATTTGAGGTGCCCAACCAGCCGCTCGTTGCGCGCCAGGCCGAACAGGTAGTCCACTCGATTGGCCTCGCACCAAGCCATCAGCTCGTCGCCGGCAAAGCCGGAGTCCGCCCGAAGCAGGATCCGCGTCTTCGGCCAGCGCTTGCGGATCTGCGCCACAATCCGCGCCACCTCTTCCATCGCTCCGGCCGAGGCGTCGATGTCGGCCCGCCGCAGCTTGGTCGCCAACAGATGCCGCCCGCAGAACACGTAGAGCGGGAGATAGCAGTAGCAATCGTAATATCCATGGAAGAACCGCCCTTCCTGGTGCCCGTGCAACGGGTCATCGGTGGCGTCCAGATCAAGAATAATCTGTTCCGGGGCGTTGTCGTATGCGTCCAGCAACAGTTCCACGAACAGCCGCTCGATGGCGGCGGTATCGGCGCTGATCTTGCTGTACCGCGACGGCTCCGGCCGGCTCAGTTCCAGTCGGTTCAGCGTCGATTTGCCGGCCAGTGGCGCACAGTCCGAGCGCCGCGCTTCCAGCTTACCCGCCAACACCGCCAGCACCGGATCGTGACGAAGCTGGTCGTGGTCGATCAGGTCTTCATAGCCGAGCGCGATACCGACGATCCGCTGGCCGACCAGGGTGGCCACGTCATGTTCGATGAACGCCGGATTGCGGGCATCCCGGAAACACGCGGCAAATCGCCGGGTCAGGCCGATCACCCGATCGGTGGCACCGAGCAGCAGCGCCCCGGCATCCGAGGTGAGTGTCCCGCCGTCGAAGCCAGCGACCACCTCGCGGCCTTCGACACGTGCAAAACCGAACAGGTCTGCGCTACACTCTGTCTGCATCGGGGGATTCCTCCGTTCCGTGAAAACTCTTGTTCACAGAAGAACTTTCGCCGATTTCGGAGCCCCGATGCACCTGATTCGGTGAGAAATGCGGGCTAAAGACAAAAACGCCGGACGGGATTAGGCCCGTCCGGCGCGAAGGAGGATCCGATGATGAAGAACCATCATTGGCGCCTGCGGCTGATCATGGTGATATTGGTCGTCAGATCAAGATCATTCGTGTGAGGCGGTAAGCGCCGGCCGGCCGGGTGCGACCCCGGCCGGGCTTCCTCCGAAAGCCGACAAAGAAAAACGCCGGACGGTATGCCCCGCCCGGCGCGCAGAAGGTCCAATGATGACTGACCATCATTGGCGCCTGCCGCTGATCACCGCCGACCCAGATCGTGAAGATCGGGATCGTTGCGGTGACCCGGTAAGCGCCGCCCGGCCGGATTGCATCCCGGCGGAGCTTTCCCGAGGCTATGCCGCCCCGATCGCAGTTGCAAGCCGGCCATGACGGTGGCCTAAACTATAACTCCGCCAAACAGGAGGAAACAGCCAGATGCCGATCCGCCGCCGCACGCTGCTCGCCGGCGCAGTGACCGCCAGTGCAGCACTCACCGCGCCGCGTCTCGCCCGTGCCGCCGAGCGCGTCAAAATCACCCTCTGGCACGCCATGGCCTCCACGCCTGGCGATGAACTCGCCAAACTGATCGCGAAATTCAACGCCAGCCAGGATCAGGTCGAGGTCACCGGCCTGTTCAAGGGCGTCTATAAGGACCTGATGACCGATGTCGCCGCAGCGTGGCGTGCCGGTCAGGCACCGCAGATCGCCCAGGTGTTCGAGGTCGGAACCGAAACCATGATGAGCTCCGGACCGGTCATCAAGCCGGTGTGGAAGCTGGCCGAGGAAACCGGCGTCAAGCTGGATCCGAACGCCTATGTTCCTGCCGTGCGCGGCTATTACAGCACCCCGGACGGACGCCTGGCGTCGATGCCGTTCAACTCCTCCACCGCGATCTGCTGGTACAACAAGGACGCATTCGAAAAAGCGGAACTCGACCCGGACGCGTTCCCCGCCACCTGGCCGGAGCTGCTGACCCTGACACGCACCTTGCGCGACAAGCAGGCGATACAGTTCCCGGTCATTTCCGCCTCGGTCGTCTGGGCGCATTTCGAGCAGTTCAGCGCCATCCACAACCTGCCCTACGCCACCGAGGCAAATGGTTTCAAGGGACTCGGTGCCGAACTGAAGATCAACAGCCCGGCGCACGTGCGCAACCTGCAACGGCTGCTGGACATGGGGAAGGAAGGCACGTTCCACTACACCGGCCGCGACGGATCCGGCGATGGCGCCTTCATCTCCGGCCAGGCGGGGATCGACTTCACGTCCTCGGCGCTGCGCGGCACTCTGGTCAGCGGAGCGAAATTCCGCTGGGCGCCGGCGTTCCTGCCCTATGACCCGCAGGTGATCGCCAAGCCGATCAACTCGGTGATCGGCGGCGCCAGCTTCTGGGTGCTGACCGCACCGAAGCGCAGCCCCGCCGAGTACCGCGCCGTGGCGGAATTCCTGCGCTTCCTCGCCACGCCGGACAACGACGCTGAATGGGCCGAGGTCACCGGCTATGTCCCGATCACGCAGGCTGGGTTCGCGGTGGCGCAAAAGCAGGGCTGGCTGGAGAAAAACCCGGGCGCCGAGATCCCGATCCGCCAACTGACGCGCGGCCACGTCACCGACAATTCGCGCGGCTTCCACCTTGGCCGCATGCCGGAAATCCGCACCATCATCGAGGAAGAATGCGAGCAAGCCCTGGCCGGCAAACAGAACGCGCAGACGGCGCTGGACAGCGCGGTGGCGCGCGGCAACAAGGTGCTGCGCGACTTCCAACGTTCGGTGCGGAGCTGACAGCATATGCCCATCACGCCGTCTTCCCTGGTCGGCAGCTTCGATGCGGTCACTGATCGCCTGACGCCGGTCCCGCCCGGGCAGCGCAGGACGATGCTGGACCTTCCGCTCACCCGACGCGCGCACGCCGATGCGCACGCCACGGCGCCGGCGTTCCGCCAGGTCGAATCCGGCGGCACCGCCGCGCGCGCCGGCTCGCTGCCGGCAAGCTGCGCGTTGCCGCCTGGAACCTGGAGCGCTGCCTGTATCCCGACGTCGCGGCACGCCTGCTGCGGCAGCACAATGTCGGTCTGGCGCTGCTGACCGAGATGGATCACGGCATGCTGCGAACCGGGCAGGCGCACACGATCAAACAGATGGCCGCGTCGCTCGGCCAGCGTTACCTGTATGGGCTGGAGTTCCTGGAGCTGAACCCGATGCCGCCGCCGCCCGGGCACCCGGTGATCGGTGATGATAACGAGTTCGGTTTCCATGGCAACGGCATCATCAGCGTGCTGCCGGTTGCTGAACCGGTGGTGATCCGGCTTGACGAAGTGGCAGACTGGTTCGTGGCGCCGAAGGGCGGCCAGCGCCGCGTCGGCAACCGCATGGCGGTCGCCGCCACGGTTGCGTTCGGCACCACCCGCTTCGTGGCCTGCTCGGTGCATCTGGAAAGCGCCACCGACGGGATGGGACGGGTGACCCAGATGCGCGACGCTGCTCGACGCGCTCGACCAGTATGCGGGCAACCTGCCGGTGCTGATCGGTGGCGACCTCAACACCCACGTGCCTCCGCCGGCGGCCACGAAAATCCCAGCGAACCCTTGTTTTCGTTGGCAAGGAAGCGCGGCTATGACTTCGCCACCTGCAACCTGGCCGCACCAACCACCCGCACCAGCATCTGGAGTGAGAGCGAAGGCACCCGCCAGCTCGACTGGTTCTGCGCGCGCGGGCTGGCAACCAGCGAACCGCAGATCGTGCCGTCGCTCGGGCCGGACGGCCGCGTGCTGACCGACCACGAGCTGATCCTGGTCACGATCGGTTAACGCGCCAGTATCCGAGCGCACCTTCGGAAATACTTCGTCGTCGCGTCCAGGGATTGGCGCCCGCGCCAGCGGGACGCGCCATCACGCTCCCAGCAATGCCTCGCGCAGCGCCTGCCAGCTTTCCCGGTCCGGCGCGCAGATCAGACCGCCGGCGGTCTCCAGCGGGTGTAGGCGGAGCCATCGAACCGCGCCGCATAGCCCCCGGCCTCCCGGTGCAGCAGCCACCCCGGCGCGTGATCCCACGGCAGCAGCCGGTGGTACAGCAGCGCATGGCACCCGCCGCCGGCCGCCAGCCGATACTCGTGGCCGGCGCAGCGGTAATTCCAGCTTGCCGCCAACCGAGGCAGCGCGGCACAAACCCGGCTGCGCCGCGGCTCCGGCAGGAATTGCCACGACAGGATCGCGGTCATTTCGGCCAGCGGCACTGCGGCGGCCACCCGCAAATCCGACCGCCGCCCGTCCGGCGAGCAGGTCCAGGCCCCCTCCCCGCGCAACGCCAGCGCGGTGTCGTCGCCCATCGGGTCGTGGATCGCCGCCATGACAACCTCGCCCCGCACCACCGCCGCCGCCATGACCGCGAACAGCGGCACGCCGGCCGCATAGTTGAACGTGCCGTCGATCGGATCCACCACAAAGGCCAGGTCGGCGCCGTCCAGCCGTGCCAGCAGCCCGGCATCGGCCGCCGCCGCTTCCTCGCCCACCACCACGCAGCCCGGCCAGCGCGCGATCAGCGCGGCGAAGATGTGGCGCTCGGCCGCCTCGTCCGCTTCCGTCACCACATCCAGCGGCCCGGCTTTGGTGCGCACGTCGCCGGCCGCCAGGCGGCGGAACCGGGGCACCACCTCGGCTTGCGCCGCGTCCCGCAGCAGGCCAGCCAAATCGGTGGCGTCACGCGCCGAAAATTTCATTCCCGCCGCTCGAACCGGGCACGGTCCGCCGGCAGCAGCCGCACGGTGACGTGGACGCCGCGCTCGGCGTCGTGCCGTTCGATCACTTCGCCATGCTGATACAGCCAGGCCAGCCGCGCTCCGTCCTCCGACGGCAGGTCGTAATCGGCCAGCTCCATCCCGGCGGCGATCCGCGCATCGATCGCCGCCAGCAGCGCCGGCAGGCCTTCCCCGGTGATGGCCGAGACCGCCACAGCGCCCGGTCGCGGTGGCACGTTCGCCACGCCGCCGAGCAGATCGGCCTTGTTCAGCACCTCGATCGTGCGCTCGTGCCAGCCGGCACCCAGCGTGCCGTCCCGCGCCATGCCATTCAGCACCGCGATCACGTCCGCGCGCTGCGCCGCGCTGTCCGGATGCGCGGCATCGCGCACGTGCAGGATCACATCGGCCTCGGCCACCTCTTCCAGGGTGGCCCGGAAGGCGGCGACCAGTTCGGTCGGCAGCTCGCTGATGAACCCCACGGTGTCGGACAGAATGGCCCGCCGCCCGGATGGCAGCCGCAGCCCGCGCATGGTGGGATCGAGGGTGGCGAACAACTGGTCCCGCGCGCCGACCTCGGCGCCGGTCAGGGCGTTGAACAGCGTTGATTTTCCAGCATTCGTGTAGCCCACCAGGGCGATCACCGGGAACGGCACCCGGCGCCGCGCGGTGCGGTGAAGGCCGCGGGTCCGGCGCACCTGCTCCAGCTCGCGCTTCAGCTTGACGATACGCTCCCCGATCAGGCGGCGGTCGGCCTCGATCTGGGTCTCCCCAGGACCGCCCAGGAAGCCGAAGCCGCCGCGCTGGCGTTCCAGATGGGTCCAGGAGCGCACAAGGCGCGAGCGCTGATACTCCAGATGCGCCAGCTCCACCTGCAGCGCGCCTTCTCGGGTGACCGCCCGTTCCCCGAAAATATCCAAAATCAGGCCGGTGCGGTCGATTACCTTGCAGTCCCAGGCGCGTTCCAGGTTGCGCTGCTGTACCGGCGACAGCGCGGCATCGACGATCGCCACGGTCACGTGCGCATCGCCCAGCGCCTGGCCCTGCGCCGCCACCTGCCCCTCGCCCAGCAAGGTCGCTGGCCGGCGCTGCCGCAGCGGCAGGATGGCGCGGTGCACCACCACCAGCCCGATTGAGGCGGCCAGTCCCACCGCTTCGGCCAGCCGTGCCTCGGCGGCGCGCGGATGATCGCCCGCGACGGCGCGTTCCCAGGGCAGTATGACGGCGGCGGGAGTCGGTCCGGCGGTGTGGTCGGGCCGGCGCTTCACCCGAGCGCCATCACTCTCCGACGGCAGGCGTCATCTCCCGCGACCTGGACGGGCGTGCCGGTTTCCGCCTTGGCGGCATCGAACAACTGGATCGGCGCGCCCGGCATGACCGTGCTGATCGCGTGCTTGTACACAAGCTGGGTGTGCCCGTCCCGGCGCAGCAGGACGGAGAAATTGTCGAACCAGGTGATAATGCCCTGGAGCTTCACGCCATTGACCAGGAACACGGTCACCGGCGTCTTGTTCTTCCGCACATGGTTCAGGAAGACGTCCTGAACGTTCTGCGCTTTTTCGTTGGCCACGGCGTGATCCTTCTTGCTGGGACTGGTGGCGGTCGGTGCCCGGCGGTCGTGGCGCCGACGAGGATGTGGAACAGTCTAGCAGCCAGCCCCGGTCAGGCAAGTCCACGAAAGCGTGCGGCCAGGGCGTGCGCGTCCGCAAAATGCAGATCAGGCGCGGCGCGGTCAATGCCGCCGTCATGCGCGGCGTCGCCAACCAGCACCGCGGTGACACCGGCGGCACGGGCGGCCTGCATGTCGAGGGCGGTGTCGCCAAGATACCAAACCGCCGGCCGGGCCGCCTCGCTCATCTGGGCCAGCGCCAGGCGGATCGGCGCCGGGTCCGGCTTGTCGGCATCGGCATCGCCGGCGCCGACCGCGGCGGCGAAGTACCTGGCCCAGCCGAGCTGGACGATCTCGGCGCGCAGGAACCGGCCGGTCTTGTTGGATACCACTGCTTGCGGCCGGGCAGCGGCTTCCAGCGCCTGCTCCACGCCCGGCATCGGGCGGACGTGGCTCAGGTGCTCGGCTTCGAGGGTGGCGTAGAAAATGTCGCGGGCGCGGGTCCAGGAATCGCCGAACATCACCGGGAAGCTTTCGCGCAGCGACACACGCACGCGGGCGCGCGTCTCCGCCACCGTCCAGGGCGGCATGGCGAATGCGGCGAACGTGGCGTTCAGCGCCGCCGCGATGCCTGCCCAGGCATCCACCAACGTGTTGTCCCAGTCCCATAGCAGAACGGCGGGTTGCATTCCGCCATGCCAGCAGAGTTGCCGGTGAGGCTCAAGCTCCCGCCCGGCTTGTCACCGGAGGCGCCATCGCGGTAGCAATCGGCACGACCGCGACGGGCCCCGGCTGTCCGCGATGGGACCGGCCGCCGTTCGTGGCGCGATGCCGGTCATGGAGGATAGGAAATGAAAGCGGTTCTGCAAGGCCACGAGATCGCCCGGAGCGACGACATCGTGGAATCCGGCGGTTATCAGTATTTTCCGGTGTCCGCCGTGCGCATGGAATGGCTGCAGAAGGCGCCGAAGACGGAATCGGATCATGCCTGCCCGCACGGCGTGCAGTTCTATGACGTGGTGATCGATGGCGTCCGCCACGCGCGCGCCGCGTGGTCGTACGAGGCGCCGCGCCCGGCCATGGCGAAGGTCGCCGGACGCTTCGGGTTCTGGGAGGATGTGGAGGTCGGTTGAGGGCTGCGGTACCCTCGGCAACCGACCAAATTACAAGGCCCGGCGTTGCGCGGTCACGACATGAGCCTGCATGCGCGCCTGGATCGGGCCGCGACCGAAGCGGGCGGCAATCGCCTTGGTTGCCGCTTCCACGGCACGGTCGAGCCCGAGGGGATCGCGCCACGAGGGGATCGCGGACGGAGATTTCTCCGCTGAGCGGCGTGCCGCGGACGAAGCCGATCGCGGCATCGCCGGCCGAGGCAGCCCGGCTGGCCAGGTCCAGCGTCTCGATGTTGGCGTCACCAAAGCCGGACTGCGCAAGGTCGGCGCGTATGACTGCGATGTCGTGATAGCCGCACGGGGTACGGCGCAAAAACCCGGGCGGGTCGTGCGGATACAGCGCCGCGACGGCAGTGTGGACAATGAACTGCAGTTCGACCGTTTCCAGTCGGTTCCAGACAGTGAATATGAAACGCCCGCCAGGGCGCAGCACTCTCAATGCCTCACGGTAGGCGCGCACCTTGTCAGGAAAGAACATGACGCCGAACGCGCTGACCACGGCATCGAAGGCCGCGTCCGGGAACGGCAAGGCCTGTGCGTCCGCCTGCTGCCAACGCACGCGCTCGCCGCCAGGCAAGGACCTGGCGTGATCCAGCATCGGTTGATTGAGATCGGTCGCGGTGATCGCGACGGACCTGGGCAAGACCCTGCTGAGCGCGCGCGTGACGATGCCGGTGCCGCACGCTGTTTCAAGAATCCCTGTGGCCGTTCCGGTGATGCGGTCGGCAAGATATTCGGCGAACGGCTCGAAGAGAATTGGTCCCAGGTAACGCGTGTAGAGCTCCGGCACGGACCCGCTGAAGACAGTATCGGCAGTAGCCATGAGACAGTCTCCCCATCCGAGACACCGGATTGCGGCCGAACGCTGCTGGCGCCGGGGTCACGGATGAACGCTGGCAGCGGCGATATCCCGGGCACAACGAACCTGCTGCCCGGATGCAATAGCACGGCCGCTTCGATAGTGCTTGCCACTCAGCGGAAGCGGACGATACCTTCTATCGAATATCATGGAACGAAAGGAAAACCAACCTTGAGCGATTCATATACCGGGACATGTTTTTGCGGGGCTGTCGAGATCCGAGTGACCGGCCAGCCCAATGCAATGGGATACTGCCATTGCCGGTCGTGCCGTTCCTGGTCCGGCGGCCCGGTCAATGCATTCACGCTCTGGGCGCCGGACGCGGTGGAGGTGACCAAGGGCGCCGAGAACGTCGCCACATATCACAAGACGGACATGAGCCACCGCCAGTTCTGCCGGTTGTGCGGCGGCCATCTGATGACCGCGCATCCCCCGTTGAAGATGGTCGATGTCTTCTCTGCAACGATACCTGATCTGGCATTTGTCCCGCAGGTGCATGTCAACTACGCCGAAACAGTGCTGCCGATGCGTGACGGGCTGCCCAAGCTGAAGGACTTTCCCGCTGAGTTTGGGGGATCCGGCGAGATTGTTCCGGAAGAGGGTACAGCACGGCCGGGGATTGGGCCGGCGTAGAGGGGGATTGAACCATGCGCGGGGTTTGTCTCGTTGGTTTCGTTATGATGCTGGCAAGCGGCCCTGTTCTCGCGCAGCCGGCGACGGGCGCTCCGCCCCAAACCGGGCGGTCGAACCAACGTCCGGTAGATCATGGTCCCTTCACGCCAGAGGCAAACCGTGCGTTTCAGGGCGGAGGAATGATCCTGCAAGGTGCGCCGGGTGCGCCGGGTGCGCCGCCACCGCGGCCCGAGCCGATGCCACCCGGACAAACACCGCGCAACAAGGTTCCTCCGGGATAGCGGACAGACACTGGCGCAGCCGACCTTCTACGTCTGGAAGGCGAATTGGTGAGCGTCTTATGAGTCCGATCCCCCGCAAGATGGAAAAACGGCCGATGGAGCTGCAAAAATTATGGAAAAGGACGCAACGACCAAGGGCGAATCCCCTTCTCGGCTGATCGACGCGAGGATCAAGGAACTGGACGACTGGAGGGGCAAGACGCTCTCCCATGCCCGCGCTCTCATCAAGCAGGCGGACCCCGAAGTGGTCGAGGAGTGGAAGTGGAGAGGCGTTCCGGTGTGGTCTCATGATGGACTGATCTGTACCGGCGAGACGTACAAGAGCGTCGTGAAGCTGACTTTCGCCAAGGGCGCCTCGCTCAAGGACCCTTCAGGTCTGTTCAACTCCAGCCTTGAAGGCAACACCAGGCGCGCCATAGATTTCCATGACGGCGATGAAGTAGATGGGGATGCCTTCAAGACGCTCATACGTGCTGCTGTAGACCTGAACAGGTCTTCAGCCCGATAATCGAATGCGGCTCCTCAAGGTTGAGAAGTTCAGTCCAGACGTACCGGTTCGCGAGTCCCCAAAATACCCCGTAGTACGCTTCGCGCCGCACCGAAAAGCCCAAGTGTACGTTTGGCACGCCCCAAAATCGCCAAGCGTACGTTTCAACTTCCCGCTCACGCCAGCGAATACTCCACCTCCGGCGTGTAAACCGCCTGCTCCTTCCCCAACCGGGAGCTGAACAGCGTGAAGTGCTCCACCGGCACCGCCGGCGCCCGGAACAGATTGTGCGCCTGCAGGAACGAGGCAAGCCGCCCCTCCGCCGCATTGTCCAGCCGGGCCAAGGTCACATGCGGCGCAAACCGCCGCCGCTCCGGCTCCAGACCCACCCGCTGCAGCGCCGTCTCGATCTTGGACGCGCAGATGATCCAGTGCCGGCGTCCGCTCGACCCCCACCCACAACGCGGTCGCCCGCCCGCCTTTGCTGAACGTCCCGAGGCCCGTCATCGTCAGCGGAAACCCCCGCGCCTTCAGTCCGGCCAGCGCAAGGTCGATCTCCTCCGCCTGCCAGGCCGGCGTCTCACCGATGAAACGCAGCGTCAGGTGATAGTTCTCCGCCGGCACCCAGCGCGCGCCGGGAATGCCGTGGCCGGACAGCGCCATCAGCCGCTCCCGCAGCTCCCACGGCAGGTCCAGCGCGACGAACAGCCTCATTCCCGCCGAGCCTCCGCCACGAGCTGCTCCACCTCCGGCAGGATACGGGCGACCACGGCCTGCACGCCTGCGGCATTCGGATGCAGTCCGTCCGGCTGGGTCAGCGCCGGCACCTCGGCGACCCCTTCCAGGAAAAACGGGTCGTAGATCACCCCCGGACGCTTGCCGAGCGCATCGAACACCGCGCGGAACTGCGCCTCGTAGTCGGGCCCCAGATTGGGCGGCGCGTACATGCCGGCCAGCAGCACCGGGATGTGCCGGGCTGCCAACCGGTCCAGGATGGATGTCAGGTTGGCCCGCATGTCCGCCGGCTCGACGCCGCGCAGCCCGTCATTGGCGCCGAGTTCCACGATCGCCGCATCCGCCCCGTCCGCCAGCACCCAGTCCAGCCGCGCCAAGCCGCCGGCCGAGGTGTCGCCGGACACCGCGCCGTCGATGATGGTCACGTCCGTCCCATGCGCCTTCAACGCCGCGGCAAGCTGTGCCTCGAAGCCCTGCTCATGCGGCAGGCCATATCCCGATGCCAGCGAATTCCCCAGCACCAGCAGCCGTACCGGACCCGGCGCCGCTCCGCCGAGCAGGAGGATCAGCCCAAGCGCCATCACGGCTTTCCGCCAGAGATCGCGGAGGCCATATGCTGCCGCCATGGATGCCATTCTGCCGTCTCCGGTCACCCGCCAATCCCCGGGCGAGCCCCTTGTGAGCCCCGGGCGAACCCCTGGTTCGGGCGCGGGACCTCCGCCTGACCGTGCCTTCGGCCGCCGGGCCGGTCAACATACTAAGGGGCATCGACCTCGAGATCGAAGCCGGGAGAATCGATCGGGCTGGTCGGTCCGTCGGGCTCCGGCAAGACCAGCCTGCTCATGGTGCTGGCCGGACTGGAACGACTGACCGCGGCAGCATCCGCTTTGCCGGGCGCGAGATCACCCGGCTGGACGAAGATGCGCTGGCGCGCTGGCGACGACAGGCGATCGGCATCGTGTTCCAGGCCTTTCACCTCATTCCCACCATGACCGCGCTGGAGAACGTCGCGGTGCCGCTGGAACTCGCCGGCCGCCGCGATGCCGCGCGAACGAGCCGCGGCGGCACTGGACGCCGTGGGCCTGGCGCATCGGCTGACCCACCTGCCCGGCCAGCTTTCGGGCGGCGAGCAGCAGCGTGTGGCGCTGGCCCGCGCGCTGGCCCCCGAGCCGCTGCTGCTGCTGGCCGACGAGCCGACCGGCAATCTGGACCAGGAGACCGGTCAGGCGGTGATGGACCTGCTGTTCCGCCGACATGCCGAGACCGGCGCCACGCTGCTGCTGATCACCCACGATCCCGGGCTGGCCGCGCGCTGCTTCCGGCAAATCCATATCGCCGACGGCCGGGTCACCGCCACGGTGCGCGCCGGCGTGCCGGTCTGATGCTGGCGCTGCGGCTGGCGCGCCGGGAACTCCGCGGCGGGGTGCGGGGCCTGTGGATCGTGCTGCTCTGCCTTGCTCTGGGTGTCGCGGTGATCGCCGCGGTCGGCACCCTGCGCGCCGCCACCGATGCCGGGCTGGCGGCCAACGGGCGCCAGATTTTGGGCGGTGACCTGGAGATCGGCACCGGCTCCCAGCCGCCGACACCGGCGCTGCGCGCAATGGCTCGCCGGCCGCGGTGCACGGGTTTCCGAAGTGATCCAGCTTCGCTCCCTCCTGGTGGCCCCGTCCGGCGAGCGCCAGCTTGTCGAGTTGCGGGCGATCGATCGGGCCTGGCCACTGGTCGGCGCCCCCGTGCTCGACCCCGCCCAGCCGATCGCCGCGGCGCTCGGCGAACGCAACGGCGTCTATGGCCTGGTCGCTGACCCTGTGGTGCTTGCCCGCCTCGGCCTCCACCCCGGCGACACCGCCCGGCTCGGCACCGAAAGCTTCACGGTACGTGCCGCCCTGGTCGCCGCGCCCGACCGGGTCTCGACGCCCATCCTGCTCGGCGCCCCGGTGATGATCGACGCCGCCGCGCTGCCGAAGACCGGTCTGGTCGTGCCGGGCTCGATCGTCAGCTACGCGCTGCGGGTTGTCCTGCCGGATCCGTCCGCCGCATCCGGAGTCGCCGTCGCGCTGCAAGCCGCCTTCCCTGGCGAGGGCTGGCGCATCCGCGGGACCAACGACGCCGCCCCGGGGGTCGGCCGGTTCATCGACCAGACCAGCCTGTTCCTCACGCTGGTCGGCCTGACCTCGCTGCTGGTCGGCGGGATCGGCGTGTCCAACGGGGTGCGCGCCTGGCTGACGGCCCGCTTTCGCACCATCGCCACGCTTGCGCTGCCTGGGCGCTTCGGGTGGCCTGATCTTCGCGGTCTGCCTGATCCAGGTGATGGTCCTGGCGACCGCCGGCATCGTGATCGGGCTGGTCGCCGGGGCCGCGCTGCCGTTGCTGGCGATGCACTGGCTGAGCGGCATCCTGCCGGTTCCGCCGGTGCTCGGCGTCTATCCCGTCCCGCTGGCGCTGGCCGCCGCCTATGGCGTGCTGACAGCCCTGAGTTTCGCGTTGTGGCCGCTGGGACGGGCCGCGCAAATCCCGGGCGCGGCCCTGTTCCGCGACGCGATGCTGCCGGAACGGGTCCGGCCGGCGCGCGGCGTCATCGCTGCAAATGTCGCACTTGCCGCGGCATTGGTCGCGCTGACCATTGTCGCCTCCGCGGATCGGCGTTTTGCGCGTGTGGTTCTGCGCCGCCGCGTTGGTCACGCTGGGGCTGTTCCGGCTGGGCGGGCTGGCGCTCATGCGCGCCGCACGCGCCCGCCGGTTCGGCGGCCCATCGACCCGGCTCGGCTTCGCCAACCTGCACCGGCCCGGCACGCCGACCCCGCTGATGCTGGTCTCGATCGGGCTGGGGCTGTCCACGCTGGCCGCCGTGGCGATGATCCAGGGCAACGTGCAGCGCGAGATCACCGCGCGAGCTGCCGGCCAATGCGCCCAGCTTCTACTTCGTCGATATCCAGCCGTCCCAGCTTGATCGGTTCGATGCGCTGGTGCGCGCCACGCCTGGCTTCGAGGCGGTCGAGCAGGTGCCCAGCCTGCGCGCCCGCATCGTCGCGGTGAACGGCGTGCCGGCCGAGCAGGTGCACGCCGCGCCGGACACGCGCTGGGCGTTGCGCGGCGATCGGGGCTGACCTACGCGGCCACTCCGCCGCCCGGGACCCATCTGGTGGCCGGCGCATGGTGGCCGGCCGGATATCAGGGCAAGCCGCTGGTGTCGCTCGACGCCACGCTTGGCGAAGGGCTGGGGCGTCGGGATCGGCGGCACCGTGACGGTGAACGTGCTCGGGCGCGACATCGTGCTGACGGTCGCCAGCCTGCGGGACATCGCCTGGCAGCGGCTGGGACTGAACTTCGTGCTGGTGGCCAGCCCCGGCCTGCTGGCCCAGGCGCCGCACACGCATATCGCCACGGTTCGGATCGCCGATGCCGACCAGGGGACGCTGCTGCGACGCGTGACGGACGCTCTGCCGAACGTCACCGGGATCGAGGTGCAAAGCGTGCTCGCAGCCGTCGCGGCGCTGCTGGACCAGCTTGCCGCGGCGCTGACCGCCACCGGCTCGTTGACGCTGATCGCCGGGGCGCTGGTGCTGGTGGGCGCGGTCGCCGCCGGACAGCGGCGACGGACGCAGGAAGCGGTGATCCTGAAGGCGCTCGGGGCCACGCGGGCGCAGCTCCGGGCCGCCTGGCTGGTCGAGTTCGGCGTGCTCGGGCTGGCCGCCGGGCTGATCGCCGCGCTGGTCGGCACCGTGGCGAGTTGGGGCGTGCTGCGCTACGTGATGCATGCCGGCTGGACGTTCCTGCCGGGCACCCTGGCCGGGACCCTGTTCGCTGGACTCGCCATGATGCTGGCGTTCGGCTATGCTGGCACATCGACGGCGCTGCGGGCGAAGGCGGCGCCGTGGCTGCGGAGCGAATGAAACTGCCGTAATTCCGCCCCGCTTGAAGAAGCCCGGCCGATCGCCAATGTTGCGGGCGCGGGCTATCACCCGTCTGAGAGGAACCAGAGAACCCATGGCTTACAGTCCCGACTTCCGGGCAGTCCCGGGCTCCCGCAGCGACACCGCCGCCTCCGCTGTCCTGGACGCGGGGCTACGGGCGTACATGCTGCGGGTGTATAACTGGATGGCGTCCGGTCTGCTGCTGACCGGCATCATCGCCTACATGGTCGCGAACACATCACTGAGGGATGCGCTCTATCCGACGGTGATGACCGCCAACGGCCCGCAGGTGCATGCGACGCCGCTGGCGATGATCTCGATCTTCCTGCCGCTTGCCTTCGTGCTGGTGCTCAGCCTGGGGGTGAACAAGCTGTCGCGGCAGATGGCGCAGACGCTCTATTGGCTGTTCTGCGCGGCGATGGGGCTCAGCCTGACCAACATCTTCCTGATCTACACCAACACCTCGATCGTGCGGGTGTTCTTCATCACCGCCGGCACCTTCGCGGCCATGAGCCTGTATGGCTACACGACGCGCAGCGACCTGAGCCGCTGGGGCAGCTTCCTGATGATGGGGCTGATCGGCGTGATCATCGCCAGCGTGGTGAACATGTTCCTGCACTCGACCGGGCTGCAGTTCGTGGTCAGCGTCATCGGCGTGCTGGTGTTCACCGGGCTGACGGCATACGACACCCAGCGGATCAAGGCGACCTACGTGCAGTATGCCTATAGCGAGGGCACGGATCAGGCCGCCAAGCGCAGCGTGTATGATGCGTTGAGCCTGTATCTGAACTTCATCAACCTGTTCATGCTGCTGATGCAGCTCCTGGGCAACCGCAACAGCAACTAGCCGCGCCGCGCTGGTCCGAGCGAGGCAGACCAGAGGCTCCGGGTCTCCCGGAGCCTCTTTTGTTTTACTTCCTCTCCGAATGCTGAATTCCGCAGCGCCGCTCAGAAATCCCGGCGCTAAGGCACGGATGCCGATCTGGCCGCTGGCGGCGACGCTGGCGGTGCAGACGCTGGCGACGATGGCGCTGTTCTCCGTGCCGGCCGCCGCCCCCGAGATCGCCCACGACCTCGGCGTGCCCGGGACGCTCAGCGGTGTTTTTGTTTCGATCGTCTATACGGTCGGCATCGTCTCGGCGGTGCTGTCACCAGGATTTGTGCATCGTTATGGCGCGGTGCGGGTCAGCCAGGTTGTCCTGCTGGCCGTGCTGGGAATGCTGGGCGCGGCGGCCGGCGGCAGCCTTGGCGCGCTGGCGCTTGGGGCCGTCGTGCTTGGCCTCGCGTATGGCGCGATCGCGCCGGCCAGCACGCATTTGCTGGTGCCGCAGACACCGCCGGCGGTGTTCAATCTGGTGATGTCGCTGCGCCAGATCGGCGTGCCGCTGGGCGGCGTGCTGGGGGCGCTGATCGTGCCGCCCATCGTGGTCGCGGCAAGCTGGCGTGCGGCGATGCTGACCGAACTGGTCCCGGTCGCGCTGCTGCTGTTGCTCATGGAGATCCCGCGCCGGCGTTGGGACGTTGACCGCGATCCCAGCCGGCGCCTGTGGAGTGGCGTGCTGCTGCAAGCGGTGCGGCTGCTGCGCGAGGATCGACGGCTGCGTCGCCTGTCCGTCGCCAGCTTCGTGTTCTCCGGCGTGCAGCTCTGCTTTATTGCCTTCATGACGGTGCAATTGACCGGCGTTGTCCGGCTGGGATTGGTGCGGGCGGGCATGGCATTGGCGGTGTATCAGGTCGCGGGAGCAATCAGCCGGCCGGTGTGGGGCTGGGTCGCCGACCGGTGGCTGTCGCCGGCGCACATGCTGGCGGTGCTCGGCTTTGGCATGGCAGCGGCTGCGCTGGCCGGTGGATGGCTGGGCGCCGGATGGCCCTGGATCGCCGTGCTGGGCCTGGCGGTGATGGGCGGAGCGACCGCCAGCGGCTTTACCGGCCTGGCCTATGCGGAATATGCCCGGTTGGGCGGCGTGCGACGGACCGAGGCCACCGGTCTCGGCACTGCCGTGATGTTCGCCGGCGTGACGTTGTTCCCGTCGGGCTTTGGCGCCGCGGTGACGTGGCTGGGCGGCTATGCCGTGCCCGACGCGGCGCTGGCTGGACTGGCGGTATTGGCAGCGCTGCCCCTGTGCGGCACTCCCGAGCGCGACCGATGAGCCGGCGAAGACCGCCCGTTCGGCTGTTTGCCCGGGTGCCGCGGGGTTATCTCCGCACCTGGGGGCGGTGATGCGGGTACGGTCCCTGAGCGAGGCGGATCGCGCCGCATGGGCAAATTACGCGCAGGCGATCGAGCCGCTGCCTGGCCACAAGCGGGCGGAGCCGCCGGCCTTCGACCACTCGGCTCCGCCCCCCACGCCAACGCCCCCCACTCCAACGCCGCGTGCGCCCTCGCCGGGGCGTTTGCGCAGTCCGGCGGCACCGGCCATCGCCATCGGCACACACCCGGCCGGCGTGGACGGCGCCACCTGGCAGCGCTTCCGGAGCGGCAAGCTGCCAGCGGCGCGCCGGCTCGATCTGCACGGCCACACCGCGCAGCGCGCCTTCCACGCTCTGGTCGCATTCCTGCGCGCGGCGCACGCCGACCGGCTGCGCTGCGTGGAGGTGATCACCGGACGCGGCACTTATTCGCCGGCCGGCGAGGCCAGCGGCGTGATCCGCCGGGAGTTCGCGCTCTGGCTCAGTCTGCCGGACGTCCGACCGTTCGTGCTGGCCGCTGCACACCCGCACGCGGCCAATCCGGATCTGTCCGCCTGCTGCTGCGTCGCGTGCGATGAACCCGGCCGTTTCGGGGGCGCTTTTCTACCCTACGTATCCGCCAGCTCCCGCAGAATGCGGTCGCGGGCGATCACGTCACCGTCTTCATGAACCGGCTGGACGCAGACATGCGTGGCGCCTGCATCGAAATGCGCGCGCAGGCCGCGCTTCACCGTATCGGCATCGCCCCACAGCATCATCGCATCGATGAACCGGTCGCTGCCGCCTTCGCTGACATCCTGTTCGGTGAACCCGATGCGCAGCCAATTGTTGCGGTAATTGTCCAGCCGCATGTATCGCTCCAGCTCCTTTCGCCCGAGCGCCCGCGCCCGCACCGGATTGGTTTCCAGGCAAACCTTCTGCTCAATCGCCAGCCACTTCTCCGGCCCGACTACCCGTTTCGCCTCCGCCGTGTGCACCGGCGTTGTGTTGTACGGCAGAGCGCCACGGGTCCGCTCGGCGGCTAGCGCCAGCATCCGAGGGCCGAGCGCGGCGATCGCGATCGGCCATTCGTCAGCGTTGCTTGCCCTTTGGTGATCCCGTCCAGATAGGCGCGCATCACCGGTACCGGCTTGCCGTAGCTGTGCCCGCGGACGCCTTCCACCATCGGCAGATGGCTCACGCCAAGCCCGAGGATGAAGCGCCCGCCGTAAAGATCGTTCAGCCCCAGCATCCCACGCTGACAGGTGAACGCATCGCGCGCATAGATGCTGGCGATCGAGCTGCCGATCTTCAGCGTCTTTGTCGCCCCCAGCATGAATCCGGCGACCGACAGCGATTCGTAACCACGTGATTCCGGGTACCAGAGCGCATCATAGCCGAGCTGCTCGAGGTCACCCGTGAAGCGGCGGATCTCCTCGCCGTTCAGCCGATCCATCGGATACCAGACGCCAAGCCGTCCCAGTTGCATATCAGATCACCCTTTCCGCGCGGAGCTGCACGATCTGCTCCGGACTGTAGTTCAAAGTCTCCAGCACTTCGCTCGGTATGTTGCCCGAGCGTTGGAGGCGGCGTGTGGATCCGCGGCCCGCCATGGGCGAAGCTGAACGCTGCCAGCGGCACCCCGAACCCGCCCTCGATCCCTGGCGCCCCTGCATGTTGATGCAGCACGCCACGGCTGGCGATCTGCGGGTCGGCGACCGCCTCGCCCATCGTCCGGACGCGCGCGGCGGGAATGTGGCGGGCTTGCAGATACGCCTCCCACTCGGCAGCGCCGCGGCCGAGCATGATTTCGGTCAGCACGGTTTCTTCGTTGGCGCGGTGGTGTTCGCGTGCCTCGTTGGTCTGCTTGATCATGTCCGGCCGCTCCAGCACGGTCCATAACCGCCGCTGCTGGCGAAGGTTGCTGGCACCCAGCATCACCATCCCATCCTTCGTTTGATATGCGGAGTTGGTGGCATGCGGCTGCCGGTTGCCGTGCGGTTTCGGGTGGCGCCCGTTGCGCAGGTACCCCGTCAAATGCGAGGACATCAGGATCATCGCGACGTCGAGCATGGCCATGTCGATGCGCTGCCCCAGGCCGGTTCGTTCCCGCTGAAACAGCGCCGCCGCCAGCGCGAAGGCGCCCATCGTGCCGGTCGCATAGTCGATCGCCGGCGAGCCGAACTTGATTGGATGCACGTCTTCGGTGCCGGTCATCGCCATGATGCCGGAGGTTGCCTGAATCACATGGTCATAGGCGGTCTGCGTGCGCCGCGGGCCGCCTTGCCCGAAGGCCGAGAACGAGGCGTAAATCAGCTTCGGATTGATCGCCGCCATCGCGTCATAGCCGAGACCCAGCGCCTCGAAAGCGCCCGGCCGGTAGTTCTCTACCAGCACGTCGGCGGTACGCACGAGACGGCAGATGATCTCGCGCCCGGGTTCCGTCTTCAGGTCCGCGGTGATCGATCGCTTGTTGGATGCCTGGGTGAGAAATCCGGTGCCCATCTGCGCGCGATTCAGTGCGCGGTCGGTGCCGGTGCCGCGGCTTTGGTCGGGATCGCCCGGGTGTTCCACCTTGATCACGTCGGCGCCGAGCACCGCGAGCTGATACGCCGCAAACGGCCCGGCAAGCACATGGGTGATGTCGATCACCCTGATGCCCTCGAATGGTTGCCCCACGGCCAAAGCCCTGCCCAATGCTGCGTCGGACGGTGCCGGCTTGTGCTGTCAGGGTCAACGATGGATTGTCCTGGCTGGCTCGCGATGCCCGGTATTAGAATGCCCGGCATGAATGTCGCGCTGCGCTAGCCCATGACTCTCCTGCAGTTCCTTGCCTGGGAGGAACAGCAGGAGCTGCGCTACGAATTCGGTGGCGTCCGGCCGGTGGTGTTCGAAATCCTCAGCACCAGCCCATCACGCACGGACCGGATCGACAAACTCCGGGAGTACCAGGCCACGCGCTCGATCCTGCGCTACGTGATACTGGAACAGGACAGCATCGCCGCCACGGTTTTCTTGCGGCAGGGGACTGAATGGACTGCCCACGCGTACGCCGGCGCAGACGTGCTGCTTATGCCGGAGATCGGGATCGAGATTCCACTGGCCGACATCTACGCCGACGCCCCACTGGACGCCGGCGAGGTAAAGGGCTGATGCACCCATCCTGAAAACCGCGAGATGTAGCCGAGCCACTCGAAGCGGTTGTAGCCATCGACCCCTGTACCGTCCGCCCCGCGGCTCGTGGCTCGCGGTGCCGGTCAGATAGCGTCCCAGTTGTACACGTCGCGTGTGCGCTCCAGCGGGGTCAGGCTGCCGCGGATTGCCGGCAGCAGGTGTTCCGCCAGTCGCTCCGGCGTCCAGCCCTCGCCACGGTGCATGATACGGATCGGGCGCGGCTGGCTATACAGATAGATCTCATTGCCGCGCGCACCCAGGATCTGCCCGGAAATCTCCGCCGCCGCGTCCGATGCCAGGAACGCGGCAAGCTGCGCCACCTGATCCGGCCGGGTCTTGGCGGCACGCGCCTTCATCTGTTCTTCGCTTTGTCCCGGCACCGTTTCGATCATGCGGCTGAACGCGTGCGGGCCGATGCAGTTGGAACGAATTTGTACCGCTGCATGTCCATCGCGATATTGCGCGACAGTCCGGCGATTTCCAGCTTCGCCGCGCCGTAATTCACCTGCCCGACGGCGCCGATCAGCCCGGAGGTGGAGGTCATGTGCACGAAAGCGCCGCTCTCCTGCTTGCGAAAATGCGTCACGGCAGCACGGCTGACATAGAAGGCGCCATAAAGATGCACCTTCATCACGGCGTCCCACTCCTCCGGCGACATGTAATGGAACATGCGGTCGCGCAGAATGCCGGCATTGTTCACCACGATGTCGATGCGGCCGTAGCGGTCGATCGCAGTGGCAACGATGCGCTGCGCCGAGTCCCATTCCGCGACACTGTCGGTATTGGGGACGGCGGCGCCCTGGCCGTTGGCCGCTTCGATCTCGCGCACCACTTCCTGCGCCGGGGTTTCGTCGCGGCCTTCGCCGGTCACCCCGGCGCCGACGTCGTTGACCACCACCTTGGCGCCGTTATGCGCCATGGCGAGCGCGATGGCGCGGCCGATGCCGCGCCCCGAACCGGTGACGACGGCGACTTTTCCTTCCAGCATGCCGGGCATGATTGCTCCTTTGTCTGTGCGATCCCTGTAGCAGGATGTCGCGTTACGCGATCGGTGTCAGCACCCGTGGCGTGCCAGAAACCCGCCGATCGCCTCGGCCACGATATCGGGCGTCTGCACCGCCATGAAATGCCCGGTCTCCAGTGCCTGGAATGTCCCGTCGGGCATGCGTTGCGCCAGCGGTTCGATCAGCGACGGAGGGCGAAGCCGGTCATGCGTGCCGGCCACCAGCAGGGCCGGGCAGGCAATGCCCGGCAATTCATCGGTCACGGTGGCATCCGCCAACATCCGAGAGATTGCGCCGAAGCTTTCCGGATCGTTGGCCAGCCAGCGGGCGCGGAACCGGCGGTATTGTTCAGCATTGTGCCGCACTTCGGGCGGGTAGGACGCAGCGAAACTGCCCTCCACCACGCCGCGAGGGCCAAGCCTCTCGATCTCCGCGGCGCGCGCCAGCGTGGCATCCCGCCGCTCCGCTGCCACCCCGGTGGCCGGCGCCATGGCGACCAGCGCCGTCACGCGATCCGGAAAGCGCGCGGCGAAGTGCAGCACGATCCCGCCGCCCACCGCACAGCCAACGAGCGCCACCGGGCCGGTGATGCCGAGCGCGTCGAGCAACGCTGCCAGATCCTCCGCCATGATGTCGAAGCTGACGCTGCCGCGGATTTTTTCCGACTGACCGGCCCCGCGCGTGTCGTAGCGCAACACGCGCCGGCCCGGCGCCAACGCCGGCAGCACCTGGTCCCAGCTTTCCAGCGTGCCGCCCATCTCGTGTACCAGCACCAGCGTTGCCGGTCCGGTGCCGGTGATGTCGTAACGCAGCGACGTGCCGTTGACCTCGATCCAGTCCACTGCCGTTCTCCTTCCGCCGCGAGTCTGGCACCGGCCGGCGATGGATGCCAAATGTGCAGGGAAAGGAGAACCGCATGTCCGCAACGATGACGCTGCACTGGTCGCCGCGCTCGCCCTATGTGCGCAAGGTGATGATCGCGGCGCACGAACTCGGCCTGGCGGATCGCCTGCGCACCGTGCGCACGGTCGTCGGCGGCACCGCGCCGCACCGGGAGCTGATGCGCGACAACCCGCTGGGCAAGATCCCGACACTGGTCCTGAAGGACGGTGTCGCTGTCTATGATTCTCCGGTCATCTGCGAATATCTTGATACGCTGCATGACGGGCCGAAACTGTATCCGCCCTGGCCGGCGCGGCTGACTGCGTTGCGGCGGCAGGCGCTCGGCGACGGCATACTGGACGTGGCACTGGGCTGGCTCAGTGAGCGATTGCGGCCGGCGGAGCGCCAGTCGCGCCGCACATCGATCTTTGGCGGGCGAAAATCCTGGCGAGCGTCGATGCGCTGGAAACCGAGGCTGACCAGCTCGCCACCGATCCGTTCACCATCGGGCATATCGCGATCGGCGTGGCGTTGGGTTATCTCGATTTCCGCTTCACCTCGATCGCCTGGCGGGAGAACCACCCGCGCCTGTCGGAATGGCAGGCCGGGTTCGATCAGCGCCCATCGGTGCGCGCCAACCTTCCGGTGGATGATCGATGAGCAGCCAGGCGTATGCGACACGTTCCATCGCCCCGGTCCGGACTGCCGCACGATACAGCGCGGTGGCAAACCTGGGGTCTCGGCTGACGTTCCGGGTCCGATGCCGCCCAGGCTCCCCCAACTCCGCCAATTCTTCCAACAGTTCCGTATCGACCGGCGCCAGCACTCCGCACGACATCGCAGATCCAGCGGGCTTGGCCAGACGGGCGGCGAACACGAACCCATCCGGGCAGCTTGTTTCCATGGACTGGTCCACCAGCCATTCCTCGACGCCCGAATGGCGCACCCAGTCGGTGATGATCAGACCTGCCTGATCGTGCCGCCGTTCGATCTTCCAGATCGAGAAGCGGGCGGTCAGCGCGGCATGCAGCATGACCGCCTCATCGGCGGTGCACCGGCAGGTCCTGGCGTAGCGTTCCATCGCGGAACTACCGCCGGTGCCACGGCCGTCACCCATCAGGTCGTACAGCAGGGTCAGCTCAAACTCGGAATCCGTCACCAGCGTTCGTCCAATCGCGACCCCCAGGCGTTTGGCAAACCTGAACATGATTGCGTGCGGTACCAAGTCTAGCGCAGCCGATTGCTGGCGGCTGTTGATCCGGCGCAGATGCCGATAGCGGACAGGATCTCGTCACGGGTCAAGGCAACCTCCCTTGTTACTGGGACACGGCCGAGTGCCACGATCCCTGGATAACCCGCGGCGCCGAGTCGGGCGTTGCTCTTCCCGACTGTTCGGGCGCAGGATCGCCCTGCCGGTCCCAGAAGGCCGGCATGGGCGGTTCCGCTCGGAACCGACCTCCGGGGCCGGGGGGAAAGCTTCCAGGACCGGAGAACAAACCATGATCACACGGAGAGCCACACTCGCCGCAGGCCTCGCCGCCACCGCGGCCGGCCTGCCACGCGCACGAGCCGCGGCAACGCCGGGCGTGACCGCGACCGGCCTCAAGATCGGCAACACAATGCCGTATAGCGGCCCTGCTTCATCCTATGGCGTGATCGGGCACACCGAAAGCGCGGTGTTCAAGATGGTCAACGACCAGGGCGGTGTTGCCGGGCACAAGATCGATTTCGTCTCGCTCGATGACAGTTACAGCCCGCCGAGAACGGTCGAGGATGTGCGCCGTCTGGTCGAGCAGGACGAGGTGGCATTTCTGTTCCAGACGCTCGGGACGCCGTGCAACTCGGCGATCGTGGAGTATGTGACCCATAAGAAGATCCCGCACCTGTTCGTCGGATCGGGCGCATCCAAATGGAGCGACTACAAAAAATATCCATGGACGATGGGCTGGCAGCCCAACTATCGGACCGAGGCGCAGATTTATGCCAAGTACATGCTGGCCAACGTGAAAGACCCGAAGATGGCGATCTTGTATCAAAACGATGATTTCGGGAAGGACTACCCGGCAGGCGTTCGCGACATTCTGGGCAAGGATTGGGACAAGGTCGTCACCAAGTCAGCCAGCTACGAGACAACAGACCCGACCATCGACTCGCAGATCGCCGACATGCAGTCTTCCGGGGCCAACGTTGTGCTGGTCGCCGGCATTCCGAAATTCGCCGCGCAATCGATCCGCAAGGTGCACGACCTGGCCTGGAAGCCGACGTTCTTCTTGACCAACGTTTCACTCGTGGGCAGCGTGTGACCCCGGCCCATTTCCGTGGGCGGCGTGATGAATCCGGCGGGACCGGAGAACGGGGTAGGCATCATCACCACCGGTTACCTGAAGGACCCGACCGATCCGGACTTCAAGAACGACGCCGGCATGAACCAGTGGCGCGCCGATATCGAGAAATACATGCCGGGCGCCGACATGACGGATCAGTTCATGGTGTTCGGTTACGGGATCACACTGACGATGCTGCAGGTGCTGAAGCAGTGCAACGGCGACTTTTCCCGCCCGAACGTCATGCGGCAAGCAGAGAGCCTGCATGATCTGGAGCTTCCGGTGCTGCTCCCCGGGATCAAGATCAGCACGAGCCAGACGGATCATCGTCCGATCAAGTCGATGCAGCTCATGCGCTGGACCGGCAAGACGTGGGAGCGCTTCGGCGATCTGATCGCCGGCGCGTAGCGGCAGTCAGAAGTAGTTCCAGACGTTCGACGCGCGCGCCGCCTCGGGCGCGCCGTCGAACACGATCCTGCCGTTGTTCACGATCACCACCCGGTCGGCGACCCGCATCGCCGCGGCGACATTCTGTTCGACCAGGATCGCGGTCACGCCGTGCGCGCGGCACAGTTCCCGCACCTGCGCGAACAACCGTTCCACCAGGTTCGGCGCCAAGCCGATCGAGGGCTCATCCAGCATCAGGCAGCGCGGCGTGCCCAGGATCGCCAACGCGAAAGCCAGCATCTGCTGCTGTCCGCCGCTCAGGCTGCCGGCGCGGATACCAGGCCGTTCCGCCAGCACGGGAAACAGCCGATACACCTCAGCGGGCCCGAACAGCACGGCCGATCCGGCGGTGCGCGCCGCGACCACGTCGATATTGTCGGCAACACTGAGGTCGGGGAAAATCCCCCGCCCCTCCGGCAACAGCCGCAATCCCATCGCGACGCGCTCGGCGACCGGCATCCGGCCGAGCGAGCGGCCGTCGAACCGCACCTCTCCGGCGCGCGCCGGCAACAGCCCCATCGCCGCTTTCAGCGTCGTCGTCTTGCCGGCGCCGTTGTGCCCGAGCAGCGCCAGTATCTCTCCCGGTTCCAACGCGAACGATATGTCCGAGATCACCGTCTTGACGCCGTAACCCGCCGACAGCGACACCAGTTCCAGAGTCACAGCGCGCCGCCGAAATAGATCTCCGCCAGCGCCGGGTCGGCGATGATCGTCGAGGCATCGCCCTGCGCCAGCAGATGCCCCTGGTGCAGGAACAGCACCTCATCGGCAATCTGCTGCACCACCCGCGTATTGTGTTCCACCACCAGCAGGGTTTTTCCTTCCGCCTGCAACCGCCGCAGCAGCGCCATCACCTGATCCAGCGCCCCGGCGGACAGCCCGGAGGCAGGCTCGTCCAGCAGCAGCAATTCGGCACCGGTCGCCAGCACGCGGGCAACCGTCAACAACTTCTGCTCACCGTAAGACAGGTTGCGCACGCGCTCGTTCGCCCGGTCGCCCAGGCCGACATGCGCCAGCCGCTCCCGCGCTTCGTTGCGCCGTCGCGCCTGCACGCGCGCCGCGTGCAGCGGGCGTAAGATGGCGCCGAGCGGCTCTTCGCCGAACTGGCCGCCAATGCCGACCAGCACGTTATCGAGCGCGGTCAGGTCGGCGAACAGACGCAGGTTCTGAAACGTGCGGGCAATGCCGGCACGCACGATCGCCTGCGGGCGCAGGCCATCCAGCACGCGCCCGCGGAACGTCACCCTTCCCTCTTCCGGCTGCAAAAACCCGGTGATTATGTTGAAGATCGTGGTCTTCCCGGCGCCGTTCGGACCCACCAGGCAGGTGATCCGCCCCTGTGCTACTGTGAAACTGGTGCCGTCCAGCGCCTGCAACCCGCCGAACCGCTTGCGCAGCCCGGCCACTTCCAGATACCGGGTCACAACCGCTCGCCCAACAATCCTTGTGGCCGGAACAACGCGAAGGCGATCAGCAGCACGCCATAGATCAACTGGCGCGACGCCGCGGCAAAAGCGGTCGGGATCGCCACCAGGCTCAGCGCCTGAGGCAGCGCCAACAGCAGGAACGGCCCGATGATCGATCCCGCCAGCGTGCGCGCGCCACCGACCACGATCATCGTCAGCAGCAGGATCGACGCATCCAGGTCGAATGATGACGGGTCGATAAAGCTCAGGAATGTCGCATACAGCCCGCCGGCAACGCCGCCGAATGCGCCGGCCAGCGCGGCGGCCTCCACCTTGGCGCGCAGCACACCCTTCCCGGCGGCGGCCACTGCCAGTTCGTCTTCCCGGATCGCTCGTAACAGTCGGCCGAACGGCGCCCGCATGATCAGCCAGAAGCACACGCAGCCAAGCACCGCGGCGATGGTGGTCAGTGCCAGGTATTGCCGCGTGTCTGTCAGGGTGATGCTGAAGATCTCCGGCGGCGGGATGCCCGGCAGCCCGTTGGCCCCGCCCGTCCCGGCCGTCCAGTTAGTGAACGCCGCGGTCGCAAGAAGTTGGATGCCAAACGACGTCACCACGAAATAATCCCCTGCGACGCGCAGGCTCGGCAGCGTCACCAGTACATTGAGCAGGACGCAGCCGGCCGCGGCGATCGCCAGCGCCGGCAGGAACCCCAACGTGCCGGACAACAGGAAATCGGCAACGATGTAGGCGCCCACCCCAAATACAGCAGCCTGCGACACTGAGAAAATACCAACGATCCCCACCAGCAGGTTGGTGGACAGCCCGAGCAGCACGTAAACCTCGGCCAGGATGAAATAGCTCTCCAGGAAATCCATGATCAGCCAGCCGCAAACAGCCCACGCGGGCGGAACAACATGAAAATGACGAAGATGAAGAACGTAATTCCGATGCTCCACTCGCCCGGTATCACCAGCAATGACAAGTTCTGGAACACCACGATCGCCACCGACAACACGAACGCCCCGGCGATGCTGCCGACTCCCCCGGCGATCATCGCGATCGTCGCCGTCAACAGCGGCGTTATCCCGCCATAGGGCTGCAAACCCAGATCGAACGGCACCAGCACGCCCGGCAGGCACACCACGGCGGAGGCGATCGCGATCACATACACATAGACCGTGCGTGGTTCCAGCCGCGTGATCTCCGCCAGGAACGGGTTGGACGCGACCGCGCGGATGCGCTTGCCCAGCAGCGTGAACCGCGCGAACACCAGCACGAAGGCGAACGCCGCCAGGCTGATCACCAGCGTGACCAGCTGCGCGTAAGTCAGCCGCAGCCCCGCCAGCGACACAATTTGCGCCGCCCAGGCGGATGGAAACTGCAGGATGTTGGGAGTATAGACAGCGGCGATCAGGTTCTGGATCACCGCCAGTGCGCCAAGCGATGCGATCAGCACGATCAGGTGCGTGGCGCCTCGACGTTCCAGCCGGGCATAGAGTTGCACCTGGATCAGCACTCCAACCAGCGTGCAGGCCAGCATGGCGAACAGCAACGCCAGCGGACCGGGAATGCCATGCGTCACGCAGGTCCAGGCCAGGTAGCCGCCCAGCGTATAGACGCCAGCATGGGCCACATGGAAGATGCGCGTGGTGGAATAGACGAGCGAAAAGCTGATCGCCACCACCCCCAACGCGCACCCGGTGACGATGCCGTTGGCAAGGAGCTGCAGCAGCAGCATGCAGCGCTGATTATTGGGCGGTTGCGGTGGTCAGCGTGACGTCCTTGCCGTCCCGCATTTCGTTGATTGCGATCGGCACGGTCGCCGTGTTGCTGTTGAAGGTCATCGGGATCAGGCCCTGGAAGCTCTTGATCTGAAACAAGGCGGTCCGCAGGTTTTCGCCGGTAACGGGTTTCTTTTCGGTCAGTACCTTGTCCAGCAGGGTCAGCACGATTTCCGCGGCATTGTAGTACTGGCGCGCAAAGAAATCCATGTCAGCGCCGTATTTCTGATGGAACGCCGCCGACAGTTCGGGCGACGCCGCGATCTGCACCTGGGTGTGGATCAGCCCGGTGGAGTTCGGATTGGCGATCGCCTGGGGATCGGCCGCAAACGTGCTGCCGGCGACCAGCCATTTCGCGTTCATCTGATGAAGCTGATCGACCAGCGGCGGCATGCCGGCAGTGGTCACGATGTACAGCACGTCCGGGTTGGTGCCGGCCAGCTTCAGCAGCGCCGGGCGGTAATCGGTCTGGCCGAACTGCGTCGGCTCCTGCCCGGTGATCTTGCCGCCCTCCTTCTGGTAGTCGGCCACGAAATCGTCGCGCCCGCCAATGCCGGCGGCATCGTTCTCATACAGGACGGCCGCGGTCTTCTTGCCGTGGTCCAGCAGATACCGGACCATCACCTTCACCTCATCGCCGGTACTCGGCAGCGTGTTGACCAGATAAGGCGAGGCGGTGCCGAGCTTGTCGGACTGCGCGCCGGCATTGATCATCAGCACCTTCTTGCGCGTTGCCAGCGGGGCCATCGCCAGCGACGGTCCGGAATAGCCGGTGAAGATCATCGGCACGTTCTGCAGATCGACCAGCTTGTTGAAGCTCAGGATCGACTGATCCGGCTTGGCCTGATTGTCTTCATACTGAACGACGATCTTGTCGCCCTGCACGCCGCCTTTGGCATTGGCCTGGTCGATGGCGAACTGGATCCCGCGCATCTCCTGGTTGCCCACCACGGCGCCCGGGCCGGTCAACGGAATGATGGCACCGAGCCGGATCGTTTCGGCGCGGGATGCCGGCACCATCGCCGGACCGAGCAGGAAAGCGGCAACGACCAGCCAGATGCGATTCATGCTCGTTCCTCCCGGTTAATCTCCCGGCTTCGTAGGGCCGCCGCTTCCGCCCGGTCAAGGCCGCCAGGTTGCGGGCCGCACGCCCCGGCTGTAGCGTCGCGGCCCACCCAGGAGCCGCCCCGGCATGGACTTCCGGCGCATCGGCGCGATCGACTGCGACATTCATCCGGCGGTGCCGGGCATGCGTGCGTTGATGCCGTATCTGGACGATCACTGGCGCGAGCAGGTCACCGTTCGCGGGATCGACGGCCTCGATTCGTCGCAGCTTCCCGGTGAACGTGCCGGCCAATTGCCGAGCCGATTGGCGCGTCGATGGCACGAAGCCGGGCAGCAGCCTGGACCTGTTGCGCACCCACGCGCTGGACGCGTTCGGGTCGCGCGCGGCGATCTGCAACTGCCTGTATGGCGCGTCGTCCGTGTTCAACGTCGATCTCGCCGCCGCGGTGGCGCGGGCGATCAATGACTGGCTGGCAGCCGAGTGGCTGGACCATGAACCGCGGCTGCGCGCCTCCATCGTGGTGCCGATCCAGGACCCCGAACTTGCGGTGGCGGAGATCGAGCGTCGCGCCGCCGACAAGCGGTTCGTGCAGGTGATGGTGCCGGCCGGGCTGGAGGCGCCGCTCGGACGGCGCATCTACTGGCCGATTTTCGCAGCGGCGGAAAAACACGCGCTGCCGCTGTGCATCCATGCCGGCAGCACGTTCCGCCATGCCACCACGTCCAACGGCTGGCCATCCTATTACCTGGAAGACTACGTGGCGATGTCGCACGCCTTCCAGGCGCAGTTGCTCAGCCTGGTGGCCGAGGGCGTGTTCACGAAATTCCCCGGCCTGACTGTCGTGCTCGCGGAATCCGGCTTCACCTGGCTGCCGCAATTCATGTGGCGGCAGGTGAAGACGTGGCGGGCGATGCGCGCGGAGATCCCCTGGGTCGATCGCGCACCGGCCGAGATCATCCGCGACAACGTGCGGATTACGCTGCAACCGACCGACGCGCCGCCCGATTCCGATGCTGTCAGCCGGATCATCGACATGGTCGGCACCGACAGGTTCCTGCTGTTCTCCACCGATTATCCGCATTGGCAATTCGATGGCGACGATGCTTTGCCCGCCGGGCTGTCCAATTCGCTGGTACGGAAACTGCTGGTGGACAACCCGCTTGCGACATATCCCCGTCTGAAGGAGACCGTGGCATGAGCCAGAGCCTGCTCGAACGCCCGCCCTCGCAAGAGGCCAGGCTGGGGCTGATCGATTGCGACGTGCATCACGCGATGCGTTCACCGCGGGATGTGTATCCTTACCTGTCGCAGAAATGGCGCGACCACCTGGCCACCTACGGGTCGCGCAAGCCGATGCCGTTTACCGGGTCCTCGCCCTATTTCAAATCGGCGCCGGCGCTGTCGCGCAAGGACACCTGGCCGCCGAACGGTGGGCCGCCGGGTTCCGACCTGGCGTTCCTGCAGGAGCAGTTGCTGGACCGCTACGGCATCGAAACCGGCATGCTGCATCTGCTGTCGCTGACCGGGATGGACCAGCGCAACCAGGAGTTCGGCGCCGCGCTGTGCCGGGCGATCAATCATTGGCAACATGACGAGTGGACGCAGAAGGACAACCGGCTGAAGGCCGCGATCGTGGTCCCCGGGGAAGACGCGGCGGCGGCGGTGAAGGAGATCGAGTTCTGGGCGGGCAACACGGATTTCGCTCAGGTGTCGCTGGTGACCCACACGATCGAGCCGCTCGGTCGCCGCCGCTACTGGCCGATCTACGAAGCCGCAGCGGCGAACGGGTTGCCGATGGGGTTGCATACGTCCGGCTATAACGGTCACGCGGTGTCGGCGACCGGCTGGTCTTCCTATTACACCGAGGAACACCATGAAGTCGCGATCAGCCAGCAGGCGCTGGTCACCTCGCTGGTGATCGAAGGCGTGCTGGCGCGCCTGCCGTCGTTGCGCGTGGTGATGGTGGAATGCGGGCTGGCCTGGGTCGCCCCGCTCTGCTGGCGGCTGGATCAGCACTGGAAGCGGATGCGCGACGAAGTGCCGCATCTGGATCGCCCGCCGTCCAGCTACATCAAATCGCAGATGTGGTTCACCACGCAACCGATGGACGAACCGGAGCGGCCGGAGGACCTGCTGAAGACGCTGGAATGGATCGGCTGGGACCGCATCCTGTTCGCCACCGATTACCCACATTGGGATTTCGACGATCCGGAAACCGCAGTGAAGGTGAAACTGACCGAGGCGCAGCGTCGGATGATCTTCCGCGACAATGCGCGGGCGGCATACAATCTCTGATCAACGGTGGAAGCAGGCTGAATGAGCAAGCATGTCGTAGCGATGGTGCGGGAGATCCCGCCCGGCAACCGGAAGCTCGTGACGGTCCGGGGGCGGCCGATCGCCATCTTCAACATCAAGGGCGCGTTCTACGGCCTGCTGAACCGCTGCCCCCATCAGGGCGGCCCGATGTGCGAGGGCGTGCTGACCGGGCTGATCGAATCCGACGACCCCGGCACGTACCAATACTCCCGTGCCGGCGAAATCCTGCGCTGCCCCTGGCATGGGTGGGAGTTCGACGTGAAGACCGGGCAGTCCTATTGCGATCCCGAGAAGATCAGCGTGCGGAACTATCCGGTGGAAGTCACGCCGGGGCAGCGCGTTGTGCAGGGACCGTATGTGGCGGAGACGATCCCGGTGACCTTGGAGGAGGAGTACGTGGTTGTGGATGTGTAGTCGTCCGCATATTCCCTATTGCAGTTGTGCTACTGTAGGTCCGTGGACAAGACATCAAACAGCTTCAACCGCATCTGGTCGTGAATTCTCCCGCGCTATAGTCACATGTTCTCCTGATCGGGAGATGGCGGAGTGGCCGAATTAATGGTTACCCACGCCACTCGCTACGACCCGCTCGCCGGTTAATCGACCTCGCCGCCAGGCAGGAACGTGAACGGCTGACCCCATCCGCGCTCAAGGCCTTCTTCAACATTGTCGATCGCTGGGGCATTCGCGACGAGGACGCACGACTGCTTCTTGGCGGCGTCACCAACGGCCCCGATTACGAAATGAAGAAGCATCCGGACGGCCGCTTGCTGGAGGCCGACAAGCTGTTCCGCATCTCCTACCTGATGGGCATTTTCAAGGCGCTGAACATTCTCCATGGCCAGCCGCTCGCCGATGAATGGGTCCGTCTGCCCAACACCAACCGCATCTTTGGCGGAGCCTCGGCCACTTGCATACATGGTGAAAGGCGGCGTATCGGCCTTGCAAACTGTGCGGCGGCTGCTCGATGCACCGTCGGCGCGTGTGCGTGCTGACCGCGCTGCACACCGTCAGAATCGACACCCACCGCCTGATCCCCTCGAAATACACCGCGGACGGCAGCAGCGTGCTGGCACGGATCGCCGAGGATGACGCGCATCTTGCCGACATCTTCGACCTCGACAATGCAACCAACGACCGCCTTTGGCGGAGAACCAATTGCTGCCGGGGTCGGCATCCACGAGCTTGTCTTCGGCGTACCCTGTCATCGTCATCGTCAATGCGACCTTCACGCACGCGCATCCGCTCGGCAGCCGATTCAACGGCCCCGACCGCGGCGCCTGGTACGCCGGTTCGAGCTCCGGACAGCGCAGGCCGAAATTGCCTTCCACAAAACCGTGCAGCTCGCCGAGATCGATCGTTTTGAAGATGACGTTACGTTCGACGACTACCTGGCCGATTTCAGCGGCACGTTTCACGACCTGCGGGATGCGCCGGCATTCGCCGATTGCCTCGATCCGGACAGCTACGTGCAGTCTCAGGCGCTCGCCGAACGCCTGCTCGAAGAATGGATCGCCCGGCATCGTCTATCCAAGCGTGCGCCGCTGCCGGCGGCACTTGCCTGGCATGTTTCCGACCGGCACTCGTGATGAACGTGCGGAAGGGAACGACCTACCAATTCCGCTGGACCGGCGATCCGTCGCCGATAATCAACGCTTCTACGCCCAGCCCCCGCATGAATCTATCCCTTATCCGTGCCGGGTCCCGTTCCGTCGTGTCCGCCGGCTTCTCCTGGTCGATCCGGCAGCCGATCAGCCAAGGCCCATCTTCGCGCAGCGCCAGCTCGATCAGTTCCTCGAAACCGCCCTCATCCGCCGCCCAGGCGCTCTGCGACAACCCACAGCCCCGCGCGATCGCCACGATATCCGCGCCCGAGGCCGTTGCCGCCGCCTGCCCGCCGGTGATCTGGTAGGTTCCGTTGTCCATGATCACAACGGTCAGGTTCCGCTGCTTCCGCCCGGCAATCGTCGCCAGCGACCCAAGCTGCATCAGCACGGACCCGTCACCCTCCAGCGCGATCACCCGTCGCGCCGGCTGCGCCAGGGCCACGCCCAGGGCGATCGGACACGCCAGCCCCATGCTGCCCAGCATGTAGAAATTCTGCGCGCGCCGTCCGGCTGCCCAAAGATCGAAATTGGTGTAACCGATTCCCCCGATCACTGCCTCATTGTGCTTCAGCCGCGCCACCAGCCGCTTGGTCAGGTCAAAGCGGTTCATCACCTTCGCCTGGTCCCGGGTTGCCGGGTGGTTTGCCGCGAATGACATGCGCCCGCCCTTACCGCTGAAACACTTTGCCGCCGGTCAGCAGCGGCGACAGGATCAGGCAGGCCGGCGCCTGCGTCGCCACTGCCTGGCGGATGCTGCGATCGACGATGAACTCCACCTCATCCGGCCGCGTGATCGTGTGGTGCTCCACGGCGACAGCATCCAACACGGGGCGCATCGTCTTCGCCACCATGGCCTGACCGATATTGAATTCGCCCAGTGTGCCCCGCTCGGACACCATCATCAACACAGGGATCTGGAACGGCACCGCCAGCGACGCGATCACGTTCGCCAGTGTTGCGAAACCGCTTGTCTGCATCAGCAGGATGCCGCGCAGCCCGCCCATCCACGCGCCGGCGACGATGCCCAGCGCCTCCTCCTCCCGCGTCGTTGCAAAGGCGGTGAAGAACGGATCGGCGTGCACCGCATCGATCAACGGGCGCAGCACGTTGTCGGGCACGTAGGTCACCAGCCTGATCTCGTGGCGCTTCAGCACCTCCACCACGGTCTCGTGCCAGGAGCGCGTCTCTTCCATGAACCCCCTCCGCCGTGTCGCCTTGCGCAACGGCCGTCCCCTCCGTACACAGCACGCATGCCCGATCTCGGCAAGACCTACGACGTGCTGATTGCCGGCGGCGGCAATGCGGCGTTGTGCGCCGCGATCACCGCCCGTCAGCACGGCGCCAGCGTGCTGCTGGCCGAGCACGCCCCCCGTGCCTTCCGCGGCGGCAACAGCCGCCACACCCGCAACCTGCGGGCGATGCATGAAGGACCCGCCGGACCGCTGACCGACTCCTATATCGAAGACGAGTATTGGGACGACCTGCGCCGCGTCACCGCCGGCAACACCGATGAGCATCTGGCACGCATGACCATCCGTGCCTCGGCCGGCGTGTTCGGCTGGATGCAGGAATGCGGCGTGCGGTTCCAGCCGTCGTTGACCGGCACGCTCAATCTGTCGCGCACCAACGCGTTCTTCCTCGGCGGCGGCAAGGCGCTGGTGAATGCCTATTACCTCACTGCCGAACGGCTCGGCGTCGATGTGCTGTACGACACGGAAGTGTTGGCGCTGCACCTGGACAACGGCGCCGTGCACAGCGCCGAGATTACCTACAAGGGGTTTCCGCAGACCGTTCATGCTCGCTGCGTGGTGGCGTCATCCGGAGGCTTCCAGGCCAATCTCGAATGGATGCGCCAATACTGGGGCGACGCGGTGGACAATTTCGTCATCCGTGGCACACCCTACAATCGCGGCCGGGTGCTGAAGAACCTGCTGGATCAGGGCGTGGCCTCGGTCGGCGACCCGACGCAGTGCCACGCCGTCGCCCTGGATGCACGCGCGCCGAAATTCGACGGCGGCATCACCACGCGGCTTGACAGCGTGCCGTTCAGCATCGTGGTCAACCGCGACGCCGAGCGGTTCTACGACGAAGGCGAGGACGTCTGGCCCAAGCGCTACGCCATCTGGGGCCGGCTGATTGCCCAGCAGCCCGGCCAGATCGCCTATTCGATCTGTGACGCGAAATCCGTCCCGCTGTTCATGCCGTCCGTTTATCCGGCTGTAACCGCCGACTCACTCGGGGAACTGGCGGAAAAGCTGGGCCTCGATCCGATCAAGCTGCGCGCGGCGGTGTCGCGATTTAACGTCGCCGTGCACCCCGGGCCGTTCGACAGCACGAAGCTGGACGGCTGCACGACCGAGGGGCTGGAGCCGCCGAAGACCAACTGGGCGCGGGTGATCGACACGCCGCCCTTTACCGGCTATCCGCTGCGGCCCGGTATCACCTTCACCTATCTCGGTGTGCGGGTGAATGAACGTGCCCAGGTGCTGATGGAAGACGGGCGCCCCGCTGGCAATCTGTTTGCTGCCGGAGAAATCATGGCCGGCAATATCCTCGGCCGCGGCTATCTGGCCGGGTTCGGAATGACGATCGGCACCGTGTTCGGCCGGATCGCCGGGGAAGAGGCGGCACAGCATGCAAGAAACTGATGCCATCCGCGAAGCACGCCGCGAGATGGAGGTCTGCAACGCCTGCCGCTACTGCGAGGGCTTCTGCGCCGTGTTCCCCGCCATGGAACTCCGCCGCGAATTCAGCGCCGGCGATCTGAGCTACCTCGCCAATTTGTGTCACAACTGCCGCGGCTGCTATTACGCCTGCCAATACGCGCCGCCGCACGAATGGGGCATCAACGTCCCGCCCAGCCTCGCGCAGGTGCGTGCCCAAAGCTACCAGGAATACGCCTGGCCACAGCCGCTGGCCCGCGCTTTCCATCGCAATGGCGTTGTGGTATCTCTGGTAACCGCAGTGTCGCTCGCGCTGGCGATCATCCTGACCGCGCTGCTGGCCACTCCCGACGAGCTCTATTCACCGCATCCCTCCGCCGTCAGCACGTTCTATGACGTGATCCCGCTTTGGGTGATGCAGGCGGCCGGACTGGTCACCTTCATCTTCTCATTGGTGGCGCTCGGCATGGGCGCCGCAAACTTCTGGCGCGACGCCGGCCCGCAACAACCCGTCACCCTCGCTGCCGCCGCCCGCGCCGCCCACGACGTGCTCAGCCTGCGCAATCTTGGCGGCGGCGGTCACGGCTGCAACGACAATTCCGAGCGCTTTTCCATGACGCGCCGCTGGCTGCACCATGCGATGTTCTACGGGTTTTTTCTGTGTTTCGCCGCTACCTGCGTCGCCTTCGTGTATCACGCATTTCTTGGCTGGCCGGCGCCATACCCGTTCATCAGCGTCCCGGTGCTGCTCGGCACGGTCGGCGGCATCGCGCTGATGGCAGGGTGCGGCGGGCTGTTCGCCATGAAGCTGGTCGATGATCCCGTGCCGGCGGCGCGCAACCTGCTCGGCGCCGATGTGGCGCTGCTGTTGCTGCTGGGGTTGGCCGCCGGGACCGGACTGGCGCTGCTGGGGCTGCGCGAGACCGCCGGGATGGGCATCGCCCTGGCGGTGCATCTCGGTTTCATCCTGGCGCTGTTCGTTCTGCTGCCGTACAGCAAGATGGTGCACGGCGTGTACCGCAGCGCCGCGTTGCTGAGGGCCGCAATCGAGCGGCACGGCGCGTGACCTCATATATACGCCTTGCATTCAGAACGCCCCGCGTCTATATACCTCCGGCATGATCCGCTCCTTCGCGGACCGACATGCCGAAGCTTTGTTCAATGGCCGTTTCGCCCAGAAACTGCCGCACGACATCCAGCGGGTGGCGCAACGGAAGCTGCGTCAGCTCCACAACGCCCACGAGCTGGCTGACCTGGCAGCCCCGCCCAGAAACCGGCTGGAAGCGCTCCGTGCCGACCGCGCCGGTCAGCACAGCATCCGGATCAACGATCAGTGGCGGGTTTGCTTTCGCTGGAAGGACGGTGGCGCCGAGCACGTCGAGATCGTGGACTATCACCGAGGATAAACGCCATGCGTAACCTGCCCCCAATCCATCCCGGCGAACAGCTCCGCGAGGAATTCATGAAGCCGTTTGAATTGACGGCATATCGGCTGGCGCACGACATCGGCGTCCCGGTCACCCGCATCCAGGCCATCATTGCCGAGCGCCGCGGCATTACCGGCGATACGGCGCTCCGCCTGGGGCGCTATTTCAACACCACGCCCGAGTTCTGGCTGAACATGCAACGGGACTACGAGCTGGAATTCGCGAAGGACGCGATAGGCGACCGGTTGGATCGTGAAGTGAAGCCCAGGGCCGCCTGAAGCGATTTATCAAGCCGCGCCTGCCCTCACCCGCCTTGCTGCGCCAGGCTTCACCCCGCCCGCGCGTCCGCGACTGCCTTCTGCAGGTCCTGCAAATCGACCGCGCCGGGCAGGAACTCGCCGCCGATGACCAGCGCCGGGGTGCCGTCGATGCCGATCTCGCGGGCGAGTTGCAGATTGGCGGTCAGCCGCTGCTGGATCGCCGCATCGTCCATGTCGTGCTTCAGCCGCGGCCAATCGAGCCCGGCGGCGAGCGTGGCCGTCCGCACCGTGTCCTCAGTGATATCGGGGGGCGCCTTCATCAGCCGCTCCCGCAGCTTCTCGTACCCCGCCTGTTTCTGCGCCGCCAACAACGCCCGAGACCCCAGGATGCTCCCCGGCCCCAGGATGGGCAGGTCCTTATAGACCAGCCGGACGTTGTGATCGCCGGCCAGCAATTGCGCCATGGTGGGTTCCAGCCGCCGGCAAAACGGACACCGCACGTCGAAGAACTCGACGATGGTGACATTGCCGTGCGGATTGCCGCCGACCGGGTCCGCCGGATCGATCAGCTTGTCCTGATGCGACAGGACCGCCTGCGCCTGACGCTTCGATTCGTCGGCCTGCAGTGCCGTCACCGCATCGCGCAGGATCGACGGGTCCTGTTTCAGCGAATCGCGCAGGATCTGCACGATCTCGGCCCGCTGCGCCGGGGTGAACTGGTCCGCGGCGGCCGGACGCATCAGCCCGAACTCCGGCCAGCACCATGGCGCAAACCACTCCGGCCCAGCGATGCGCGATGAACATGGATCAAGGTCCTTCTGTCCGTCTCCGCATGGCCGAAAGCCCAGGCACCGGCAAGACAATTCTTCGAGCGTTGCCGCTGCTGGGGAACGCGTCTATGGCACCCACCGGGAATCCAGGGGAAACGCCCAGTTGCGCTGCAATATCTCGGTTTCGGCATCCCGGCGCGCGCGTGCGGCCGGCGCGATGGTGCTCAGCCTGCTCACCGCCGGTTGCGGGTCGCTGTTCGGCCAGGCGCCGCCGCCGGTGGGCCAGTTGGGCCACGTGACGGGATTCCTCGGTGCCGTGGTCGCCGACGAGCCGCGTGCAGCGCTGATCGGGCGACAGGTGCTGTCCCAGGGTGGCAACGCGGCGGATGCCGCCGTGGCGGTAGGGTTGGCGCTGGCGGTCACGTTGCCCTCGCGCGCCGGGCTTGGCGGCGGCGGGGCGTGCCTGGCGTTTGCGCCCGGTGCGAAGTCGATCAACGGCGGGGTGCCCGAGGCCATCCTGTTCACCCCCGCGGCTCCGGCCGCCCCCGCCGGCAACGGCGACCGCCCGGCTGCCCTGCCGATGCTGGCTCGTGGGCTGTACCTGCTCCACGCCCGCTACGGATCCGGCGAGTTCACCCGGCTGGTCGCCCCGGCGGAGGAGTTGGCGCGACTCGGCACGCCAGCTTCACGCGCGTTGGTGCAGGATATTGCCCTGGTGTCCGGACCGCTGTTCGCCGATCCGCAGGCGCGCGCGGTGTTCAGCGTGAACGGCGTGCCGTTGCAGGTCGGCCAGACCCTGCAACAGCCGGCGCTCGGCGCCACACTTGCAGAACTTCGGGTCGAGGGCGTCGGCGATTTCTACCAGGGCGGTCTGGCGCAGCAGATCGTGCAGGGCTCGGCGCTGGTGGGCGGGCCCCTGACGCTCGCGGATTTGCGGGCGGCGCTGCCGCAGCGGGGAACGCCGATCAGTATTCCATACCGCAACGACCAGGTGGCGTTCCTGCCGCCCCCGGCGGATGGCGGGCTGGCCGCGGCGGCGGCCTTCGCGACCCTCGTGCACAATCCGCAGGCGGTGGACCAGGCGGCGGCCCGCGCGTTGGCGGTCGCGGCACAGTGGCGGGCGGCCGGCGGCGATCCGCAGGCGCTGCTGTCGGCGCCGCTGCCGGCGGGCAGCCTGCCGGCTCTGCCGGCTTCGACCACCTTCCTGACGCTGGACCAGAAGGGCAATGCGGTCGCCTGCGCAGTGAGCATGGACAATCTGTTCGGCACGGGACGGATCGTGCCGGGAATGGGCTTCCTGCTGGCCGCCTCGCCGCGCAGCGTGCCGCCGCCGCTGTTGGCCGCCGCGCTGGCCTGGAACCGGCCGATCCGCGCCTTCCGGGCCGCCGTGGGCGGAGCGGGGCAGGATGGCGCTGCGCTGGCCGCGGCGCTGGCCATGATGAACACGCTGCGCAGCGGCCAAGCGATGCCGGTGCCGGTCCCCGATCCTGGGCGGGCCAATGTGATCGGGTGCAGCCGGTATCTGCCGGGCGAAAACGGGACCTGCACGTGGGCGAGCGATCCGCGCGGCTTCGGGATGGCGACCGGCGGGACCTGACGGGGGGACACCGCAGGTCGGGCCGCACGAGCGCCTCGGTCCCAATCAGCCGCTCGGTGGCGATCGTGGCCCCTTATCGCCCGCGGATAGCAGCCTGATTAAAGGGATCCAGTGCAGCCCAACCCGTATGCCCGGCGAAGGCTGCGAAGGCAGGATATCCACGTCTTTTCGTTGTGCCACCAACGAAGGCGTGGATAGCCGGCCGTAGCCTGTCCTCGGCCGGAATTTGGCCGGACCCGTGGGCCGGCCATGGCGACGGGGGGCCGCTTGCCGCAGGACGAGAGTCGATCTCACCCGGTGCTGGTCCCGGTGTTGGCCCACGGTTCCGCCAGTGACCGGAATTGTGCGCCCGCGTCCACGATCTGCTTGACGGTGGCGAACAGGTCGAACGTCGAGCGGGCCAGCCGGTCAATGCGCGTCACCATCACCACGTCGCCGGGGCCGATGATTTTTGAGCATCTTCAACAGTTCGCGCCGATCAGCCCGCGTGCCTGTGACCTTCTCCCGAAAAATCCGCGCACATCCCGCCGTTTTCAACTGTGCAAGCGGGGCGTCGAGCGTCTGGCCGTAGGTGCTGACGCGAGCATGGCCGATGGGCGGTTTTGCGGTTCTATTCCAGGCATATCTTACGGGCCTTGTAACTCATTGAGGGCAAAGGGTCAGCCGAAATGCCCGAAAATCTTGATTTTTGGCGAAACGCAACATCTCGCGGGAATGTGAGCAGTCGGTGGCGTGTTGCGCTGGTAAATAAGATGTGTGGCTTTCCGCGCTTGAAAGGAGACCAACTCATGATGCTCCTAAACCATCACCCAATCCGGTTTGCCCGCCCAATGTGCGGAGCAGTGGCGCTCGCCGCGGCGATGCTTATTTGTGAAGTATCCCCGGCCAAAGCCGATCTTATGGGTGCCACGGTTTCGATTGGCGGGTATTGCTGCACATCCCCCACTGCGCCCGACCTGTTTACCAACGTCATAACTGGAACGGTGCCCGTCAGCTTCCCTGTGGGAAGTCTCAAGTCGGTGACCACGCTGGAAGTTATCCCCGCCTCGTTTGACATAACGGCAGACCAGATCGTCGAGACCTCCGCAGTCGCAGCCCTTGCGACATCGGGCAGCTTCAACGGTCCAGTCTACGATTTCTCTGGTCTGTCGTCTCCGATTACCAAAGTCACGGTTGATCCCCTCAGCACAATCATACCTGTTAGCGTCACGTTCACTGGAGATTCGGTTGCTGTCAATGTGGCGGGCAAGTCTATCCCCGCTGGCGGCAAATACATCCTCGACGTCACGACCGGCAGGGTCACTACGCCTGAGCCATCAGCAATCGCTCTCTTCGGTGTCAGTCTGGCTGGCCTCGCTATCGTTCGCCGCCGTCGGAACGTAGGGTAAAGCACAGCAAGCGCAACGAGGATTAGCGGGGTAGGCGGAGCCACCTCGCTTCCGAGCAGACGAGCCGGGGATTGCCCGAGATTCGTTGCGTAGTATTTACGGGCATATGTTGAGGAAAATCCGAAAGTCTTGAAATCTGCACCGGCCTAAGTGGGACCGGTGCTGGACTGCAAAGGAGGAACCGAAAGGGCCGCGCCCTTGCCGAGGAACCTGGTGAGGAGCATCGTCTCTTCGGACGACGCAAGATCAAGGGCTATCCAGGAAATCCCGGCTGGTATGAGACGCTCATCCCATAGTTGCTTCTCAATCCTTATGGCCGCAGCAGTGCTTCTCACTGGATGCCAGCCCACGCCGAGCGGCATGGCGCAAATTTCCATCGACCCTCGCCCTCCCGCTCAATACTGTCGAGCCTTCCTCTCAGATCCGCACGCCTTCGCCGTGTGTCTAGCCCAGAGGCGAGCCGCGAGCGCCCCCTATGAACATGCGGCGACGCAATCCACTGCAGACCCTGATCGAGCAGCACTTTATCGCTTGTTCGGACGGATCGGAAACGACAACTATGAAGGCGGACATTACTTAAGAGCAGGGCGGGTCGAGGAAGCCCTTCAATCTTATAGCCACGTGGACCAGGCGGGCGATTTTTGGCGTCTAATGGGTCCGACCATGATCCGGTTGGAAATCTTCGCATTAAAGGAGTGTCGGCCGGCGCCGCGCATTCTCGATGGAGTGGCCGAAGGCCGTTTCGTCATAGGCTCAATATTTGAAACTCAGCGCCGAGGGACTGCAATAGCAGCCCGTTGGTACCAGAAGGCCGTCGATACTCTGGCAAGGGCTTTGGCCACGATCAGGCCGCCACCCATCTTGCCTTTCTCTATCTGCATGGTACCGGGGTTCCACGTGATCCAGCTCGTGCACGGCAATGCTGGCCAGCGTCGGTGAGGGCTACGGAGAGAAATATGGGCTATGTTCGATCACCACATGCTTCCCGCGCGCGCGGACCAGCTTGATGGGCAGCACGTGAACGAAGCCCTGGAAAAAATCAGCGAGCAGCAGGCCGCAGCCATATTGCCTTATTGGCGGCCATGAGCTCATCACAAAACAGCATCCGATCCAGGACAACTCCCTCCCCGGACCATCAATATCCTTTTGAATGAGCTGACGACGGGTTCTTCGTTTCGGGTGCGCTGGGAAATCCATGGTGTGACTAAGGTGGTTATGGACGTTCCTCCTCTGTCCCGGATGTTCTGAATGCGATCAGACATCGATTAACTCCCCTTCTGTCAAGTTTTGGGCGCGGGTCCGCTGCCTAGCGACCGCGTGTTCAAGTCAAGTCTCGCGATATAGACTGCGGGCCATGGTCACTTTAAGCGTCCGAATCATCACTGGAGATGTTCGAGACGAAGGAGCCCGCCAAGTCGGACTGACTGCTAACGCGGAAGTCCCGTAATTGGCATTCCGTGATCCAGATAACATTGCGCTACAAGGTCATTGGCCGATGGAATAGGCGTATGTTCGATATAGCCAATTTGTCCCATCGCCAAATGAACCCTCTCTAAATTAGCCCAGTCTATACTGCAAGCATCTCTGATCTGTTGGGCCTGCGTGGGAGTAGGAAGGGCAATACGATAGGGAGCTTTCGGCGCACTCTGAACTTTCTGCGATAGCTCCGTATACCTGTCGCCAAGTGGGTTCATGACCGACTGTCCGTTTGCGCAGGCGGTTATGGTTGCAGACGTCAAAGCGAAAAGAAGAAATCGGTCGCGGCAAGCCATCTCTGACGCTCCTCTAATCGCTTATGTTTGGATGACCGACTATGCCCATATCGGAGTTCAATAGCAATATGTGGTGGCAGCCGCGCCGGTCGGCTTCAGCCCTCAGGAATAGTCACCCGTCCGATGCGATGCCGTTACGGTCATCCTTCCGAAAAATCCGGAAGTCTTGATGGGGTGGACGGCCCCCGCTCCCGGCATCGATGTGCCACAACGTGGTCGTCAGTGAACGCCACAATGAGAGGAGCCGTCCGCCATGCAGATTACCACCATCGGTCTGGATCTGGCCTGAAGCACTGGTTCCAGGTGCATGGCGTCGATGCCAACGGACAGGTCGTGGTCCGTCGGAAGCTGCGACGCAGCGAAGTGCTCGCGTTCTTTCAGCCGCTACCGCCGAGCCTGGTCGGCATGGAAGCCTGTGCGACGGCGCACCATTGGGCGCGGGAGCTGACGGCGCTGGGCCATGAGGTGAAGCTCATGCCGCCGGCCTATGTGAAGGCCTACGTCAAACGCAACAAGAACGACGCGGCCGACGCTGAAGCGATCTGTGAGGCGGTGACACGTCCGTCGATGCGCTTCGTGCCGGTGAAAGACGCCGAGCAACAGTCGGTGCTGATGCTGCATCGGGCGCGCAACCTGCTGGTCCGGCAACGCACCATGCTGGTCAATGCACTGCGCGCCCACATGGCAGAGTTCGGCATCATCGCGCCGCAGGGTCTCCGGCATGTCGAGCTGCTGACGAAAGAAATTGCTCATGAACAAAAGCGGCTCCCCGAGCTTGC
>CAVXTC010000008.1:0-180981 GCA_963764525.1 uncultured Pseudomonadota bacterium | reverse complement strand
ACCTGATCCTGGAGCGCCACTGCGTCGCTCAGTTCGCCCGCTGCTTCGGCCATCTCGCCAAACGCGGCGGCGACCTCGGCTGCATCAGAGCCGGCGATGGCCCGATTGAGCTGTGCCACCGCGGTGTCAAAGCGAAGCCACAGCTCCTCCGGCCCGCGCCGGCCTGTGCCCGGTCTGAGTTCGTACGGCGGTGCCGCTCGTTCGGCCCCGGGGACGGGACGCCACATCAGCCCGGCGGCATGAGCGCGCTCCCAGGCCACCTGTTCGGTGGCGGCCGCCTCCGAGAGCTTCTTCAGCCGGCCGGCGAAACCGTCATCCGGTGGGGCCATCTTGTGGGCCCGCATGGCCTCGGCCCAGCCCACGCTCGCGTGGCGCACGAGCCGCATGACTTCGGCGCGCCCGCGGTCGAGGTCATCACCGAAGCTCATGGAAGCTCTTGGTCTGGCTGGGCGGACCCATTGACGCGGTTCTCTGCTGCTGGGTTATCTGTTGCGTGCGGGCGCGGGGAAGCAGCTGGATCCGGCTCGGCCACGCCGACCGGCTCTCCGCTCCAGAAGTCCTCGGCGCTGGGTCCACTGGGAGGCGACGGGGCCGGCGCCGCTGCTGGCGCCCCGCCGCGGTAGCCGGCCGCCACGATCCGGTCCAGATCGGACTGCTTGATGCGTACCCGCCGCCCGACCCGCACCGCTGGCAGCGAGCCCTGGTCGATCCAGTTGCGGACCGTCTGCTGATTGATCTTCAGCAAACCCGCCACCTCGGCGACGGTCAGGAACGATTCGTCTCGATCAGCGCTCATTCGGGAAAAATTTGCAATTGAGTCAAAAACACTACTAACAAGTACGCGTAGACTAGCCCTTTGTTCGGACGATAAGCTTCGACTCTCTGGACCAGGCGAGGTGGAGACGGAAGGGCGGGAAACCCAGCGGGAAGGCAATGGCGGCAGTGGCAATGTCGTGCCGTTTCCGCGGGAGTGGATCGGTCCTGCAGAGGACCTGGTTCCGCTAGGACCTCCTGGAGTCGAGCTAATTGAGGACGACCAGTCCGCGCTCGGGGCGGAGGCGTTCTGGGGCGAGCGCTCGGCTTCGTTGCATGAGGCGATCGAGGCGCCTGGTTGGACTGGTCAGGAGGAGTCCTCTGGACTGCGGGCGGAGGATCTCGAGTCCCCGGGCAGCATCTCTGTCCGCGGGAGCCACGTCCGCGACGTCGTCTCGGCACGCGCGGGTCCGGCGGGCTCGCCGCGCCGGTCAGGGGGCCGTCGCGGCGGTAGCCGCGATCCTCGTGGCAGGGATCGGGCTCGGGGCGATCCTGCTCGCCCACGCCGGATCCGGGACGCCGGCTGGGCGAAATGCGTTGAGCGGACGAACTTCGACCTTGTCCAAGTCGTCTGATACCCGCCAGCTGACTCGGTTGATGGCGGCACGGGCTCTGGAGGTTCGCAAACCGTCCGCGGCGCGTCATCGCCACCACGTCCTGCGCGTGTCATCGGTCCATCGAAGCTCGGCACAACACAAAGTCATCGCCACCGCTTCGAACATCGGCACCGGGAAGGTGGCAGCAAACGCTTCTACGTCTGCCGGGGCGAGCGGCACTTCCGGGACCTACTCCTCACCGACCCCGTCGGCTCCGACGAGCTCGGTCGAGACCTCGTCATCGGGCGGGTCATCCGGGGCGGCCGGCCCCGTTGGTCCCGCTGCTCCGTTCGGTCCCGGTCAAATGAGTTCCTCGAGCGGATGAGCGACTGGGGCCGGTTCGCCGTGTGTCTGATGTGTGCCAATCCACTCCCCGCAGGGAGCGCCCGGATGTGTTCCTGCCTTGAAATGAGATCCGACTTGGAGACCCGCCCATGAAAGCGCTTCGCCACATTCGCGCCAACGCCGTCGCCTATGTGGCGCTCTTCGTGGCCCTCGGAGGCACCAGCTACGCCGCCACCCGCCTACCGACTGGCAGCGTCGGCAACCGCCAGATCCGCAACCACTCCATCGACCCCGACAAGCTCAACCCCCGTTTCATCCGCGGCAACGTTCGGATGTGGGCCAGCGTCAACGCGGCGGGCAAGGTCGTTGGTGGGGGACGGGGAGTGAAGGTCGTCCCTCCGCAAGGGGCTGCCGGAGCGGGGATCTATCGCCCTCGAGCCGAGCAATTCAGCGACGGCCATCCCGCGGCGCTGCGCGCCTATCGCAAGTGTCGATGACACCTCGATCAACACCAGGGTTTGCGACCGCGGAAGTCGGCGTTTTTTCGAAGGGCACCAATCCTCGGTGGCAGGTCGTGGTAGAGACGTACGACGCGGGCGGGGTTCCCTCGTCTCTTCCCTTCGATATCGCGGTGATTTGCTGAGACTCCTCGCCAACAAGCCCCGGATAGGGCTCGCTGTTGGCGGGGTGATCGCTGCCTGCGGGCTCTTCCCCGCGTGCTCGTCTGGCGGGACAGGTGCATCTAAGGTCGTGTGCGGAATTCGCGGACAGCGGCGCAGGCGCTTGGGTAGCCACATCCCGAGGCGCCAAGATGAGCGCCTACGACGATTGCTCGAACGGAGGGTCGCTACAGCTCCTCGCCGAGGGCAAGACGTTCAAGTCTGACGATGTGGAGTGGTCTACGACACGCCCCGAAGGGCCTTCTCCTGAAGGCCGTTGCGGTCCCGTCCAAACAGGTCTTGGTAAGCCCGAAGGCAAGGAACGATGGCTACGAGCTGCAGTTTCTCTGGACCGGCGGGTCGGCCGCCATCAAGGACACGGGAAACAGCTGCTGCGGAGGTATGGACTACGGAAGCGGCTTGATGCGCTCGTTCACTCACTCGCACCCGCACGTTTCGTGTCCGGATCGTTTGTCGTCACTCGAGTTGCCCGTACATTCCCGGACAGGTTGTTGACGTCAAAGGCATTGAGCTCACCGCTGTCGACACCACCCCGCCCAGAATTACGCCTGACGAGACGACTCCCAATCTCGCCAAGGAAGCGGGGAAATGGATCCGGGGGGTATGGGATACGTCCTTTAAGGCGGTTCTGACGTGGGGTCTGCACCGCCAAGGTCCTGGTCAACGGTGTCGTCGTTGGATCCGGAGTCAGCTATACGCCTACAACGGGGTCGTGGACCCAGTGCGGGCAAGGCGCGGGCACGCTTGGTGGATCGGGGGCGAACGGGGTGTCGGAGACGCTCGACACCACGAAGCAGGCCAATGGGCCGTTGAGCGTCGAGTACTACGCGGCCGACGCGGCTCAACCCGCGAATGTGGCGGCGCCGATCTACCACGTGGAGGTCGATAACTCGCCGGTATCGCTGATTCTTTCCGGTCCGACTCAGGCGCTAACGACGGAGGGTCCGCAATCCATATCGGCGACCGCTACCGCCGGGCCAAGCGGCGTCTCCGGAATCGCGTGCGCTGTCGACGGGAGCCCGCCCAGCGTCCGTAGCGGATCGAGCGAGGACCTGCGCGTCTCGAACCTGGGTCTGAACACCGTCAGGTGCTACGGCCAGAACAATGCTGTCAATGCCGCCGGGCTATTGGCCCGCTCGCCGTTGAGCACCTGGACGGTGGATATCCGCAGGCCGGCCGTCAGCTTGATCTCGGTTGTCCATGTCGCCGACGCTCTTCGTTGCGTGCGGAAGAGGCTGCACATTCATGTCCCGGCGCACTGGACGAGGGAACGTGTCGACGGTCATCGTGTGCGTGTTCACGTGCCCGCCCAGAATCGACGGATTCGCATTGTCCGCTGCCATCCGCGCACGAAGGTTGTGGTCCTGCACCGGGACGGGAAAACGCTGAGGGAGCACGTCGTACAGCTCCCGCATCGGGTCAGCGGAGCCAAGGAACGCTCACACTTCGGCGCCAAACCGCTGGTGGCCGGGTGGCTGGGAGCTGAGAATGGGGATGCACTTCCAGGCCAATTGGTCGACGTTATGGCGGCGCCTAAGGATGGCCTTGGTCAGTTTCGTCTGTTGGCCAGGGTCAGGACGCGACCCAACGGAACCTGGTCGGCGCATCTGCCGGCCGGCCCGTCCCGGCTCATTGAAGCCGCCTTCAACGGCAGTAGCCGGATTGCTCCGGCTACGTCCAGAGCCGCAACGATCACGGTTCACGCCTCCGCCCGTCTCCATGTCAGCCCTCGCAAAACGCATTGGGGGGACACCGTCCAGATCTACGGTCACCTGCGGGGCGGATACATCCCGAAGTCGGGTGAACTCGTTGTGCTGAAGATCGGCTGGCACGGAGGCTCGGCGGAAATCGGCCACGTCTACACCGACAGCTCAGGCAAGTTCAGCGCCGATTACACGTTCCTGCGAGGAACTGGGATCGAGCACTACCGCATCTGGGCTCAAACGGCGCGAGAAACGGACTATCCCTTCGCTCCGTCTAGCAGCAAGCGCGTTCCCATCGAGGTCAGCTCGAGCTAGGGACGGGTGCCTTGCATTCCGGAACCTTCCAACGGCTAACCTCTGTGACGTGATCGGAGACGTTCTCAGCCCGACTCACCTCATCTTCATCCTGGTCGTGGCGCTCTTGGTTCTCGGACCGAAGCGTCTCCCAGAGGTCGGCCGCTCATTGGGGAGGGGCATTCGCGATTTCCGCGGCGCTCTGACCGGGGAGGACGAGGATGAGTCGAGCGCAGCGGTTTCCTCCCGGGAGCCGGACCTGACGCCCGTGACGCCTGCCACGACGGCACTGGACGAGGAGGAGGTCGAGCTTCCCGTTGCGTATGGCGGCCCGGAGGTCTCAACGCAGTCAGCGAGCGAAGCTCACCGAGAGCGTGAGCCGGACTCGTCCACAACCGAGACAGAGCCCCCGACGCAAGTCGTCGCGCCCCAGCTCAGACTCCGAGTCGTTCGAGCTGAGCCAGAAGAGAGGCGAACGTCCGTTCGCTTTTATAGCCTTTTCGGGGTGGATGTACAGGACTGAAACCGCGTCTCTAGTCGCCCTGTCAAGGGCGGGACGTACGACAACAAGCACCTGGGCCGACGCCGTAACAGCTGCAGGCGGTGCCCGCGCCTTACTCGACGCAGAGCACGGGCTGCTCGCCGAGTCTGTGCTGGCCGATGCACGGGGTGAGATCGCAGGCTGGGAGAGCCGCGGCATACATGTTCTCTCCGCCGCTGATCCGGCCTACCCGCAGAACGTTCGATCTGATCCATCACGTCCCGCGCTCCTATTCGTTGCCGGGCGATTGCCCGAAGCCGACCGCCCCGCGGTTGCTGTGATCGGAACTCGTCAGCCCAGTGCCACCGGGAGGCAGATGGCGCGGGCCGTGTCACAGAAATTGGTCGCCGACGACTACACAGTCGCTCTCAGGGCTGGCGGCTGGAATCGACACCGAGGCGCACCAAGCAGCCCTAGATAATGGGGGACGCACGGTCGCCGTGATCGGGACCGGGCTCGACCGTTTCTATCCTCGAGAGAACGCTCCCCTTCAACGGCGCATCGCCAGGGAGGGGCGGTGATTTCCCAGTTCTGGCCAGAGGCGCATCCCGCCCGATCCAACTTCCCGCTTCGCAATGCCCTTATGGCCGGCTGGCTGAGGCCTCCGTGATCGTGGAGGCAACGGCGATGAGCGGCACGCGGATCTTGGCCCGGGCCGCGATCAGCTTGCGCAGGGTTGTCGTGTTGCTCGAGACGCTGATGGAGCAACAGTGGGCCCGAGAGCTGGCCCAACAGCCTGGCGTCAAGTCGCGGCTTCGCTGGCAGAAGTCACGACTGCGCTGGAGCGGTCGTTGACACCACCTCGGAACCCCCGCGAGCGCCACCAGCACTTGTTTAGGGCCGACGGGTGGAGACCGAAATTGACTTCTCGAGGCAGGACGTCGTATGTCCACTGAGCGCCGATAGCCCGGCGTTTCTCCACTCGCCTCGACACGGCCGTGGTGTGTGCGACAGGTGTTTCAACCTGACAGACGGCTTCCACGACTGCTTTGCCTGTTCCGTCAGCCCATCGCACCTGGCGGCGATCGTGCCGATCTCCTACAGCGTGGGCCATGAATACCTGCACCACCTGCTGGCGAGCTACAAGCGGCTCCGTGATGCGCGTGCGGAGACCGCGGCGACCCAGCTGGGTTACATCCTCGATCGATTCCTTCATCACCACGAACATTGCGTGGCAGCGGCGGCGGGGCTCGCCGGCTTTGACGTCGTCACCACCGTGCCCTCTGGTGACCGCGGACGGGACAAAGACCATCCTTTGCGCCGGCTGGTGGGTGAGCGCGTCGACGCCACTGCCGCACGGCACGAGCGTCTCCTGATTCGAAGTGATCAGCCGGTGCGAGTCCCGGAGGTTCGATCCTCGGCGCTTCAGCCCGTTGGGGCGCATCGAGGCGCGACGGTTCTGCTGGTTGACGACACCTGGACTACCGGCGCGAGCGCCCAGAGTGCGGCTGCGTCGCTGCGCCGCGCCGGCGCGACCAGCGTTGCTGCGGTGGCGATCGGCCGCTATGTCAACCGTGACTGGCACGACAACGACCGTCACCTCGACAGGCTCTCGTTTGACTGGGACGCCTGCCCGGCCTGCGAGCAGCGCCTCGATTCCAGGCGCGTGGCCTGACCTGAGGCAGATGCCCCAGGGGGAGTCCGGCCTGGCTTTGCCGATAGCCTGGCTCGGACCGATGCCAGAGGTGAGCTCCTCAGACGAGCCGCAGGAGGTTCGGGCTCGACGGCCTTATGCGCCCCGGCTGCCGCCTGAGCAGCGGCGGGAGCAACTGCTCGACGCTGCCCTGGGACTCATCGTCGAACAGGGCTACGCCGGCGTCTCGATCGAGGCCGTGGCGCGCATCGCCGGCGTCACGCGGCCCGTCGTCTACGACCACTTCCCCAACCTCGGACGGCTGCTCCACGCCCTGGTAGAGCGAGAGGAACGCTATGCGCTGGCTCAACTCGAACAGGTCGTACCCGCAGATCCGGGAGACAGTACCCGCCGGACCTGCTGGCCCACGGGGTCGACGGTTTCTGGCGGCCGTTCTGGACCGACCGAACACCTGGCGAATCATCCTTCTGCCCATCGAGGGGACCCCGTCCATCATCCGAGAGCAGGTGGAGACGAACCGAGCTCGCATGCAGGCGCGGATAACGAAGACTGGTGGAGTGGGCATTTTCTCGCGCCGAGTTCCCCTACGAGCTTGATGTGGAGCTCACTGCCCACGCGATTCGCCACCTCTCAGAAGAGGCCGGCCGGATGGTTCTGACGAATCCCGATCGGTTCTCGCCGCGAACGTTATGTGGGGTTCGTCGAGTCAGTGGTCGGATTGGTTTGGCCGGCTGTCACCGAGCCCGTGGCAGACGGGAGCCTCCGCCTCGGGCCCCTCAGACAGCCCCCGGTGACCGCCCGAAACTGCTCCCGAACGATCCCGCCTCTCTAAAGCGGACGGGGACCCTCCTGGGCCCCCGTCCTCGAGATCCTGAGCGAACACGTCCGTGGTCGGGGTTGGACGCGACCGACAGGATCCCGGTGCCTAACTTAAATTCCCGATTTTCACCAAAAGTTGCGCATAAGCGCCCAAGACGGCCAGTTGCCATACTGGAGGTCCCCGTCAGGGGGCGTAGCTCAGTTGGTTAGAGCGCCGGCCTGTCACGCCGGAGGTCGCGGGTTCGAGTCCCGTCGCTCCCGCTCCTGAATGTGCCGTAAATCTTGCGAGATCGACCGGACAATGTCTTCGACCTCACCCTCTCCCTCGATCAAGGCAGCCCAGGGCTACAAGCCAGCGGAGCCCCTGGACATTGCCTCCCCGGATGGACCGACTCCGGCTCGGCCCGCCGAGTGAATGGAAAACGGCACTCGGGTACCGTCGGGAACCGGGTTGGATTCGGAGCAGCTAGAACCACGAGCATTCAGGGAGACCCAGATGGCCGCATTTCTCATCTACGCGCGGAGGGAGATCACCGCCCCGGAGGTTTCCCAGCGCTACAGCCAAGCGGTGGTACCTCAGATCCGCGAGTTCGGCGGCGAGGTCTTAGTCGCACGAGGCGCGACAGTCGCCCTCGAGGGCGACTGGGAGCCCCAGTCCGTGACGATCCTGAAGTTCGAGGACAGGGAATCGCTGATGTGCTGGTATGAGTCGCCGGAGTACGCGCCGCTCAAGCAGATGCGTCTGGAGAGCAATCTCGGGGAAATGATCGTCGTGGACGGCGGCTGAGGCGCCGGCCGGAGAGCAGCCAGCGCCCAATGAGAACCATCGCCACCGAAGAGCACTTCGTCAGTGAGGCCGCGCGGTCGGCCTGGGAGCAGCACGATCCGGTTGCTGCAGATGCCTCCCGCGCGCGGGCGGCCGCCGGTGATCTCGGCCGGAGGCTGGCCGAAGTCGGGGAGGAGCGGATCGCGTGGATGGACGCGGCCGGGCTGGACGTGCAGGTCCTTTCCCTCACCTCTCCTGGTCTCCACAGCTTGCCTGCAGCCCAGGCCATCGCACTCCAGACGGAGACGAACGACTTGATCGCTGCACACGTGGCTCGCTATCCAGAGCGCCTGCAAGGTTTCGCGACGCTGGCAGCTCCGGCTCCGCAGGCTGCCGCCGCCGAGCTCGAGCGTGCGGTCCGCACACTTGGTCTTCAGGGTGCCCTGATTTTCGGGCGCACCGGCGAGCGCAACCTCGATGCCAGCGAGAACTGGGTCATCTTCTCGAGGCGGCCGAGGCGCTCCGCGCGCCGCTCTACCTCCATCCCCAGGCACCGCAGCCGGCCGTCCGCAAAGCGATCTACTCAGGCTTTGGCGACCAGCTCAGCTGGGCATTTTCCACGCACGGCATCGGGTGGCACTACGAGTCAGGAATCCAATTCCTGCGCCTCTGCCTGGCCGGAGTGTTAGAGCGGTTTCCGAACCTGCAGGTGATCCTCGGCCATTGGGGTGAGATGATCCTGTTCTACCTCGACCGCGTAGACGGACTGGCGCACCAAGCCCAGCTGCCGCGGCCGTTCTCCGAATACGTGTCCCGTAACGCGTACATCACGCCGGGTGGTGTCTACAGCCACCGCTACCTGCGATGGGCGAGCGAGATCGTTCCAGCCGAACGGATCCTGTTCGCCGCCGACTACCCCTACCGTCCGGCCCCGGCGGGCGGAATCCCCGCGTGGTTGGATTCCGCCGGCCTCGACGCACAGACAACCGACGCGATCGCTGCTGGCAACTGGGAAGCGCTGGTGGCGGGCATCCGCCGCTACGCTCAGGCTGGTCGCGGCCTCAGAGGCCACGACCAGCCAGGGCCCGACCTCAGGAGACTGTGGCACTGACGCCGGCCGAGCGTTTCGCACGCGGCCCGAAGGAAGCGGTGCCATGCACAGTGACCAGCTGGTCGGGCTTATCCCGGGGGGAACCACCCGAACCGAGCCACCAACGACCGCCCAGCCGGCACATCCCGGAAGGTGGCGGGGCCCAACCTCCTACTGGTGAAGCCCTGGGGCAGCTGCAGCGACAGCCGCACCGTCGACAGCCGAGCCGTCCCGCCCCGCGTCAGGCGCACGGACACGCGGGCTGCCTTTCCCCGCACGAGGGTCCGCGGCGCGATCACCCTACCTCTCGCGCGCCGATTGTGCTCGAGAGGCGGGAAGGCCAGGCGAACCGGGAGCTTGTTCAAGGCCGAGGAGTCCCAGACGTACAGGCGGTAAGTGCCGGCTGTCTGGTCCCAGCCGTTGGCCGTGCTGCTCCACCACCACGTATCCCTGGGGGTGATCGTGAAGCGCACGCGAGTGACCTGCCCCGGGCGGAGCTCGACCCGGTGGAAGCCGACGAGTTGGCGCCCGGGCTCACCGCCGGGGAATTGCTGAATGGTCCCCAGCGCCCTGCCACCGCCATGGCACAGGCCGAGATCGACCGGCTGCTCGCCAGTTTCGACTGATGCGGCCGGCGCGCATCTGGCTGCTGACGCTAGTGACCGCGCTGCTGCTCTGCGCCATGGGTAACCAGGCGCGGGTCCGGGCCGATCCGCCAAGGGAACAAGCGGAACGACCAGCGGATGCGCCGATCGAAGCTTCTGTGCCGGTCCAGGTTGGTGAGCATCCCGGGTTCGGACGGATCGTCTTCGATTTCACCCGGCCGGTCGTCTGGCACCTGGTGCGCGACGGCGACACCGTCAGCCTCCGTTTCGACCCCGGGCAGGCGATCGGGCCGCCGCCGGCGCTGCCGCGCAACGTCCTGACCATGACCTCCGGCACGGGTCGGGCCGAGATCACAGTGGCTGCGGGAGCGCGGCTGCGGACGATGTCCGTGCAGTACCGGCTGGTGTTGGATGTGCTCGATCCCGTCCCAGCCCGGCCGCTGCCCGGCTCGTTGGCGGTGCTGCCGGCCAGTCCGATCGATCGGCACGACCCCGCGCCGGCGAGGCTGGCGGAGTCGGTCAGCGCCCCGACTTCCGGGCCGGTCCCCGCTGCTGCGCCGGCCGCCCCATCCCCTCCAGGTCCTGGCAATGCGGCAGCAACGCGTTCGGCGCCCGGTCCGGCAGCACCGGCCATGGCGCCAACCCCCAGCGTGCCTGTCGTCGCGGCGGGAACCCAGCCATCGGGGCCGCTGCTACCGGGGCCATCAGGATCGGCGCAATCGGAACCCTCCGCGGCGGGCGCCGGCCCGGTTGCACTTGCCGCGGCCGCGGCACCCATTCCGCCGGGAGGGACCGGCTCTGCCGTGCTGCTGCCGTTTGAAAACACGGTCGGTGCGGCGGCTTTCCGTCGCGGCGATATCGGCGTGCTGGTCTTCGACGCAGCACGCCCGCTCGATCTTGCGGCCCTGCGCGACGATCCGGCGTTCGGTGCCGCTTCGGTGCATCTGCTGCCCGCAGCGACGATGATCGTCCTGCCGCTGGCGGCCGGCGCCGAGCTTTCACTAAATCGGGAACCAGGCGGCTGGCGGGTTGCGATCGGCGCCGCGCCCGAGCCGTCCCGGCCGATTGCCACCGAACAGCAGGGCGGCGAGGTCGATTTCCCCGCTGATGATCCTGGGCAGATCGTCCGTGTCGTGGACCCACGCTCGGGCGGCGTTCTGCTGGTCGGAACCCTGCGCCGGGCCGGTCAGGGTGTCGCCGTGCGGCACAGCGCGCCGCAATTCGTGCTGCTGCCGAGTTGGCAGGGGCTGGTGATCGAGCCGCTCTCCGACCGGCTCGGCTTGCAGGTGGTCCCGCACGGATTCGCTTTGACGGCTGCGGGAACGCCGATCGCCTTGGCGCCCCAGGGAGATGACACGGCGGCGCAGGCCAGGGCCGTCGCGCTGACGCGGCGGTTCCGGTTCGCCACGCTGCCGACCCTGGATTTGGCAAATCGGCTGCGTCGGCAGATTGCAGTGGCGGCGACCGCGCCACCGCTGTCGCGCGGTCCGCTGCAGCGCTCAGTCGCCCAGACGATGATCGCGCTCGGGCTGGGAATCGACGCGCAGGCAATCTTGCGGGTGGCCACCCTGGAGAACCCGGCCGAGGCAGATTTACCGGACCAGGAGGGCCTCGCGGCGATCGCCGCGTTGCTGGCCGGCAAACCGGACCAGGCAGCCTCGATCGAGGCGCCGGCATTGTCCGGCAGCGACGAGATCGCCCTCTGGCGCGCCGTGCGGCAGGGGGAATTGCACACCGATGCGGGCCAGGCAGCCGCAACGTTTGCCGCGACCTGGCCGCTGATCCTGACCTACCCGGCGGCCGTGCGAAATCGACTGCTGCCGCTCGCCGCCGAGACAATGGTCGCCGGTGACGCCACGGCAGCAGCGGCGACGTTGCTGGCGGCCCGTCCCGACGATCCGGCGCTTGGGTTGGCGCGCGGCATGTTCGCGCAAGCGAACGGACAGGCCGATGCCGCGCTGGCGATCTATGATGGTCTGGCGGGCGGCCGGGACCGCCTGACCCGCATTCGTGCGGCGACGCGTGCAATCGAGCTTCGGTTGAAAACCGGCCGGATCGATATCGGCCAGGCGGCGGACGGCTTCGACAGACTGCTGGATGCCTGGCGCGGCGACGACCGCGAACTGGCGTTGCGCCAACGATTGGCGGCGCTGCGGGCGGACAACGGCCAATGGACCGAGGCGCTGAACGTGCTGCGCGACTCGGCGCGGGATTTCCCGGCCCACCAGCCGGCCATTCACGCCCGGATGAAACAGCTCTTCGCAACTCTGCTGGGCGACAAGCGGACCGATGCTCTGCCGCCGCTGGAGTTCGTGACGCTGGTGGACGGCAACGCCGACTTGCTGCCGGACGGCCCGGCCGGGGAGGCACTCGAGCAACGGCTGGCGGACCGGCTGCTGGCGCTGGACCTGCCGCAGCCGGCGGCGCTGCTGCTGGAAAAACTGACCCGCGCCGCCCCGACCGGCGTTGGCCGGGCCGGCTTCGGCGCACGGCTCGCCGCGCTGCGCCTGCGCCAGGGCGATGCGGCCGGGGCGCTGAGTGCGCTGTCCGGCTCGGCGGCGGACGGCCTGCCCGCACCGTTGGCTGAGAGTCGGGCCCTGTTGCAAGCCGATGCCGAGGCGCGCAACGGCGATGTCGCCGGCGCGGTGGCGGCGCTGACCGCGCTGGCGACCGCGCCGGCCGACGAAAAACGGGCCGCGATCCTGGAACACGCCGAGAACTGGCCGGCCGCTGAAGGGGCGCTGGAGGATTATGCGGCGAAAACGGTGCCGGACACCGGAACCCTAGATGATGGGCAGCGGCAGACGCTGCTGCGCCTCGCCGCGGCGACCGCGCGGGCCGGCAATGAGGCTGGCCTGGATTCGCTGCGCACGCGCGACGAGCCACGGATGGGAAGCGGCCCGCTGGCCGACATGTTCCGTCTGCTGACCGCCGATCCGGTGCGCGGCCTGACGGACCTTCGCCGGTCCGGGCAGGAGGCGCTGCTGGCGCACGGGTTGCCGGAAAACCTGAAATCGGTGCGGTAATGCGGCGCCGCCGGGATGCCGGCATGTGATTTTCGGCCGACTGGGGGCGGAAAACCCCTTGCATCCCCCGGCCGATTTACCCATTTTCCGCGGCCTTGGCCGAAGCGGGCATCATGCCCAACAGGCCGTCTGCTGGTAGGGATCGGGCGCGATGGACGCACTCACTCCACTGGGGATGGTCTCGGATCTTCCGAGCAGCAACCAGACTTCCGAAAGCGCGGATGCGCCGAAGGACTACTTCGTCGAAAAGGACGGGGTGAAGTTCGCCGGTACGCATCTGCTGATCGATCTCTGGGGCGCGCGGAACCTGTGCGATCCGGACGCGATCGATGCCGCCCTTCGCGCTGCGGCCGAGGCGGCCGATGCCACCATCCTGCACAGCCACTTTCATCATTTCGCCCCCAACGGCGGCGTTTCGGGTGTGGTCGTGCTGGCGGAGAGCCACATCTCAATTCACACGTGGCCGGAGCGCGATTTCGCGGCGATCGACATCTTCATGTGCGGCGCCTGCGACCCATACCGGTCACTGCCGGTGCTGAAGGCGGCGTTCCGGCCCGCCTCCATCCATCTCGGCGAGCAGCGCCGCGGGTTGATCGCGTAACCGCCCATTCCTCCCACCTCTCCCGCCTTGCGGGAGAGGTCGCTGCGCGCAGCGCGGCGGATGAGGGGCGCGCCGTGAGGGCCCTCACCCGGACCGCTCCGCGATCCGACCTTTCCCGCAGGCGGGAGAGGTGAAGGCGTATTTCGGAGGGCCGCCGTGGCAATGGATAGCTGGATCAACGAGACGCTGTATCCGGACTGGGGCCAGCGCTTCCGGGTGCGGCGCGAACTGGCCCACGTTCAAAGCCCGTTCCAGGACATCGTGATCTTCGACAGCTTTTCGCACGGGCGGGTGATGCTGCTCGATGGGGTGGTGCAGATCACCGAGGCCGATGAATTCGTCTATCAGGAAATGCTCGCCCATGTGCCCCTGCTGGCGCACGGCGGGGCGCAGACCGTCCTGATCATCGGCGCCGGGGATGGCGGCGTGCTGCGGCGCGTGCTGGCTCATCGCCCGGTGCGGCGCGCCGTGATGGTGGAGATCGACGGCGAGGTGATCCGGCTGTCCCGTGAATTCCTGCCCGCCATTGCCGGCGATTCGTGGGACGATCCGCGTGCCGAGGTGATCGTCGGCGACGGGATCGATTACGTGAGGCACGCTGCGGATTCGACATTCGACGCAATCATCGTCGATTCCACCGACCCGATCGGCGTCGGGGAGGTGCTGTTCACCGACGCCTTCTACGCCAACTGCGCACGTATCCTGACGGCGCGCGGGCTGGTGGTGAACCAGTGCGGCGTTCCGTTCATGCAGGCGGCCGAACTGCGGGAGACCAGCGCGCGGCGGGCGAAGTTCTTCCCGCACGTCACCGCTTACGTCGCTGCGGTGCCGACCTATGTTGGCGGGTTCATGACGCTCGGCTGGGCGGCGAAGGACGCAACGCTGACGCGGGTGCCGGCGGGCGAGATCCGACGCCGCGCCGAGGCGGCGGGCATTCTGGGGACCACAAGGTATTGGACGCCGGAAATCCACGCCGGAGCGTTCAACTTGCCGCCGTATATCGCACTGGAAATTCCACCGGCGTAATCACAAACGATCTGTCGAGTTGTACCGTGCGGATACCCCTCCCACAAGGGGAGGGGATTGCCACGGTCTGCAGGTTTCCCCTCCCCCTGTGGGAGGGGGCAGGGGGAGGGGGCCACGCCGTCAGGGCCCGCTTCAGATTGAAGCGTGCCTGGCGCGCACGCCGCGTTCGATGGCGGCCGCGACCAGCGGATCGAGTTGCAGTTCGGATTGCACGAAATCCAGCATCTCCAGCGACTGCTGGCCGACCACCTCATCGGCCGCCACCACTTCGCAGGCCAGCGCGTAGGCGGTTTCCCGCAGCTTGGGGGACAGCGCGGCGCGGATCAGCCGGCCGGCATGGCGCAAACCGTCATCCTCGTTCAACAGCTTCACCGCGGTATCGGTCGCCTGGGCAAGCTGGTCGGCGGAGAAGTCGCGGAACGCCGGCAGCGTTTGCACCTGGCCCGACATCACCCCGATCTCCCGGTCGGACATGCCGCCATCGGCCGCGGCGACAAGGACCATGGTGCACACGAGCGCCTCCGGCGCATCGAGTTGCGAAAGCGCGGCCATGCAATTCCTCCGGCGGACGGGACCGCACGGTGCGCGAACGGTACCGGCGGTTCAAGCGGCAGAGACAGGTTCTGGCGGGAAGTTGTGCGTTCCAAGGACGGTTGTGATGGCGCGGCCTGTCCCAAACCCCGCCCTTCCCGACGCGGGTAGAGGGGTGTTTGGCTGTGTCCCCCGTTGCCGAAGGCACCCCGGCCCTTACCCCGAAAGCGGGGCGGCTGGGTGTATTGGCACCGCCAGGAAATCGCGCGTCTCGCTGACCGCCTGGGCAAGCCCGACGCGTCGGACCGCCACGCCGGCCGGAAACGCCGATAGCAGCCGGCCGGGGGTCTGTCGGTCCAGCAGCACGAACACGCCGCGGTCGCTGGCCCGGCGGATCAGCCGCCCGAACGCCTGGCGCAGACGCAGGCGCGCCACGCGATCGTCGTAGGTTTTCGGATCGCCCCCCGACAGATGAATGCGCCGCTCGCGGTGCAGGATGTCCGGCCGCGCCCAGGGCACTTTCTCGAATACCACCAGCCGCAGCGCTCGCCCCGGCACATCGACCCCGTCGCGCATGGCGTCGGTGCCGAGCAGGCAGCTCGCTTCCTCGGTACGGAAGATGTCCACCAACGTGGCGTTATCCATGGGATCGACGTGCTGGGCGTACAACGGCAGCCCCGCCGCCTCCAGCTCCGGGGCGATTTGGGCGTGCACGAGCTGCAACCGGCTGATCGCGGTGAACAGGCCGAGTGCCCCGCCCCCGGCGGCCAGAAACAGCGCGCGATAGGCGGCTGCCAGCGGGCCGATCTGGCCGGGCGGCAAGTCGGTGACCACGAAGGCGCGGGTCTGCGCGGCATAGTCGAACGGGCTCGACAGCGCCGCGCGAATCGCCGGCGACGGTAGATGCGGCGCACCGACCCGCGCCTCGGCCGCCGCCCACGCGGTCTCCGGGTCGGCATCGCCGGAATCGCGCAGGGTGGCGGAGGTAACCAGCAATCCCTGGGCGGGCGCGGCGAGGGTCAGCGCGAACGGCACTGTCGGGTCCAGCCAGTGGCGGTGCAGGCCGACGTCGTGGTCCTGCGCGCGGTCGCCCATTGCGCGCCGGTCCAGGCGCAGGAACAGCACGTGATCCGGCCGCGTTCCCGGCTCCGGCCGAGGCGCGGCGAGGCTGCCCAGCATCGCCCGCCAAGCCGACAGCGGCGCCAGCGCGCGGCGTCCCAACGAGCGGCAGGTCGCCTCGATGCGCGCGCGGGTGGCGCTATCCAGCTCCTCCGCTTCGTCTTCAAGCCGGGCGGCCAGGCGTTCCCGCAGCAGCGTCAGCGGCTCGACGATGCGGGCCAGGGCGCGGGAGAGGCGCTCGGCGGCTGCGTGCAGTTCGGGGATCGCCGGGAACAGATCGCAGTCCAGCGCGCCGCGCGGCGGCAGGGCGGCGCCCTGCGTGCGGGCGAGCACCTGGCGGCGGAACAGGCGCAGCACCGCCTCGGTCGGGTTTGGCCGGCCGGCGTCCAGTCCGGCCAGCTCGGGTCCGTCCCCGGCCAGCCGCAGCGACCAACCCGGTGCCGGCAGGGCACGAGCCGCCTGCAAGGCGGCGTCCAGCATCGTCTCCAGCGGCGGCTGGCCGGCGACGAGCTCATCGAGCCGACGGCGCAGCCCGCGCGCCCGCGAACGGCCGCCCTCGGCGCCGAGCAGCCAGCGGCGTAATTCGGCGGTTTCCAGCCCCGACAGCACGGCGGCGAAGGCCCCGTCGGCGGCATCGAACAGATGGTGCCCTTCGTCGAAGACGTAGCGGGTGGGCACGGTGCCATCGTCCAGCCCACCGCCGTACATGAAGCCGTGCGCCGCCTGCGTCATCACCAGCGCATGGTTGGCGATCACCAGGTCGGCGGAGTGGGCGCGGCGGATCGTGTGCTCGATAAAGCAGCGCTTCCAGTGCGCGCAGGCAGCGTGGATGCACTCACCGCGCCGGTCCGCGAGTGCCAGAATTGTTCCCGTCCCGAACAGCTCGCTCATCCAGCCCGGCAGGTCGCCGCCCTGGATGTCGCCGTCGGCGCTGACCAGCGCCCAGCGAGCGATCAGTCCGAGCGGAATGACCGAGACCGGCATCAGCCCGGTCATCGCCGGACCGAGCGCGTCTTCCAGGTTCAGCAGGCACAGGTAGTTCTCCCGCCCCTTGCGCACCACCACGCGGCGACGCCGTTCGGCCGGATCGGGGAACAGCCGTGCCAGCTCGGCGTCGATCTGCCGCTGCAGGTGGCGGGTGAACGTGCTGATCCACACGGCGCCCCGGTTCTTCTCCGCCCACAGGCTGGCCGGCGCAATGTAGCCCAACGTTTTGCCGGTGCCGGTCCCGGCTTCGGCGAGCACCAGATGCGGGTCGCCGCGCGTCTGGCGCGGGGCGAAGGCGGCAGAGGCGGCGCCGGCATAGTCCGACTGGCCCGGTCGCTGCTCGGCGTCGCCGCCGAGCATGACGGCCAGCCGCGCCCGCGCCTCGCTTTCGGCGATCGGATGCGCGGAGGGCGGCGGCAGCGGCGCCGCTTCCTCCCATTCCGGCAGGCGCTTCCATACTTTCAGGGCGTCGGCCGACGGCGCCGCGTCCGGGCGATCCAGCGCCGCCAGGACGAACGGTGCCCACCCCCAGCCGGCGCGGCCCATGCGCGCGGCCAGTCCGGCGGCATCGCGGTTGAGCGCGAGATCGCGTCCCGCCACCAGCCGCCGTAGCAGGAAGGCGGCAAGGTCGGGCAGCACGGCGGCCTCGGCTTCCAGTCCGGCCCGGGGCGGGTCGAGGTCGAGTGCCAGGCACAGACCACGCGGCGTGGGCGCAGCGGTGCGGGCGGGCAGCACGAAGGCGAACAATTCCAGCAGATCGAGGCAGGGGACCGGGCGCAGGCCGAGCCGGCGGAAGCTGGCCGGCGCGTGGATCAGCAACAGGGGGCCAAGCGCCGGCAGGCGTATCGCCGCCTGCTCGGCATTGAGCGTGATCATCTCGCCGTCCGGCATGAACAGCGCGGCACGCAAGTGGCCGGCGACCAGGGACGGGGCATCGGGAAGAGCCAAGCGCACGGGCGATGAGTAGAGGGTTTGCGGAACCGACGCCATCACGACCGACCCCTCCCGCTGCCCCCTCCCACGGGAGGGGTGAATTGGCGGTCTCGACCTCCCCCTCCCTTTGCGGGAGGGGACAGGGGAGGGGTATTGGCGCGTGTGACTTGAATCATACCGGCAAGCCGGCAGCGGCCCTTAAGGTCCCCATCGAAGCACGCAGCAGATGGGGTCGATAATGTTTCACATGATTGTAATGCGTCCCGGGTCCGCGGGGGCACGTCATGCCCGGCACTGACGCACAGAACGCCTGGGTCGAGCGCGTGCTCGGCCACAGGTTTGCCGCCCGCGCGACGCGCCGTCCGGTGCGCCAGCCGCCGGCCGCCTACGTCTCGATCCGCGGGCGCCAGATCTGGCGCGAGGCGCGGGAGAAGGTCGGCGCGGAAATCGGCGCGCTGACTCAGCACTTACGTTCGATGCCGGACCCGGAGATGCGGCGCATCGCCGAATTTGGCCTGAACGGCGCGACCGGCAAGCTCAGCATCAGCCTGCTGACCTCCCTCAGCGAGGCCGATGCCGCCTCGCCCGATCAGCAGCCGGCCGTTCGCGGAAAGGCGCGTGCCGTGGTGGCCCAGTATCGCGGCTTCCTGCAACAGAACGCCCTGGTCCGCCTGCTGGATGAAAACCCGTTCGGCATCCCGGTGACGATCCGCGCAACCCTCGGCGCCGCGTTGGCCGAGATCGACCACGCCCTGATGGCCTGAAGGAATCGCTGACATGAGCGGCACATTGGTTGCCAATGCACCTGCCACTGCAGGTTACGATCAGTGGAAAGTCGATGTCTATCAGGCGGTCGGCGAAAAGACCGATCAGCGCAAGGCCCCGGCCGCGCCGCCGAAAACCGTGCGCGACCAGAAGCTGCGGCAATGTACGGCTGACCGGCAAGCAGGCGCCCACGGGAGACGTCGGCAAGTTCCTGGCGCGCCGCGTGCTTGGAGACCCCGACGACCGCCATTCGGATGCGAGCAAGGACGACAAGAAGGTCGCCGACGCGCACCGGCAGATCGGTTTCATGCGTGATGAGGGATCAGCCGCGCCGGTGGAAGTCATCGGCGAGGGCGGCCGCAAGCTGACGGGGAACTTCTTCTCGGCCAAAGGTCACAACCTCAAGGAGAAGGACGGCTTGGCGGACACCTCCCGCCCGGTCGTGCTGTTGCTGACCGGCTCCGGCGGCTCGGCGGAGTTTCAGGGCCTCGACATGGCCAAATTTTACGCCGAGAGCGGCGCCAGCGTGCTGTCGGTGAACTACGCCGGATACGGCGGCAGCGACGAACCGCCGGGGACGCCATGCGAGCTCAGCCTGAAGCAGGACGCGCAATCCATGCTCCAGCACCTGATCGACATGGGATACGATCCCGACAAGATCATCATCCACGGCTACTCGATGGGCGCCGCGGTGGCTGCTGAGTTGCAGGAAGCGAACGAGAGCGCCGGGACGATGTTCCGCTTCCGCGGAGCGGTGCTCGACCGCCCGATGCTGAGCACCGTGCATGGCGTCGAATTGCACAAGGGCAAGCTGTCGCATCCCATCGCCGCGCTGGCCCGCGACGAAGTCGGTGCGCTGCAGGGCGAGCGTGCCGTCAACCGATTGCAGAGCACCACGCCGATGGTGATCACCAGCGACAAGGGCAGCTTCGCCAAACGTGCTGATGCGCTGCGCAAGAAGTTGCAGAAGGGCGGCGCGAATGTCGCCGGCGCGCGGAGCGAGGCGGATCATGATCAGCACGGCGCCATGATCAGCGCCAACCAGGACGCGCTGCGCGACCTGATTGCGAACGATCGCAACGGGAATCCCGATGCCCGGGTCGCGCCGCCCGCCACCGAGCCCGCCGACCTGGATTATCAGGCACTTGTTGAAGCAGTGCAAAAAGGCGCTCAAGGAGATCGGCAGCGGGGTTCACCAGGTCGCCGGCAAGCTGGCGACTCTGAGAACCGCTCCGGACATTTCCGCTGCAACCGCCCTGCTGGCGCAGGTCAGGACCCTCACCGGAAGTCTTCTTGACGTGCAAAACTATGCTCCGGAGGACTGTCCGGACCTGATGCTGGTCAAGCCGGTCGCCGACGAGGCAACGGCGAAGCTGCAGCAATTCGCGGCGGAGTTACACGGATGCTGGCGGATGCCGGACGAGCAGGCCGATGGCTCGGAGGAGGAGATCGACTTCGTGGCCGGCCTGGCCGCCGACGCCGTCCAGAGCCTGGACGAAGCCGGCGGGCCGGATCTGGCGAGAGTCGCACTGGAAGACGAAGTGCTCCGGGTGACCGGGCTGCAGTTCGAGCTCGGCATCGGCCGCGAACGGGTCCGGGCGATGCACGGCGAGCTGCGGCGTTGGTATTCGACGCCCTGAAGACCGCCACCGACGAAATCCGCGTGCGGCGGTCCTGAACAGAAATTCGCTTCCGGCGTCATGCCCGCGAAGCCGTTTGGCATGAGTCTAGAAACATTGACGGTCACTCCGTCGGACAAAGGAAGCAACGATGTCGTATGAAACAGGTCATGGAAGTCTTGCCGCGGTGCGGGACTGGGCGGCGCGGGGACGACGACGGGCCGGAGGACGGGCAGATCGCCGCCGCTCCGTTCGTTTCCGTCGCGGAAAGCGGGCCGGTACTCGCCTTTGGCGACAGGATTGCCGCCGCCACGTTGCAGGCCCCCGCCGAGAAAATTGGCGCCAGGGAGGCGATCCTCGGTGCTCTCGACCGCCTCATGACGGGGTTGCACCAGACGGTCGTGCCGGCCGCGCTGAGCATGGCTGGTGCGACCATCGCCGCTGGGGCGTCGTCCCGCCTTGGAGAGGCGGAAGCGATGCGGCTCGCCGGTACGACGGTTGCACGCTGGGTGCTCGCCCCGCGAATGCCGCGCCGCGGCCGGCCAGAGTGCGGCGCTGGCCGGTGCCGTGACAATGGCGCTCGAGGAACTGGCCGCCGGGACGCCGTTCGGGGCACGGCCGGGCAGCCGCCTGGTTGCCCTGCAGCCGGAGTTCGCACGGCTGAGCGAGGCGTTCGACGCCTGGGTTCGCGAGTTGGTCGCGGCCGGGGCATTTTCGCTGTGCATCGCCGCGTGGCGACCCGGCGCCGACCCCGATGATGCGACCACCCAGGCGGAGGCGATCATCGCCGGCGATGCCGCGCTGGCCTCGGCTTTCATGCCGCCGACGCCGGACGACCCGCTGGGCACCAGCCCTCGCTGCCTGCTGACCGTCATCGGCCAGGCGATCGCCCTGGCGCGCCAGGCGCGCTCCACCGAGTACGACTGGGTTGCGGTGCAGCAGCTTGCCGACACCTCGCCCGGCGAGTTCGCCGCGCTGCTGCGCGACGAGCGTTTGCACGTGCTTGACAACGTCCGAATCTGAGCCGGGAGAGACATCCGGCAGCCACCCCGCTAGCATCCGCGGCGCTTGAGCTATTCTTGGGGAGGACCGTCATATGCGTGCTATCGCTGGACTTCTCGCGGCAGCCTTCACCGCGGCACTCGTCCTTGCACCGGCCCGCGCGCAGACCACGCAAGGGCCGGTGAAGGTCGGCGTGCTCACCGACATGTCGTCGCTGTATGCCGATCTCAGCGGCCAGGGCTCGGTCGAGGCGGCGCGCATGGCGATCGAGGATTTCGGCGGCAAGCTGCTGGGACAGCCGATCCAACTCGTGTCGGCCGATCACCAGAACAAGCCGGACATCGGCGCCAGCATCGCCCGGAAGTGGTACGGGGACGAGGGCGTCGATGTGATCCTTGATGTACCGACATCCTCGGTCGCGCTGGCGGTCGAGGGCGTGTCGCGCAACATGAAGAAGCTGGTGCTGTTCACCGGCGCCGGCAGTTCGGACATCACCGGCACGAGCTGTTCGCCCTATGCCGCGCATTGGGTCTACGACACTTACGCACTGGCGCATGGCACCGGCTCGGCGATCGTCAAGCAGGGCGGCAAGACCTGGTATTTCCTGACCGCAGATTATGCGTTCGGCCATGCGCTGGAGCGCGACACCGCGGCCGTGGTGGAGGCCGAAGGCGGCAAGGTGCTGGGCCAGTCCCTGGTGCCGCTGAACACGTCGGATTTCTCCAACTATCTGCTCGCCGCGCAGTCGTCGAAGGCGCAGGTGGTTGGACTGGCCAACGCCGGGGGTGATACCACCAACTCGATCAAGCAGGCGGCGGAGTTCGGATCTGATCAGTCACGGCCAGAAGCTGGCGGGGCTGCTGGTGTTCATCACCGATGTGAATTCGCTTGGGTTGCAGACGGCGCAAGGCTTGCAGCTCACGGCTGGTTTCTATTGGGACCAGACCGATGCGACCCGCGCGTGGTCGAAGCGGTTCTTCAGCGTGATCCACCGCGAGCCGACCATGAGCCAGGCCGGGGTGGCGAGCGCGCTGAAGCACTATTTCGACGCTGTGCAGGCGGTCGGCAGCAAAGATCCTGACAAGGTCATTGCGAAGATGCGGGAGACGCCGATCAACGATTTCATGACGCATGACGGGAAGCTGCGGATCGACGGGCGCGTGCTGCGGGATTTATACCTGTTCCAGGTGAAATCTCCGGCCGAGTCGAAGGCACCGTGGGATTACTACAAGCAGCTTCAGACGATCCCGGCAAATGAGGCGTTCCGGCCGCTGGATCAGGGCGGCTGCCCGCTGGTGAAGAAGTAGGCGGCGGCACCTTTTGGGTCGTGGCCCGGATCACCCGCCGATCAGCACCGCGCGGAGCAGCCCGATCGCGGCATGACCTGCCGCCAGGCTGTGCGCGTTCACGATCGCCAGACGGAACCCGCCCGGCGGCATGGCGTGGTGCTCCGGCGCGCGATCCTCGTGGAAGGTGATCTGCACGCTGGAAACGCCGGGCATGCGGCGGACCGATTCCACCAGGTCCGCCGGCGGATGGCGATAGCGCGGCCCGTGCGGCCCGAACAGCACGACGCTGAACCCATCCGCGCGGTCGGCATCGGCGAACGCCCACGTCGCCCGTCGCGTACAGGCCGACCAGCGCCGACACCCACCCCGCCCCATACAGGTCCGGCCACTGATCGGCGAAGCGCAGATGCGCCTCGATGATGCGGCCGCCGATGGTTTCGAAATTCACCATCCCGGTATAGCCGGACAGGTGGGAGCGCGCCCAGGCGCCGCACCAGTCCTCGACCTCCGGGATCGGCCTCGGCATGGATGTGCCAGTGGTCGAACGTGCCGCCTGACGTGGTTGCGCCGGTGGCGTGGCGCCACCAATGCGGTTCGCCGTTCACCAGCGCCACGTCGGTGCTGACATGCCGCCCGGTCAGCAGCGTGCACCAGAAATGCCCGGGCGTGAGCGCCGCCTTGTAGTCGGCCGCCGATTCGATCACCCGGCTACCGGTCCCCATGCCGCGCAGGTTCATGATCGGCTTGGAGAACACCGGGAAAGCCGCGCGGCATCACCCCATGCGGCGCGGCGTCCAGTCCCTGCGACAGCGCGACCGCCAGCTTGTCGTAAATCCAGCGTTGCGCCGGAAACCATTCCCAGGAATCGGCGTCCTCGGTGGAGATGCGCACATCCTCCGGGCAGGCGACGCCCTCGAAATACTGCATGCGCCATGGGTCGGCCTCGCAGATCGGCATCGGCCGTCAGCCGGCCGGCACGGGCCGGGGCGCAGGCGCTCCGGCAGGGTTGCCAGCGCATCGGCGGTGTCGAAATCGCGCACCACCGCATCATCGGCCATCTCCACCTCGGCGACCTGTTCCAGGTGCTTGCCCAGCAGGAACCGGGCGCCGGAATCGCCGGTGATGCCGAGGATTTCGGGGAAGAACCGGCGGTCCCACAGCATCGGGTTGCCCTGCTTGCCGCGGAAGGTCGGCAGCACGATCAGCCGCCCTTCATCGGGGTCGTAGGCTTCCAGCAGCCGGTCGATCATCCGCCCGGTGACCAGCGGCATATCGCCCAGGCAGACGATCGCGGCGGCGGCCTCGGGCGGCACCGCGGCGATGCCCGCCTTCAGGCTGGCGGCCAGCCCCTCGGCATAATCGGCGGCATGCACGTAGCGCACCGGACGGCCGCCGAGCGCGTGCTCGATCTCGCTTCGCCTGATGGCCGGTGACCACCAGGATCGGCCGCGCCTTGCTGGACAGCACGTTATCGACGACCCGGGCGATCATCGTCTTGCCGGCGCGGTCGGCGAGCAGCAGCTTGTTGTGCGGCGCCATGCGGCGCGACCGTCCGGCCGCCAGCACCACCGCGGCGATGGTCGGCGCGCTGCGCGGCGCCGGCCCGGTCCGCGCGCACGGCCGGCGCCTTTTCGCGCGGCAGCGGCCGTGCGTCGGTTTCCTTCAGCAACCCGCCGACGCCCAGGCGCATGAAATCCGTCGGCCCGACCGGCAGGCCGGCGAACAGCCGCGGCAGGATGAAGTCGATGCCGTTGCGCTTGGGGCTGCGCGCGCAGCCCGGCAGCACCAGCGCCGGCCGCTCGCCGATCCGGCCCAGGCAGATCAGGTTGCCGGGATCGACCGGCATGCCGAAATGCAGGATCTCGCCGCCGGCGCGCACGATCCCGGCCGGCCCGACATCGCGCCGATCGACCACCGCCGAGGCGCCGACCACCAGCAGCAGATCGGCGCCCTGCCGGATCAACGCCTCCAGCGCCTGTGCCACCGCGTGCTTCCTCGTGCGGGACGCGCAGCGGCAGGCAGCAATGTGCCGGTGAGCTGCGTCACCCGCGCCTCGGTCACCGCGATGGTCTTTTCGGTGGTGGTCTCCTTCAGTCCCGGCAGCTCGGTCGCGACCAGCCCGACCTTCAGCGCGCGAAACGGGTGCAGGGTCAGCGCCGGGCCGCCCTGACGAGCGATCGCTTCGGCGACCGACAGCACCGCGCCGGGCACGGCGAACGGGATCACCTTGATGGTCGCGACCAGGTCGCTTGGCGGCGACCACGGCGTAGTCCGCCAGCGTGCCGAGGGTCAGCGATTCATCGACCGCGTTCACCCGGTCGATCTTGGCGGTATCGACGCGCAGCAGCCCTGGACACGTCGGCGGCCAGGTTCACCCGCCCGGTGGCCGCGCGCGAGCGCGACAGCAACGGCGAGACAAGCGGATCTGCCAGCCGATCGGCGGCCACGTCTTCCGGCACGTCGCCGGGCTCCAGCCGCGCGGCGATCACCTCGGACCGGCCGATCTCCGCGCAATGCCGCCAGCGCCGCGCTCGTCCAGCACCGAGCCCTTGCGGATCATGCGATCGCCGATCCGCTGGGAATGTGCGAGGATGGCGCCGCGCGCCTCGTCCAGCGGGATCGGGCCGAATTTCATGCCGCCTGCTTTTGCGGAACCGCGCGCGCCGCGGCGGACGGCGACCAGTTCGGCGATGATCGACAGCGCGATCTCCGGCGCGGTGACCGCCTCGATATTGAGCCCGACCGGCCCGTGGATGCGGGCCAGCGCCGCGTCACCGTGACCGAGTTCGCGCAGTCGTTTCAATCGTGCCGCATGGGTTCGTCGCGAGCCAAGGGACCCGATGTAGAAGGCCGGCGATTTCAGCGCCCGGTCGAGCGCCGGGTCATCCAGCTTCGGGTCGTGCGTCAGGGTCACCACGGCGGTGCGGGCATCGGGCTTGAGCGCATCCATGGCCTCGTCAGGCCAGTCGGCGCGCACGGTCACGTCCGGGAATCGCTCGTCGGAGGCGAACGAGCGGCGGGGATCGACCACGGTGACGGCGAAACCGTCGCCGCTGGCGAATGGCACCAGCGCCTGAGCGATGTGCACGGCGCCCACCACGATCAGTCGCAGCGGCGGGTTGTGGGCCTGCAGGAACCAGTCGGTACCGCCGATCTTCACGGTACCGCTGCGGTCGTCCCGCAGCGCCTGCTGCGCGGCTTCGTTCAGTTCAGCCGGCTTGCCGGGATGCGGCAGCAGGCATTGCGCGCCATCCGGCAGACGGGTCGCCAGCACGACCGGGCGTTTTGCCTCGCGGGCCGCGGTGAGGGCGGCGAGAAGTTCGGGGGTCATGACGGGAGGTCCATGCGTCGTGACCCCTCGCCCCAGGGAGTAATGCCCCCTCCCCTTGTGGGAGGGGGTCGGGGGAGGGGTTCTCTGCTCACGTCAGCTTCTCCACGAAGACCTTCACCTTGCCGCCGCAGGCCAGCCCGACCTCCCACGCCCGCTCGTCGGTCACGCCGAAATCCAGCAGTTGCGGCGCGCCGGTGTCGATCGTCTGCATGGCGGCGTCGGCCACCGCGCCCTCGATGCAGCCGCCGGACACCGAGCCGGCCATCTTGCCCGGACTTCGTCACCGCCATCTGGCTGCCGGCCGGGCGCGGCGAACTGCCCCAGGTTTCGGTGACGGTGGCGAGCGCCACCTGCTCCCCGGCGGCGCGCCATTGGGCCGCCTGGGTCAGAACGTCTTCGAGTTCAGGGGTCATGCTCATGCGGCTTTCCCTTCAAGAACGGGCCTTTCCAGCATCGGCCGTTGCGGCACCGGGCGCGACAGAAGCTGCACCAAAGCGCGCAGGCTGGCCAGATTATGCACCGGGCGAAACTCATCGACATGCGGCAGCATTGCACGGATGCCCTGCGATTTCGGCTCGAACCCGTCCCAGCGCAACAGCGGGTTCAGCCAGATCAGCCGCCGGCAGGAGCGGTGCAGCCGGTCCATGTTCAGCGCGAGGTCCTGGCCCCGTCCTGATCCCTTGGCCGGTCCAGCCCGTCGGTGATCAGCAGCACGATGGCACCCTGGCCGAGCACGCGGCGCGCCCAGACCTTGTTGAAGCAGGCCAGCGCCTCACTGATGCGGGTGCCGCCCGACCAGTCCGGCACGACATGGGCCACCATCTGGAACGCGACCTCCGGGTCGCGGTGACGAAGCTGGCGGGTGACGTTGGACAGCCGCGTGCCGAACAGGAACACCGAGACACGGTCGCGATCGTTGGTGACCGCGTGCAGGAAATGCAGCAAAAGCTGCGAATAGCGGCCCATCGAGCCGGATATGTCGCACAGCACGACCAGCGGCGGCGGGCGGGTGATGCGGCGGCTATGGGCGATCTGCACGATCTCCCCGCCGGTGCGCAGGCTGGAGCGGATGGTGCGGCGCAGGTCGGTCACCGGCCCCTGCGGGTCCGGGCGGATCGCGGCGAGTGCGGCGCAAATCGAGCGGCAGCGTCAGCCGGCGGATCTCGCGCTTGGCCTCGGCGATCTCGGCGGCACTCATGGCCTCGAAATCCATGGTTTGCAGCCGCTCACGGTCGCTGACCGTCAGCGCGACGTCGATCTTCGGCGGTTCTTCGTCCGGCCGGGGCTTCGCCGCGCGCGGCGGCGCCATCGCCTCGGCGACGCGGCGGCTGGCCGGGGGCGGGCGTTCATGCGTCTTGTCCTTCTGCGCTTCCAGCAGCGCCATCGCGGCGGCCTGCTCGGCAACGGTGGGATCGCGCCAGAACAGGGCGAAGGCGTGCTCGAACACCTCCTGGTGTTCGTGGCGATGGACCATGGCAGTGCGCAGCGCCGTGCGCGCCTCGGTGCGGCTGCCGATATCGACCAGAGTGAGGGCCTGCTGGGCGGCGATGGCTTCCGCCGGGCCGACCGGCAGTCCGGCGCGGCGCAGCAGGCGGGCGAAGTGCATGACGTTGACGGCGAGGAGGTTGGGGGGCGCGGGGGTCATGGCGGGGCCAAGCTGGCGAGTGGTTGGGCCAAGGGCGCAAGTGCCGGATCATTGGCCATCTGACGCAGGAGTTTCCGGTCGTTGGTGACCAGGGGAATGCCGCGAACCTCTGCCAACGCGACATAGAGGGAGTTGTAGATGGTGATCCGCATCGCGAGCGACAGTTCAAACGCCCGACCGAGCAGCGACCTCAGCGGCGTCATTGCAATCGGCGCATCGAGCAGCCGGGATGCGCGATCGCTGGCGTCCTCGGCGGACATGCCTCCCCGGTAAACCCATCCCCACAGACCGTTCACCGCCTCAGCCTGCCAGTGGGCCGGGGCGCACATCCTGGTGCCTTTCAGAAGCGAGATGGCTTGCTCGCTGAGCGGCTCCGCTACGACCCACTTAATCGCGACGGAGGCATCGATCACGGCTTCTTCCACAGTTCCTCAGGGTCGTAGTCGTAGTTCAGGTCCCGGTCGGCCCGAATAAGGTCCGTGCTGTCGATCGTGCTGGGCGGTGTTCTTGCCCGCAGGCGGGCTGCGATTTCCGCGAAGCTTTCCCGTTCCGGCGCCAATGCCTCTTCGAGTATCGCGCGATGTTCTGCCTCCACCGATCGGCCGTGCCGGGCGGCGCGCTCTTTGAGGGAACGGATGACGCGATCGTCCAGAGCCCTGACCAGCAGTTGACCCATGGGTATCTCCCTGGCGTGCTATCAATAGATGATTGCAAGTCGTTGGGTTTGTCCAGACTCGTCCCCCAGGGGTGTCGTCAGAACCCTGAAAGCACAGCGCAGTTGCACCGATCGGATGCCGTCGCCAGCATTCGCCGCCCGTTACGCCGACACCCCGGAACAGCAGGAGAATTCGGAATGAAAGTGCGCGCCGCAATCGCCCGCAAAGCCGGACAGCCGCTCAGCATCGAGACCGTCGATCTGGCCGGCCCGCACGCCGGCGAGGTATTGGTCGAAATCAAGGCCACCGGCATCTGCCACACCGACGAATACACGCTCTCCGGTGCCGATCCCGAGGGTCTCTTCCCGGCGATTCTCGGCCACGAAGGGGCCGGCATCGTGGCCGAGATCGGTCCCGGCGTGACCAGCCTGAAACCGGGCGACCACGTCATTCCGCTCTACACGCCGGAATGCCGGCAGTGCGAATACTGCCTCAGCCGCAAGACCAATCTGTGCATCACCTTGCGCGCCACCCAGGGGCGCGGCGTGATGCCGGATGGCACCAGTCGTTTCTCTTGCAACGGCGAGACCATCCACCACTACATGGGCACATCGACGTTCGCCAACTTCACGGTGCTGCCGGAGATCGCGCTGGCGAAGATCCGCTCCGACGCGCCGTTCGACAAGGTCTGCTACATCGGCTGCGGCGTCACCACCGGAATTGGCGCGGTGATCAACACCGCGAAGGTGGAACCAGGCGCGCGAGTTGTGGTGTTCGGGCTTGGCGGCATCGGATTGAATGTGGTGCAGGGCGCGCGCATGGCCGGCGCCGAGATGATCGTCGGCGTCGATCTCAACCCCGCCCGCCGCGCCATGGCCGAAACCTTCGGCCTGACCCATTTCGTCAACCCGAAGGACATACAAGGCGACCTGGTTCCCTATCTCGTGGACCTGACCAAAGGCGGCGCCGACTACAGCTTCGAATGCATCGGCAACGTGGAGGTGATGCGCCAGGCGCTGGAATGCTGCCATCGCGGCTGGGGCCAGAGCATCATCATCGGGGTGGCCGGTGGCGGACAGGAGATCGCCACCCGCCCATTCCAACTGGTCACCGGACGCGTGTGGAAGGGCACCGCGTTCGGCGGCGCCCGTGGCCGCACCGACGTGCCGCGCATCGTCGACTGGTACATGGAGGGGCGCATCAATATCGACGACCTGATCACCCACACGCTGCCGTTCGAGCAGATCAATGAAGGCTTCGATCTGATGCGTCGCGGCGAATCGATTCGCACGGTATTGACGTATTGAACGGCTGCCCTGGGGTTCCCCCGCCGCCGCCCCATCTGATAAGAGCACCACCCGACCGCGATGAGACTCCGATGACCAGCCTGCTGATCCACGACCTTGATCCCGACCTCCACGCGCGGCTGAAAGCGCGGGCCGACGCGCGGGGGCGTTCGCTGGAACAGGAAGCGCAGGACTTGCTGCGTTCGGGCCTCGGCGCCAGGAACGGCCGAGGGTCACGGCGGCCTGGCAAGTGAGATGCGAGCATTGTTCGCACCCACTGGGCGGGGTGGAATTGCCGACGCTTTCGCGTGAACCGATGAGGGACCCTGCCGGATCTATCGTCGTCGGGAACTGATTCACCGCGCTGATGTTCGTGCTGGACACCAATGTGCTCTCGGAGTTGGCACGCCCGTGGCCGTCGGCTGAAGTGGCTGCCTGGGTGGACGCACAACCTCGTCGAGACCTGTTCACAACGACGATCACGGAAGCGGAGATGCGCGTGGGTGTCGCACTGGCCGCCGAGGGCAGACGCAGGGCGGAGTTGCTGGCGGCTTTGGAAGAGGCTTTCGCGGTGCTGTTGGCCGGGCGCGTCCTGATCGTTCGATCGGCCCTCGGCCCGCGCCTATGCCGATCTGGTCGGAAGCCGTCGTCGTGCGGGCCGGCCGGGCGGTGCGGCCGATCTGATGATCGCTGCCATTGCATGGTCAAATCAAGCCACTGCCGTCGTTACGCGCAACGTCCGGGACTTCGAAGGTTGCGGCGTTCCGATCGTCAATCCCTGGGTTGGCTGAGGGGCCGGATTTGCGGTTCCTCAAGCATATCCTGCCGCTGCTTCTGCTGGTGGCAGTCGGCATCGGCCTGTGGGAAAGCGGACTGGGCGAGGCGCTGAGCTGGGGTTCGCTCGCACGCCACCAAGCCCGGTTGCTGGACCTGGTGGAGGCGCACCCGGTGGCCACCGCCGCCACCTATGTCGCGCTCTATACGCTGGTGGTCGCCTTCTCCGTGCCGGAAGCGGCAGTGATCACCGTAGCCGGCGGATTGCTGTTCGGGACGCTGATCGGCGGCGCGCTGGCCGTGCTCGGCTCGACCATCGGGGCGGTGATCCTGTTCCTGGTGGCCCGCACCGCGTTTGCCGACGTGATGGCGCGCCGGGCACGCACGCTGCTGGAGCGTATCCGCCCTGGGCTGCAGCGTGACGGGTTCAGCTACCTGCTCGCGCTCCGTCTGGTCCCGGCGGTGCCGTTCTGGTTGGTCAATCTCGGCGCGGCGCTCTGTGGGATGCGGCTGGTTCCGTATGCCGCCGCCACGGTGATCGGCATCATCCCGGCCACTTTCGTGTTCGCCTGGATCGGCGCCGGCGTGGGCGCGGTGCTCGCCGCCGGCGGCACGCCCGACGTGACGCTGATCTTCTCGCCGCACATATTCGGCCCTCTGCTGGCGTTGGCCGCGTTGGCGTTGACCCCGGTGGTGCTGCGCGCATCGACGCCGCCGCGGCTGAGGCCGTGGCCCGCTGGGACCTTGCAGTGATCGGGGCCGGGGCGGCCGGGCTTTCGGTCACTGCGGTCGCTGCTCAGCTTGGCCTTCGGGTGGCGCTGATCGAGCGTGACCGCATGGGCGGGGACTGCCTGAATTTCGGCTGCGTGCCGAGCAAAGCGCTGCTGGCAGCTTCCCATGCCGCCGAGGCGGCACGGGGCGCCGCCCGCTTCGGCATTCGTCTGGCCGCCCCGGAAATCGACTGGGACGCGGTGCGCGGCCACGTGCAGGGCGTGATCGCGGCGATCGCGCCGGCTGATTCGGAAGCACCGCTACCGTGCCCTCGGCGCGACGGTGATCCGCGGTGAGGCGCGTTTCGCCGCCCCCGACACACTGGCGGTCGGCGACGAGCGCCTGGTGTGCCGGCGCATCGTCATTGCCGCCGGCAGCCGGGCCGCGGTCCCGCCGGTACCCGGCCTCGACCGAATCCCGTTCCTGACCAATGAGACACTGTTCGACCTGGACGAAAAACCCGACCACCTGCTGATCCTGGGCGGCGGACCGATCGGGCTGGAGATGGCGGATGCGCATGCCGGTCTTGGCTGCCGAGTGACGGTGGTCGAGGCGGCGAGCATTGCCGGCAAGGAAGACCCGGAGCTGGTGGCCGGCCTGCGCGATGCATTGCGGGCGCGGGGTGTGGGATTTCGCGAAGGCGTGGCGGTGCAGGAAGCTGAGCCCGGTCCCGTGCTGGCGCTGGCCGACGGCAGCCGGATCGCCGGTACCCATTTGCTGGTGGCGGTCGGCCGGCGGCCGGAGCTGACCTCATTGGCGCTGGAGGCCGGGAATATCCGGTCCACGCGCCTGGGCATCGCAACCGATCGCGGGCTGCGTAGCCTGACCAACCGCCGGGTCTTCGCCATCGGCGATATCGCCGACCCGGAGGGGATCGGGCCGCGCGCGTTCACTCATGTCGGCAGCTACCATGCCGGCATCGTCATCCGTCGGGCGTTGTTCCGGCTGCCGGCGCGGATCGACTACCGTGCCCTGCCGCGCGTCACCTACACCAGCCCCGAGCTGGCCCAGGTGGGCATGACGGAGGCTGAGGCACGGGACGCCGGCCGCCGCGTCGAAGTGCTGCGCTGGCCGCTGGCCGACAACGATCGTGCCCAGGCCGAGCGTGAGGTGGCCGGGCTGGTCAAACTCGTGGTCGAAGGCGGCCGGGTGATTGGGGCCGGCATCCTGGGCCCCAATGCCGGCGAGATGATCAGCCTGTGGACACTGGCGATCCAGCGGCGCGTGCCGCTTTCGACGCTGGCCGGCCTGATCGTACCATATCCGACCCGGTCGGAGGCGGCCAAACGGGCGGCTGGCACCTTTTATGCCGAGCGCCTGTTCGCACCGCGCACCAGGGCGCTGGTGCGCGCGCTCGCCCGTTTGCCCTGATCCCCGGCGACAGCGGCGCCACCAGCGGGTGCCAATTGCGCCGAAGTGGCCGACCGACGCATATAGGACGTCGCAGCAGGGGGGCGCCATGGATATGGACCTGATCGGATGGCTCGTTCTCGTCGCGGCTGTCGTGGTCGCGATCGGCGGGCTGTTCATGGCACAGGCCGGTGGCGGCGTGTACGGGCTGGGGCTGGCGCTGTTCGTCGTCGGGGTGGTTTTCGCGTTCTGGTTCATCAAGCGGTATTTTGACCGCCTCGATGCCGGACGGCATTGACGTGTCGGCAAGCGGTTGGGACCCAGCGCCAATACCTGCGCTTCGCCGATGAGCGGTTGCGCCCGGCGCTGGACCTGCTCGGCCGCGTGCCGCTGAATTCGCCGGCGCGCGTGGTCGATCTCGGCTGCGGAGCCGGCAATGTCACCGCCATCCTGAAGCAGCGCTTCCCGGCCGCCGAGGTGATCGGCATCGACGGTTCCGCCTCGATGCTGGAGAAGGCGCGGGCGACCGTGCCGGACTGTCGTTTCATCCAGGCCGACATGGCGGCGTGGCAGCCGGACGCGCCGCCCGACCTGATATATTCCAACGCCGCGCTGCACTGGATCGGTGACCACGAATCTTTGTTCCCGCGCCTGCTGTCGCTGCTGGCCCCTGGCGGCGTGCTGGCGGTGCAGATGCCGGCGATGCACAACGAACCGCTGCGCCGCCAGCAACTGGAGGTAGCACGCTCCGGGCCGTGGGCGGACACGCTGCGCGGCCACGTCTCCGCCCGCGACATCCTGCCGGCGGGCGCATACTGGGACCTGCTGAAACCACACGCCGCAGCGCTGGACATGTGGGAAACCATCTACCTGCACGCGTTGTCCGGTGAGGACGCGGTTGTGGAATGGGCCGCCGGCAGCAGCCTGCGCCCCTTCCTGGAGCCGCTGAGCGCGGATTTTCGCGACGGGTTCCGCCGCGCCTATGCCGAGGCGTTGCGCCCGCACTATCCGCGCCGGGCGGATGGCTCCACGCTGCTGCCCTTCCGGCGGCTGTTCATGGTCGCCGGCGTCTTGATCGCGAGGGGCAGGAGGGGTTCGCACAGGTGACTCGGCCATCCAGAGCCCGGCCGTTACGACCCGCCAGTCTCCATGGCGACCAGCTTTGCCACGCGCCGACGGAATTCTTCCTCGGTCGAAAACGAGGCAGCCAGATACGCGGAGATCAGGTCCTTCGCCAGCCAGGCTCCGACGATCTGCGCGCCGATGCACATGACGTTGACGTCGTCATGCTCGACACTTTGATGCGCTGAATGCACGTCGTGGCACACGGCGGCGCGGATGCCCCGCATCTTGTTGGCGGCGATCGCTGCGCCCACCCCGGTGCCGCAGACCATCAGTCCGCGCTGCGCTGTGCCGCTGGTAATGGAAGCCGCCAACTGCCGGGCGATATCGGGAAAATCGACCGGCCGGTCATCGAAGCAGCCGACATCGCTGAGCTCATGGCCGAGCGCCCGCAAATGTTCGGCCACAACTCCCTTGAGCGCAAAGCCGGCGTGATCCGATCCGATGACGAGTCGCATCGCGTTCAATTCCTTTTTCTCATTCGTCCTGGCGCTCAGACGGTTCCGAGGGAAGTCGTAGTAGCGCGCAAGGCTTCGATGGGCATCTGGCCGAAGCAAACCGCCTGATAATTGCGGACCAGCAGGTCGATGGACTGGTTGTAGTAGGCTGGCCAGAGCATCGGCCGGATGGCGCCTCGCGGGTTTTCCTGCGCGCACAGCGGATGCGCGGAAAGCAGCAGAAGCAACCAGCCGCATGCCAGCCAGCGCGGAAAGCAGAGCGGATCACCCTGCACCGGTCAAGGGAAACCGCATCACGGCTTGCGAGAGCGCGAAGCACCGCCGTAACGTGGCATTGGTCCGCGCGCCTCAGCCTTGCGTGCCGGCACAGGAGGCGTATGGCGTGACAGAAGGGGACAACATCGAAATCGGCGTCGATATCGGCGGCACCTTCACCGATATCGTTTGCCGCGGCGGCGGTGCGCCGTTGCGCACGCTGAAAATCCCGACCAGCCGCGGCGATCCCAGCCGTGCCGTGCTGGACGCACTCGCACATCTGTCCGACACGCTTGGGATCAAGCCGGCGTCGATCGCCCGCTTCCTGCACGGCACGACGATCGCCACCAACGCGGTGCTGGAGCGCAAGGGCGCCCGCACCGGCCTGATCGCCAGCCACGGGTTTCGCGACGTGCTGGAGATCGGATTCCAGCTTCGCAAGGATCTGTATCGGGTAATCCTGGAGCCTGTATCGCCGGTCTTCCTCGCACCCGGCGCACTCCGTCGCGAGGCGATCGAGCAGGTCTCGGCACAGGGCGACATCATTGTGCCGCTCGATGAAGACTCCGTCTGCCGAGCGGTCGATGAACTGGCGGCGGAAGGCGTGCAGGCGATCGCCGTGTGCTACCTGTTTTCCTTCCTGCATCCGGCGCACGAGCAGCGCACGCGGGAACTGATCGAGGCGCGCCATCCCGATATCGCCGTGTCGCTGTCCTGCGAGGTGGACCCGGCATTCCGCGAATATGAACGCACCGTCGTCACCGCCTTCGACGCCTACATGAAACCCGTTGTCGCCCGATACCTCGAACGGCTGGAGGCTGGGTTGGCCTCGGCGCACGTGCGCGCGCCATTGCAGGTGATGCAGTCGCGCGGCGGGCTGGCCGGCACCGCGGTGGCGCGGCAGCGGCCGGCGCGGCTGTTTTTGTCGGGTCCGGCGGCGGGCGCCATTGGCGGGGCGATCGTCGGCCGCGCGGTCGGGCGGCGCGACCTGATCACCATCGATGTCGGCGGCACCAGCAGCGACATCGCGCTGATCGAGGGCGGCGAGCCGGTGATCCGCGCGGAAGGCGCCATCGCCGGCTACACGGTGCGCATTCCGATGGTGGATGTGAACGCGATCGGCGCCGGCGGCGGCAGCATCGCGTGGCTGGATGGGGCAGGGGGATTGCGCGTCGGGCCGCACTCGGCGGGCGCCGATCCCGGGCCGGCCTGTTACGGCCGTGGCGGCGAACAGCCGACGGTTACCGATGCATCGGTCGTGCTCGGCTGGCTCGACCCGGCGTATTTTGCCGGAGGCGCGGTGCAGCTGGATCCGGCGCGGGCACGCGAGGCGGTTTCACGCGAAATCGCCGGCCCGCTGGGGATGACGGCGGAAGCGGCGGCGCTGGGCATCCACCGGGTGGTGAACGCGCAGATGGTAGAAGGGATCAGGCTGGTTTCCATCCGGCGCGGCCTCGATCCGCGGCAGTTCACGCTGGTGGCGCTGGGCGGCGCCGGCCCGCTGCACGCCACCGCGCTGGCCGCCGAGCTTGGCATTGGTAGCGTGCTGATCCCGCGCCATCCCGGCGTGCTCTCTGCTGCCGGCCTGCTGGCCGCGCCCGTCGAACACGAGGTGGCGGCAGCATTTCCGCGACCGCTGGACGGTTGCGACTTCGACGATGTGCGCCGCGCGCTTGGACGCGCTCGATGCGCGCTGTGCGACGTTGATGGCGGCCGAGCGCGTCGGCGGTCTTGCCGTGTCGATCCGCTACTCCGCCGACATGTGGTATATCGGCCAGTCGTACCATCTGGAAGTGCCGCTCGATGCGCAGGCCGCTGATCCGCTGGGCATGCTGTACCGGGACTTCCTGGCGCTGCACGACCGCATCTACGGCCACAGCACGAAAGCGCCGGCCGCCATCGTGAACCTGCGCAGCGTCCATCGCGCCGGCGGCGCCGACCGGCTGGACGACGACGCCTACCGCCCGCGCCCCGGCGATCCGCGCAAGCCGCCGCGCGCGATCCGTGTCACCAGTCAACCGGCGCCGGTCAACGCGGCGATCCTGGACCGCGCCGCCATGCCCGTCGGCATGCAAGTCGCCGGTCCGGCGATCATCGAGCAGGACGATACCACGACCCTGCTCGAGCCCGGCTGGCGCGGCACGGTGCTGCAAAACGGCACGCTGCTGCTGGAACGGAGCTGACCCATGGACATCGACCCGATCACGCTGGAGGTCGTCCGCAACAAGCTCGACGGCATCGCCAACGAGATGCAGCTCACGCTGGTGCGCAGCGCGTTTTCGGCGATCGTGAAGGAAGGCCTGGACGCATCCGCCGCGCTGTTCACGATGCGTGGCGAGACCCTGGCGCAGGCGCTGGCGGTGCCGATCCATCTGGGCGCGCTGACGCCGATGGTGGGGCGGCTGATCGCCACCGTGCCGCCCGGCGAAATGCATGAGGGCGATATCTGGATCCTCAACGACACCTACATGGGCGGCACGCATCTGCCGGATATCGCCATCATGATGCCGGTGTTCGCCGACGGCACGCCGCTGGCGATCAGCGCGGCGATGACGCACCACCAGGATGTCGGCGGCATGGCGCCCGGTTCCACGCCGACCAATGCGACGGAGATTTTTCAGGAGGGCATCCGAATCCCTCTGCTGAAGTTCCGCGACGGCGCGGTGGTGAACGAAACGCTGGTCGCTATGCTGCGGCGGAACGTGCGCCTGCCGGACATTCTGATGGGTGATATCAACGCCCAGGTCGCCGCCTGCACGACCGGCGCACGACGGTTGCAGGCGCTGGCGGCGATTTATGGACGGGCGCCGCTGCTGGGCATGATCGACACGCTGCTCGACCGTTCGGAGACCATGACACGTCAGGCATTGCGCGGCCTGCCCGCCGGGCACCTACCGCTACGTCGATCATCTCGACAATGATGGCGTCGATCTCGATCGGCTGGTGCGGATCGAGGTGGCGGTGACAATTGCCGATGGAACGATGCGCTGCGATTTCGCGGGTACGTCGCCGCAGGTGCGCGGGCCGTTCAACTGCATGCCATCCGGCCCCTACGCCGCCGCCTGTTTCGCATTGCGCGCGGTCACCGACCCGGAGGCGCGGATCCCCAACAACGGCGGCTGCTTCCGCCCGATCGCGCTGGATCTGCCGGAGTCCAGCTTGGTAAATCCGCGTGAGCCAGCGCCGACCGGATGCCGCACTTCCACCATCAAGCGCATCACCGGGGCCATCCTGGGTGCACTGCGCCAGGCGGCGCCGGATCGCGTGCCGGCGGATTCCGGCAGCGAGATCGTCATCATGCATTTCGGCGGGCAGCGGGCGGACGGGCGGCGCTATGTCACCTCGCAGTTGCTGGTCGCCGGAAGCGGCGCAGGGCCGGCGAGCGATGGGGTGGATGTGATCGAGACGGACGCCAGCAACTGCCTGAACGTCCCCGCCGAGGCGCTGATGATGGAGGCGCCGATCCGCGTGCATCGGGTCGCGCTGGCGCGCGATTCCGGTGGCGCCGGGCCGGTTTCGCGGCGGGCTTGGCGGCGCGTACGAATACGAACTGCTGGAAGGTGAAGCGACGGTCACCTATCGCGGGGAGCGGCATCTCTGCGAAGCCGCCGGTGCGGCGGATGGGCTGGCTGGCGGTCGTGCCAGCGCCGTGATCCGCCGTGCTGATGGCAGCGAAGAGATCGTGAAATCGAAAATCGTCGCCCGCCTGGTCGCCGGCGACCGGCTGCTGATCGCAACGGCCGGCGGCGGCGGCCATGGCACGCCGGCGCAGCGCGATGCCGGGCGGTTGCGGGCTGATATCGCCGACGGAAAAGTAAGTCCTGAGCCGGCACGCACGCGGAATGGCAGCCTATCCCCCCTCCCCTTGTAGGAGGGGACGGGGGAGGGGTCGGCCACATTGGCGAAAGCGGTCAGGCGTGCACCCCTCCCCCGTCCCCTCCCACAAGGGGAGGGGGAAGCCGGCCGCCCCTTCCCAATTCCGACCTGGTCGGGTGTAATCGCCGCAAACCACGCCGACGGAGGCCCTCCATGAACGTGCAGCTTTCGGATCGCCCGACCGCGGCGGCGGTGAACGCCTCCAAACTGGCGACCGCCGATTGCGACATCCATCCGCAGCGGAACAGCAACAAGGACCTGTTCCCGTATCTGGAGACGCGGTGGCAGGAACACTACGCCCTGTTCGGATCGCGCCCGCGGCAGGCTTACCAGCAGGGACCCGCCTATCCGAAGGGCCAGCCCAACGCCTCGCGCCGCGACGCCTGGCCGCCGGGCGGCGGCCGTCCCGGCAGCAGCCTGGCATTCCTGCGCGAGCAGTTGCTGGACGCCAACAACACCCAGCTCGGCATCCTGAACGCGACCGGCGATAACGGGCAAAGCTTCCAGAACCGCGAATTCGGCGCCGCCGTCTGCCACGCGATGAACGAATGGCTGGTCGCCGAGTGGCTGTCGCAGGAACCGCGGCTCAAGGGCTCTATCGTGGTTCCCTACGAAGACACTGAGGCCGCGGTCGCCGAAATCGAACACTATGCCGGCGATTCTCGTTTTGCTCAGGTACTGATGCTGAGCCGCACCGCGGAACCGCCCGGGCAGAAACGGTACTGGAAAATCTATGAGGCAGCCGCCGCGGCCGGGTTGCCGGTCGGCATCCACGCCTTCGGCTTCGGTGGCTATCCGGTGACCGGCGGCGGCTGGCCGTCGTTCTACATCGAGGACATGGTCGGCCACGCGCAGTCCAGCCAATCGTTCCTCACCAGCATGGTGATCGAAGGCGTGTTCGAGCGACTGCCCAACTTCAGGCTGGTGCTGATCGAATCCGGTTTCGCCTGGCTGCCGTCGCTGGCGTGGCGGCTGGACAAGCTCTGGCACCGGCTGAAAGTGGAAACGCCGCACCTGAAGCGCGCGCCGTCCGAGTATATCCGCGAACAGGTGTGGTTGAGTACGCAACCGATGGAAGAGCCGCAACCGCGCGAGCACGTGCTGGATGCGATCGGCTGGATTGGCTGGGATCGCCTGCTGTTCGCGACCGACTATCCGCACTGGGATTACGACGATCCGCTGCAGGCGTTGCCGATGCCGGTCAGCCAGGAAAAGCGGGAGCGGTTCTTCCTGAAGAACGCGATGGAGCTGTACGGAACGTAACAATCACCTCTCCCGCTGCGCGGGAGAGGTGAAGCCGTTACGCCGCCGCCGGCTCGACTGCTTCGTAAGGCAGCCGGCGCACCCGGTCCATGTTGGCGCCCTCAATCCGCAGCAGCCGTGTGGAGCCGTCCCGCCGCGGGGAGTGCAGCACGCCAGGATCGTACAGGTACGCCATGCCAGGACGCAGCGCGTAGTCGCGGATGTGACGCGCCTTGCCGGGCGTGCTCTCGGTCGGGCGGGCCAGACATTCCCAGTCGGTCATGATGGTCTCGCCGGAGGCCTGGCCGTAGATTGCCCAGGACGGGCCGTGATCGTGCGGCTTGGAGTTCTTCGCGCCGTGGTAGCTGTGCGCCAGGATGGTAAAGCCGAGCTCGGGGTCTTCGTACAGCACCTTGCGCTCCGGGCCGTCCGGCAGGATGTGCGATTCGACGAACGCCTTGTCCTTCAATGCCTCCTGCACCAGTGCGCAAACCTTCTTGCGACCCTCGGGCCCCGGATCGGCCTTCAGCAACCTCCGACACTCGGCCGCGAACCCTTCAAGCGTGACAGCCATGGAACATCCCTCCTGCTTACCGACGATACGGATAACAGCGTGAACGATCGAGCGCGACACCGAAATGGTCGGCCAGCGCACGGATCGCCTCGCCGTATCTGGGATAGGGATCGGCGTTGGTCGGCCCGACGACGATCGGACTGAACGAGCGGTCCGGCTTGCCCCCCGAGGGCAACATGGCGGTGGCCAACGGCTTGCCATCCATGTCGCGCAAAGTCAGGAACAGCGGCATCTCGCGTTTGATATGCGCTTCCAGCCCGATCGCCTGCTCGAAGAACACGGTGGACAGCGGCCGGAAGCTCGCTTCCGCCTTTTCGCGCTCGCGGCGGAAATACTTCTCGACAGCGTGCCGCATATCCTGCGATTCGGCAACCGCTTCGCCCTCGGTCACCAGTCGGAACCAGGTCAGATCGCCTGGTGCATCGCAGACATAATCCATGCACGTCCTCCTGGCGTTGCGGCCCGCCTTGGAATGCTCTCGCCGCCAAGCTTAGGATGGCCGGAACCGAGAGGCAATTCATCACGTCGAACCGGGGGAAGCATGGCAAGCGCGAACGCGGATGAGTTCGACTATGTGATCGTCGGCAGCGGCGCCGCCGGTTCGGTGCTCGCACACCGGCTGACCGAGGATCCCGGCGTGACCGTCTGTGTGCTGGAAGCCGGGCCTCCCGACCGGCATCCGTACATCCATGTGCCCGGCGGCTTCATCAAGATGCTGTTCAACCCGGATTACACTTGGCAATTCAAGACCGAGCCGGGCGAGGGCACGGCGGGGCGGCAAATCCCGACCACGCAGGGCCGCACCATCGGCGGGTCGAGCTCGATCAACGGCATGGTGTACAACCGCGGCCAACGCGCCGATTTCGATACCTGGGCGCAGCGCGGCAATCGCGGCTGGGGCTACGTCGATGTGCTGCCCTATTTCCGGCGCACCGAACGGCGGCTCGGCGTCTGCGATACGCGCTATCACGGTACCGAGGGCCGGCTGCCGGTCACCGACATCGACTGGATCCACCCGATCTGCGAAGCCTTCATCGACGGCGCAGTGGGCATGGGGATTCCGCGCTGCAACGACTACAACGGCGAAGCCCAGGAAGGCGTCGGCTATTTCCAGCGCGCCATCCATCACGGCTGGCGGCACTCCGCCGCGCGCGTGTTTCTGTACCCCGCGCGGGCACGTGGTGTGGAAATACGCACCGATGCCCGCGCCGCTGCCATCCTGTTCGACGGCCGGCGCGCCGTCGGCGTGCGCTATGCGAACGACCGCCACCGCACCGAAACGCACGAGGTGCGGGCGCGGCGGGAGGTAATCGTTTCAGCCGGTACGGCGAACACCGCGAAGCTGCTGCAAATCTCCGGCGTCGGGCCGGCAGCCCTCCTTGCCTCGCTCGGCGTTCCCGTCGTGCACGAACTGGCGGGCGTGGGTGAGAATTTCCGCGACCATTATTCGGTGCGCTTCGTCGCCCGCGTGAAGGGCATCCGGACCATGAACGAGATGTCCCGCGGCCTGGGACTGGCCGGGCAGATCGCGCGCTGGGCCGCCGGACGGCCGAGCATCCTGGCGCTCAGCCCGTCGCTGATCCACTGGTTCTGGAAATCCGACGAAAGCCTGGATTTCGCCGACCTGCAAGGCGTGTTCAGTCCGGCGAGCTACAAGGAAGGCTTCGTCGGCCTGCTCGACGATTATCCCGGAATGACCTGCGGCGCCTGGCAGCATCGGCCGGAAAGCACTGGCTATGTGCGCGCCCGCTCGGTCGATCCGTTCGAGGATCCGGCGATTCAGCCGAACTATCTCGCGCACCCCACCGACCGCGCCGTGCTGCTGGCGGGCATGAAACTCGCGCGCCGGCTGCTGCGCACGCCGCAACTGGCAGCGTATTTCGATCACGAATCGCTGCCGGGCGATCGCGTGCAGACCGACGACGAGCTGATGGATTTCGCCCGGCGCTACGGTTCCACGTCATACCACCTGATCGGCACGGCGCGCATGGGCCCGGCGAGCGACCCGACCGCGGTGGTCGATGACCAGTTACGGGTACATGGGATGGAGCGCCTGCGCGTGGTGGACGCGTCCATCATGCCGGTCATGCCGTCCGCCAACACCTATGCATCGACCATGATGATCGCCGAGAAAGCGTCGGACATGATCCGCGGCCGGCCGGCAATGGCCGCGGTGGAGGGAATCGCGGCTTGATCAGGCCAGACGCGCGACCATGCCCCGTCCAGACAGGCTCGGCACCTCGACGTCGATCTCCAGCGTGGAAATCGGATCGCCGCGATCCAGCTTGATCTGCACCTTGTCGCGCTCGACCGGAAAGTGGCGGGCGATGACCGCCAGGATCTCCTCCTGCAACGTCGAGATCAGGTCGGAGCCGCCGACGATGGCGCGCTCATGCGATAGCAGCACCTGCAGCCGCTCGCGGGCCACCGGCGCTGAATCGCGCCGGCGGAACAGGGTCATCAGGCTCATGCCACCGCTCCCCGCCCGAACAATTTGCTGATGAAACCGGAACGGCGCGCCACCGGGATGCTGACCTGGATCTGCTCGCCCTTCAACCGCCGCGCCGCTTCGGCATAGGCCCGAGCCGGCGCCGATGTGGGATTGCTCAGCGTCACCGGGGAGCCAAGGTTCGACGACCGCAGCACCTCCTGGCTTTCCGGAATGATGCCGAGCAGCGGGATCGACAGGATCTCCAGCACGTCCTCGGTCTTCAGCATTTCCCCACGCGCCGCGCGCGCTGCGTCATAGCGGGTCAGCAGCAGATGCTTGGGCATCTTCTGCCCGCGCTCGGCGCGTTCGGTCTTGGCATCCAGCAGCCCGATGATGCGGTCGGAATCCCGCACCGACGAAACCTCCGCGTTGGTCACCACCACCGCCGAGTCGGCGTGACGCATCGCCATCGTGGCGCCCCGCTCGATGCCGGCCGGGCTGTCGCACAGGATCCAGTCGAACTTCTCTCGCAGTTCCCCGATCACGCGTTCCACGCCTTCCGGCGTCAGTGCCTCCTTGTCGCGCGTCTGCGAGGCCGGCAGCAGCGACAGGTTCTCCAGCCGCTTGTCGCGGATCAGTGCCTGCGCCAGCTTGGCGTCGCCCTGCACCACGTTGATCAGGTCGAACACGACACGCCGTTCGGCCCCCATCACCAGGTCGAGGTTGCGCAGCCCGACGTCGAAATCGACCACCACCACGCTTTCGCCGCTCTGCGCCAGAGCGGCGCCAAGCGCGGCCGTCGATGTGGTCTTGCCGACGCCGCCCTTGCCGGATGTCACAACCACAACCTGCGCCATGGTCTCCCCTTTCAATCCAATGCTGCGATCATCATCGAGTTCGGCATTAAGCCAAGCCTGCGCGGCGCGGCCGTGCAGCGCACGATCCATGTCGTCGGCGGTCTTGTACACGCCCTCGATCGCCAGCAACTCGGCTTCCAGCTTGCGGCAGAAGATGCGGGCACCCTTGTTGCCCGACAGTCCGGCAATCGCCCGGCCGCGCAGCGCCCCATACACGTGGATCGAGCCGCCGGCGACGATCTCGGCGCCCCAGGCCACCGCTCCGATGATCGTGACGTCACCTTGTTCATGCACGATCGACTGGCCGGAGCGTATCGAATGATCGATCACCAGTGCTGCCGCCTCGCCGGCCGCGGCCGGTGCCGCCGGCGGATGTTCGTCCGGCACCTCCATCGGACGCCCGGGGCCCTTGCTGCCGGTGCCGATCGGGCCACCCCATTGCTCCACACCCTCCCAGGACGGGTGCGCGCCTTCGGTGCCAATGATGCGGATGCCGCGCGCCGCCAGCACACCAATCAGCCCGGCGACATCCGGCTGTTCCCGCGGCAGCGCAGCGAGGTCCAGCAGCACCGGTCGGGCATCGAAGAACGACGGCGCGCGGGCGATCTGCGCATCCAATGCGGCAAGCCAGTCCGACAGCGGCGGCTCGGGCGCAAGCACCAGCGCCATGAACGAACGGCCACGGACTCGGAGCGCAGGACGGGACTCGGCGGCGGACACGACAGTCGGGTACCGCGCGCGCGTGGTGGTGGTCAATGCGAATGATCGCTTGCAGACAAGGCGATTTCGTGCCTTCCGAGTCGCGCTTGTCGCGGTGTCTGCCGCCGGGCGAACCGGACCGGACCGCTTTCGACCAGGAAGGAGACGGCATGCCAGCGGTCAATCTGGAACAGAAGCTTTCGACGTTCGAGCAGTTCTGGTCACCAAGGATCATCGAGCGGTTCAATGGTCATGACATCATGGTGGTGAAGGCGAAGGGCGAATTCGTCTGGCATTCTCATGCTGATACGGATGATCTGTTCCTGGTGATCAAAGGCAACCTGACGATCCAACTGAAAGACGGCGACGTGCGATTGGGACCTGGGGACCTGTACGTGGTCCCGCGCGGCGTCGAGCATCGGCCGGTCGCCGATGAAGAAGTGCATCTGCTGCTGATCGAGCCGCAGGGCACCCCGAATACCGGCGACGAATTCGACCGCCGCGACGAAAACGACCATCTGAAAATCTTCCACGGCCGGTCATGCGTGAACGGTAGGGCGGAAAAGCGCAGCGCATTCCGCTGCCATCGCGGCGGATTGCGCTGCGCTTATCCGACCTACATGGAGGATGCGAGCCCGGCCCACGGGTCCGGTCATGACGGAGCCGACCATGCCGCCCCTCGATAACTCGGGGACCGGAGGCCGTTCGTACATACTCCCACTTTCGCAGGAATGGCGGGCAGGTGGGATCGACGGACGGGCCGGACTTACGGGGACAGGCCACCGCGGCGCGGTTTCCTACCGCCTCCATCCCCGGCCGCGAGCAATTATAGCCTCTCCGAAACGACCGCGCAGCCGATCGACAGCCGCTTGCGCCGCTGCCAGGCGCGGCGTTTCCGCATCCGCCAAATCGCCCAGGTCGGCCGCGGCGCGGGGCAGCAGCGGCGCCGCCCCGATACCTATCAGACGAAACGAGACGCCGGTCGCCTCGCGCCGCAACAACGCCCGCGCCGCCTCGAACAAGCGGTCCGGCAGCACGGTCGGGCTCGGCAGCCGGGCAGCCCGGGTGCGCAGGACGAAATCGCCGGTCTTCAATTTCAGCACCACGCCGCCGGCCGCCAGATCATTCTCCTTCAGCCGCCGGGCCAGCTTCTCCGCGCAGCGCCAAAGCGGACGTTCGAGCTCCTCCGGACGGCTCAGATCAGTGTCGAAGGTGGTTTCCGCACTGATCGATCTGGTGTCGCGCGCGGGATCCACCAGGCGCGCATCCTCGCCGCGGGCACGGCGTGCCAGCCCCGGACCATCGTCGCCCAGCAAACGCCGCGCCTCACGGTCATCCAATAGCTGAAGCTGGCCGAGGCTGCTGATGCCCAGCCCCGCCAGACGCCGCGCCAGCGCCGGTCCCACCCCCGGCAGCAGGCGCACCGATTCGGGCGCCAGCAACGCCGCCGCCTCGGCGCCGATCACCACGAAGCCGCGCGGCTTGTCGCGCCCCGCAGCAATCTTCGCCAGCAGACGGTTGCCGGCGAGGCCGATCGAGACGGAGATACCGACCTCGCGCTCAACCTCCGCCGCAAAGCGCGCAAGCACCACAGCGGGAGGCGCGCCATGCACCGCCTCCGTCCCACCGAGGTCCAGCACCGCCTCATCGATCGACAGCGGCTGCACCAGCGGAGTGAGCCGCCCCATCCGCGCGCGGATCTCGCGGCCGACCGCGACGTATTTGGCGAAGTCGGGCCGGATCACCACCGCGTCCGGGCACGCCTTCAGCGCCTTGAACATCGGCATGGCGCTGCGCACGCCATAGCGCCGCGCGACATAGCACGCCGCGGTAACGACACCTCGCACCCCGCCGCCGACGATCACCGGCCGCTCGGCCAGTTCCGGCCGGTCGCGCTTTTCCACGCTGGCGTAGAACGCGTCGCAGTCGATGTGCGCGATGCTGAGGCTGAACAGCTCCGGATGCGCGACAACCCTGCCGCCGCACGCGCCCGGACAAAGCGATGCGCCCGTCCGCCCCGAACGTTGTCAGGCAATCCCGGCACATCGCCGGCATGTCAGCCGCCGGCGACCAGCTCCTGCAGCGCCGCGCCGACCTCCGCGGTGCCGGCCTGGCCGCCCATGTCGCGCGTCCGCGGGCCGCCCCCACGCAACAGGCTCTCGATCGCGGCAACGATCGCATCGCCCGCCGCCTGCTCGCCCAAATGCTCCAGCATCATCGCCGCCGACCAGATCTGGCCAATCGGGTTGCAAATGAAACGTCCGGCGATATCCGGCGCCGATCCATGCACCGGCTCGAACATTGAGGGGAAAACGCGCTCCGGGTTGATGTTCGCCGACGGAGCGATGCCGATCGAACCCGCCACTGCCGGCCCAAGGTCGCTGAGTATATCGCCGAACAGGTTGGACCCGACCACCACGTCGAACCAGTCCGGATGCTGCACGAAATGCGCGCACAAAATGTCGATGTGATACTGATCAGTACGAATTGCCGGATACCCACGCCCCATCTCGGCGAACCGCTCGTCCCAGTACGGCATGGTAAACGTGATGCCGTTCGACTTGGTGGCCGACGTCAAATGCTGCTTCGGGCGCGAAGCCGCCAACTCGAACGCATAGCGCAGCACGCGATCGACGCCCTTGCGGCTGAACACGCTCTGCTGCGACACGAACTCCCGCTCGGTGCCCTGGAACATCCGTCCGCCGACCGACGAATACTCGCCCTCGGTGTTCTCGCGCACCACATAAAAATCGATGTCCGCCTCGGTGCGCCCGGCCAACGGCGTACGCACTCCGGGCATCAGCTTGCACGGCCGCAGGTTCACGTACTGGTCGAACCCGCGGCGGATCGGGATCAGCAACCCCCACAGCGAGACATGGTCCGGCACGCCCGGCCAGCCCACCGCGCCGAGCAGGATCGAATCCGATTCGGCCAGCTTCTCCATACCGTCCGCCGGCATCATCGCGCCGGTCCGCTTGTAGGTCTCGCAGGACCAATCGTAATGGGCGAAATCAAGCGTGAAGCCGAACCGGCGGGCGGCGGCGTCCAGCACCTTGAGCGATTCCGGCACGGTCTCCTTGCCGATGCCATCGCCGGGAATGACCGCGATCCGATATGTGCGCGCCACCTGGGTGCCTCCTGCCGAACGGGTCGGCCAGTGGACCGCAGAAGCGTCGCCGGGAAAAGGGGGCGGCGGCTCCTGCATGCCTCCGGCTGAACCTGCCGGCACGAAAACCTGGCGGTCCGGCACGGCGGTGAACCGGTCGGTCAGGCCCAGCACCGTCTCCGCGCCGCCGAGATACAGTACACCGTCCGGCGCCAACTGGCGGGCGATCGCGTCCAGCACGCGCGCCTTGGTCGCATGGTCGAAATAGATCAGCACATTGCGGCAGAACACCACGTCGAATCGGCCAAGCGGCGCCAGGTCGGACAGCAGGTTCCATTCGCCGAACGTCACCGCGGCGCGCAACGCCGGCTTGATCCGCCAGCCGCCGGCCTCCTGGCGGAAGTGCCGCGCCAGCATCTGCGGCGACAGCCCGCGCTGCACCTCGAACGGCGAATAGAGGCCGCGGCGTGCACGGGCCAATGGCTCGCGGGCCAGGTCGGTGCCCAGGATCTCGACCTGCCGCGCGCCGATCGCGGCGCTGTTTTCGGCCAGGATCATGGCGATCGAGTAAGCTTCTTGCCCGGATGCGGCGGCGGCCGACCAGATGCGCAGCGGTCCACCGAATGGCCGCGATTGCAGCAGCCGCGGCAGCGTGCGTTGCGCGAAATCGTCGAACGGCGTGGTGTCGCGGAAGAACAACGTCTCGTTGGTGATCATTGCCTCGACGACGTCGCGCGCCAGCGGATCGCCGGTACCGGCGAGCAAAAGTTCAGCAAGCGCCGTCAGGTCGCGCAGTTTCTCGCGCCGCACGATCGCGGCGAGCCGGGTTTCCAGCAGATAGCCCTGGTCCGGGCCGATGATCAGGCCCGAGCGTGCCTTCACCAGATCGGCGATGACGCCGAACGCGGCGGGCGAGAGCGGCGCTTTCATGTGCGCCATCCGTGCAGCAGCGCCAGCAGCCGCGGCGCGATCCGGTCCAGCGGCAGCACCGCGTGGCACAGCCCCGCTTGCGCCACCGCACCGGGCATCCCCCAGACCACGCTGCTGGCCTCGTCCTGGGCAATTGCGGTGCCGCCGGCCTCGATCACCCGCCGCGTACCGGCCAGGCCGTCCTGGCCCATGCCCGTCAGCATCGCGACGAGCACCCGACCGCCGCAGGCGTCGGCGGCACTTTCCAGCATCGGATCCACCGAGGGTCGGCAATAGTTCACCGGTGGGCCGTCCAGCAGCCGCGCCCGCATGGCACCGCCGCTGCTCTGCAGCAGCAGATGGCGGTCGCCTGGCGCGAGATGGATGCGGCCAGGCGCCAACGTTTCGCCGTCCGCCGCCTCAGAACACGGCAGCACGCCCAGCCGGTTCACGTGCTCGGCCAGTATCGCCGTGAAGATCGGCGGCATATGCTGGGTTACCACGACTGGCACCGGCACATCGCGCCCGAGGCCCTGGATCAGCGTAAACAGCGCCTGCGGGCCGCCGGTGGAGGCGCCCACGGCCAGCAGCTCCGGCCGCTGACCCGCGGCGGGACGCAGCGCCAGCCCGTGGGTCGGCGCTACGCTGCGCAGCGGCTGCGCCAGCCCTTTCACCTTGTCCAGCAACTCGCGGCGGAACGCCTCCGCGCCGAGCGCGGTCAGCGCGCTGGGCTTGGCCACGCAATCGGCCGCGCCAAGGCGGAACGCTCGCAAGCTGGCCTCGGCGCCAAGCGTGGTGAGCGTGGAGGCCATGATCACCCGCACCCCGGGCGAAATCCGCAACAACTCAGGCAGCGCGGCGAGCCCATCCATGACGGGCATTTCGATATCCAGCAGCACGACATCGACCGCGGTGCGCTGCAGTTCGTCCAGCGCCTGACGGCCGTTGCCGGCGCGTGCGACCACGCGGACGCCGGGGTCCGATTCAAGGATGCGGGTGAGCGCGGCCCGGCTGACAGCCGAGTTGTCGCATACCATCACCCGGGCGATCAGGGGTTCGGCGGCAGTCGGGACGTCCGCTGCCATCATGCCGGCTCACGGTCTGAAGTGGCCGCCCTGGCTGTCGTTCCCGCCCCGCGCGTCATTCCCGCGAAAGCGGAAATCCAGGCGCCGCGCGCAACACCGGAGCAGCCGGTGAAAGCCCGCCGTCGCAGGCGGATCAGGCAATCTTCCAATCGCCGTTCCACTTCATGATCTGTTTCTCGCGCCGGATCGCGTCCGGCATCGTATCGTGCATTTCCAGATAGACCAGGAGCTTGATGCGGTAATTCCTCGTGAACCTCACGCTCCGACGGTGCTTAAAACTTGCATGCGTGACTACCTTCGATTCCCGCTTTCGCAGGAATGACGGCTTCTTCGCGGAATGACGAATTTTTGGCGGCACGCGCCATCACCGTGCCTCTCCCACCGCCAGCAGCCGGTCGATGTTCAGCACCAGAAGAAGCCCGCGATCCAGCCGGTAAATGCCGCCGCTCACCGCCGCCCAGGCCGCCGACAGCGTGGGTGGAACCGCCTCGAACGCGCTCGCCGCGAAGGACGTTACTTCCGCAACCTGATCCACCAGCAACGCATACAGCTCGTTTCGTTGCTCGACCACCAGCGACATGCGCGGCACCCCCGGCGGTCCCGGCGGCAATCCCAGCCGGCAACGCAGGTCGATCGCCGTCACGATCCGTCCACGCAAATTGAGGCTTCCGGCGATTTCCGGCGGAGCCAGTGGAATTCGCGCGGTAGCCTGCTCTCCCAGCACGTCACGCACCGACCGGACATCGATCCCGCAAAGCTGACCGGCGATCATCAGCGTGACGAACTGCCGCTCTGCCACCGCGGTTCCCACCGTCAGGCCGCCACGGCGGCCGGCGCGGAAGCAGCATCCCCGAACCAATCCGGCCACGCCCGGGTCAACCAATACCCGGTGTCGATCACGTCAGCCGCGCGTCCGCCGATCACCGCGGTTCCCAGCAATCCGGGCGCCGCGCCCGCCAGCTCGATCTCCAGCCGGTCCTCCACCACATCGACGATCTCGTCCAGCAGCAGTCCGGCGCTGCGGGCTGCCTCGGCGAACACCAGAACCTGCTGCAGCGGGCTGTCCTGATCCAGTTGATCTGACAGCGGGATAAGCGGCATGAGGCGGCCGCGGTACTGGGTCACCGCCGGGCCGCTGGATGGCTCGATCGCCGCGCGCGGGATCTGTTCGATGCGCGAGAGCAAATGGAGCGGCACCGCCAGAAGCTGCGGCCCGCCGGCATGGAACAGCAGCATCGGCGTCGGTGCCGCCGCCGGCGACGCTGCCGCCGCATCGTCCGCCCGGCGATCGCCCGCTGCACCGGCGCCCGAATCGATTCCGCAGGCACGCGCGATACCGTTGGGATCAAGGATCATGATCACCGACCCGTCACCCAGGATCGTGTTGCCGCTGAACAAGCCAATGTGCCGCAGCATCGGCGCCATCGGCTTGACCACGATCTCCTCCGTGTCGAACACGCGATCGACCATCAGACCGAGCAGTTCGCTGCCGAGTTGGGTGACGACGATGATCGGCGACACGCCAGCCTCGGCCGCCGGCGGCAGCCGCAGCAGCTCCTGCAGGCTCACCAGCGGCAGCAGCCGGTCGCGCAGCCGCAGTACGGCGGTGTCGTTGATGCGCTCGATGACGGCCTGGCCGCCGGAGCCCTCGCCCTCGGCGCGAACCAACTCGCGAACGCAGAGCTGCGGGATGGCGAACCGCTCGCCCCCGGCGGCGACCAGCAGGGCGGACACGATGGCCAGCGTCAACGGGATCTTGATGGTGAACCGGGTGCCGGCACCGGCGATGCTGCGAAGTTCGACGGTGCCGCCGATCCGCTCGATATTCGTCTTCACCACGTCCATGCCCACCCCGCGACCGGACACCGCGGTGATCGCGCTGGCAGTGGAAAAACCCGGGCGGAAGATGAACCGCAGAAGCTGCGATTGGTGCAGCCGAGCCAGGTCCGCCTCGGTCGCCAGACCTTGCGCGATCGCCTTGGCGCGGATGCGTTCCACCGACAATCCGCGGCCGTCATCGGCGACCTCGATCACGATGTGGCCCCCTTCATGGAAGGCGTTCAGCGCGATCGTGCCGGTGTCCGGTTTGCCGGCGGCGCGCCGTTCGCCAGGCCGTTCCAGTCCGTGATCGGCCGCGTTGCGCACCATATGCGTGAGCGGGTCGCGGATCAGCTCCAGCACCTGGCGATCCAGCTCGGTCTCGGCGCCGCGCAAGGTGACCTCGATCTGTTTGCCGAGATCGCGGGCCAGGTCGCGGACCATGCGCGGCAGCTTGTTCCAGGCGTTGCCGATCGGCTGCATGCGCGTCTTCATCACCCCTTCCTGCAACTCCGACGTGAGCTGCGACAGCACCTGCAACGGCGGGACAAACCCGCTGGCCTCTTGGCCGCGGGCGAGCTGGAGAAGCTGGTTGCGCGTGAGCACCAGTTCGCTCACCAGCGTCATCAGGTGATCGAGCAGATCGATCGCGACGCGGATGGTTGGCGCGGTGACCGGGTCGGCGGCCATGGGGTCGGCGGCCATGGGGTCGGCGGTCAGGGCATCGGCGGTCATCAGGTCGGTGGCGATGGCGTCGTGATCCGGGATATCCAGGTCCGGGTCGCCCGGGGGGCACGCCGGTCCCTTGCTCGCCTGGCGCTCGCTTGATGATCCCTTGCCGGCCCGGTCGAGCGCGGCGATCAGCGTCCGGTCGTCGCCGTCCGGCTCCACCCCGGAGGAAGCAAGCCCAGCAATGATCGCTTTGACCCGATCGAGCGCCTCCAGCACCAGGCTGACGACCTCCGGCGTGGCCGGCAGCTCATCGTCGCGCACCTGGCCCAGCACGGTTTCGGCGGCGTGGGTCACGTGCTCCAGCCGCGGCAGCCCGAGGAACCCGCAGGTTCCTTTGATCGTGTGTACCAGGCGGAAGATCAGCGCCAGCGTGGCACGATCATCAGGCGTCCGCTCAAGCCGGACGAGGGCGGAATCCAGCTCATTGAGGCTTTCTGTGGTTTCGATAACGAATTCGGTGAGCAGTTCGTCCATGGGCGGCCCGGCCGGATGCGGCGGGGCTGATCCTGCGCCGGGAGCCCGAACGAAAGGTAAAGCGGCAGCGCGAATGGCGCGCTATCCCGGTGGCGGACTTAGCAACAGGGGCGGCGGGCTGGCGCGGCGGCTCCGCCCCGTCGGCAGCAGGATCGACAGGCGAATGCCGAGCTGGCTGGCCAGCAGAGCCACCAGCGGCGCCATCAGCGTGCGCGGGCCCGTCAGCGCCGCCCAGGCGGAGGCGGCGGCTTGATCGGTCAGGCTGGCCGCCAGCCCCGGTGGCCAGCCGGCACGCGGACCCGAAATCGTCACCAGCACGTCCTGCCCGCCAGCCGCGGCGAGCCCGACGGTTCCGCCCCGCGGCAGGCTTTCCGCCGACAGCAGCAGCACGTTGAGGAGCAACCGAGCCATGCTCGGAGGGAATGCCGCATCCGGCGGCAACGCCGAGACATCGAGACGTACCCGGTGTGCGCCAGGCAACCCGCGGGCCAGCGCCTGCAGACCACGCAGATCCAGTCCGGACCCGTCCCCTGCCCAGGCTTCACGCAGCAGTTGCAGCCGGGCGGTCAGCTCGGATGCTGCTTCGGTGGCCGTGGCGAGCTCGGAGGACGGTCCCGCCGCATCGGCGCACAGTTCCAGCGCGCCGGTCAGAGTGCCGAGAAGCCCGCCAAAATCATGGCACAGCCGCAATGCGACCAGCTCGGACAACCGCAGCGGATCTGCTATGGAATTTGCCATGCCGATGGAACCTTCTGTTGCTGCGCACGCCACGGCGTTCATCTGCCACGCCCGCTCTAAGCGGTAACGTCTCATTAATGATGGGATAACATCAAAAAGTCGATCATTAATTTTTCCGGTCGTGTAACATACTGCGGTATGCGAGAAGGGGCACAGCGAAGGTCAGACATGCAACCGGAACCCGGAGCTGTGATCGAGCCGGGCCAGTGGGTCCGTCATCCCTCTCGCCCCGATTGGGGGCCCGGGCAGGTCCAGTCCGCCCTCGGCCATCGCGTCACGGTCAATTTCGAGCACGCCGGCAAAGTGCTGGTGAACACGCAGGTGGTGGCGCTGGAACCATGCGACCCGGACGACGAACCGCTCGCCCTCCCTTGAACACCCGCCCGCAACGGCGCAAGTGACTCGTCATGCTGGGGACCCGAGTTCCATCATGATCGACCCGTTCGGCCGGTCCATCACCTACCTCCGCGTGTCGGTGACCGACCGCTGCGACCTTCGTTGCGTCTATTGTATGGCAGAGGACATGACGTTCCTGCCGAAGCGCGACGTTCTTTCGCTGGAGGAGCTGGACCGCATCTGCGGTGCCTTCATCCGGCTGGGCACCCGCAAGATCCGGCTGACCGGCGGGGAGCCGCTGGTCCGGCGCGATGTGATGCGGCTGTTCCGCAGCCTCGGCGCGCGGCTTGGCCCGACCCCCCCACGGCGACGCGCGGGGGCTCGATGAGCTGACCGTCACCACCAACGGTACCCAGCTCGCGAAGAACGCGGAGGCGCTGCGCGCGGCAGGGGTCCGCCGGGTCAATGTTTCACTCGACACACTTGATCCGCCAGCGCTTTGCCGAGATCACCCGCCGCGGCCGCATCGAGCAGACTCTGGACGGCATCTTCGCCGCCAAGGCCGCCGGGCTCGCGGTCAAGATCAATGCCGTCGCCATGAAGGACGTGAACGAGCACGAGTTCGACACCCTGCTCGCCTGGTGCGGCGAGCACGGCTTCGACTTGTGCCTGATCGAGACGATGCCCATGGGCGACATCAGCGGCGACCGCACCGAGCAGTACCTGCCGCTCTCGGTCGTCCGCGCCCGGCTACGGCTGCACTGGACGCTGGAGGAATCGGAGTACCGCACCGGCGGTCCCGCCCGCTACTTCAGTGTCGCGGAAACCGGACAGCGGATCGGCTTCATCACGCCGATGACCCACAATTTCTGCGAAAGCTGCAACCGCGTGCGGCTGACCTGCACCGGCACGCTGTACATGTGCCTGGGGCAGGACGATCAGGCGGACCTGCGCGCCGTGCTGCGCAACGGTGCCACCGACGCGCAACTGGATGCTGCAATTCAGGAGGCCATCGGCCGCAAGCCGAAGGGCCACGATTTCATCATCGACCGCCGCCACGATCGCCCGGCGGTCGCCCGCCACATGAGCGTGACCGGCGGCTGACCATAGCCGACCTCTCCCGCTTGCGGGAGAGGTCGCCGTGCGCTGCGCGGGGGGTGAGGGTGTCGCGCGGGGGCCTCGGCCGGCTCGCGTCGATCCGGCCTCTCGCGTAGGCGGGAGAGGCGCAACGGGTCCTGCAGGCTGAATTTCGCCTAAACAGAAACCGGCAAAAAGATTGACCTTGCCCGGCTGGGCGCTGCCAGCGTTATTCTGGCCCACGGGCCCGGCCAGAGACCGGCCCGAGGACAGGCTACGGCCGACCATCCACGCTTCACTTTGATGCCATCAGCGAAGGTGTGGATGCCCGGCCTTCGTCGCGGCGAAGGCCGGGCATGACGGTGGCCGGGTCTGACAGCGATCAGTCGAGATCCAGAGTTGACAGGGCGCGATCCAGAATCTCGACGATACGGTCGCATTCGGCGCGGGTGATGACCAACGGCGGGGACATCGTGATGGTGTTGCTGTAGCGACGCCCACCGGCGGAGCGGCCCACGAGCAGACCGTTATTGCGGCAGAAATCGATGATCGCGGTCATCTGGGCCGCACCCAACGGCTCCTTGGTGGCGCGGTCCGTTACCAGTTCTACACCCACCAGCAGTCCTTTGCCGCGCACATCCCCGACGATTGGGTGTCTCAGCAAAGTGCGCAGCCCGTCGAGCAGGTACGCGCCCATTGTGGCCGAGCGTTCCGCCAGTTTTTCGGCTTCCATGATTTCGATATTGCGCAGGGCGACCGCGGCGGCGACCGGATGGCCGCCATAGGTGTTGACCTGACCGACCTGCCGGTTGTCCGCCGGGTCGCCGTAGAAGCTGTCGAACACTTTGTTTTTCACCACGGTCGCGGCAATCGGCATATAGGCGCTGGAAATGCCCTTGGCGATGGCGATGATGTCAGGTGAAACGTTGTAGTGCTGATGCCCGAACATCTTGCCGGTGCGGCCGAAGCCGTTGATCACCTCATCCACGTGCAGCAGGATGCCATATTTGCGGCACAGGCTTTCCACCTCCGGCAGGTATTCGTCGGGCGGGACGGCGATACCGATGCCGCTCATCACCGGTTCGACGATGACCTCCGCCACCGTCTCGGGCCCTTCGCCGAGAATCGTGGTTTCCATGTTCTTGACGCAGGCCAGCTCGCAGCTCGGATAGGTCAGGCCAAACGGGCAGCGGTAGCAATAGGGCGGCGCGACGTGTACGAAATCGCCCGAGAATGGCTCGAACTTCGCTTTGCGCTCACCCATGCCGCCGGCGTCCAGGGTGGCCAGCGTGGTGCCATGATAGGCGAAATAGCGGCTGACGGTCTTGAATCGATAATTGCCGGGATGTTCGTGTTTCATGTATTGGCGCGCGATCTTGAACCCGGCCTCGTTCGCCTCGGACCCCGAGTTGACGAAGTAGGTATGGTAGCCGCCACCCATCAGGCCATTGATCTTATCGGCCAGCGCCGCAGCCGGCACATTCATCGCGGTGTGCGGGAAATACGACAGTTGCCGCATCTGCTCGGCTGCGACCTCGGCCAGTTCGACACGGCCATAGCCGATGTTCACGCACCACAGACCCGCCATCGCATCCAGGTAGCTGGTTCCGTCGGCGTCGAAGACCGTGGAATTCTGGCCGCCGGTGACGACCATCTGTTTGGTCTCCAGCGCCTTGTGCTGAACGATCGGGTGCAGAACGCTTTCCAGGTCCTGTTTCACCACCGCTTTCCGGACGGCCGGATCGGGCGTGTTGGTGAGTGACATGTGTTTCCTCCTTGGCTTCGCCGGCCGCTTCGGACAGCCGATAAATCTCTGCGTCGCCGGCAGAAAGTCGGTTTACAGGGTCAACTGTGACAGGCGGCCGATATGGCGGCCTGAAGATGCCGATACGCCCGAGCGTCGGGTGTCCGGAACAAAGCCGATAGTCGCGAGGGTCTATCCCGCGGCCGGCGCTTGCGCAACCGACTGCCGCACACCTCGGCTGCCGAGATGCAAATATAAGCATACAGGAGGCCGCTCATGAGGCGCTCAAGGACATGCATTACATGTCATTCACACCGATTGACACGATTGAAGATGTGTCAACTCTGCTGCGGCTCAGTCATTTGACACCACCAAATGGATGCCCAGATGAGTTAGCAACGGGCATGGATTTAGGGCTGACGGTAGCCGGCCAGGCTATCATGTCGCTCAGATGGGACTACGCCATCAGTGACGGAGACTGGTATACAGTCAAGGCAAACGGTGACGCCGAGGCCAAGAACCCACTCCGCTATGCCCAGTCACTCAAAGATCAGAATTACTCTTGGGTCAGCGTCCGACCGAAGGGTATGATATTCATGGTCGAGTTAAACTGGAAGGCTGAGATGGCGTCACATAACGTGGATGATCCGTCGATCGAGAACTCAGGCAATACCCTGAAAGCCATCGAGGTAGACTACCGTAAGAACTCAAACGACGAAAACACTATGGTCTACTTCTATCGGATCAAGGAGGACGCACTAGCGGTTGTGCAGGCAGCAAAACAGCGGGCGGAGGATGATGCCAAGGCTGATGCAGAACAGAAGGCGTCTGATGCCGAATGGGGTAAGAAGCTTACGTCACTACCATATATGATCGCCAACCACGACGTAGGTTTCAAACTGATATACGCGGTGTGTAAGCCTGGTAAGAGTGCCAAAGGTGAGAAGCACGTGTCAGGACGACGGTTCTCATGACTGGTCAGACGATCACCGTATACCGTACCACTGGTTCAGTGACATACAGCGGTGCTGAGAACGTCCAAAATAGCCTTAACACCAACCATCCCGCCGGCGTGAAGCTTAATACTGATGACCTTTTCGTGTCCTACTGCGTGCCCGCTTCTAAGGCCAGTGGTCACACCCTGAAGGGATATCAGATGGTATTAGCTATATCGGCTCCGGCTGCAGCACTTGATGACGAGTTGTATGCGAACCTACGCGAGAGTGGATCTCAAACCGCCGCCACGTTCAAGACGTTCGACGCGTGTCACGATACTATCGACACCACATATTCCAAGCTCATGAAGGACCTGGGATCGACGAGGACGGTAACCTCTTGAGTGACAAGATGCTGGCCATGCCGAATTAGCCCGCTGCGTCAGTACGGGGTGTCGTCGATCGTGACGTCGAGGAACCGGCGTTACCCCCGTGTTCACCAATGCCCACCCAGACTGCGGCGATGAACGCATACTCATCCGCCGCCGCAATTGCCCGCATCCGCACCTTCGCTTTTGCCGGCATCGAAGCCGTGCCGGTGGAAGTGCAGGTGCAGATCTCTGCCGGGGTGCCGGCGTTTCTGGTCGTTGGCCTGCCCGACAAGGCGGTGGGAGAAGCGAGGGAGCGGGTGCGCGCCGCCCTCGCCGCCATGGGCCTGTCGCTGCCGCCGCGGCGGGTGCTGATCAACCTCGCTCCGGCCGATCTGGCGAAGGAGGGCAGCCATTTCGACCTGCCGCTTGCACTCGGCGTGCTGGCCGCGATGGACGTGCTGCCGCGCGATGAGATCGACGGTTACGCCGCCCTGGGCGAGTTGCACCTGGATGGCACGCTGCATCCGGTCGCCGGGGTGCTGCCGGCGGCGATGGGCGCCTCGGCGCGCGACCTCGGGCTGATCTGTCCGGCCGCCCAGGGCGGCGAGGCGGCCTGGGCCGGCCGCATCGAGGTACTGGCCGCCCCGGACCTGCTCAGCCTGATCAACCATTTCCGCGGCTCCCAGGTGCTGACCCCGCCGCAGCCCGCCGGCGTGGCGGAGACCCCGCGCGGCCCGGAGCTGGCCGACGTGAAGGGCATGGAAACCGCCAAGCGGGCGCTGGAGATCGCCGCCGCCGGCGGCCACAATTTGCTGCTGATCGGCCCTCCCGGCGCCGGCAAGTCGATGCTGGCGGCGCGGCTGCCGGGACTGCTGCCCGACCTGACGCCGGCGCAGGCGCTGGAGGTCAGCATGATCCACAGCGTCGCCGGCCTGCTGGACGGCGGGCGGCTGGTGATGCGGCCGCCATTCCGCGAGCCGCACCACTCGGCGTCGCAGGCGGCGCTGTCCGGCGGCGGCCAGCGCGCCCGGCCCGGCGAGGTGTCGCTGGCCCATCGCGGCGTGCTGTTCCTGGATGAGCTGCCGGAATTTCCCAAGCCGGCGCTGGAATCGCTGCGCCAGCCGATGGAATCCGGCCGCACCACGGTGGCCCGGGCCGCCGCGCACATCACCTATCCGGCGCGGTTCCAGTTGGTCGCGGCGATGAACCCGTGCCGCTGCGGCTATTTCGGCGATGCCGGGCGGGAATGCGGGCGGGCGCCGCGCTGCGGTGAGGACTACCAGAACCGGATCAGCGGCCCGGTGTTGGATCGGATCGACCTGACGGTGGAGGTGCAGCCCGCCTCGGCCGCCGAGTTGGCGCGCGCACCGCGTGGCGAACAGAGTGCGGTGGTGGCGGCCCGGGTGGCGCGGGCGCGCGCGGCCCAGGCGGCGCGCAGCGGCGAGGGTGGCCCGGGCAGCAATGCCGAATCGGATACGCGGCATCTGGCACTGGCTGCCGATGCGCAGACGCTGGCCGAGCAGGCGATGGAGAAGCTGCGGCTCTCGCCGCGCGGCTACACGCGGATCCTGCGGGTGTCCCGCAGCATCGCCGACCTGGCTGGCGCTGCCGTGGTCGGGCGGGTGCATGTGGCCGAGGCGCTGGCGTTCCGGCATCGGATGCCGGGGCGGAAGATGTGATGCTGGCGGCCTGCCCGAATGACCGCTCTCGGCCCCCCCGATTTTAGCGGACTCGCCGCTCACGGTCCGGGTTTGGCTGTCAGGCTGCCGATCTACGCGCGGATGGACAACTCGGCCGCTTAACCGACAGGGTTCGTTTCTCGATAGCGAACAACGAGGACTTCATGACCTCCGGAGCGAAGCGCGGTCCGGACGTGTTGTATCGAAAGTAGCAGTAAGGCCCGGGAGCGTCCTTGGCGTGGGCCCGCGCCGCGTACGGGTCAGTCGTTGGTCAAGGATTTCAAGAGGTCTCCCGCGAGTTGCGGAAGTTCCGCTACGTCCAAGCGGTCGCGCGCCCATGCCAGGGTCAACAAGTCGTCGCCGAGGAAGGCATCGAACTTCTCAAGCTCCTTGTTTTTGACGCGCATCGCGAGCTGAAGCGGGTCCGGCGCGGCGCCATCCGCCAGTGTACGCAACTCGTCCATCAAGGCGGCTTGCTGCTCGGCCGGCAGCCCGATCGCCAAACCGAGCGGCGCAGGTTCCAGCTCCGCTTCCGTCAACGCCAGCACAAGGGCGCGCTGGCGCCGTTCGCCGACCCAGGGGAAGAGGAGCAGTTGGCTTTCGTGGCGGGCAACGGTCGAGTTCCTCAGGCCAAACCGGTCGAACGTGGTCCTAGCCTCGACGAGTAGTTGCTTGGCGTTCGTGTCGAGGTAGGTCGGGATTTCGAACTCCGTGTAAACCCGGCGCATCTCGTCCACGACGCCGTCGGCGGGCGGCACGGGGTCGCCGCCGAAGATCGGCGGATTGCCGCCGCGAGCCGGACGGACGGACAGCTCGCGGCGCTCGCCGTCCACCTCGACGATTCGCCACCTACGCCCGGCCAGCATCAGCATCTGACCTGGTGCGAAGGGATTGTCGCCGGGCACCCGGCCGATGGCGCGGCCGCCCTCGGCGATGACCTTGTATTCCTCGGGCGACATAAACACCGCGAAGATGTCCCGGCTTTCGAGCAGACGTTCGCCTGCCGGTCCGGGTAGCAGCGTGCCGTCCCTGGCCTGCTCGAGCAGCCCGACCTCAGGATCGCCCATCCGGTGCAGCAGACGTTTGAAAAGGGCGACGTCCGCGCCGGTGAAGATGCCGCTCCCGACGAGCACCTTCCATGCCTCTACTGGCGTCGTGCCACCGTGTTGGGCGACCAGGGCCATGACCTGATGGAGAAGCGTGGAGAGGTGCAGCCGCGCCGGATCGGGCGGCTCGTTCCACTTCCTGAGCATCAGGTTAAGCATCGCTACCGCCTGCACGGTCCTGTACACGAAGCGCGTCCAGCGGATGGCGCGGTCGGTCAGCTCAGTTTCCTTGACATAGACCCGCATCACGGCGGCCTGACCAGGGTGGCGGCCGGAGCGGCCCAGCCTTTGCCGCATGCCGGAGACGGTGTGGCCGGAGCCCAGCTGAGCCACCCCCTCGATGTCGCCCACATCGATGCCGAGCTCCAACGTGGTCGTGCAGACGATGGAGGCGGGACGGCTACTGTCCTTCATCCGTCGTTCAACGTCCTCGCGGTGCTCGCGCGACAGATTGCCGTGATGGGCAAAGAATTCCTCGGGCACGCCGTTCGCCTCGGTAATCTCGGAGAGCTGGACCGTCGTCGTTTCGACCAGTGCCCGGGAGCCCGCGAATATCAGGCTTCGGTGGCCGCGGTGCGTGTCGAACAGGTGCTTGATCGAAGACACATCCGCCGGATCGACCGGCGCGACCGTTTCCTCTCCGCCGCGTGCGGATTCCGGCGCGCGCCGGAATCGGCCTACGGACGTAGCCGCGCAGCTGGAGCTTGATTTGGGGACTGCTTGGACCGGCTGGAAGGACATACACGCCGCGGAAGGGGCCAGCGGTCTGAGGAAAACGCAGGCAGCTCCTCGTCGGCCAAGGTGGCGGAAAGTCCCACCCGGACTGGGGTCGTCCGGGCGGCCAGGTCGATCCGGTGTAATATGGATTGCAGTTGCTTTCCGCGCGGCTCGCCCAGGAACACGTGGATCTCGTCGATGACCACGTAGCGAAGGCCCCGGAACAGGCGTCCGACCTCCTTGCCCCGCCGGACGAGCATGGCTTCCAGGGATTCCGGGGTGATCAGGACGACGCCGGTCGGGTTCTTGCGGACCTTTGCCTTCACGCTCGCGGAAACGTCGCCATGCCACTTCGTGACCTCGAGTCCAAGTCCCGCGCAGAGGCTCTCCATGCGTCCGAACTGGTCGTTTATCAGGGCCCGCATGGGGCTGACGTAGATTGCCTGAAACCCGTCGCCCGCGGTGGGCGGGTCGCTGGCGAGTCGTGAGACGATGGGAAGGAAAGCTGCCTCCGTCTTCCCACCGGCGGTGGCAGCCATGATGATCAGGTCCCGGTCGCCCGCCAACAAGATCGGGATGGAGCGCTCCTGAACGTCGCGAAGTCCTTCCCAGCCCTGCTGCCAGATCCAGCGGCGGACCTTTTCGTGCAGGCTGTCAAAAGCGGCGCATGTGGCGGCCGCCTCGCGACCTCGACTTCAGAGCCTGAAAGTGGCCAAGCTGTCCTCGTCGTGGCGGTCGAGCGCGAGCCGTCCGGCGCCTGCGCCTTGTGGGGCCGGCACGTCCTCGATGTCCGGCTGCGACACTGGCCGGTCGGGCTCGACGTGGACGGCGCCGAGCAAGCTTACCCAGTCTGACCCTGGATTTTGCTCTAGGATAGCCAACAGATCCAGGAACGCCCTAATCGTGTTGCGGGGCGTGCGGAAATAGTCGTCCCCGATCTTCTTTGAGCAATGTGTGAGAAAAGCGGGGAGGGCCTCGTCCGGGACCGGCAGGCGTTTGGCGTCTCCACCCGCCCAGAGGAAACGCAACCGCTCCAGGAGGACGTGCATCTCCTCGGGGGTGAGGCTCTGGAGGCGGATCACCGGGCCAGACAAGTCGACGAGGCCCTCCGCGCGAAAGAATTCTCGGCGAGGCGCGACCGCAAGGCCTCGTAGGAGAACAGGCCTCGGCGGCTGTCCATCAGGAATTCCGGTGTGCCACCGAAATAGAAGCCCGAGCCGGTCGGCCGTGCCCTGGAGCACTTCGTTGACGATGCGAAGATTTGCTCGTAGTTCGACCTGCGCGCCTGGGAGTTCACCAGCTTGTAGAGGTTCACCATCTCGTCCAGGACGATCGAGCGTGCCGTCGTAACCGGCGAGGCGGATGAGCCGCGAGACTGCCTTGAGGTGGTCGTAGACGCCAGCATCGTCGACGATCGCGCGCACGCCCAGCGCCTCTCGTGCCTCCGTCTTGAGCGTGTACTCGGCACGGAGCCATCGCAGGGCGGCGGCCTTGAGGATCTCATTTCCTTCTTCAAAGCCCTGCCAGGTCCCGGACCACGACCTCGGCAAAATCGAATCCGGCGACGCCCTCGCGGACGACGTCCAGCCGCTCGCGGATGACCTCGCCGACGTCGCGGCGATCAGCGGTCGCCTGCTTGCTGCACTTCGCCCGAGAAAGCGCTCCAGGACGCTCGCCAAGCGCTGCCCCTCGGGCTTCGTGCGCGTCGACATGCTCAGAACCAGCTCGGCGCACAAAGGCCGCGCCTGGCCGCCGCTGGCGTGCAGGCGGCGCTCCGGCGACAGGTCGGCGTGCATCACGACCAGCTTTTTTTCGGCCGCCACGTTCCGGGCGAGGGTAAGGAAGAAGGTCTTGCCGGAGCCGTATTCGCCGATGACGAAGCGTACGGCGGACCCGCCTTCGGCGATGCGAGTCATGTCGCGGATGGTCTCCTGCACCTCGCGGGCGCGACCGACCTGGACGTGGCGGATGCCGAGTCCGAGGCACGACGCCCGCGCGGAGTGCTTGGATCGCGCCGTCGCGCTCCTTGACGGGGATTACGGCTGGCATGGCGGGGATGGCTCCGTAAAAGGCCGGGTGCGGCCGGTTCGGTAATTTATTCAGCGGCGGCGACCGCCTCGGCTTCGCCCTGGAGTAGTGCGGCGTTCACTAGGACCGGATCGCCGTCCTCGAGCAGGCCTTCCCCATGGCGATCGAAGGCCCACTCGTTGATGGCCTCCATCGCGCCCCCGGGCATCAGACCGGTAGCTACGGCGGCGGCGTCGAACTCGGCGCGCGACCACTCGGCGCGATGGAGGAGCTGACGCACGAGCCCCGAGTGTTCGGCGTCGAGCCCGGCGAGCGGGCCTTCCTGGGCGGCTTGTGGTGTCGCCGGAGCGGGCTCTTCTCCTCCCTTGAAGACGTTGGCCAACAGGGCCGAGACGCGTTCCGTCTCCGCGCGGACGGACGCAAGCTTGTCCTTGGCGTGGGCGACAGGCACCGCGGCCGGAGGGCGCGGAACGGGGTGAAGGATTTCCGGAACCGCTTCCGCGACGTCCACAGGACCGTCGGTGGTCACCGTCGCAGCGCCCAGGCCGGCATGCAGACCTGCGTAGAGAGAGCCGCGAGGAACTCCCAGCGTGTCGTAGATCGCCTCCAGCATGGCGACCTGCGTCTTGCCGATCGTGCCGGTGGCGCCTGCAGCAACCGTGGCCGACCAGGCGCAAAACTCCCTTTCCTCGCGAGTGGCCTCGGTAAGGAAGGGCTTGATCTTGGCTAGCGAGAACCCCGATCCCCGCAGCCAAGCGAGGCGGGCTCCGAGCCGCACCGTCTCGTCGCGGCTCAACGCAAGACGCGACGGCAGACGCTGCAGCCAAGAGCTCTCGACGAGCTCGGTAGGCGCCGTCGCCGCCGCGATTCCGGCAACGAGCGAGGCGGCCGCAGAGGCTGTCTTGAATTCGCGCGTGCGCGGGCTTGACGCGTTCGCGCCTTTAAATGTGTAAACGACGGTATTGTCGGCTAGGTGCTCGGTCCCGTCCTCAGGATCGGGCTCCATTCCACGAGCAATTTTCGCGAGCGCCTCGGCGACCTGGCGATGCTGGCGAATCGTCCACTTGGTGCCAACGGCACCTATGGCGTGCCGCGCGAGCTCGCCGAACCCGACCGCCGCCGGTGACGGGAGCAGTTCGATCCAGCGGCGGCCATCCGCCGCTGTGACGCGCGCGAGCTCGGGCGGGCAAGTGAGGAGCGCCGCCAGAGAACCTGACTTTTCCGGATGATGGACGAGCATCTTCACATGGGGATCGATTTCGCGGGCCGCGGTGCCAGCGAGGTCCAGCAGCTTCGTCCAGGTGAGCTTAATCGGATCGGGCAGGTGCAGGTCCAGCTTGGCCGCAAGATCCACCGACAACCCAGCAGTGGCACCCTTGTAGTGAAGGTCGAGGTGGGCGTCCTTGTGGTTGCGCAGATCGAAGCCGCCCGGGAAGGCCGCCTGAAAACGCGGGCGCAAGACGTCCAAGAATACGGCTCTGCCCAAATCAAGCGTGACGTGGTGGATCGCGCAGAAGTCATGCAATCCGAGCAGACCCGCAACGGCGAGATCGAAACCCAGCGGACGCCCGGCAGCCAGCTTCGCGTCCGATAGCGACCTTCAGGGGCAGCGTCATTTCGCCGGTTGGCGTCCCCAGGTCCGGAACGAACCCGCCCGCCTGGCCAATGCCGTACAACATGAAGACCGCGTCGAGGAGGCGACGGCTGTAGCCGTCGAACGACCGGTTGCCGGCGTAGATCGTCCTGAGGCGCTCGACTTCCGCAACGAGCGCGCCGACCTCTTCGGCGGGCGGCGTCTCGACGAACAGCCGCCGCTCCAATCCATAGAAGTATAGGAAGACATAACCGATATCGATGCACGGCGACCGTTTCCCCGCCGCGAGCCATTCCAGGTAAGCGCGCCTGCATTCCGGGGTGATACCCGCGTACGACGGCCAATATCCGAGCGATCCGGCGCTCGGCGCGGAAGAAGCGACGGGAAGGCTTGGGTCCACGAAGCATCCGTCAACGTGGCCAAACCTGCCGGTCGAACGGCCGACGTAGATCATGCCGTCGGAGACGAGATGACCGGCAATTTGGACCGGGGCGCCGGGCGGATGCCAGACGGGACCGCTCGATGTTTTGGTCTTGGGTTCCTTCTTCGGCTCGGTCCGCACGAGCGACGAAGGATCGATCCTGAAAGATCCCCTCCGGTCCGAGGCCGCCGGTTCCCGAGGCGGAGCGCTTTTGTTGACCTCGAGTACGTGAGGACAGCGCAACTCGAAAAGCAACCATCTCAGCTGCTTGCTTAGGCTTGGCTGGGGTGCGTCGAGCGCCGGAGTGGGCGGTTTTGCGCTTACGTACCGAGCGCCAAAAAAAAACCGCAACAACGATGATGCCCAGGACGATCAGCCCTCTAACGCCTGACCCGCCGTCGTTCCTGAATGCAGGCTGCGGTCCAGGGTACTGGCGCGCCCTCGGCGGGCGCGAGCGGCTGCTCCGGTGCCACGGCCTGCGGCGCCGGTGGTGCGACGTCCGGTTGCGCGGGCGTCGAGGTGGGTGTTGCTGTTACGGGCGGCCCGGGCGAAGCTGCGGGCGGCGGTAGCGGCTCGGAGATAACGGTTGCCGGTGCTGGCGCCACCGGCTCCGGAGGCAGGAACACAAGATCGGCCGTCGGGACCCAGACCGAGCTAGGCCTTGCAGTTGTCCCCCGGTACGCGACGTAAGTGAAGCCGTTGCGGTCGCCGGTGAGCGGCTCCCAGACGCTGCGGGGCGAGATTGCGACGCACTCGCCCATGTCGCTGGTCCGCGCCACCCAGGCCGGGTCATATCTGCCAGGATTGGTCTCGTCGTTTATGGTCGCCGCCACGTCGGGGTTGACGCAGCCCCAGACCGTCTGCTTGAGGTGAACCAAGGTCCGCGCCTGTGCGCCCGCGGTCACCATCGCTACCCCGGCGCTCGCCAGGAGCTTGGTTCGAAGGCTTCCGGATTTTGGACGGACAAGTGGAACCATCGTAACGGACCTCCGAAGCCCCTCAGGGGCTCGGTCCTCACCGCCCTGCCTACCGTTCTCAGCATACAACCGGGCTAGGTTCGAAACAACCATAAATGGTTGGCAGGTGCGGGAACCGAACTGCCGGGTGCGATCGGTGTCTCTCTTGGAAGCCCGCAGTTCCCAGTGGCGGATTTCCCCCCGATCGGCTATCGAGCACCGCCGCCTACGCCACCGGCCCCCAACCTCCTTCCGAACGAGAAGGGCGATTTACCGCGGCACAACATCTGCTTGAATGTGTATGCTGCCCCGCAAGATATCCGGAGAAGAACGCCATGCCCCGCACCACCCGACGTGACCAGGCCGACGTCCTGACCCTGGCGATCGATATCGGCGGCAGTCATCTCAAGGCCGGGATTCTGGACGCGGCCGGCAAGATGATCTCCGGACCCGCCCGCGTGGTGACCCCCAAGCCGGCGAAACCCGCCGCCGTGGTCGCCGCGCTGGTCGAACTGGCCGGGCCGCTGGGGCATTTCGACCGCATCTCCATTGGCTTTCCCGGGGTGGTGCGGGCCGGCGCGGTGCTGACCGCGCCCAATCTTGGCACCAAGGACTGGCACGGCTTTCCGCTGGCCCCGACGCTGGCCGAGAAGCTTGGCCGGCCGGCCCGCATGCTGAATGACGCCACCGTTCAGGGCCTGGGGGTGATCAGCGGGCAAGGGGTCGAATGCGTGCTGACCATGGGCACCGGAATGGGATTCGCCCTGTATGAGAACGGCCGGCTGGCACCGCACCTGGAAATGGCCCAGCACCCGGTGAAGACCGGCAAGACCTACGACCAGTATGTCGGCCAGGCGGCGCTGAAGGAGATCGGTCGCGCCCATTGGCTCCGCCGCATCCGCAAGGTGATCGGCTACATCGATACCCTGGTCAGCTACGACACGCTCTATATCGGCGGCGGCAACGCAAGGCTGATCGAGCCGCCTTTGCCCGATCGAGTGAAGCTCGTGGACAACGAGGCCGGCATCACCGGCGGGGTGCGCCTATGGGACGCGCGGCTGGATTACGCCTTCGAGGCCCAATCCCCACCAGCGGAGCCAACAGCCCCAGCGGCACCGGTCAGCGAGCCGGCCCTCGCAGCCGCCGGTAGCGGCGAATAAGCGCGTTGGTCGAACTGTCGTGGCTCAGCGCCGGCTCGGCGGCGCCCTGCAGCTCCGGGATGATGCGCGTGGCCAGCATTTTGCCGAGCTCGACGCCCCATTGATCGAATGAATCGATCGCCCAGATCGCCCCCTGGGTGAACACGCTGTGCTCATACAGCGCCACCAGGCTGCCCAGCGTGCGCGGGTCCAGCCGTTCCGCCAGGATAATGTTGGTCGGCCGGTTGCCCTCGGTCACCCGGAACGGCGTCTGGAAGTCCGGGGACCCCTCGGCTTTCAGTTCCTCGGCGGATTTGCCGAACGCCAGCCCCTCGGCCTGGGCGAACAGGTTCGCCATCAGCAGATCGTGCTGCGCGGTCAGCGGGCTGAGTGGGGCGCAGAAGCCGATCAGATCACACGGGATCAGCTTGGTGCCCTGGTGCAGCAACTGGTAGAACGAGTGCTGGCCGTCGGTGCCGGGCTCGCCCCAGATAATCGGGCCGGTCTGCCACTCGACGTGCGAGCCATCCAGCGCGACGTGCTTGCCGTTGCTCTCCATCTGCAACTGCTGGAGATAGGCGGGGAAACGGGCCAGCGGCGCCGCGTACGGCATTACCCCCAAGGTCTGCGCGCCGAAGAAATTGTTGTACCAGACGGTCAGCAGCCCCAGCAGGACCGGCAGGTTGCGGGCCAGCGGGGCGGTGCGGAAATGCTCGTCCATGGCATGGAAGCCGGCCAGCATGTCGCGAAAATGATCCGGGCCGATGGCGATCATGGTCGATAGGCCGATCGCCGAGTCCATCGAATAGCGGCCGCCGACCCAGTCCCAGAAGCCGAACATGTTGGCCGCGTCGATGCCGAATTTCTTCACCCCCTCGGCGTTGGTGGAAACCGCCACGAAATGCCGCGCCACCGCGGCCTCGGCGCCCAGCGCACCGACCACCCAGGCGCGGGCGGTGGCGGCATTGGTCATCGTCTCCAGCGTGGTGAAAGTCTTGGACGAGATGACGAACAGGGTTTCCCCGGGGTCCAGGCCCTGGGTCGCCTCGGTGAAGTTCGCCCCATCGACGTTGGACACGAAGCGCACCGTCAGCGCGCGATCGGTGAACGGGCGTAGCGCCAAATACGCCATCTCCGGGCCGAGATAGGACCCGCCGATCCCGATATTGATCACCGTGCGGATGCGCTTGCCGGTGTGGCCTTTCCAGGACCCATCCCGGACCCGGGCGGCGAAATCCGCCATCCGGTCCAGCACCGCATGCACCTCGGGCACCACGTTGCGGCCGTCCGCCTGGATGGTGGCATCGCGCGGCGCGCGCAACGCCACGTGCAGCACGGCCCGGCGCTCGGTGGTGTTGATCGCCTCGCCGCGGAACATCGCGTCACGCCGCGCCGTCACGCCGCATTGCTCGGCAAGCTGCAGCAGCAGGCGCAGCGTATCATTGGTGATGCGGTTCTTGGAGTAATCCAGGAACAGTCCCGCCGCCTCGGCCGAGAAGCGCTCCGTCCGATCGGGATCATCGGCGAAAAGCTGCCGCAGATGGGTGTCCTTGAGCTTCGCCTGATGCGCCGCAAGCTCCCGCCACGCCGCGGTTTCGGTCGGCTTTGTATGTGCCATGGCTGGATCCTTCTTCGCTCAGGTCCGCAGGAGTGCCGGCAACTGAAAGCGGACCAGGTCGCCGATCCCGTCAATCTGGATATCGGCCGGGGGATAGGTGGCCAGGGCCTCGGGATCGAGCGCGTAATGGCCCTGGCGGGGGAACACGGTGGTGACGCGGGTGCCCCAGATTTTCTTCACGGCATCCAGGATGCGCAATTTGTCGTCGATCAGCACGTAGTGCCGCGCCGGATACCAGTGCTCGACGTCGTCCAGTTCCTGCTCCTTGTGGATGTAGATCAGGATGCGGTCCTCGAACGCCCGCCACAGGCCGGAGCATTCCACCTTGCGCGGCTGGAACACCGCGTCGCCGTCGGACAGGATGACGGTCTGGCCCCATTGCCGCGCGTGCCTGACCGCATCGAGCGCCCCGGCATACAGACGGTCGGGGAACGGATAATCGGCCAGCCAGTTGGCGATCCGCAGCACGCGCGGGTCGTGCAGATCCTCGACCCGGTAGCGCTCCAGCGCGCCGAGATAATCGGCGTAGCCGAGTTCGCTCCGCAATTCCTCGAACAGCTCCCAGTAGCGGTCCCGGGCGCGCTCGCCGTGATGCTCGGCCAAGTGGGCGCGCAGGTCCGACTGGATGCGGTCGTTGTCGAGCAGCGTGTTGTCCACGTCGAACAGGAAGACGACGTCTTGCGTGGCTGGGTTCATTCGACGGTTCCCTGGCTGGGGTCGGCACCGCACGCAGCCGCCGCCCGCGGATGCGCCTTGCTCCATACCAGCAGCATCGCCTGGGCATCTACCTCGGTATAGCGCTGGGTGGTGGACAGGCTGGCGTGACCCAGCAATTCCTGGATCGAGCGCAGGTCGCCGCCGGCGGCCAGCAGGTGGGTGGCGAAGGAGTGCCGCAGTGCGTGCGGGGTCGCGTGTTCGGGCAGGCCGTGCGCGCGCCGGAAGCCTCGCATGGTCCGCTGCGCCACCGCCGGATCGAGGCGCCCGCCGCGCACGCCGACGAACAGCGGGCTGCCGGGCTGGCGATCGGGGTGGTGCGGCAGCCAGGCGGCGATCGCCTCGCGCACCACCGGCAGCACCGGGACGATCCGCTGCTTGGCGCCCTTGCCGGTGACGCGCAGCATCCCCGTCGCTCCCGGCAGCGGCGCGTCCCGGATGTCCAGCGCCAGCGCCTCGGCGATGCGCAGCCCGCAGCCATAGAGCAGCGTGAACAGCGCGGTATCGCGCGCCTGGATCATGGCGCTGTCGGAGTTTTCGCCGATGTCGGTGGTGACCGCGCGGGCATCGTGCGGCGGCAGGGGCCGCGGCGCCGGGCGGCGGACGCGCGGGGTGGAGACCAGCCGGATCGCCGGGTTCTCCAGCCCGTGGCGGCGGGCGAGGAAGCGGTAGAAGCTGCGCAGCGCCGCCAGTTTCCGGGCGCGGGTCGCCGCGGCCAGTCCGGCGGCGTGCTGCGCGGCCAGCCAGGCGCGGAAATCGGCGGCCCGCAGCGCCGCAAGATCATTCTCGCCGGGCTCGGCCCCGAGATGGCGCACCAGAAAGCCAAGGAAATCGGCAAGGTCCGTCCCGTATGCCTCGACAGTCAGCGGCGCGGCGCGGCGCTCATTGCCCAGCCAGTCGAGGAAGCGCTGGCGTGCGTCCTCGCCGGTCACGCTCAGCGCCCGAGAGCGGCGCCGACGGCGCGGCCGAGAAATGCCAGCGCCCCCGCCCCTTGTGCCGGATCGAGTGAGTCGGGGTCGCGCGTCACCAGTGCCAGCAGGGCGGGCGGACCGGACCAGGGCACGCGCACCAGCGCGTCGTGGCGGGCCAGCCGGGCGGCCTCGGCGTGCAGCAAGGAAGCGTCGTCCGGATCAACCCGGAATACCACGTCGCGTCCATCCAGCAGGCCGGCGACAACACCTGCCGGGATGGCGCGCGCACCCGGCAGGTGGTCCTCGATGCACAGCCCGGCCGCGTCGATTGCCAGCATCCCGGGAAATTCGCTGTGCACGCACTCCATCGGGTCGCCGGCATGGATCAGGGCGAGCACCGCCGCCTGCACGCGCTGGGTGAGGCCGGCGGCGGCACGGCCGGCGGCCAGCACACCGTCGGCGCGCGCCGTCATCGCCGCGGCGTGGGTCCGTTCGGCGCCCACCATCGCGGCCATGTGGTCCGCCAACGGTTCGCCATGCACGCGCCGCGGCGGCGTGAGGATGCGATAGAGTTCCGAGCGGTCGGCCAGCCAGGAGGGATGCTCGCGCAGGAAGGCTTCCACGAGCGCCGCGTCGGCCTCGTTCGGAACGCGCTGAGGAAACGTCACTGGCGCTGGATCAGACGATGTGCTGCCCGGTCTTGGCCCAATCGGAAAGGAAGGCGGCGAGCCCCTTGTCGGTGAGCGGATGGTTGAACAGCGACCGCAGCACCGCCGGGGGCAGGGTGGCGACGTGGGCGCCGAGCTTGGCGGCCTCGACGACGTGCATCGGGCTGCGCACGCTGGCGACCAGGACCTCAGTCTTCAGGTAAGGATAATTGCGGAAGATGGCCATGATGTCCGCGATCACCCCCATCCCGTGCTCCCCGATATCGTCCAGCCGCCCGACGAACGGGCTGACGAAGCTGGCGCCCGCCTTGGCGGCCAGCAGCGCCTGGGCAGGCGAGAAGCACAGCGTGACGTTCACCATCGTGCCGTCATCGGCCAGCTTGCGGCAGGCGCGCAGGCCGTCGGGCGTGAGCGGCACCTTGATGGTGACGTTGCGGGCGATCTCCCGCAGGACCCGGGCTTCGGCCAGCATGTCGTCGTATTTGGTCGCGGCCACCTCGGCGCTGACCGGTCCGGGCACGATGGCGCAGATCTCGGCGATCACGTCGCGCATCCTCTTGCCGGTTTTGGCCACCAGAGAGGGATTGGTGGTAACCCCATCCAGCAGGCCGCTTTCGGCGAGGGCCTTGATCTCGGCCACATCAGCGGTATCGACGAAAAATTTCATGCGAAGGATCCGATTCCCGGGTGCACCTGGATCTCCCAGGCGAGCCCCGTTCGGGGCCGCAGGGATCATATAGCATGGACGGGGTTGATCGGAAGCAAAGGAGCGTGCCGCGGCTTCCGGTGATGCTGGCCTATCCGTTCCCCGGTCCGTTCGACTATCGCGTGCCGACCGAACTGGCCCCCACGCCCGGCGACGTCGTGATGGTGCCGCTGAACGGGCGCGAAACGATCGGCGTGGTCTGGGACACTCAGCCCGGAGAGGCCGCGCCCGACCGCAAGCTGAAGCCGATCTCGGCGATCCTGGACACGCCGCCGATGCGTCCGGCGCTGCGGCGCTTCGTGGACTGGATGGCGGTGTACACGCTGGCTCCGCCGGGGGAAGTTATGGCGATGGCGCTGCGGGTGCTCGCACCGGAGACCGGGCCGGGGGCGGTCGGGTGGCAGCGGGCGGATTTTTCCTCCTGCGACGGGTCGGGGTTCAAAATGACCGAGGCTCGCCGCCGTGTCCTGGCGGCCCTCGCAGCCGAAGAGCCGCGCTCCACCACCGATCTGGCCCGTGCGGCGGGGGTCGGCACCGCGGTCGTGCGGGGCATGGCGGATGCCGGGCTGCTGGTCGCCGCGCCGTTGCCCCTCCGGCCGCCCTTCGTCCGGCCCGACCCGGACCATCCCGGACCAGTGCTGTCCGCCGATCAGGCAGAGGCCAGTGCGGCGCTGCGGACGGCGGTGAGACAGGGGTTCTCAGTCACGCTGCTGGATGGGGTGACCGGATCGGGCAAGACCGAGGTCTATCTGGAAGCGGTCGCCGAATGCCTGCGGGCCCGCCGCCAGGCACTGGTGCTGCTGCCGGAGATCGCGCTGTCTTCCCAGTGGCTAGAGCGGTTCCAGCGGCGGTTCGGTGTGGCGCCGGCGGTCTGGCATTCTGACCTGTCGTCGCGCACCCGCCGGATCACCTGGCGGGAGGTGGCGGCCGGGCGGGCGCCTGTCGTCGTAGGTGCACGGTCTGCGCTGTTCCTGCCGTTCCCCGATCCCGGGCTGATCGTGGTGGATGAGGAGCACGAGACCGCGTTCAAGCAAGAAGAAGGCGTGGTCTATCACGCTCGCGACATGGCCGTGGTGCGCGGCCGGTTCGAGCAGGCGGCGGTCGTGCTGGTCTCGGCCACGCCCAGCCTGGAAACGCTGGTGAATGTGGAGGCCGGGCGATACCGGCGGCTGACGCTGCCCACCCGGCATGGCGGGGCGGCGCTGCCGGCGGTGGCCGCGATCGATCTACGGGTGGCGCAGCCGGAGCGCGGGCGGTTCCTGGCGCCGCCACTGGTCGCGGCGATCCGGGATACGCTGGAGCGCCGGGAGCAGGCGATGCTGTTCCTCAATCGCCGCGGCTATGCGCCGCTGACGCTGTGCCGGGCCTGCGGGCACCGGATGCAGTGCCCGCATTGCACGGCGTGGCTGGTGGAGCACCGGGCGCGGCGGACGCTGCAGTGCCATCATTGCGGGCACGCGGTGCCGATCCCCGAAGCGTGCCCGGCCTGCGGCGCGGCGCACAGCCTGACCCCGGTGGGTCCGGGCGTGGAGCGCATCACCGAAGAAGCGGCGGCGTTGTTCCCCGAGGCTCGTCGGCTGGTGATGGCGAGCGACACGCTGCCTGGCCCGCACGCCGCGGCCGAGGCGTCCCGGGCGATCGCGGCGCGCGAGGTGGACCTGATCATCGGCACGCAGATCGTGGCGAAGGGTTGGCACTTTCCGTTTCTGACGCTGGTGGGCGTGGTCGATGCGGATTTGGGCCTGGCCGGCGGGGATTTGCGGGCGGCGGAACGAACGGTGCAGCTTCTGCACCAGGTTGCCGGGCGGGCCGGGCGAGCGGAGGCGCCGGGGCGGGTGTTGCTGCAGACGTTCTCGCCGGAGCATCCGGTGATGCGGGCGCTGGTGGACGGCGATCTGGCCGGGTTCATCGCCCGCGAGGCGGAGCAGCGGCGTCCTGGACATTGGCCGCCGTACGGGCGGCTGGCGGCGCTGATCGTCAGCGCGGATGCGGCGCACGTGGCGGACCATGTGGCGCGGGAACTGGGCCGGGCGGCGCCAGGCGGGGCCGGCGTGACGGTGCTGGGGCCGGCCCCGGCGCCGCTGGCGATCCTGCGCGGGCGGCACCGGCGGCGGCTGCTCCTGAAAACGCGGCGCGATGTGGCGGTGCAGCCGATCCTGCGGGAGTGGCTGGGGAAGGTGGCGGTGCCTCGGGGCGCGCGGGTGGAGGTGGATGTGGACCCGGTTTCGTTCCTGTGAGGGCTTCGCGACGCGATGTACATCGCGATTTACGAAAGCGATCAGATGTGCATCCGGCGGTAACCGCTTATTTACGAACCAGGGAGGGGTCTGTCAGATCGAACATCTCTGTGAGCCGCGCGGCCGATGTACATCGAGGTCAGCCAGCGCGGTCAGATGTACATCCGGCGATAACCGCTTGTTTACGAATCCGGCGCGGCAGCGAGATCCGGCAGATCGACGTTTTCATAAAACTCAGGGACCGGAATTTCGATTTCCGGATCATGCAGCCGAAGCACGTCCTCGGCCGTGAGGGTCGTGGTAAGCCATCCGCCGGTGTCATGACGGCGGTGCAGGGTGAGGCCGATGCTGTTCTGCTCGACGATGACATAGGTGTGGATAGAAGGGACGGCGAGGTATTCGCGGACCTTGATGATCCGGTCGTTGGCGCTGTTGCCGGGGCTGATGACTTCGAACACCACAACAGGGCGTTCGACCAGATAAGCGCTTCCGGGGATTTTGGTGCAGGTGACGACAGCATCGGGATAGCGGACCGAATCGCCGATCGTCGCAACCCCGGCGTCAGGCCCTAGCGGCCGGCAGAGGTTGCCGCGCAGACGTGAACGCAGTGCCGCGTGAACGTTCTGGGTGATCTGGCTGTGGTTCAGGGTGCCGCCGGTCATCGCAACAGGCTGGAAGCCGTCGAACTCGTAGCGCCTGTCCTGCGCCTCGGCCCAGCCGAAGAATTGCTCGCGGCTCATTTGCGGTTTGCGCACGGCGACGTTCATGATGGGATTCTAGGACGGTTTACGCCGGCGACACAAGCAGCAGCGGCTGAGGACGGGGCTTGGCAGTGCGGCGGATTGTGCGGAGCGGACGGTGACGGCGATGGAGCTGCGGCGGGAGGCGGCGCACGGACGACCCTAAAGTGACGCGTCGGCGCTGGCGATTGCGACGGTGCTTGACGGCCGTTCGCGCAGTGAAGCGACCGAGGCATCGGCGCGGTCCAGCCTCGATCGTAGGCGGGATGCAGACAAGCTCGGGCGAGGGATGGGATTAGACCAGTCTGGGGCCACGCCGAGTATGCAGATAGAGAGTGTCCTATATCTTGTGTAAGCACGCCGATTGTGGCCACCATATCCTGTGGTGGAGGAGTTCACAATGGCTGCGAACATCAACCCCGAAGTGATTGATCAACTGCTGGCGGGTTGCACCTCGACGTCGGACCTGTTCGACGACAACGGCTTATTCAAGCAACTGAAGAAACAGGTTCTGGAACGGCTGCTGGCGAGCGAGCTGACCCAGCACCTGGGCTACCGAAAGGGCGCGGTGACGGGCCGCAACTCCGGCAACAGCCGCAACGGGCATTCGGCGAAGACTGTGCTGGGCGACGACGGCGCGCTGGAGTTGGCGATCCCGCGCGATCGCAACGGCCCGTTCGAGCCGCAGATCGTGCCGAAAGGCAGCCGTCGCCTGGACGGCTTCGCCGATCGCATCGTCAGCCTGTATGCGCGCGGGCTGACGGTGCGCGAGATCCAGGGCCACCTGCGCGAGATGTATGGCCTCGAGGTGTCGCCGGATCTGATCAGCCGGGCCACCGAGGGGGTTCTGGAGGAGGTTCGGGAATGGCAGGGCCGGCCGCTGGAGCGGCTCTATCCGATCGTGTTCCTGGATGCGCTGCGGGTGAAGGTGCGCGACGAAGGTCTGGTACGCAACAAGGCGATCTACGTGGCGCTTGGGGTCACTGCGGAAGGCGAGAAGGAGGTGCTGGGGCTGTGGATCGAGCAGACCGAGGGGGCGAAATTCTGGCTCAAGGTGCTGAACGAGTTGAAGAGCCGGGGGGTTGAGGACATCCTGATCGCGGTGGTTGACGGGCTGAAGGGTTTTCCCGAAGCGATTGCGGCGGCGTATCCGAAGACCATCGTGCAGACCTGCATTGTGCATCTGATCCGGGCCTCTCTGGCGTTTGTTTCATGGAAGGATCGCAAGGCTATCATGCCGGACATGAAGGAAATCTACCGGGCGGAGACGGCGGAGGCGGGGCTGGAGCGGTTGGATGCGTTTGAAACCAAATGGGCCAGGCGCTACCCGACGATTGCGGCAACCTGGCGGCGGGCCTGGGATCAGGTGGTTCCGCTGTTCGCCTTTCCGCCGGACATCCGGCGCATGATCTACACGACGAATGCGGTGGAAAGCCTGCACCGGAGCCTGCGGAAAATCATCAAGACGCGGGGCAGCTTTCCCAATGACGACGCGGCCCTGAAACTGCTGTTCCTGGCGCTGCGCAACGTCGGCGTGCGCTGGCGTCGGCCGGTTGCCTGGACGGCGGCGATGGCGCAGTTTGCCATCCTGTTCGGCGAGCGTTTCCAGTCTGTCAGCCAGCTCGCTGGCTGACAGACTGGAATGGGCCACAGTGGCGTTTACACAAAGAAACGGACACTACCTGCAGATATCCTTCACCCCGCAAAAGTGCATCCTGCCAGCTTATGTTTGCTGGTCACTCCAGCTCCTCCCCAGATAACTACCGCCCTTAATGCAACTACTCCCAGCGGCCCCGCAGCAGCGCACCGCAGATCCCTCGAATGGCCCAGTACCGGACGGACTGCAACTGTAGTCATTGATAAACCAGGAGCAGCATCCTGCTAATAAATCGCTCCCGTAGCGAGAGATGGTTTCCTCCTCCTCCTCGGGTTTCCTTGTCCGTCCTTCATCATACGTAACTGAACGCCATCTTGCAAATAGGCACCTGTCGTGTTATGTGGTTAGATGTATAAACCTTTATGGAGTGCGTCCCGTGCCAGACGACACTACCCGCTGGGCCGTCTCGGTGTCCAAAGCCACGGATATCACCGTGCGCAGCTTCCTCGCCCAGCGCGGCCTTAAGAAGGGCGACCTCTCGAAATTCATCGAGGAAGCTGTGAAGTGGCGCGTGCTCGATCAAACCATTGCCGAGACCCGCGGCAAGTTCGTGGACATGCCTGCCGACGAACTGCAGGCGATGATCGACGAGGCCATCGCCGCTGTGCGCCAGCCGAACCAATCAAGCTGACCCGTGCGGCTGGTGATTGATACCAACGTTTTGGTCAGCGCGCTTCTGTCGGGCACATCGCTGCCGGCGCATCTCATCGAGCTCTGGCGCGAAGGCGGCTTCGACCTGCTGACGTCTGCTGAGCAGCTTGACGAGTTGCTGCGTGTCACGCGCTATCCGAAGATCCGGCCGCGCGTGGCGCCGGCGCTGGCCGGACGCCTGATCAACGAACTACGGGCGGTCGCGACGGTGATCACCAACAACCTTCCGACCGTAGCGATCTGCGCCGATCCCTATGACGACTATCTGTTGGCGATGGCGCACGCTGGTGCGGCCGACTACCTTGTGACTGGCGACAAGCGCGACCTGCTGGCGCTCCGACTCTACAAGAGCACCAACATCGTCACTGTCCGCGATTTTCTTACCATGACCAAGCGGCTGCCGTGATTGACCCGATGCCAGTGGCCGGGTCCTCCGCAGCCCTGACTGTCGCTGTAGGTCCGATCCATGTCGTGCCGGCGATCGCTGCCTGCGAAGGCGGGGCGGCGGTCAGTACACCCTGGAGCATCCGATGCTGCACAGTGACACCCGCATCCTGACCACACATACCGGCAGCCTGCCCCGTCCGCCGCGAACTGACCGCGCTCTATACCGCCCGCGCCAGCGGCAAGCCGATCGACCCCGCCGAACTGGAAACCGAAGGCCGCAAAGCGCTCCGCTGGGTCATCCCGAAGCAGATCGAGGCCGGCATCGACATCGGCAACAACGGCGAGCAGCAACGCGAGGCGTTCTTTCTGTATCTCCGCCACCGCCTCAGCGGGTTCGGCGGCGGTTGGAACCGGCGGGTGTTCGCCGACGTGGCGCAGTACCCCGGTTTCCGCGACTGGAAAACCGCCCACGACGCCGTCGGCGCGTCGGTCAGCAACACCGCCCGGGTGCCGGAAGCGATCGGCGAGGTGCGCTACCTCGACCGCGCGCTGGTCGAAGCCGAGTGCAACGATTTCCGCGCCGCCCTGGATGCCACCGCCGGCTTTGCCGAACCATTCATGACCGCGCCATCGCCCGGCATCGTCGCCGCGGCAATGCGCAACGCGTATTACGACACCGAGGACGCCTATCTGGATGCGCTCGGCGCTGCCTTGCGGGTTGAGTATGAAACCATCGTGGCGCACGGCTTCCTGTTGCAGATCGACGCGCCGGACCTGGCGATGGAGCGGCATTTGTCCTACCAGGACCGCCCGCTGGCCGATTTCGTCGGCTTCGTCGAACGCGTGGTGGCGGTTATCAACCGCGCCCTGGTCAACATCCCGCCCGACCGGGTCCGCCTGCACGCCTGCTGGGGCAATTACGAAGGACCGCACGACTGCGACGTCGCCCTGTCCGAAATCCTTCCGGCGATTCGCCAGGCCCGGGTCGGCGGCTTCGTGCTGCCGTTCGCCAATCCGCGCCACGCGCATGAGCATCGCTGCCTGCACGCGATGCCGCTCGACCAGGGCCAGGTGATCGTCGCCGGCGTGATCGACACGCTGACCAATTTCGTCGAGCATCCGGAAGTGGTTGCCGATCGCATCGAAGCTGTCGCGGCCGCGATCGGCGATCCGCGCCGGGTGATCGCCGGGACCGATTGCGGCTTCGACACCTCGGCCGGCCGCGGCCGGGTGGCCGAGGACGTGGTCTGGGCCAAGCTGGCCGCATTGGCCGAAGGCGCGCGGATCGCCTCGCGTCGGCTGTTCGGGTGACGACGATGAACGACAGCCCCTATCTGTATCGTGCCGCCGATCATCCGCTGCGGCAGGCGACCGAGCGGCTGAAGCTGCGCGAGGCGATCACCCCGTTCGGCATCGCGCTCCGCTACCAGGAACGCGCGCCGGACCCGCAGGGCGCGTCGCCCCCGCCGGGGCGCGCCGCCCGAGTGGTGCGAGACCGGCCATTCGATCTTCATCCTGGCCGGGCGGATCCGTTACACCTTCGACGATCACACCATCGAAGCCGGGCCGGGCGACATGCTGCACATTCCGGCCGGACCGGCGCACCGGCACAAGCCGTCTGTGGCGGGCAATGAGGTGGTCCGCTATGTGCTGACCGAGTTTGACTGAATGAAAGAACGCCCGCGATGCAGCATTTCGGATCGGTAATGTCGGCTTGCGTTCGATCGCCGTACCGGCGCTGAGCGAAACCATCCGTCAACGCTTTCGGGGTATGTCAGGCCGTATGCTGCTCGCCGGCATGCGGAACTGGTTGGCGAAGCCTTCGGCCGCCGATCCGGCGCCGTCGGTTGTTGCCGCCCCTCAAAGCGCCGATCCGGCGCCGCCGGACCGCCACGCCTTATGGCCGGCCGCGCGGATCGAGATGGCGGCACGGCTGTGGGGCGAAGGCTTCATCTTCCCCGGCGGAGAAGAAGAAACGCTGCGGATCGCCAACCCGCTGGGCCTGTCCGCGGCATCGAGCCTGCTGCTGGTGGGCTGCGGGCCGGGCGGCGCGGCGCGGGCGATCGCCAGCCATCTCGGCGTCTGGGTCAGCGGGTTTGAGGCGGACCCCGATCTGGCGGCGGCCGGCGCGGCACTGTGCGCGCACGCCGGTCTGGGGCGGCGGGCGCAGATCGGCACGTGGGACCCGGCCGACCCGCGCTTCGCCCATCGGGCGTATCACCATGCGATTGCGTTTGAGGCGATCAGCGGGCGCGCGCCGGAGACCATCCTCGGCGCGCTGGCCCTGGCGCTGCGGCCCGGCGGCCAACTGGCGCTGGTGCAGACCGTGGCGGAGGCGCCGCTGGACGCCGGCGATCCCATTGTGCGCCGCTGGCGCCGAATGTCAGGCCGCAACGCCGACTTTCCGGCGGAGGCGACGATCAGCCGCGTGCTGGGGCGGTTGGGGTTCGAGATCAGGGTGGTGGAGGATATCTCGCAGCGCCACGCGAAGCTGGCGGTGCGCGGCTGGCGCGATGCGGTCCGCGCGCTGCCGGGCCGGCCGGAGGCGACTGACGCGGCGGTGCTGGTGCAGGCGGCGGAGCTTTGGCTGCTGCGGGTGCGGCTGATCCGCGCCGGGCGGCTGCGCGTGGTGCGTTGGCACGCGATGCATCGGGTGGCGCATTGAGACGGGTTGGGTGGGTCGCGGTAGGAATGACCGGCCTTGTGAGGGGCGCGCCGAATGTCACACGTTCGCATAGCCTGGAGCATATTCTTTATCGTAATTGAAGCGGCATCGATGATCGTATTTCGCTACTATTTGTTTCGGGATTCCTGGAATCGAGCAGCGGCGGTATAATGCAGAAAGCCTGACTTGGGTAAACCGTCCACACGTCCCGTTCTCGGTCGCGCCTCATCCCCTGCATTTTCTCGTCCACGTGGGCTGATCTTATTCTTGAGGAAATACGTTATCAAGAGTAAATCTGGGGATAGGGGGTCGGGTCGGAACTTGCCCCTGTTAGTCGCTCGCTACGGGTGTCCGAACTTCGGTCCCGTCAACCAGTTTTCGGGAGGCATTTCGTGGCAGAAAGAACCGGCACATCGCAGCATCGGCCGTTCTCGGTCGGCGCAGCATTCAACACCGCTGCTCAGTGGACATCGCGACAGTGTGGGCGTGCATCCACTTTCGCCGTGGCCTGTGCGGTGATCGTTATGTGGGCGGTGACCGGCCCGCTTTTCCGCTATTCCGACACCTGGCAGTTGATCATCAACACTGGCACCACCATCGTCACGTTTCTGATGGTGTTCCTTATTCAAAACACCCAAAACCGCGACAGCGCCGCGCTTCACCTCAAGCTCGACGAACTGATCCGGGTCAGTCAAAGCGCCCGCAACAAGCTGCTCGATCTGGAGGAACTTACGGAGGAAGAGCTTAACCGGCTGAAAGAGCAGCTTCACCAAGCTTGCCGGCACGCCTGACAAAGCGTTGCTGCAGGAAGCCGTCGATGATTTAGATGCAGCAGGAGGAGAAATTCGGGGAGCGAAAGAAAAGGTGGCGGCCGTCGCCGATGGGAAATCATGACACCGGCAGGCTCGCGGCACGTGATAGACTGGATTGGACTAACCCGCTTCGCGGGATCGCTGCGGCGTGGACTACCGTTCTCCGATCTCGCAGGAACTGGATCGAGCGTCAGTTGCGTCCTACAATGTTGGCTCGCCCGCGCGTAGAAGTTATCGCGCTGGGTAGCTCCGAGGGATGTTTCTGACGCCAGTGCATCGACCCGCTCAACCAAAAGTGGCAGCCGATCTGCAACCTTGGGTAAGACCTCGTGGTATTTCAATCATCCGAAAACAAACAATGCCCATGAATTAAAATTCATGCCATGCCCGCAGTGGTTGTGCCTGAGAGATCGCTCGGAGACCGCTGCAGCTGAGGTGCGGAGCGGGTTAGCCCAATACGTTTTTCGCTCACCGGCGCGGATTCCGGCTGCGAAGTTGCGGAGAGATCTGTGCGCCGCGCCGCCAAGCGAAAAACGCTCTTCAATATGGAAAGTGCGGCGCCGTAAAAGATTGAAGCCGCTCTAACGGGGACGTTGAGGCTTCTCTTTTAATGCTGCCACGATATCAAGCAGGCGGTCGCTAAACCCGCGAACTCGGTCCGAAACCTCCCTGATTTCCGCTGCTGTTGCCTTCACGGGCTTCCGCCGTGGCTTCCTTGAAGATGGTTGAAGCAGTCGAGCCAAGGTCACTGTTATAGTGCCCCGGTCAATGAATGGTCGATAACCGCACCATGGAGGTAATCGCGGCGGGTTTCGGCATAGCCCTTGATTTCGTCGAGCAGACCAACGATTGCCGCACAATGGGCGCTGATGGGTGGCCCAGCCCTCTTACTAATGACCGGATACATTTGATCTTGTCGTCAAATTGGTGAGGCAGCTTGCTAGGCCGGTCGGGTTCATCATGCATCAACCTGATTGTCAGAAGCAACAGGTCAAGGCAATCCTTCCAGACCAGACCATGCGACGGCAAATCGACCGATTGCTGCGTAAAATTCCTCAAACGGCTCTGGTCGCCCGTCACTTTCGCTCACGCCGCTAGTCTTGAAATCGCCGGATGGCTGACGTTGTAGCTGCGGGCGATGTCGCGGATTGGCTCGCCCCGGTCGCGGCGCTTGATCGCCTCGCGCTGCTGGTGCGGGGTGAGCTTCGGCTTGCGCCCCATCTTCACGCCGCGCGCCTTCGCCCGCTCTCGGCCCTCGCCAGTCCGCGCCCGGATAAGCTCGCGCTCGAACTCTGCCAGGCCGCCCAGCACGGTGAGCATCAGCCGCCCGTGTAATGTGTGTGGTGTCGGCCCATGCGTCGCCTAGCGACCGGAATCCGGCCTTCCTGTCGGTGATGGCGGCAAGGGTGTTTAACAGGTCGCGGGTAGATCGCGCCAACCGGTCAAGCCGCGTCACCATCAACACGTCGCCGGGTTCCAAGGCGTCGATCACGCGGCGAAGCTGCGCCCGGTCGGTCTTGGCCCCGCTCACATGCACGTCGCGAAACACCTTCTTGCATCCGGCCTTGGTCAATTGCCGCGCCTGTGCGTCAACGCTCTCGCTCGTGCCGCCCGGCGATACCCGCGCATATCCGTATTTCATGGGGCGCATTGTGAACCGGAATTATATTGATAAACCTCACGGAGACAAGGATACTCGTAGCTGCCGGTATACTCCAGAGTGGGGCGGTTTCGGGCATCTTTGGGGCGTCATGCTCAGAACGTCGACTGCAGGACATAGCACATATCGCCTGCGTGAGAGGGGACCTCCATGCCAAACCCGATATTAATCTTCTTCAGTTATGCCTCAGAGGACCAAACGCTGGTAGAGGCTATTGGAGATGCTCTCGACACCGCGTTTAGGAATTCAATCAGCACCAAAAACATGTTACAATTTGAACCGGGCATATCGTATCGTCAGGAAATCGACGACGTCACTGGATCGCGCGGATATCTTGCTGGTCGTAGCTTCAGGTAAAGAGAAACTGAGTTACACGTTTACTGGGTATGAGGTGGGCTACTTTAGGAAATCGCAGCTAACAAGACCTCTCATAGCTCAGGATCTACAGCTAGAGCGACTTATCATACCAATAGCAGCTTTAACTGATTTGCCGGACACAGTCTCCGAGATACAAGGAGTTGAATATTCCGGTGTCAGATCAATTTTTTGTGCCAGCTGGTAAGCCAACCGCCGCAGAGCATGCAATGCATCGGCTCCTGGTCAGAGTTGATCAAATTATAAATGATCTGGACAAACGTAAGCGAAACGCCGACGAGTTCGCAAAAGTCGACAAAGTTCTTCAGGCGGCTTCTAAGGCTTTTGCAGACAAGCTGCCGGGCTTTACTTGGACGCATATCAATTGACGAAAAACGGCCTCGCATCAAGTTAACAATATCCCTATCGCCCAATTTCGATTTACAAAAGGATATGCTAAACACAGCGATGAGGGTGACGGTAACGGGCCCAACCAAGCAAATTTTTTCAACGCCACTCTCGACGAGCACCATTCCGTGGCAAGAGTTTGAAAAGGCGCTCGGTGGAAACGAAATTGCTTTGAGCTGGCGCGACGCTGTGGAATTTATGGTCGCCGGCAGCGTTGATGAGGATTTTCCCGACTCTGCACCAGGTTCTGCTCTCTTCCGACGAATCACGGATTTTCAGGCTGTTCGTTTCGAGAGCCACCCTGTTTTTTGATCGCAGCAGGGAGGTCGATATATACATCATTCCCGTTCTGCAACTTCCCGATGCTGGCGATCCGATCATGACTAGTCTGGAAAGAGCAATAGGCGTAACGCTTCGCGACAGATCTCTGTTTCTCGAACAATATAGCCCATACACAAAGGTGATGTTCGGATTCGAACATGAAGACAGCAGATTTAAGGAACGAGCTCGAAAGTTGTTGAAGGAATTACGGATACTATTCGTAAGGGCGCGGAAGGCGCGGCTTGCTGACCCGCAGCATATTTCTCAACTGTTTGGGGCCGGAACGGGCGCAGTTGCGGAAATTGGAGAAATGGCAGGCCTGTGGAATGCACAAAGAAAGCCCTGAATGCAGCTATCGAAACTGTTCTCGCTAACGATTTAACAGCCGACAACAGAAAGAAGTTTTTAGATACCCTGGAGGGGTTTTGCAGTGCATTGGAGAAGATGAACGGCATCTATCTTAACGTCGCCATTGAGAGACTAAATTGAATTATAAACTGAAGGCGCTGTTCGCCTCCGTGCGGCCTCGCCATGCGCCATCCCCTCATCAGTCCGGCCGCATAGCCATTAGCGCGGCGAAGCCGCAGACGTAGAGCGTAGCGAAGAAGACTGGGATCCAGCTTTCGACGTGCGAGAGCGGCCAGTATTTCTTCGGTCCTTCCCCGCCCCCAGTGCTGTCCATTCCGCTCTCCAGCAGGGCGAGGCCGGCAGCCGCCTCTCGAGAGCACCCACCACCTCGTATTTTGCGGTGTTGAGCAGCCGATAGGAACGGAGGAGATAGAACCAAGCGAAGCACTCCCCGAGCAGCATCGCCAACGGAAAGGCCAGCCACCAAACCTGCCCGTTGGGCTTGTGCTCCCAGAACAGCCCGACCGCCGTGAAGATCGCGGTGTTGAGCGTCAGGAAGAAGGTGTTTGTCAGCCCGCGCCGCTGACTGACTTGGTCCGCCATCTCGACATAGATCTTGTTACTGCTCGAGCACTGCTGCCTGATAAGCGGCCGCGTCACCGCCATAAAGGTTTTCCTTCGCGTCCTCGGTCCAGAGACTAGCGTCGAGTGCCCAGCCCGGATCCTTCATGATCGGTGAGTGTGAGCCTACGCGACCATTAATTGCGGAGGAAGCCGGCTTCTCGGATGAGCCCATTCCGGCGAGACGTAGCGGAACACTCAGCTTAACCACACCTGCCGAGCCGTCCTGGGCCGTCCCGGTCTTTCCGACTTTGGGGAGCGCCCCTCTCAAAGGCTTTGGGTATTCGAGGTTCGCGCGGCCGGGATGTACCGATAGAGCGTCGCGGTAGAGATGCCGAGGCGGTGCGCGATTTGCGCGTCACGCCGATGTCGGGATTGGCCAGCATCGCCTTGGCGGCCTCGATGTCATCGTCCGTGAGTTTCGGCGGACGGCCTCCGGTGCGGCCAGCACGCCGCGCGGCGGCGAGGCCCGCTTGGGTGCGTTCCCGGATTAGGCTCCGCTCGAATTCCGCCAGTGCCCCAAACATGTGAAAGACCAGCCAACCCTGCGCTGTCGTCGTGTCGAGTGCTTCGGTCAGGCTGCGAAAGCCGATGCCTTTCAGCCGCAATTCCTCGATGGTTTCGATCGACTGCTTCATCGAGCGAGCCAAGCGGTCGAGCTTCCACACAATCACCGTGTCGCCGCTGCGCGCGAATTCCAGCGCCTCGCGCAAGGCTGGTCGATCCGTCACCGCACCCGACAATTGCTCGGTGAAAATCCTCCCGCATCCCGCTTCCGCGAGCGCATCTCGCTGCAAGGCAAATTCTGGTCAATGGTCGAAACCCGCGCGTAGCCGAGCAACATACTTTTCGACGATCCGTCCTCGCCGCATCGTGGCGCTGAAATTGCTCGCGCAACATTTCGCGCGGCCGGGCGTCCTCGTTTGTTCACTGAGGCGCTACGAGCGTTTCTCGCTTCTCTATTCGGCATGAACCGCTCTCTCTAAACTCAGCACACCATAGACCTTTTGAGAGGCCGAAATCAAGAATGAGTTCTGAGATAGAGTTAAGCCTCTTTTCTTGCGGAATTTCGCGTCCTGCCTATCCTTCTCAAAAACTCTCGTTTTCGAGAGCCTTTGGCACTGTGCGTTTTTGTTGAGATATGCTGTGGTTGGCAACCAGGAGCACAGTGCTAAACTCCGGCATGGTGACAGGCCCATCAGCAAAAAGACAGATCAGCCTCCATCTCGTCACAACGGTGTGCAGCCCGGCATCCCATTAGCCGAAACAATGAGGTTCGGCCGGTAAGGCGTCAGGGGTGAAGTGCGTCCAGGAATAGCGGCGCCGGGCAAGGCAAAACATTTCGACCTCACTCGCGAGAGCGCCGAAACAGGTCAGCCGGTGTTCCGGGGCGAATTTGCCCATAGGCCACCTGCCGGTCGCTTCCTCGATCTGAGCTTCTATTATCTGAGTTGGAAGCGCGAAGGGGAGCATGCCAACCCTTGGGGATGGCGTATCAAAATCCTCTGTCGGGAATCCGTAGCGACCTTGGTGTGAGTGAGAGCGGCGCTTGCTAACGGACGTGACGTTCAGATTTTCTGCAACGGTTCTCACAACCTCCCCACCGCGCCAACCCAAACCACCGCCACCCGATCCCCCAGCCCCCGCGCGCCCCCGAACCCTACCCCCCGAGCCAAATCCCGCCGTGCCAGCACCGCCGGCAGCGCCGCAGCCCGCCCCACCCGCGGCAGCCGCGCCCCCGCCAGCAACCCCCGCCCCTCCGCCGCGAGCTCCCCCACCGCCCCCATCACCTGCGCCCCCCATGGCGCCGCCACCACAGACTCCGGCGACTCCCCATGCCGCGCCAGCACGTCGGCCGGCAGCAGGCAGCGCCCCTGCCGCGCCAGCGCCGGCACGCTGCGCAGCACGCCCGCCGCGCCATACGCCGCCCCCAGCCGCCGCAGCGCCTCCGGCTCCGGCGCCCCGAGCAGCCGCCCCGCCGCCACCGCCAGCCCGCCCGCCGAGCCGAGCAGATACCCAAGCCACTCCCCCAGCGTCGCGATGAACGGCTCCACCTCGATCTCCCGCGCCTCGATCAGCCCCAGCAACTCCCCGCGATCCAGCGCGCCGGCATCCAGCAGCGCCGCCAGCGGGGTCGCCACTTCGTGACCGCGATGCGCGCCCTCAATCACCTCGCGCCACCATTGCAACCGCATCAGCGCCAGCATCGGCTGCGACACCGCTTCCCGCGCGCGCGCCAACTCGTGATTGAACGCATACAGCGTCAGCAGCGCCTCACGTTTGTCGGCCGGGGCGAACAGCGCGGTCAGAAACCGGTCCGGATCATGCCGCCGCACCAACGCCGCCATCGGGCTCATCGCCGGACGCCAGCTTGACGCCCCCCGGCGAGGGTCATAGCTAGACGTCATCGAGACCACGGCTTCACCCCGAACCAGGCGGAGAACGCGTCCATGGCTTTCGAACTCCCGAAACTTCCCTACTCCGAAAACGCGCTCGCCGGCCGCGGCATGTGCCAGGAAACGCTGGAGCTGCATCATGGCAAGCACCATCAGGCGTACGTCACCGCGCTGAACGGCTTCGTCGAGAAAGACCCGGAGCTTCAGGGCAAATCGCTTGACGAGATCGTGAAGCTGTCGAACGGCAAGCCCGACATGGCCGGCGTCTTCAACAATGCCGGTCAGCACTGGAACCACATCCTGTTCTGGCAGTGCATGAGCCCATCAGGCGGCGGCATTCCCGGCACGCTGGAAAAGAAGATCAATGACGATCTCGGCGGCGTGCAGAAATTCAAGGACGCGTTCAAGCAGGCCGGCGCGACGCAGTTCGGCTCCGGCTGGGCCTGGTTGGTGCTTGGCACGGATGGCAAGCTGAAGATCACCAAGACCCCGAATGGGTCAAACCCGCTGGCGACGGGCGAGGGCCAGGTCCTACTCGGCGTCGATGTATGGGAACACAGCTACTACCTCGATTTCCGCAATCGCCGCCCGGACTATTTGCAGAACTGGATCGACAAGCTGGCCAACTACGAGTTCGCCGAATCCCGCCTGAAATAGAGCTAATTCGAAAAGAGAACCCCTCCCCCTGTGGGAGGGGCAGGGGGAGGGGTCTCCCCGTTCAGTGCCGGAAATGCCGCATCCCGGTAAACACCATCGCCACCCCCGCCGCATCCGCCGCCGCGATCACCTCCGCGTCGCGGATCGACCCGCCGGGCTGCACCACAGCCGTCGCCCCGGCCGCCACCGCTGCCTCTAACCCGTCGGCAAACGGAAAGAACGCATCGGACGCAACCACGCCGCCCCGCGCCAGCGGCACGCTGAGCCCGGCCGCCTTCGCCGCCTCGGCGCTTTTCCACGCGGCGATCCGCGCTGAATCGACGCGGCTCATTTGCCCGGCGCCGATCCCCACGGTTGCGCCGCCCTTCGCATAGACGATCGCGTTTGACTTCACGTGCTTGCAGACCCCGAACGCGAACACCAGGTCGGATAGTTCCGCCCCGGTCGGCGCCCGTTTCGTTACCCCCTTCAGTTGCCGCGCTGTGATCCGCCCGGCATCGCGCGTCTGCACCAGAAACCCGCCCGACACGCTGCGGAACGCCAGACCCGGCGCGGCAGGATCGGGCGGTCCTCCGGCCAGCAGCAGCCGCAGGTTCTTCTTGCGTGACAGTACCGCCAACGCGTCCGCATCCGCATCGGGCGCAATGATAACTTCCGTGAAAATCGCCGCGATTTTCTCGGCCGCCGCCCCGTCCAGCACCCGGTTCACCGCGACAATGCCGCCGAACGCCGACACCGGATCGCAGCGCAACGCCTGCACCCACGCCTCGGCCAGCGTGCCGCCCAGCGCCACCCCGCACGGATTGGCATGCTTGACGATCACCACGGCCGGAGCCTCGAACTCGGCGACGCACTCGAACGCCGCATCGGTGTCGTTCAGGTTGTTGTACGACAACTCCTTGCCCTGCACCTGCCGCGCCGTGGCGACACCCGGGCGCGTGCCGTTGACATAGAAAGCCGCCTGCTGGTGCGGGTTTTCGCCATAGCGCAGCGTCTGGCGCAATACGCCGGAAATGCTGTACCGGCGAGGAAACTTCTCGCCGGCGAACCACGCGGCGATCGCGCTGTCATAGGCGGCGGTGCGTGCAAACGCCGCGCCCGCCAGCCAGCGTCGCGTCTCCAGCGTCGTGCCGCCATGCGCCGTCAGTTCCTGCAGCACAAGCTTGTACTGCTCCGGCTCGGTAACCACCGCGACGAACGCGTGGTTCTTCGCCGCCGCGCGCATCAACGCCGGGCCACCGATATCGATTGTCTCGATACAAACATCTTCCGCGGCGTCCTGCGCTACCGCCATCTCGAACGGGTACAGGTTCACCACGACCAGATCGATCGGCGCGATCCCGTGCGCCTCCATTTGCGCGAGGTGCTCCGGGCGGTCCCGCCGCCCCAAAATCCCGCCATGGATCTGCGGCACCAGCGTCTTCACCCGCCCGTCCAGAATCTCCGGAAAACCGGTGTGCTCGGAAACTTCCTTGACCGGCACTCCCGCATCGCGCAATGCCCGCGCCGAGCCGCCGGTGGACAGGATCTCCACCCCACGCGCGGCCAGCGCCTGCGCAAACGGCACCAGGCCGGTTTTATCGGAAACCGAGATCAGCGCACGGCGCGACGGGACGATGCCGGTCATCGCGCGCCATTTTCCACCGGCCGAACATGTTCCGGCAGGAACCCCATCCCGATCACCCGCGCCGGCAGTCGCTGGATGCGCGGAATCCCCAGCAGCAGGCGCAGTACCGGCGAAACCATGGGCGCGCGATGCGACGCCAGCACGCGGCTGATCACCCGGTTCTGGATCAGGATCTGCATCCGCTGCGTCAACCGGGTCGGTGTCTCCCGCCGGCGCTGCACCAGCCGCAGCACCTCCGGCCCCACCGCACCCTGCCGCAAGCCGGCGCCCAGGATATTCGCCGCCGCCACCGCGTCCTGCACCGCCAGATTGATCCCCACGCCGCCGACCGGCGACATCGCATGCGCCGCATCGCCGATCACCAGCAGCCCGGCACGCGACCAATCGCGCAGGCGATTGACCGAAACGGTCAGCAGCTTGATGTCGTCCCAGCTTTGCAGCTCCTGCACGCGGTCGGCGAAGTGCGGCGCCAGCTCGACGATGCGCGCACGAAACGCCGGCAGCCCGCCGGCACGTGTCTCCTCGATCCCGCCCTTGGCGATAACGAACGCACACTGCCAGTAATCGCCGCGATCGAGCGTGACCATCATCGCCCCCGCTCCAACTCGCCCGAGCGCCGCCGTCGGATCATCGGCGTGCCGCGACAGCCGCATCCACAGCACATCGATCGGCGCGCCAAGATCGAGCAGCCTGAAACCGCTCGCATCGCGCAGCACCGAGTGCCGCCCGTCCGCGGCAACAACCAGATCGGAGCGAATCTCCATCTCGCCGTCCGGGCCGCGCGCGTGCAGCCCCGCCACCGTGCCGGCTTCCTCGATCAGCCGGGTCGCCTCGGTGCGCATCATCAGCCGGAAATTCGTGTACTGCTTCGCATGTCCGGCCAGGAAATCGAGAAAATCCCATTGCGGCATCAACGCGATATAGCCGCAACGAGTCGGCAAATGGGTGAAATCGGCCATCTCCAGGAACTCGGCGCCAACTTGGGCGCCGGCGGTCCGCACCTTGGTATGCCGCCGGGTCAGCAATTCATCGAGCAGCCCAAGCTCGTGCATCACCTCCAGCGTGGAGGGATGGATCGTGTCGCCGCGGAAATCGCGCAGGAAATCGGCGTGCTTCTCCAGCACCAGCACATCGACCCCGGCCCGCGCCAGCAGCAGGCCCAGCATCATCCCGGCCGGTCCGCCCCCGGCAACGCAGCAGCGGGCCGAAACCGGGGTCATTCCGCCGCCCGGATATACGGCATCAGATGCAACCATTTCGGTCTGTCCCGTCACTTGAGCCGGTCGCGGATCTTGTCCAGTCCGGCGCGCGCGCACGCCTCGTCCAGGTTGCCGCCCGGCGCGCCGGCCGCGCCGATCGCCCCGACCACTTCGTCCCCCAGCTTGATAACAACGCCGCCGCCGAACAGGATCAGATTCGGAAGTTGCGTGAACAACCCGGAAAATCCCGGAACCGTCTTGGACCGCTCGACCAGCGCACTGGTGTCGGTCTTGAAAGACGCCGCTGTGTATGCCTTGTCGTTCGCGCTATCCAGCGTATGGCTGCCGGCGCGATCCCCCCGCAGAACCGCTTGCCGCACCCCATCGGCATCGACCAGCACGGCGGTCTCCGCATAGCCCTGTCTGGCGCAGCTCGCCACCGCTTCGCCGACCGCTTGGTTGGCCATCTCCGCCGACAGCCGGTGGGTAACCACCAGCCCGTCCGCCACCGCCACTCCGGACCACAAGCCAACGCCCAACAGCACGAAAGCCACACGCCACATCCTGCCCTCCCGTCCCGCCAGCGCTATCGTATTAAAGGAACGGATTGTTCGCCCGCTCCGCCCCGATCGTCGAGCCAGGGCCGTGGCCGCACAGGAACGCTAGATCGTCGCCCAGCGGCAGCAGCTTGTCATGGATGGCGCGGATCAGCGCGTCGTGGTCGCCATAGGGGAAATCGGTTCGCCCCACCGAGCCCTGGAACAGCACGTCGCCCACCACGGCGAAGCGCGCCGCGTGATTGACGAACACGATATGGCCCGGTGTGTGCCCGGGACAGTGCAGCACATCGAACCGGTGCTCGCCCAGGCTGACCTGATCGCCCTCGTGCAGCCAGCGGCCGGGCGTGACGTTGCGCACATCGGTCAGGCCGAATCCGAACCCCTGTTCGGCGATGCCGTCCAGCAGGAATTGGTCCCGCTCATCGGGGCCTTCGATCGGCACGCCCAACGCCTCCGCCAGTTCGGCGGCGCCGCCGGCATGATCGATATGCCCATGCGTGAGCAGCACACGCTCGACCGTGACGCCAAGCCGGCCGATCGCGTCCTGGATGCGCGGCACCTCCCCGCCGGGGTCCACCACCAGCGCGCGTCTGGTTCCTTCGTCCCACAGGAGACTGCAATTCTGCTGGAATGGGGTGACCGGCAGGACGGCCGCTTTCAGCGCGCCCATCAGTGCAGTTTCGGCGACTTCAGGAACTTGAAGCGGTCGCCGGAGCGAACCGACAGCGTGACCGGACCGGACTCGCGCATCAGCTTCAGCCGCACCTCCGCCCCGGCGCTGCCCGATGCCCACACCCTCCGCCACAGCCCGGCGAGGTCCGCGACCTCTTCCCCGTTCACCGACACCACGCGGTCGCCAGCCCGCACGCCGGCCTGCTCGGCTGGGCCGTTATCCGACAACCCGCCGATTACCAGCGTCTCGTCAAATTCCGTCGCGTACATGCCAAGCCAGGGACGTGCCGGCCGGTTCACCCGCCCGTATGTCAGCAGATCGTCCAGGATCGGACCCAGCAGGCCGATCGGCACGACCATGTTCATGTCGAGCCGGCGCCCCTTGCCGTCACCTTGTTGCAGGATCAGCGATCCGGTGCCCATCAGCTTGCCGTCGCCGCCGATCAGTCCGCAGCCGCCCCAGAACGGATGCGCCGGTGCGGTGAAGATCGCGTCGTCCAGCACGTATTCCCAATAGCCGGCAAATTCCTGCCGCCCGACCACGCGGGTTTCCACCGAATGGTGCCGTCCGCCGGCCGCGGCAAAAACCACCTGGTCGCCGACCTTCAAGGCGTCCGAATCGCCCAGCTCCAACGCCGGCAGATTGAGCCGCCCGAGCGCCTGCACCAGGCCGAACCCGCTCTCCTGGTCATAGGCAAGCGCGTGTCCCTGGACCGCGCGACCATCCGCCGAGGTGATCCAGATCGTCTCGGCTTCGGTGATCAGGTAGCCGATCGTCGCGACCAGCCCGGAATCCCGGATCACCACGCCGCTGCCGGCGCGTTCGGTCCCCAGCGTGCCGGCAGTATAGGCGTCCGCCGGAACATAGGACTTGATGCCCACGATCGCACTCATCGCGCGTTCGAGGTCGTACGGGTAGTCATCCGGATCCGGCTGCAGGTTGGCCGGTATTTCCCAATCGGCTTTCGGCATGCCGCATACTTTCTTGCCAGCGGTTGAGTATCAAGGTTTTTCCGCCCCATGCCAAACGCCGGGGGGTTGCACCGGTAACGCCGTCGCTCAAAACAGTCGCCGGTCCCAGCCGAAAGGAAATGATCTCCAGCACGCTGGCTGTTCGCGCGTCCGATGTCGGGGGTTCAGCAGGTAATTGTGCGCCCGCGGCACAAGGCTGTTTCGCAAACGCCGCATTCGGTCACCTGATGGCGAGATGCCCATCATTCAGGGCCATTTTCGCCGCCTCTGCGAAGCGGCGAGCCCCGGTTTACTCCTGCAACCCCGCCCGCACGCAACCGCCTCAAGCGATCGGCACCTCCAGCTCCCGCGTCAGCTTGCGCCGCATCGCCGCACCGAATTCCGGGTAATCCTTGCAGATCACAGCGAACGCTCCCGGCCCGCCGATCACCTCCTTCGTGTAGCTCTCCAGCAAATCGGGTTCTTCGTGCAGGATGCACAGCCCGTTGATGGTGATACCCGCCGCCGCCATCCGATCGCGGATCGGCCCGGGCGGGATGCCGGCATTCGACCGCCCATCGCCAATCACGTTCACCACCTGCCTTGTCGCCGTTACCGGTGCGCGCGCCAGCAATTCGATCGCCGCCAGCAGCGCCTCCCCAATTGCCGTCTCGCCCGGCTGCACGGAACGCGGCATGTCGTCCACCGCCTGCGCGAACGCCGCCGCGTCGGTCGCCGATCCGATGCGGGTCCAGTCGGCGATCACCTCGTGCGCCCCGATTCCGGACCACAGCAGCAGCGCGGCCATGCTGGCCTTCGCCGGCCCGCCCGTCAGGCCGCGGACGACCGCCGGTTCGCGCAGTGCCGCCGCCATCCCGCCGGCGATCAGGTTGAATTCGTCATAGGTCACGCTGGCCGAGCCATCGACCGCCAGCACCAGCGCCAAATCCACCGCGTCCATCCCGGCATCCTTCCACCTCTTCCGCACGTGCGGGAGAGGTCGGCGGGCGACAGCCCGCCGGGTGAGGGCCAGGCCGCCGCTTTCCATCAAGACAAGTCGATTGCAACGTCGCGGTGCCGACGATTGACGTGATTGCGTCGCGCGATGACCTCGAAAATCGAGAGCACGATTTTCCAGCACGGCTCCAGCCCGAAATCGAACGCATTTGAGAATAGGTTTTACGCAGATTTCCGGTATCAGGCAGCAACGATCATCAGAGTTACCAACATAACCAACATAAGTCTGTGGCTAACTCTGCTACAACCGGATTCACGGCTCCGCGCCGACGATCCCCGAAGCACACAGCGGAGCGCCGAGGCGAGCGCGTTCGGATGGCGCCGGGTGCGCTCGTTCAATTCTGCCTTGACGTTGCAGCATCGAGAGCGGGGGAATCCGAACCATGGAAGGCGGACATCCGCTCACTGGGCAGCGCATCGGAGCGGCGCTTGCGCTTTTAGGACCGCTTGGGCTCGGCGTCGCTTTGATGGCCATCCCGTTCGCTCACACAAACCTTATTTTTTGGGTGGGCTTTACAATATCCTTTGTGGGAGCTGGCGGAACAGCATGGCTTTTTTGGCAAGAAATAGTGCAATGGTCCCGATGGGTGCTCCTTGTTCTTGGCGTGGTGGTGGCGGAGATACTGATACCGATTGTCCTGCTTGTATCAGCCCAGAACAGTTACTCGCTATACCATCTTAGTGACGAACAAAAGCGCGCGTTTAGCGCAGCGGCGATTGCCCCTCCGGGCGGCCCTCATTGGGTGCAAGTAAAATGTGAGTGGTCTTTGTCCAGACTGTCAGAAATTCCAATTCACTATAGCGAAGATTTTGAATGGATTGCCTGGGTGGAAGGGAGTGCCTGGGCAGGTTCTTGGCGTTGCAGGTCATGGAATAGAGATATGGGTCCGTGACCAAGCACAGCAGCCAGCGTCCGCCCAAGTGTTAGAAAAAGCATTTCAGGCATCTAATGTTGAATTTACGGTTGTAGAACACGAAGACATGTTTAGGATAAGGGATGAAGCTCTGAAAGGAATTCCGATACCCGCATTCGAATGCGCCATAACTGCAAGTCCATATTGATCATATTCAAAGGTCCTCCAACCGCACCCCCGCCAATTCCAGTACCGCCAGCACGCCAGGAAAAAGCTGATCGCGAACGTCCCGCGCGCAAGCTCGCCAGTGATCGAGGTCTCGGTTTCTTCCATCCCGTGCTTGTTCAGCCGTCCAACTCCTTGTAGCCGATCCCGGGCACGCAGATATGAATACGCGGAATGGGCGGGCAGCAGCGTTATCGACGGCGTCGTTGGAATTTCGAACCGGCAGCGTTGCGGACTGGTTGCATTGATATCGCTGACGTGTCCGGCAATCAGGCAGGTGCCCAACCGATGCCGCTCGCCGTCCAGTCCCATCCGCGTGCATCCGCGTGCATCTCCTGAAATCTGCTACGAAAATATCCCGTTGGCAGCGTTCTATGCAGGGTTGCCCACTTGCGTGTCTGGGGCTGTGGTTTGGGGAAGGATCGAGACGACATAGCCGAGACGTTCCAGGCGCCGCTTGAGGTTGGCGGCGGTGCGCGTCTGATCGATCCGATCGAGATAGGCTGCACCCAACTCACGATAGCCAACCCGCCGCGCCAGCATATGATAGGCGGCGACCAGGATCTTGTGGGCAATCGCCAGCGCCGCCGCATGGCGCCGCGGCGCGCCTTCAGCCGGTAGTATTTGTCCTTGAAGTAGCTGCCTTTGGTCGGTCTGCCGGCCTCGCCGCCCCGACCAGCATGGTCCGCAAGTGCACGTTGCCCTTCCGGGCAGCGGCGCTCTTGTGTTTGCCGGCGCTCTCATAGCTGCCGGGGCACAGGCCGGCCCAGGCGGCGAGATGGTGGACGCTGACAAACACGCCCATATCGATGCCGATCTCCGCGATCAGCACGCCGGCAACCACCCAGTCGACGCCGAGGATCTGCATCAGCAGGGCCATTTCGGCCTGGTATGGCGCCAGCTTCTCGGCGATTAGCTGGTCGAGTTCCTCGATCATCGTTTCGATGCCTTCGACCCGGCGCAACTGCATCGACCAGCAGGAACCGCTGCGTGTTGTCCAGCCGCCCGTCCAGGGCGCATGGTCAGTTCGCCGCGCTTGCGGCGCAGGCGTCCGCTGCGCCAGCTCAGCCATCTCCACAGGCGAGGCCTGCCTTCGATCAACGCCCGCAGCATTGCCCGCCCGGACACGCCGAAGACGTCGGTCGCAACGCTGCCGAGCTTGATGTTGGCACTCTCGAGCAGCCTCTGCAGCCGGTTGCGCTCGGCTGCCTGCACCTCCATCAGCTTGCGCCGGTAGCGCAACAGCTCACGCAACTCACGCAGCGGCTTCGGCGGCACGAAGCTCGGCCGGATCAGTCCGCAGCACACCAGCTCGGCAATCCATTCCGCATCCTTGATGTCAGTCTTGCAGCCCGGCACGTTCTGATATGCCGGGCATTGCCGACGATCAGCTCGCAAAGTGCCTTCCAGCACCGCATAGATCGGGCGCCAGTAGACCCGGTGCTCTCCATGCCGACATGCGTACACCTGCTCCGCCACAAGCCAGTCACGCAACGTCTCCAACTCGTCGGTCATCGTGCCGAACGTGCGGACCAGCTCCTTCGGGTCGCTTGCCGCGTCTCGTGGATCAGCACGCACGCCACTACGCTGGCCTGATGCACATCCAGCCCGGCACAGCGTTCGATCAGTCGCTCCATCATTGCCTCCTCGTTCACGCACGACCGAGGCGCCGCAGGTAGAAGACAGGATCTGCTACACGTGCTTCCCGTCGCCGGGAGCGACAAAGTGTGGTACCTCGACGCGCCGCGGGCCGGACTGCGTTACGGGGTCTGGGAGCCACCGCAGAGAGATCAGCCTCGACACGATCGCCTCGCAGGAGGTTGGTCAATCCCGGCCCGTCGCACCACCATTTTCATTCATCGTGGTGGCCGCGCGCGGCCAGGGGGACTGCGTAAAAGCTTCCCTTTCTTGCTATCCTGCACATCCGCACGATCAGAACCGAAGCTACCACTACGAAGCACCGACGATCCGTTCAGCGGACTCCTGCCACCGGCCGGTGCGCCTGCAGGAAGGTGCGCACGTGGCGCACCGCCAGCGGTATCAGGTCCTTGGGCTCCTTCCATGGATACAGGCTCACCTGCGCGTTCGGCGCCAGAAGTGCGCTCTCCATTGCCACCGCGTACGGATGCGCCTGCACGTCGTCCGGCAGGACCAGGATGGGCGTCCGGCAGGCGCGCACGAAATCCCGCGTCACGGTGAAGACGAAATCAGGATTGGTGCCGTACATCCTTTTCAGAAAGCGATCGACCATCGCCATCGAGATGTCGGGCCGCCGTTCGCACAGTCCCGGGCCCCAACCCTTGATGTTGTTTTGATAGAACAGGTCCGGCATTTCCGGCCGGAACCCGCTGGGCTGCGCCAGCACGGCGGCGACGATACGCTCGGGCGTCCGGCGTAACAAGTTCCAGATGAACGGACCGCCGATGCAGAAGCCCATAACCAAGAATTCCTTGATGCCCAGATGATCCATCAGCCCGATCTGGTCATCGGCGTACGCGTCCCACGGCCGCTCGATCTCCAGCGGGCCGGAGGATTGGCCGCCGTTGGCGTTGCGCAGGTCCATCGTGATGCAGCGGTACTCGTCCTTGAACGCCTCCATCGCGTTGAACGGGCCCTCGTCGGTGACAAACGAAATCGTCGAATTTAAACCGCCGCCGGGAATCAGCAGCAAAGGAAACCCGGAGCCGGCTTCTTCGTAGTAAATGCGGACGCCGCCTTTTTCATGGAATGGCATGGCAGTTCCTCCCTTGTGCCTATATATGAGCGTTCCTGATCCAACTCAGTGTCGCGCGCTCAGTGTCGCAATCAGCACGACGGGATCGCTCACCGGTAGTCCACATACATTGAACCGGCAGACATAGGCAGCCGCCCCGGACGGGCCCGCCGTTTTCCCGTACGCCGGATGGCTCGCCGAAAGCGCGTCCGGAGCGGACGCCCGCAGCACCACGGTTGCCGGATCGGGCGCGGCGAGAGCGGTCGCGATGAGCACCCCGGACAGGCTGGATTCCCGCTTTCGCCGGAATGACGGTTGCTCCGGGAATGACGGGTGATCCGGGGATGATGGTTGCTCCGGTGTTGATGGCGGGGTGCCGACATTGGAACCGGTGACAACCACAGTGGCTGCCTCTTCCAAAAGATCCGCAGCAGACAGCAGCGTCGGCATTCCCGCCAACTGGTCGGGGTTCCCGGTGAAGGCGCGCAGCAGTGCCGTCGCGCGCTCGCGCCAGACTGCATCGCCGGTCAGGTGCCAGAGCCGGGCGAAGACTTCGGCCAACAGCCCGTTGCCGGCCGGCGTCGCGTTGTCGCTGGCGGTGCGCGGGCGGGCGAGGGGGACGTCGGTCGCATCGTCCGCGGTGGTGAAAAACCCGCCAGCGCCGTCGCTGAAATGCGCCAGCGCCGCCTCGGCCAGCCGGACCGCCTGCGCCAGCCGAGCCGGATCTCCGGTCGCTTCATGCAACGCCAGCGCGGCCCGCGCCATGCTCGTCTGGTCGTCCAGCAGCCCGGCGGCGGTGACTCGCCCGAGCCGCCAGGCGTGCTGCACGCGGCCATCGGTGCCGGCCAGTTCGCGCAGCACGAAGTCGCATGCTGTCCCGGCGCGGATCAGCCATTCCGGCCGGTCGAACACCGCCGCCGCCCGCGCCAGTCCGGCGATTGCCAGCCCGTTCCAATCGGCCAGCACCTTGTCGTCGCGCCCGGGCCGCACCCGTTTCGCCCGCGCCTCGAACAGCACCTGCCGCGCACGGGCAAGCGCGGCCTCGTCGTCGTCGCTGCCGGGCGGCGTGACCCGGCGCAGGATCGTGTGCCCCTCCCAGTTTCCACCCGCCGTAACATCGTACGCGGTCTTGAACTGTGCTGCATTGGCGCCGAGCAGTTTGTCGATCTCCGCCTCGGTCCAGACGTAGAAGCGGCCTTCCTCACCCTCGCTGTCGGCATCCTCGGACGCGGCGAAGGCGTCGCCGGCCGCCATGTCGCGGATCATCCAGCCGACCGTCTCCGTGGCACGCGCCTGATACAGCGGGTTCGGGCGATCGGCCTGGGCGAACGCCAGCAGTTCCAGGATCTGCCCGTTGTCGTACAGCATCTTCTCGAAATGCGGTGCCAGCCACACGGCGTCGGTCGAGTAGCGCGCATAGCCGCCGCCGAGATGGTCGTAGATGCCGCCCTGCGACATGCGTTCCAGCATCAGGTGCAGCGCGTGCTTGCCCTCCGGCCGGCCGGTGCGAAAGGCGTTCTGCCACAGGAAGCGGAAGATCGGCGGGTTGGGGAATTTCGGCGCCCCGCGCATGCCGCCCTGATCGGGATCGGTCAGCCGCAGCAGCGCCTGCGCCACCGCGTCCAGGTGCACCGGCCCGGGCAACTCGCCTGGCTGCGCGGCCGACATGCGCTCGACCGCGCGGCGCAGCGCGGCGGTGTTGTGCGTCACCATCTCGTCCTGCGCCGTCCAGGCGGCGGCCACGCCTTGCAGCACCTGGCGGAACGACGGCCTGCCCCAGCGCGGCTCGGGCGGGAAATACGTGCCGCCCCAGAACGGCGTGCCATCCGGAGCGAGGAACATGGTCAGCGGCCAGCCGCCCTGCTCCCCCATCGCGTGCAGGGAGGACATGTAGATGTGGTCGATGTCCGGCCGTTCCTCACGATCGACCTTGATGTTCACGAACAGCCCGTTCATCAGCGCCGCGGTGTCGGTGTCCTCGAACAATTCGTGCGCCATGACGTGGCACCAGTGGCAGGCGGCGTAGCCGATCGAGAGCAGGATCGGCTTGCCGGCATCGGCCGCCTCGGCCAGCGCCGCCGCGCCCCAGGGCCGCCAGTGCACCGGGTTGGCGGCGTGCTGGAGCAGATACGGGGAGGTCTCACGGCCCAACAGGTTGGCAGGCTCGGCCATATGCGGCTCCTTGCGCGAGGGCGGTGCCAATGAGATAGGGGCGCTCGGCAGCGAGGGACAGGCGGGAATGGGTGACAGACAGGCGGCCGATCCACCGCAGTACTACGAGACGCATCTGTTCGTCTGCTGCAACCGGCGGCCGGACGGGCACCCGAAGGGCAGTTGCGCCGCCAAGGGCAGCGAAAAGCTGCGCGATTACATGAAAGTGCGGGCGAAGGAGATGGGGCTGAAGACGGTGCGGGTGAACACCGCCGGCTGTCTGGATCGCTGCGAGCACGGGCCGTGCCTGGTGATCTATCCCGAAGGCGTCTGGTACCGCGTCGACTCGACCGAGGCGGTCGATGCGGTGCTGCAGCATCACGTCCGCGACGGCAAGCGCCTGCCGGAGCTGATGCTGCCGCCGGAGACGCGCGGCTAGAGTCATGATCGCTTCTCGCCGTAGGTCACCGCCTTGGCAGGCGTCGCGACCAGGCGCGAACGGGTGCTGGAACGGGCTTGCTGCGCCCATAGAGTCTCGACGTGGCGGAGGTCGATTGCGTAGGCGATTTCAAACAGGCGCAACGCGATCACGTCGCCGGAGATTACGCGCGGCTCCTCGGTCATGCGCCATGGTAGCACTGTCGGGCGAGGCCGGCCATGCAGCGCCGTCTCGGGAAAGGGAGGCGGTTGCCGCGTGCGCTGGAAGAGGGACAACTGACGCGCTGGGCTGAATTGCGATGCGCCGAATCGGGTTAGGAACCACCATCATTGGATAGCGAGTCGTGACCAGGCATCGTCATGGCGAGGAGCGCAGCGGGGCGGCCATCCAGGCCGACCACACAGTGCAGCGGGCCTGGATCGCCACGCCGCCAGGCGGCGGCTCGCGATAACGCTGAAAGCCGCGCGTCGCGGTCTGACAACTCAGCGGCAGCCCGCCGCGACGGTCAGACTGCGAAGCGAAGGACGGCGGCGAGTTGCTCGCCTCCAGGGATATCAGTTTTGCGCACGCCAAGTACCCGCGCGCCAGTAGCGAGCGCGCGGGCTGCAACCGCATCGATCACGCCATAGCTCTTGCTCGAGGCTGAGTTAGCGAGCGTGATCCGGCCGGTCGCTTCGTCATAGGTGCCGGGCACGACGGCATCGATATCGACCATCAGGGTGTCGATCGCTCCCACCGAGGCGGCACGGGCCGTGTCGGACAGATCCGTCGTGGTGCGACCCACCGCGCCACGCGCCGCGAATAGCGCGTGGAACCCTTCTATCTGCCGCGCATACAGGCGATCGAGCAGCGGGTGAACCGCCGCCGCGAGCTCTGCATCGGTCAGTCGGTCGGCGTTCCCCGGAATAATGTCGGGAGAAAGATCGACCGAGCTGCAGACCGATCGAAAGATGGATAGCAACGGATCGACGCCGGCAAGAAACAGCGGGGCATGTAACACGGCCAGCACCGGACGCAACGCGGTGTCGATCTTGCGCGCGAACTGTGTCAGCCGGACCTTCTTGCCCTCCGATCCATGAATGCGCCCGCTTGGCGAACGCTCGTTGATGCTCGCCCGGCCTGCCGCGCTGGAGGCGTCCCGCGGCAGGTCGGGCACGCGCACTTCGACCGGCGCACCTTCAGCGAACACTTCGATCAGTCGCGTCCGGTTCTCCGCCAAGGGGAGCATGAGCGCCATATGCGGGAAGGTTATCGCCCGTAACAGCGGCTTCAGATGGAAGCGCCCGGAAACCTCCACTTGCGGTAGCAGGGTGTTGGCGAGGCGGAACGTCCGGATCTGTTCCGGCGTGGCGAGGATTGCCAGGCTGTTCGCCTGGAACGCCCAGAATTCGTCGTCGTCGATCAGATCCTCGAGTTGCTCCTGTATCGCGGTGGCGCGGCGCTTGTCGAAATCCGCCTCACTGAGCTGCGTAAGCGCCATCTTCATCAGGTTACCAAGTTCAATTCGATCGCCACGCGCTTGCTGTGTAAGGGGCGTCGTGGGCAGGTAGATCGATACGCATGCATCCGCCCTGGATGCAGACAGGAGCTGAAACTCCTCTACTGTCGGGATATCGAGGTGCAGCATGCGCGGTACTCCGCTTCTCGCAGGATGGAAATCTGTCAGACATGCGGCGACCGCGCCGCTATCCCACGGCAACATTAGCCCCGGAGAAACCGCTCGTGCCAAGTCCCCTCAGCGACCCGGCAGGTGCGGTCCGCCGATGCCAGACGGTCTGTCCTTTCAACTCGGCGACGAGATCCCCGTTCGGGGCACGACGCCAACTCTAGCCCCGCCTGACACGAGCCGAGCGATCCGCCAGCGTTGCCCCGTGCGCCTTCGCGTATTCGCGCAGGATCGCGTTCATGCGTGACTGGTAACCCGGCCCCTGGCCTTTATACCAGCGCAGCACGTCGAAATCGATGCGCAGCGACACCGCCTGCTTCGGCTCCGGCATGACCAGCGTGGCGGTCCGAAACCAGTCCGTATCCAGATTCGGCGCCGCATCGGGATCATCGGCGATCGAGTTCGCAATGTCCGTGTCGGTCATCCGGTCGATGCGGTCCCAGTCGGTCGCCGTGCCGGTCAGCGGCGTCTGAGCTTCGCGAAACCCCTTCGGCATATGCTTGTCGTTCATGGCGGCTGGCACCCCTTGCAGATATGATCCGGCGTCGTTCGTTCCTGAGCGTCCAGACGACCAAGATGACGCGGCCATCCACCATGCCGATCGATACGAACCTGGCTTCGCCGGCATGGACCGACGGCTGTTCCAGGGTGGGACCGTCCCAGATGCGCACTGCGTCACGTGCCCTCGCTCGGATACCGCAACCGACATCGTCCGATGACCAGGTTGAGAAACCGCGAAGAGCGTTTTTGTATATACCTTACGTCCCAACGCTCTGTCAAGCACTAACTCAGACCCGGAAAACCGCCTCCGCCAGCCCCGGCACCGGCGCCGGCATCCGAAACAGATTCCCGTCCTGCGGGCGCGCCTGCTTATCCGCCTCGCTCAACGGATGGTTGGCCGATGTGAGGTACAGCGTGTCCAGCCCCGGGCCGCCGAACCCCGGCATGGTGGGATAGCGGCACGGCGTCTCCACCCGACGTTCCAGCTTGCCATCGGGATCGAAGCGCAGCACGCAGCCGCCACCGAACACCGCGACCCAGTAGAACCCGTCGCGATCCACGCTGGCGCCGTCCGGGCCGGAGGCGCCGGGAATGTCCACCGTCGCGAACACCCGCTTGCCGGCGATTTGCCCGCTGGCCTGGTCGTAGTCGTACGCCCAGACCGTCTTTTGGCGCGTATCGGCGTGGTACATCACCCCGCCGTCCGGGCTCCAGGCCAGCCCGTTGGAGGTGCGCACCGGATCGGTCATCGGATGCCACTGCCCCAAGCCGTCATACCGCCACAGCGGGTTCCGCTCCGGCGCGCCCGGATCGGCCGGCGCCAGCGGCACCGTCATCGGCCCGGCAAACAATCGCCCAACGCGGTCGCAGCGTCCGTCGTTGAAGGTGAACCGGCGGGCGTCGTATGGCGGTCCGGCGCCGAAGCGCAACTCGCCGGAAGGTCCGTCGAACAGGAACAAGCCGCCGCGCAGCGTCACAGCCACGCCGGTGCGGGTCAGGTAACAGGCACCGATCCAGCCCGGCATCTCCCAGGCCTGGTCCTGTCCGGTCTCCGGGTCGAACAGATGCAGCGCCTGACCGCGCACATCGACCCACCAGAGCCGGCCGAGCGCCGGGCTCCAGGCGGGGCTTTCGCCGTTCGGCACGCCGCGCGGAAGCAGTTGCTCCCAATCCTCTCTGCCGCTCATTGTGTCGATACCTCCGCCACACGGAACCCCCGCGCCGGTGCCACGTTGCCTCCCCGGTCACAGTCCCCCCGGCCGAAATCCCAGGAGGTTCCGATGATAAATTTGCCGCTCGCGGCGTTGGCTGCAAGCCTGCTCGGCCTGACCGCCGTCCAGGCATCCGCTGCACAGCTTTCGCGCCAGGACCAGGCATTCGCCGGTGAGGCGGCGACCAGCGGGATGGCCGAGGTGGAGGCCGGGCAAATGGCGGTCACCAGGGGGACCTCGCCGCAGATCAAGCAGCTCGGGCAGATGATGGTCACCGACCACACCCAGGCGAACGACCAGCTCAGCCAGATCGCGCAGCAGGCTGGGGTCGCCCTGCCGACCCAGCCCACCGCCGCGCAGCATCGTGAAGCGCAGAGCCTGTCCGGACTGAGCGGGTCGCAGTTCGACGCGGCCTTCGCCCGTCAGGAGGTGCAGGACCATCGCAAGGCGATCGCACAGTTCCAGACGGAAGCGAAATCCGGACATGATCCGGCGCTGAAAACCTTTGCTCAGCAGACCATCCCGGTGCTGCAGAAGCATCTTCGCATGGCGGAGAGCGCCAGCCGCGGCTGAAACCGTTCTGCCGCCAGGGAACCGCCGGACGCGCTGCCGGTCCGGACGATTCCACCCACCGCCGATTTGACATCCGCTACAGCATTGCGAACGTCGGGGTTGGCGCGTATCGTTCCGACCCGGTGGGCAAGTCGTCCCGAAAGAAGGCCGCGAACCTGCCGAGGGGACATTCGGGCGCAGCCCCGCAAGTCCGGCGTCCGAGAAACGGGCGTCTGGCAAACCGGGCCGCTCTCTGGCAGAAAGGCAGCACGTCGATGCCCAAGGGCACCGTTAAATGGTTCAACCCGACCAAGGGTTACGGTTTCATCGCGCCAGATACGGGGGGAAAGGACGTCTTCGTCCATATCAGCGCCGTGCAGAAGGCCGGCTTTCGCACCTTGAACGAGGGGCAGAAGCTCGGACTTCGAGATCGAGCAGCAGCAGAACGGGCGCGCCGCGGCGGTGGAGCTGTCGCAAGCCGACTGAACTCGTCTGCCACGCCGCCGGCATGACCGACCGGCCGTTGACGGCCGGCGCCTCAAGCACGGTTTCCGTGGGGGCTGGTTCCGTGGGGCGCGCTCGATTTGCGGGCGTCGGGCTGTACCTCGCGTCGGTCGCTGTCTTTGCCAGCATGGACGCGACAACCAAGGTGCTGGTGGTCGGACTTCCGGTGACCGAAGTGATGTGGGCGCGGTTCGGCTTCCACCTGCTGGTCATGGGAACCGCTCTGCGCGCCTGGACCCGCATGGGCCTTTGGCGTCCGCGGGCGCCGAGGGTGCAGATCGTCCGCAGCCTGCTGCTGGCGGCCTGCAATCTGCTCTACGCACTGGCGCTGCAGCACGTCCCGCTCGCCGAGTGTACCGCGATCAACTTCGTCGGGCCGGTGATCACCGTTGCGTTGGCGGCGGTTTGGCTGGGGGAACGGGTGGGTTATCTGCGCTGGTGCGGCGTAATCGCCGGACTGGCCGGGGCGATGATCGTGCTGCGCCCGGGGCTCGGCTCGGTTCCTCCGGCAAGTTTGTTCGCCCTCGCTTCGGCGGGCGTTTACGCCGTGTACCAGATCCTGACGCGACGGCTGGCCGGGGTGGACACGGCGCAGACGACGATCCTGCAAACCGGGCTGTGGGCTACGCTCGCCACTTCGCTCGCCATGCCGTTCGTCTGGGTGTGGCCGAGCTGGCGCGGCTGGATGCTGATGCTGCTGCTTGGAGGGCTTGGCGGGTTTGGCCATTATCTGCTGGTGCTCGCTTATGACCGGGCGCCGGCCAGCCTGCTCGCACCGATGGGGTATGCCGGGATGATCGTCGCGGTGCTGTACGGGATCGGGCTGTTCGGCGAGGTTCCCGATCTGGCGACCATCCTCGGCGCCCTGGTCATCGCCGCCGGCGGGCTGCTGGTGGTGTCCGCCGAGACCCGGCGGTCCCGGGCGCCACATCCGGCCGCCGTCTGACGCTCATCATCGTTGGTGCCTTGCGCGGCGTGGCGGCGGAGTCTAGGCAGCCTCCATGAGCCACACCATCGGATCGCGCCGCGGGCGCCTGCCCGGCGGCCCCCAGCCACGGGCCGCCCTGGATGCCGATGCGGTCCGCGCCGCCTATCGGCGATGGGCCGGGGTTTACGATTCGGTGTTCGGCGGCGTTTCGGCCTTGGGCCGGCGCCGTGCGGCCGACGCGGTCAATCGCCTGCCGGGCCGCCTTGTGCTCGAAGTCGGCGTGGGTACCGGCCTGGCGCTGCCGCGCTACCGGGCCGACAAGCGCATCACCGGCATCGACCTGTCCGCCGAGATGCTTGAACGCGCGCGCGCACCGCGTCAGCGAACTCGCGCTGCACAACGTCGAAGCGCTGCACGAAATGGACGCCGAGGCGACGGATTTCCCCGATGGCGCCTTCGATACCGCGGTGGCGATGTTCGTTGCCTCCGTGGTGCCCAATCCGCGCCGGCTGCTGACCGAGATGCGGCGCGTGGTGCGGCCGGGCGGTCAGATCCTGTTCGTCAATCACTTTGCAGCGCAAAGTGGGCCGCGCTGGTGGGTGGAATGGGCCATGGCGCCGGCCTCCCGCGGGCTGGGCTGGCATCCGGATTTCGCGATGGAGGCGTTGTTCGCCGCCGAGGAGCTCGGCGCGATCGAGGCGTTTCCGGTGCCGCCGTTCGGCATCTTCACGCTGGTGCGGGCGAACAATTGAGCGGTGGCGGTGTGTATCGGACGCGGTGATCTGGCGCGACGGCTCCGCCCGGCGTACACTCCACGAACGGGCCGGATCAGGCCATGAACCGGGCCGGGCTGGGCTCGCTGGGGATGCAACCGGAATGGATCGGGCGATGCAACTGATTGGCCGACTGTTTGCCGTATCGCTTGCGCTGAGCGTGGCGCCGATTGCCGCCCACGCCCAAGCGGCGAGCCAAATTTCCCCGGCGCAAATGGCCGCACTGCCGGTGCTCGGGGCGCCGCAGCCCTGGCAAATGGTCCTGCAGCCGGCGCACAGCCCGGTGAAGGCCGACATTATCGCGCTCAATCACCTGGTGCTGGTGATCATCGGCATCATCACGGCGTTCGTCGGCGGGCTGCTGGTCTGGGTGATCTGGCGCTACAACGCCAAGCGCAATCCGGTGCCGACCCAGACCACGCACAACACCGTCATCGAGATCACCTGGACCGTGCTGCCGGTGCTTATCCTGGTGCTGATCGCGATCCCGTCGTTCCGGCTGGTGTACTACGAAGACCGCACCTACGACCCCGACATGACGATCAAGGTGACTGGCCATCAGTGGTATTGGGAATACACCTACCCCGACCAGAAGAACCTGGACTTTTCCAGCTATATCGTGCCTGACGACAAGCTGCAGCCGGGCCAGGTCGCGGCTGCTGGCGGCCGACAACCCGCTGGTGCTGCCGGTCGGCAAGAACATCCGCATCCTGACCACCAGCGGCGACGTGATCCACAGCTTCTTCATCCCCGCCCTCGGGGTGCAGCGCTACGCGATCCCCGGGCGGACGATCGAGACCTGGGTGCGCATCGATCAGGCCGGGCGGTACTACGGCCAGTGCAACCAGATCTGCGGCACCAACCACAGCCGCATGCCGATCGACGTGGTCGCGCTGCCGCCGCAGCAGTTCGACGCCTGGGTCACGCAGGCGCAGAAGCAGTTCGCCGCGGATGCAACGCCAATCGGACCCCGACCGGCGGAACTGCCGGCGGGGCCGGCAGACGGCACAAGCCGCCGCGCCGGCCGCGCCGCTGGTCGCCGTTTCCTACCAGGGTCAGCCGCACTGACCGCGTTCGGTGCGTGAAGGAGAGACCAAGCGATGTCCACCACCACTCATGACCACGCCCATGAAGACCATTACCACCAGATTGGGTTTTTCCGGCGCTGGCTGTGCAGCACGAACCACAAGGACATCGGAACGCTGTACCTGATCTTCGCGCTGGTCGGCGGCACCAGCGGCGTGATCCTGTCGGAGGTCATGCGCGCGCAGTTGAATGTGCCGCACAATACGCTGATCGGCAGCGGGCAGGAGTGGAACACGATCGTCACGTCGCATGGCCTGCTGATGATCTTCTTCGCGGTCATGCCGGCGCTGATCGGCGGCTTCGGCAACTGGTTCATCCCGTTGATGATCGGCGCGCCGGACATGGCCTTCCCGCGGCTGAACAACATCAGTTTCTGGATGCTGCCGCCGGCCTACTGCCTGATCGTCAGCGGGCTGCTGATGCACGAATCCGGCACCGGCTGGACGCTGTATCCGCCGTTGTCGCTGCAAACGTATGAGCCCGGGCCGGGCATGGACTTCACCCTGTTCGCGCTGCACCTGGCGGGCATCAGTTCCCTGCTGGGTGCCATCAACTTCATCACCACGATCTTCAACATGCGCGCTCCGGGCATGACGCTGCACAAGATGCCGCTGTTCATCTGGGCGATGCTGGTGACCGCCTTCCTGCTGCTGCTGGCGATCCCGGTGCTGGCCGGCGCGGTGACCATGCTGATCTGCGACCGCAATTTCGGCACCGCGTTCTTCGATCCGGCCGGCGGCGGCGACCCGGTGCTGTTCCAGCACCTGTTCTGGTTCTTCGGCCATCCCGAAGTGTACATCATGATCCTGCCGGCGTTCGGAATCGTCAGCCACGTGGTCTCCACATTCAGCCGCAAGCCGATCTTCGGCTACCTGGGGATGGCCTACGCGATGGTGGCGATCGGGGTGATCGGCTTCGTGGTGTGGGCCCACCACATGTTCATATCAGGCATCGACGTCGATACCCGCGCCTACTTCATGGCGGCTACCATGGTGATCGCGGTGCCCACCGGCATCAAGATCTTCTCGTGGATCGCCACCATGTGGGGCGGCTCGATCGAGATGGTGACGCCCATGCTGTGGGCGATCGGCTTCATCTTCGTGTTCACCGTGGGCGGCGTCACCGGGGTAGTGCTGGCCAATGCCGGGATCGACCAGATACTGCACAACACCTACTACGTGGTGGCGCATTTCCACTACGTGCTGTCGCTGGGCGCGGTGTTCGGCATTTTTGCCGGGTTCTATTACTGGATCGGCAAGATGTCCGGCCACCAGTATCCGGAATTCTGGGGCAAGGTGCATTTCTGGCTGACGTTCATCGGCGTCAACCTGACCTTCTTCCCGCAGCACTTCCTGGGCGCCGCCGGCATGCCGCGACGCTACCCCGACTACCCGGAGGCATTCGCCGGCTGGAACTTCGTGTCGTCCATCGGCGCGTATATCTCCGGCATCGGCTTCCTGGTGTTCTTCTACGTGCTGTACCGCACCTTCACGTCCAAGGTCCACGCGCCGGCGAATTACTGGGGGGAGGGGGCAACCACGCTGGAATGGACGCTGCCCTCGCCGCCGCCGTTCCATACCTACGCCGAGCTGCCGCTGATCCGCTGAAACATGAGCGGAGCTGCCCGCATCGATCAGGCCGGCGACACCCAGCCATCACCGTTGGCGCGTGCGGAGGCGTTGTATCCGCAGGCGCTGGGGCAGGAAACCGACCTGCGCGACTGGATCGCACTGCTGAAGCCGCGGGTGATGTCGCTGGTGGTGTTCACCGGGCTGATCGGCTTGCTGGTCGCGCCGGGGCACCTGAACCCGGTGCTGGGCTTCACCGCCGTGCTGTGCATCGCGGTGGGGGCCGGGGCGTGCGGCGCGATCAACATGTGGTACGACCGCGATATCGACGCGCTGATGCGGCGCACCTGCAACCGTCCGATCCCGGCCGGGCGCATGCCGGCGGGGGCGGCGCTGGCGTTCGGCGTCACCCTGGCGGCGTTTTCCGTCGCGGTGATGTTCCTGGCGACCAACGCGGCGGCGGCCAGCGTGCTGGCGCTGTCGATCTTCTTCTATGTGTTCGTCTATACCATCTGGCTGAAACGGCGCACGCCGCAGAACATCGTCATCGGCGGCGCCGCCGGCGCGTTCCCGGCCCTGGTCGGCTGGGCCGCGGTAACCGGATCGGTTTCGCTCGTGCCGATCCTGCTGTTTGCCATCGTGTTCTTCTGGACCCCGCCGCATTTCTGGTCGCTGGCCCTGTTTGCCAACAGCGACTACGCGCGCGCCGGCGTTCCCATGCTGCCGGTGGTCGCCGGGTCCAGGGAAACGCGCCGGCAGATCATGCTTTACACGCTGCTGCTGGTGCCGGTGTCCCTGACCCCCTGGGCGATCGGCTTTAGCGGCACGCTGTATGGCGCCGCTGCCGCTCTGCTGGGGGCCGGATTCGTGGTCAGCGCGTGGAAGGTGCTGCGCGACCGCCAGGATGCCGCCGGCCTCAGTCTGACCGGCGATGCGCCGGCAAAAGCCGCGTTCAGATACTCCATCATCTACCTGTTCGTGCTGTTCGCGGCGCTGGCGGTCGATCGCCTGGCCGGCTGAGCTGTCGATGGCAACCGACCCCGACAATGAGGCCCGGCGTCGCCGCCGCGTTCGCAACTGGGCGCTGCTGATCGTGCTGCTGGGGCTCAGCGCCCTGTTCTATGCGATCACGATCGTGAAAATGACCCAGATCCTAGCGATGCCCGGGAGCCATGCTCCTTGTGCCACCCATCCCCAGGCCGTAGCGTTGAAGCCTGATGTTCTGACCGCTCCCGTCGCTGTCGCCGCGGCCGCAGGTCAGACAGAAAGGCACAATGGAAGCGCGATCAGTGGTCCATGACGGCCTCAGGCGTGGCGCCGGGCCGGTGCCACCGGGGCGCGAACCCCCGAAGCGCCAGAGCCTGGCCAGCCGCGTGGCGGCGCTGGAGGCCCGCGTCGCCGAGCTGACCGCGGAGGTTCAGGCGCGCGACGAGTTCATTGCCGTGGCCGCGCATGAATTGCGCAATCCGATGGTGCCCGTCAGCGGTCAGGTCGAGCTGCTGCTGAAGCTCGCCCGGCGACTGCCGGTCGGGGCCGAGTTCGTCGCCGGACTGGAACGGCTCGATCGGGCCATCGGCACGCTGCTCAAACGCGCGGTTGCCGTATTGAATGTCTCCCGCATCTCGTCTGGCCAGTTTCGCCCGGAGCTTGCGGATGTCGATTTGTCCGAACTGGTGCGGCAGAGCGTTGCGGCACTGTCCCCGTTGGCCGATCGGGCCGGATCCCCGCTGAACGTCGCGGTGCAGACCGGGGTCTCGGGCCGATGGGACAGGCTGGCGCTGGAACAGGTCACCGAGAACCTGATTTCCAACGCCATCAAGTACGGTGCGGGACAACCGATCGCGATTTCCCTGACCTCCGACAGCGCGATTGCCAGGCTGAGCGTGCGCGACCACGGGGTCGGCATTTCGGCGGACGATCAGGCGCGCATCTTCGGCCGGTTCGAGCGGGCGGTGCGCCAGCGCCCGCACGGCGGCTTCGGCATCGGTCTGTGGGTCGCGCAGCAGCTTGTGTCGGCGCTGCACGGGGAGATCGCGATTTCCAGCCAGCCCGGTGCCGGCTCCGACTTCATCGTAACGCTGCCACGGCAACAAGGGATGAGTGATGGTGACCGCGCCAGCGGCTGATCGGCCGACCAATGAACGGGTGCCCACCGGCATTCCGGGAACTCGATGTAATTCTTTGCGGCGGCTTTCTGCGGGACGGCATTTTCCTCATCGAGGGCGATCCCGGCAGCGGGAAGACGATCCTTGGCAACCAGCTCTGTTTCAACCACGTCGCCCGCGGCGGCCGCGCGGTTTTCATGACGCTGCTGGCCGAGAGCCACGCCCGCATGCTGATGCATATCGGGCTTCTCGATTTCTTCGACGCTGCCGCGATTCCGTCGAAGCTGACCTATCTCAGCGCCTTTGGTGTGCTGGAGCGGGACGGGCTGCCCGGCCTGCGCGACCTGATCCGCCGCGAGGTGCAGGCGCGCGGGGCCACCATGCTGGTGCTGGATGGCTTCGTCGCCGCCGCCGAAAGCAGCGAATCGACGCGCGCGTTCAAGCGGTTCCTCAATGAGTTGCAGACCCAGGCCACGATGACCGGCTGCACGATTCTGCTGCTGACGGCGGGTTCGTTCGACCCGCAGCCGCCTGAGCACACCATGGTCGATGGCGTTCATCGAACTGGCCAGCCGGCTGTACGGGCGGCGCGCCGAGCGTGACCTGCAGGTGCGCAAGATGCGCGGCGGCGGATACCTGCGCGGCGTGCATTCATTTGATATCACCGGACGCGGCATCACCGTCTATCCGCGCACCGAAGCATGGCTTGGCGCTGCGGTGGTTGCCGGTGACGTGGACAGTGCGCCGGTGCCGACCGGGCTCGCCACGCTCGACGCCATGATGTGCGGCGGGCTTCCGCGCTATTCGATCACGCTGCTGGTGGGGCCGACTGGCACCGGAAAGACCACGTTGGGGCTGCATCTGCTGGCCCAAAGCACGCCGGACGAGCCGGGGCTGTATTTCGGCCTGAACGAGAGCCCGACGGCGATCCTGGCCAAGGCGAAGTCGCTGGGGCTTGCGGCTGGACGGGGATACTGGGAACGGCGCGGTCGAACTGCTGTGGCAGGCCACCACCGAAGGCATGATCGATGAGGTCTGCCAGCGGATGCTTGCCGCGGTCCGCCGGCGCGGCGTTCGCCGTCTGGTGATCGATGGTCTCGGCGGCTTTGCGGCTCTGGCGTCCGAACCGGCCCGCCTGGGTCACGTGTTCTCGGCCCTGAGCAACGAGCTGCGCGCGCTTGATGTGGCGACCATCTACACCGCGCACGCCGACCTTGCCGGCCTGGCGGCGGCGCCGCCATTGAGCGGCTGGTCACTGGGCAGCGCGCCGGGCGTTGCCGACAATGTGGTGATCCTGCGCTTTGTCGAGCTGCGTTCCAGCGTGCATCGGATGATTTCGGTGCTGAAGATGCGCGATCGCGCCAGCGAAACGTCGTTGCGCGAGTTCTCGATCACCGATGCGGGGATTGTGATCGCTCCGGATTCCAGCGGGGCGGAGGCGATCCTGGCTGAAGTCGGGCAACGCTATTCGACCGGGTCGAAGCTGCCGCCGCAATCGGCCGTGAAATAACCATGCCCACCGTGCTCATCGTCGATGACGAGATCAGCATCCTGGAGGTGCTCGAAGACGTGCTGCTCGAGGCCGGGTACGTGGTGGTGACCGCGCTGAATGGGCGCGAAGGGCTCGAACGTCTGGCCGAGACGCGACCCGACCTTATTCTGCTGGACCTGATGATGCCGGTGCTCGATGGCCCCGGCATGCTGCGGGCCATGGCAGGAGATGCGAGGTATCGCGACATTCCGGTGGTGATGATGAGCTCGCTGCCGGAAACCAGTGTGGCGACGACGGTCGATGGCTATGCGGCGTTCCTGCGCAAGCCGTTTCGGATCGCGATGCTGGAGCAGACGGTGACGCGAGTCCTGAACGACGGGCAGTGAGGCGCCGGTGCTCGCTCCCCTTCCCATTGTGGGAGCCTCCCACAAGGAGAGGGGGACCCAGGACCGGCACGGCGCCTGCATCGCCGAAACGTTATCGTTTGGGACGATGCCGCGGCTTTGCAGATGCAACGAGAACGGTTCGCCTCTTGCGGCGCGACATCAGCCCAAGACCGGCGAGTGCCACGCCCAGAAGGGTCAATGATCCCGGTTCGGGCGCGCTGGTCGGGCCGTTGAAATTCACTGCACAGAATTGATAGTTGGAAAAGTGCATGTCCGGATCGGCCAAGAGGCCGCCGGGCGGGGAATATGTGAAGCGCGCCGCGGCCAACGGGATGATGATCCGGGGATCCACGCTGAACCCGGCACGGAAGCAACCAGGGCTGGCGCCCCCGCGGATGACCCTACTCAGCGCTCCACCGTCCGTCGTTCGATCGCCAGCAGCAGCTCCAGATCGATCGTCTCATGCACCAATTGCTGTTCGGCCTGCCCGTCGGTGCCGAGCAGCGGATCCGCGTCGCCGGCACGCAGCGCTGCATAGCAATCCCGCAGGGCGCGGTGCATCGCCAGCAACGGCGCCTGCGCATCGACGAACAGCCGATAACCCATCCGATGCAACTCGGGGATTGGGATGCCCGCCCGGGTAACGCCGCCGCCGAGGAACATGTACATCAGCGGCGCCGGCAACCGCTCGGCGATATGGCGCACATCCTCGGGCCGCCGCGCGGTCAGGAACAGGATGTCGGCTCCGGCCGCCTTCATTGCCTCGCCGCGGCGCAGCGCTTCATCCATGCTGATGTCGCGCACCGCATTGGTCCGGGCGATGATCAGAAACTCCGCCGAACGCCGCGTCGCCACCGCTTCGCGCACCTTTTCCACCATCAGCGGCGCGTCGATCAGGTGCTCGATGCCGATATGGTGGTGCGCCCGCTTGGGCAGGATCTGATCCTCGATTTCGATGGCGCTGAAACCGGCGGCCTCTGCCATGCCGATGGTGCGGCGCAGGTGCATCGGATCACCCCAGCCGCAGGCGCCATCCAGTATCAGCGGCAACGGACAGGCGGCGCGGATATCCAGCGCCGCGCGGCACATCTCAGTGAGCGACAGATTGGCCTCGGTGAAGCAGGTCAGGTAGCCCATCGCCCCGCCGCCGAGATACAGCGCCGGAAAACCCGCACGCTCGGCGAGCTTGGCCATCAGCGGATTGAGCACCAGAGGCGCGAACACCGGGTCCGCTCCGTCGATCAGCGCGCTGAGACCTGGTGTCATGCCGACGCCCCTTGTTGGTCTCGCTCAGCATGGCACCGGTCCCGCCGATCGGCTACGATGATCGGCATGAGCGACCGCAGAGCCACGCCGCCGACCGCACCGCTGCGCATGAGCCGCGAGGAATACCGGCGCTGGGCCGAGCAAACCGGACGGCGCGCCGAGCGGGTCGGCGGCGAGGTGATCTTGATGGCGCCGGAGCGCGCGGCGCACAACCGGGTGAAGGCCAACATCCATGTCGCGCTGAAAGCCGCCATCCAGTGACGGCGGGCGCCGCATGCGAGGCGTTCACCGACGGAATGACCATCGAGATCGACGAAGGCACCGATTATGAGCCCGACGCGGTCGTCCGATGCGGCGATCGGCTGGATGATGCGGCCGTCGCGGTCCCTGATCCGGTCATAATTGTCGAGGTCACCTCTCCCAGCACGCGCACCACCGATTCCGGCGACAAGCTTGCCGATTACTTCCGGGTCGCGTCGGTGCGGCATTACCTGATCGTGCGCGCCGATCGGCGGCAGGTGATCCACCACCGGCGCGACGGCGAGCGGATCGAGACGCGGATCATCGGCGAAGGCAGCCTGCGGCTCGATCCGCCTGGCATCACAGTGCTCGTCGAGGCGTTCTACGCGGCCTGACACCGCAGGGCCTTGCCCGGTGAGGCGAATACCCCAAATTCACCTCAAATCATGAGGTGAATGTGTATATCTGGGAATTGCCCGACTGGCCTCATTTCCGCTGGAGCGCCGACAAGCTCGCGCAGCCATTGGCCTTGGCGCACCTGAAGCAGGGCCGTCTGCTCGGTCGCATGGAACGGCTGGGATTTGCGCTCCAGACCGAGGCGGAACTGCAGGCAGTTACCGAGGAAGCAGTCAAGAACGCCGAAATTGAAGGCGAAATCCTCAACCGTGCCAGCGTGCGTTCGTCGGTCGCCCGCCGGCTAGGTGTTCCTGACGCGGCGCTCGGTCCGGAGGACCGGCGGGCGGACGGCATTGTCGAGATGACACTCGATGCAACCCGAAACTGCGCAGCCGAGCTCAGAGCGCGGGACGCGGCTTTGTTGCCATGGCGGCCTCGACCGCCGCACGGATCGATGCGGAGATGCGGGCCTTTCTTGCGTGGTTCGATGACCCGTTATCGATCGACGGCGTCCTGCATGCCGCCATCGCTCACCTTTGGTTTGTGACCATCCGCCCGTTTGAAGACGGCAACGGTCGCGTCGCGCGGGCGCTGGCCGACATGAGCCTCGCGCGTTCGGAACATTCCCCGCGGCGGTTCTACAGTCTTTCCTCCCAGATCCGCCGCGATCGTGCCAGCTATTACGGATCGCTCGAGCGCACCCAAAGAGACGATCTTGATATCACCGCGCGACTGCTCTGGTTCGTCCAGTGTCTGTCCGGGTCGCTTGACGCGGCCGAGCTGGCCTGCGCGAGTGTCCTGCGCGAGGCCGAGTTGTGGCATCGGCACGCTCTCGTGCCGCTCAATGAGCGGCAGAGATCGACGCTCAACCGGTTGTTCGATGGATTTGAAGGCAACCTGACCGCACGGAAATGGGCAACGCTCGCCGGACGTTCCCTGCCGACCGCCCAGCGCGACCCCAAGGAGCTGAGCGATCAGGGTGTGCTGATCCGCAATGAGGGCGGCAGCAAGAACACCAGTTACGGCTTGGCGGCGCGGTAGTTTCTTGTGGCCCGATATGTCGGATTGCCGCTCAGTTTTCGGTCTGACCAGGGGTCGATCAGGTGATGCCGCAATCAACGAAGGCGCCATAGGCGCGGGCGGTCGCAGCGATCATTGCGTAATGCGCCGCGTAGACGCTATCGACGGACAGGATTTGCCCCTTGAAGTTCGGCCGCAAGGAAGCCGGCGACCCCGGGCGGTCAGGTGGTCAGGTCCAAGCCAGAAGCCGCCGAGCCGGGCGATGTCGGACCCGCGCGCATGGCCAACCCCCGTCGCGCGCCCTATATCAGCCGCCATGCGCGTCCCGTTCGTGAAGATGCATGGCTGTGGCAACGATTTCGTCGTGCTCGATGAGCGCGCGGCCCCGCTCGGGCTTACGCCGGCCGGCGCCGCCGCGCTGGCGGATCGCCGCACCGGCATCGGCTGCGACCAGCTTATTACCATCGAGCCGGCGCCCGATGGCACCGACGCAGATGCCTTCATGCGCATCCGCAACCCGGACGGAGCGGAGGCCGGCGCCTGCGGCAACGCCACCCGCTGCGTCGCCGCTTTGCTCGCCGGGGAAACTGGACGGCAGAGCTTCGCGATCCGCACGGCCGCCGGCAATTTGCGGGCTACCGTGCTCGGCCCGGATCGCGTCACCGTCGATATGGGACCTGCGCGGCTCGATTGGCGCGACATTCCGTTGGCGCGACCCGCCGACACGCTGCACCTGGAGTTGACCGCCGGGCCGCTGGCCGATCCTGCCGCCGTCAGCATGGGCAACCCGCACGCCACGTTCTTCGTGCCGGACATTGCCGCCATCCCGATCGAACGCCTCGGCCCCCGGCTGGAGCACGACGCGATCTTCCCCGAACGGGCCAATATCGGCGTGGCCCAGGTGCTCGCCTCGGACCGCATCCGGCTGCGGGTGTGGGAACGCGGCGCCGGGCTGACCCGTGCCTGCGGGTCCGGTGCGTGCGCGGCACTGGTCAACGCGCACCGCCGGGGGCTGACCGGGCGGCTCGCCACCGTGACGGTCGATGGCGGCGAACTGGTCATCGAGTGGCTGGACAACGACCACGTGCTGATGACCGGGCCGGTCGCCACCGCCTTCACCGGCACCGTCGAGTTGCCATGAGCGTCGAAATCCTGACCTTCGGCTGCCGGTTGAACGCGTATGAAAGCGAGGTCATGCGCGGCCATGCAGCGGCGCTGCGCGATACCATCATCATCAACACCTGCGCTGTTACCGCCGAGGCCGAACGCCAGGCTCGCCAGGCGATCCGCCGTTCCGCGCGAAACCATCCGGGTGCGCGGATCGTGGTGACCGGCTGCGCCGCGCAGATCGACCCGGCGGCGTGGGCGGAACTGCCTGGCGTGACGCGAGTGCTGGGCAATGCCGAGAAGCTGCGCCCGGAAAGCTGGGCGCCCGAAGCCGGCAGTGCGGTGTCCGACATCATGGCAGCGCGCGAAACGGCGGCGCATCTGGTAACCGATTTCGCCGGCCGGGCGCGGGCGTTCGTGCAGGTGCAGCAAGGCTGCGATCACCGCTGCACGTTCTGCATCATCCCGTTCGGCCGCGGGCCCAGCCGCAGCGTGCCGGTCGGCGCCATCGTCGCGCAGACCCGCGCTCTGGTGGCGGCCGGTTATCAGGAACTGGTGCTGACCGGCGTCGATATCACCAGCTATGGCACCGACCTGCCGGGCCGCCCGAGCCTAGGCCAACTGGTCCGCCGGTTACTGGCTTTGGTGCCGGAGTTGCCGCGGCTGCGGCTGTCATCGCTCGACCCGGCGGCGATCGACGACGCGCTGTGGCGGCAGATCGCCGAGCAACCGAGGCTGATGCCGCATCTGCATTTGTCGCTGCAGGCGGGCAGCGACCTGGTGCTCAAGCGCATGAAGCGGCGGCATCTGGCGGCTGACGCGCGCGGCGCCATTGCCCGGGCCCGCGCTCTGCGGCCGGGCATCGCCATCGGCGCCGACCTGATCGCCGGCTTTCCGACCGAGACCGAGGCGCTGTTCCAGGAGACGCTGGCCTTCGTCACCGAGGCCGGGTTGCCGTTCCTGCACGTGTTTCCCTACAGCGAGCGGCCCGGCACGCCGGCAGCGCGCATGCCGGCGGTTCCGGTGCCGCTGCGGCGCGAACGGGCGGCCCGGCTGCGCGCGGCGGGCCAGCTCGTCGCCCGGCGCTTCTACGCCGCGCAGCTTGGGCATGTGGTAACGTTGCTGACGGAAACGGCCTCGACAGGGCATTCCGAGCACTTCGCCCCGGTGCGGCTTATTGCTCCTGCCGCGGCCGGCCGGCTGATCGCCGCCCGCATCACCGGCGCGACCGACGAGGCGATGCTGGCCGAGGCCGCCTGATGGCCCAGAGTCCATAATGGCGTTGGGCGGCTTCTTCTCGCGGCTCAAGGAAGGGCTGTCGCGCAGCACGCAGAAGCTCGGCGGCGGGATCACCCAGGTGTTCCGCAAGCGCCGCCTGGATGACGCGGCGCTGGAGGAGCTGGAAGACCTGTTGATCTCCGCCGACCTCGGCACCGAGGCGGCGGCCCGGGTGATCGCCGCGTTCCGCCGCAGCCGGTTCGGCAAGGAGGTTACGGACGACGAGATCAAACAGGCGTTGGCCGAAGAAATCGCCGCGATCCTTGACCCGGTCGCCCGCCGGCTGGAGCTGGACCCAGAGCGCAAGCCGCACGTGGTGCTGGTGGTCGGCGTCAACGGCACCGGCAAGACCACCACGATCGGCAAACTGGCGCAGCAATACCGCGAGCGCGGTCTTACCTGCGTGATGGTTGCCGGTGATACGTTCCGCGCCGCCGCGGTGGAGCAGCTTCAGGTGTGGGGGCAGCGGACCGGATCTTCGGTGATTGCCGGTCCGCCCAACGCGGATGCGGCGGGACTGGCGTTCGACGCGCTGACCCGGGCGGCGAACCAGCGTGCCGACGTGCTGCTGATCGATACCGCCGGCCGGCTGCACAACAAATCCGTGCTGATGGATGAGCTGACCAAGATCATCCGTGTCATGCGCAAGCAGGACCCGACGGCGCCGCATTCGGTGCTGCTGGTGCTGGATGCAACCACCGGGCAGAACGCCATCCAGCAGGTGAAGGTGTTCAAGGAAATGGTCAATGTCACCGGCCTGGTGGTGACCAAGCTGGACGGCAGCGCGCGCGGCGGCATCGTGGTGGCGCTGGCGGAAACCTTCGGCTTGCCGGTTCACGCGGTGGGCGTGGGCGAGCAGGCGACCGACCTGCGCCCGTTCGATGCGATGGAGTTCGCCCGCGGGCTTGTAGGGACTTAGCGACCATCTCTCCCGTTTCGGGGGAGGTCGGGTCGCGAGGCGAGCCCGGGAAGGGACTGGGGAAGGACCGGGGCGGCATGCCCTCACCCACCGCGCTTTCGCGCGCGACCTCTCCCGCGAGCGGGAGAGGCGGAGAAAGGAAAAAAGGCACCGGGGCCGCCATGCGGGACCGAGGAGGTATCCGCAGGACCGGGTTTTGGCATGGGCCTGGACATGCCCGGTAGGCCCCGGTGCTCTCGACGATGCGGCCCTGGTGGGCCCCGGAGCCGCTTCGTCGCGCTCCTTCGGGCGAAGGAGCCAGCAGCACGGCACGATATGACGATAGGGGAATTATTGGCGGGCGATTTTGCCGGATGGCGGCGGTGAAACACAGCCGTTCCCAGGGGGCGACAAGGCGGTGGTGATGTCTCCGACGATACCATCCGCGAAATAGTCCTGCTCGGGGGCGCCGCTGAGGTTCTGGAACGGCAGCACAATGATCGCGGGTGTGTCCCGGGGCGGCGGGCGGGTTGCCGCCGGTCGCGTGCGCAAAGCGGCGGGCAGGATGCGGAACAGACGGACCGGGCCGGCGCTCGAACAGCCCGAGCTGCATCAGCCAGGCGATGTCGTCGCGCGTGGTCTGAAAATTCTGCCGCATCAGCGCCAGCAGCGTGGCCGCCATCTGGTCTGCCAGGATGCCATCCGCCGCCTGCTCCGCCGGCAGCAGGCCGTACCGGTGCTGCATGCCGCACAATGTGACCATCCAGTGCGAGGCGGACAGCAAGTGGCGCCTGGCGTCCAGGCGGCGCGCACGCGACAGCCCGGTTTCATCGAAGAATAGTTCGAGCGCGCCGATGGCGTCGTTGCGGCAGCAATCGACCGCGCGAAGGATGGTCCGGCGGGCATCGTCGTCCAGCCGCCGCGGCGCGCCGCGATGCAGGCTGGGGTCGAGCGTCGTCGCGGCCGCCACCAGCCGCGCCGCCAGTTCCAACAGATAGCAATCGAATTGGCCGAGCAGCGCCTCGGTCGGCACCACGATCGTGCGCGCCGACACCGCTGCCCCGGCCGGATCGAGCACGCAGAAACCGAGTCCCACCAAATCGCCGATCCGCTCGCGGACCGTGGCGTCGTCGAGCAGGAACACCTGCTTGACCATGCCGGACAGCTCGCCGACGGCGGCCCCGGCGCGGCCGCCGGTGCCGAGATAGCTGACGATGTGGCGCTGGGCGCGACGATGCAGGGCGGGAAACCGGCGATGCCAGATTTCCTCGCAATCGGAAAGGAAACGAACGACCTCACGCTGCCTGTGAACCGGGACCTCACCGGTTTCCACCGGCAACGACCTTACGCCAGGCCGGGGGTGTTGTCTTGGGGGTGTGAGCGGCGCCGGGCCCGCCGGTGGGGCGCTCGAAGCGGGAGCGCGGGCAGCGCCCGGCAGAACTCTCTTGTTGCGGTTGCAACTGCTGGCGTGCGCTCATCCCGGGCGCTTCCGCGCCCCAGCCCCCTATCGGGTCGCGGGCAGGTTCTGTCCCGCAACCGGGAGAGGTGAAGCCAAGGGGAGCCAAACGGTGACCGTGGTTCCCACCTGCTCTTCGCTGTCGATCGCCAGTTGGCCGCGGTGGCGATTGACGATGTGCTTGACGATGGCCAGTCCCAGCCCGGTGCCGCCGACGGCGCGGGACCGGCGCGTGTCCACGCGGTAGAACCGTTCGGTCAGCCGGGGCAGGTGATCGCGGCCGATGCCCGGTCCCTGATCGGCCACCGACAGCAGCAGTCCGGGCCGCGCCGGCCAGTGCCCGCCTGGCGGCGCGGCTGCCAGTCCGACCCGGATGGTCCCGCTCTCGCCGCCATATTTGACCGCGTTGTCCAGCAGGTTCTGCGCCACCTGAACAAGCTGGTCGGCATCGCCCTGGACCGGCGACAGCCCGGCTTCCATGCCAAGCTCCAGCCTCGCGCCGCCCGGCGCGAGGCGCGGCTCGAACCCGGCGACCAGGCGCGCCAGCGGCCCGGACAGATCGATTGCCTCCTCGGGCGGCTGGTGCTCGGTCAGTTCAATGCACGACAGACTGAGCAGATCATCGATCAGCCGGTTCATCCGCGCCGCCTGCTCCGCCATGATGCCGAGGAACCGAGCCTGCGCCGGCGGGTCGGCGGCGGCCGGGCCGCGAAGGGTGTCGATAAACCCGATCAGCGACGCCAGCGGCGTGCGCAGCTCGTGGCTCGCGTTGGCGACGAAATCCGCCCGCATGCGCTCCACCGCCCGGTCGCGCGTGCGGTCGGACAGCACCACGAGTGCGCACCCGCCATCCGCCAGCGGCGGGTCGAGCGGCACGATAGTGGCCCGCACCTCGCGCGGGACCGGCACCGGCAGCGACAGGTCGGCGGCTTGCGACGTGCCGGAGGCGAAGGCGCGATCGATGGCGGCGCGCAATCCGGGGTGGCGCAGCACCGCCGGCATATCTGCCCCGAAGGCGGTGCGGGCTGCCGCGTTGGCCCGCTGCACCGAGCGTGCCTTGTCGAGCAGGATCAGCGGGTCCGGCAGCCGCTCCATCACCGCGGCGTCGGCACCGCGGAGCTGGTCGAGTTCCGTGGCCTGCTGGGCGGCCAGGCGCCCGAGCCGCCCCGCTTCGCGGCCAAGCCGCTCGGCGCGCGCCCATAGCACCGCGGCGACGACGGCGAGGGCGGTAGTGGCCGCCGCGAGTGCGATGATCACGCCGGTCAAGGCTGGACGGTCCTATGCCCGCACGGTTGACGCTGGAGCAGTTGCCCGAAAATACCAGGCGGCGAAAGGACCGACTCTCTCGCGACGTCATTCCGGTGAAGGCGCATAGGCGATAACTAAACCGGAGCAGCCGGTGAATGCCCGACTTCGCGGGCAGAGGCGCCTGAAATCAATGGACGCGAACGGGAACCGCGTCATCCAACGCAAGGTCCTGCCAATGCGGACGTTGCGTTGGTTGCGCGGCTCAAGCGCACGCAGGACCGTGAACCTGCATCCGGCAGTTGCACGCCGCCTTCTATCGGACCCACACGACGTGGCAGCAAGCAATCAAGCCAGTCCAACCACGAAGACACGGAGGCGCGGAGAAGAAAGCGGAGACGGAATCTTGAAACCGCCCTCGTGATACACCGGACATTAGTGACCGGCGGAGGAGTCGATGATGTCTTCCACACCGCCGGTGCGTCGTGCCGAGCGCCTTGGTTCCTCCCCGTGCTTCCTCCGTGTCTCAGTGTCGCCGTGGTTAGTCTAGCTTGTTTGCTTATCTGCGACGCAAACTTGCGGTTCCCGCTCTGGCTGCCCGAAAGTCACTCCTTTCGGCAGGTGGTGTGACCATGCGATGTAAGACCAACCGGCGAAAAGATTAACCCTTGGCCGGCTGGACGCATTCACCCAGCGTCATGGCCGGCCCGAGGACAGGCTACGGCCGGGCATCCACTTTTACTTTCATGTCATCAGCAAAGTTGTGGATACCCGGCCCTCGCCGGGCATGACGGTGTTTGGTGTAACGCAACAGGTCAGTGACGACTGCCGAGCCCCGATCCATCCCCCCCGAGCATGACTTGCGTCCCCGCGCCCCGCCGCGTCATCCCCCGACCGCCACATTGTCGTACACTCCCACGCCTTGCAGCAGCAGGAACCTGCACGGCCCGTCATCCTTGCCGCGCACCGAATGCGCCGTGTTCGGCGACACCACCCAGCTATCGCCCACCTGCAGTTCGTGCACGACACGCGGCGCCCGGGTTTCCACCACCATCGGTCCTTGCAGGCAGAAGAACCGGTCGCTGATCTCCGAATGGTAATGCCACGGCACGCACTGGCCAGCCGCCAGCGTCAGCACCGAGGCCCGCATGTCCGCCCCTTCCATCACCGTATCATAGCCGGCGATGTCCAGCCGGATGCCGCGCGCCCGCATCTGCATATGATACCCTCCCTTTTTGCCGCCTTTCCGCCCAAACTTATCAGCATCTTCACGCGGTGCCGATAGCTGGCAACATCTCGGTTACAATGCCTGCCAATATGCCCCCCCTCATGAATCCCCGCCCATTGCCCGGCCGACTGGTCGCGGTCAGCGCGCTGCTGCTGCTGGCCGGCTGCGACCTGGGACCGGACTACCGCAAGCCGGCGCTGGATATCCCTGCCCAGTTCCGCGCCACCGCGGCGAGCCAGGCCGCCGCCTGGCCCAGCCAGGAGTGGTGGCGCGGCTTCAACTCCCCCGAACTCGATGCGCTGATCGCGCAAGCCCGCACGCAGAATTTCGACATCGCCGCCGCCATCGCCCGCGTCCGCCAGGCCGACGCCCAGGTGCGCATCGCCGGAGCGCCGCTGCTGCCGAGCCTGGATGCGACCGCTGGCGCAAGCTGGTCGCAGGTCGGCACCAGCAGCCGCAGCGTGAACGGGGGCAACAGCACCCGCACGATCGACCTGCACAACTACAATTTCGGGCTCGACGTCGCGTATGAGGCGGATTTCTGGGGAAAGAACCTGGCCACCCGGCAGGCTGCCGCGTCCTCGGCGGTGTTCAGCCGGTTCGACCAGCAGACCGTGGCGCTGACCGTGCTGACCGACGTCGCGCAGACCTGGTTCACCGCGCTCGGGCTGGCCGACCGGCTGGCGGTGGCGCAGCAGAACGTGGCCGCGTCGGAGGAGACGCTGGCGGTCATTCAGGGCCGGCTCGATGCCGGGACCGCGACCGCGCTGGACCTGGCCCAGCAGCAGGCGCTGGTCGATGGCCAGCGAGCCAACATCCCGGCCTTCCGCAACCAGCTCGAAACGGAGCTGAACGGACTCGGCATCCTGGTGGGACTGCCGCCCGAGCAGGTGACCGTGCGGCCCGGCACCCTGACCGCTCTGTCGCTGCCGCCGGTCTGGCCGGGGCTGCCGTCCCAGTTGCTCGACCGCCGCCCCGACGTTGCCAGCGCCGAGGCGCAGCTCGTCGCCGCGAATTTCGACATCAAGGCGGCCCGCGCGGCCTTCTTCCCGACCATCCAGCTCACCGGGCAACGCGGTTACGCCAATGCCGCGCTGGGCTCGCTGTTGACGCCAGGTGGGATCGCGGAGTCGCTGGCCGCCAGTGCGTTGCAGCCGATCTTCGATGGCGGGCTGCTGCGCGGCAACCTGGAGCAGGCCAAGGGCCGCTATCAGGAGTTGCTGGCGGACTACCGCAAAGCGGTGGTGCAGGGCTTCACGGACGTGGAGGCCGCGCTGATCGCCTGGCGCTACACCACCGAACAGGAAGCCGCCGAACAGCAGGCGGTGAACACCGCGCGCCGGGCCTTCGACATCGCCCGCGCGCAGCTTGCCGCCGGCACGGTCGATGTCACCACCGTGCTGAACACCGAGCTGACGCTGTACACCAATGAGGATGCACTGACCCAGGTCCGGCTGTCCCGGTTCCTTGCTTTGCTCGACCTTTACAAGGCGCTGGGCGGCGGCTGGGTGGAACCGGCCGGCCCGATTCCGGCCCAGTTCCCCGGGTTGCAGCCAGGGCTGCTGCCAGGCGCGATCGCATTGCCGATCCCGCTGCCAACCGCCGGAAACGTGCGGTGAAGACTTATCAGATAACGGCCGCCCCCCAAATTGCGAAAGCTTGGTTTGCGAAAGTTGGGCGGAACCGGATGGAGGCCGGCTGATCCATGGACATCGGCACGCGTGAACCGATCGAACTTGATCCGGGCGAGACCAGGGTACGGCGCCGCTCGCGGCTTGGCATGGCGGTGCTGTGCGCCTTGCTGCTCATTGGCATCGGCGCCGCGGTGTTTTTGTGGCCGGCCCGGAAGCCCGTCGGCCCGAACGCCGGCCGATCCGCCCTCGGTCCGGTTCCCGTGCTGGTCGCCGCCGCGACCACCAGGGATGTGCCGCTCTATCTGGATGGCCTGGGCACCGTGCAGGCATTCAATACGGTCACCATCAAGCCGATGGTCGATGGGCCGCTGCTGGATGTCGATTTCAAGGAGGGACAGACCGTCAGAAAAGGCGACGTGCTCGCCCGCATCGATCCGCGCATCTATCAGGCCGCGCTGGATATGGCGACCGCCAAGAAGGCGCAGGACGAGGCGCAGCTTGCCAATGCGCGCGTGGACCTGGCGCGGTATGAAAAGCTGGTCGCCAACAAATATGCCTCCGACCAGCAGGCGCAGACGCAGCGGGCGCTGGTGACCCAGCTCACCGGGCTGGTGCAGCAGGACCAGGCGCAGATCGATACGGCAAAAACCAACCTCAGCTATACCACCATCGTCTCCCCGATCGACGGGCGCACCGGCATCCGGCAGGTCGATGCGGGCAATATCGTGCACGCGTCAGATACCACGGGCATCGTGGTGATCACTCAGCTTCACCCGATCTCCGTGCTGTTCACCCTGCCGCAGCAGCAATTGCAGGCGGTGGCGACAGCCATGCACGCCGGCGCGCCGACGGTGCTGGCCTTCGCACAGGGAGCCAACCAGACCGCGTCTGATATCCTCGACACGGGCAAGCTTGCGGTGCTGGACAATCAGGTGGATCCGACAACCGGCACGATCAAGCTGAAGGCAACCTTCCCCAACCCGGATGACAAACTCTGGCCGGGCGGGTTCGTCGGTGTGCGGTTGCAGGTGGGAACCGCGAAGGCCGCCGTCGTGGTGCCGCCGGCGGCGGTGCAGCAGGGGCCGAACGGAAGCCTACGTCTATGTTGTGAACGCCGGCAATACGGCTGCACGACGCAACGTCACGATCAGCCATGAGGACGAGCAGGCAGCGATCGTTTCCGATGGCGTGAAGCCGGGTGATCGCGTGGTCACCGACGGCGCCTCCCGCCTGACCGACGGCAAGAAGGTCGAGATCGCACCAGCCGCCGGCCAGCCGGCGCCGGTGTCGGCCCAGCCGAACGCACCGGGCGCCGGGGGGCGGCACAGGCGGGCTTCGTGAGCATCTCCGCCCCGTTCATCTCCCGCCCGATCGCCACCTGGCTGCTGGCGATCGCCATCCTGCTGGCCGGCGCGCTGGGCTATCGCGCGCTGCCGGTATCGGCGCTGCCGCAGGTGGATTTCCCGACCATCGAGGTCACGACGCAGCTTCCGGGCGCCAGTCCGCAGACCGTATCGACGCTGATCACCGCATCGCTGGAACGCCAGCTTGGCGAAATTCCCGGGCTGGTGACGATGACGTCCCAGAGTTCCGAAGGCACCAGCCAGATCACTCTGCAATTCGACCTGAACCGCGCGATGGATTCCGCGGCGCAGGACGTGCAGGCGGCGATCAACGCGGCAGCCGGCACGCTGCCGACCAACCTTCCGTATCCGCCGGTCTATTCCAAGGTCAACCCGGCCGACGCGCCGATCCTGACCCTGGCGCTGACCTCGGATTCGATCCCGATCGGCCAGGTCAGCGATGCCGCCGACACGCTGTTGCAGCCGAAACTTGCGCAGATCGACGGCGTGGGCAAAGTCACCGTGGAAGGCGGGCTGCGTCCGGCGGTGCGCGTGCGGGTGGATCCGGCCCGGCTCGCCGCCGCCGGCCTGTCGATGGAAGACGTGCGCACCGCCGTCGCCAACGCCAACACCAACGGCGCGAAGGGCGGTTTCGACGGCACGCGGCTGGCGGTGTCACTCGGTGCGAACGACCAGTTGGTGAATGCCGACCAATACGAAAATCTCGTGATCGCCTGGCGCAACGGCGCCCCGGTGAAGCTGTCCGCGGTCGGCCAGGTGATCAGCGGGGTCGAGAACGACCGGGTCGGCGCCTGGTATTTCGCCGACGGCAGCCCACCCAGGCCGCGGTGCTGGACATCCAGCGGCAACCCGGTGCCAACATCGTGCAGACCGTGGAACGCATCAAGGCGGCGCTGCCGGCGCTGCAAAACGCCATCCCGGCCGGGATAAAGCTGGGCATCGTCACCGACCGCACCGAAACCATCCGTGCCTCCGTGCGCGACGTGCAGCTCACGCTGATCATGTCGGTGGTGCTGGTGGTGCTGGTGATCTTCGCGTTCCTGCGCTCCCTGCGCGCCACCTTCATCCCCGCCATCGCCCTGCCGCTGTCGCTGATCGGCACGTTCGGGATCATGGACCTGCTGGGCTACAGCCTCGACAATCTGTCACTGATGGCGCTGACCGTCGCCACCGGCTTCGTGGTCGATGATGCGATCGTCATGATCGAGAACGTGGTGCGCTACATCGAGGCCGGCATGCGCCCGCTGGAGGCCGCCTATCGCGGCGCCGGGCAGATCGGCTTTACCATCGTGTCGCTGACGGTGTCGTTGATCGCGGTGTTTATCCCGCTGCTGTTCATGACCGGCGTGGTCGGCCGGCTGTTCAGCGAGTTTGCCATGACGCTGTCGATCGCCGTGGTGGTCTCCGCCGTGGTGTCGCTGACACTCACCCCGATGATGTGCGGGCGCATCCTGCGCCGGCCGATGAACAGCATCCCGGCCTGCTGGCCCGCGCGCTGGAAGACGGCTTCGACCGCCTGCTGGCCGGCTATCGCCGCACGCTGGCAATCGCGCTGCGCCACCAGGGGCTGGTGCTGCTGGTTGCCGCCGCCACCCTGGCCGGGACGGTCGGGCTTTATATCGTGGTGCCCAAGGGGTTCCTGCCGCAGCAGGACACCGGCGTGTTGATGGGGGTGACCGCAGGCCGCACAGGACGTTTCAATACCGCGCCTTTCGGCAATGCAGAACCAGGCTGGCCGCAGATCATCGCCGCGACCCGGCGGTGACCGGGGTGGTTTCGTTCGTCGGCGCCGGCACGATCAACGCAACGCCGAACACCGGGCAACTGACCATCGCGCTGAAGCCGATCGGGCAGCGTGACGCGGCGTCCGTCGTGATCGCCCGGCTGGCGGACGACGTCGCCGCGATCCCCGGCCTGACCGCGTGGTTCAAGCCGGTGCAGGACATCACCGCTCGGCGCACGGGTCAGCCGCACCGCGTACCAGTACACGCTGCTCGACACCGACCCTGCCGAACTGGCCGAATGGACCCCGAAGCTGATCGCCCGATTGGCCGCGCTGCCGCAGCTTTCGGGCGTTGCCTCCGACCAGCAGAACGAGGGCTCGCAGACGCAGATCACCGTCGATCGGCAGGCGGCGATGCGGCTGGGCGTCAGCATGCAGGCAGTGGAGGACACGCTGTACGACGCGTTCGGGCAGCGCCAGATCTCGACGATCTTCGGCCAGGCGAACCAGTACCGGGTGATCCTGGAATCCGATCCGGACTGGCAGGCCGAATCCCGACACGCTGCGCCTGCTGCGCGTGCCCGGCACCAACGACGCGCAGGTGCCGTTGACCGCGATCGCAACCATCCGGCGCACCACCGCGCCGCTGGTGGTGACGCACGAGCAGCAGTTTCCCTCGGCGACGATCAGCTTCGACCTGGCGCCGGGCTACTCGCTGGGCGACGCCGTGCAGGCGGTGCAACAGGCCGAGCAGGAAATCCATCTACCCCCCACCATCACCGGCAGCTATTCCGGCGATGCCGCGGAATTCCAGCGCTCCCTGGCCGCGGAGCCGTGGCTGATCCTGGCCTCGGTGGTGGTGATCTACATCGTGCTGGGGGTGCTGTACGAAAGCTGGATCCATCCGCTGACCATCCTGTCCACGCTGCCCTCTGCCGGGATCGGGGCGTTGCTGGCGCTGATGCTGTGCGGCGCGGATTTGTCACTGGTCGCGCTGGTCGGCGTCGTGCTGCTGATGGGCATCGTGAAGAAGAACGCCATCATCATGATCGACTTCGCGATCGAGGCCGAACGCGGCGGCGCCACGCCGCGAACTGGCGATCGAACAGGCCTCGCTGCTGCGCTTCCGGCCGATCATGATGACCACCATGGCGGCGCTGCTCGGCGCGCTGCCACTGGTGCTGGGACGCGGCGCCGGGTCGGAACTGCGCTGGCCGCTGGGCGTAACCATCATCGGCGGCCTGCTGCTGTCGCAGTTGCTGACGCTGTACACCACGCCGGTGATCTACCTGACATTCGAACGGATGCGTCTGCGCCTGGCCGGACCGGACGCAGCGCCGGTGCCGGCGGAATGAAGCGAACCCCTCCTCCCCGCCCCCCTCCCACAAGGGGAGGGGGAGAACAAAGCCCCCTCCCCTTGTGGGAGGGGGTTGGGGGAGGGGTCGCCACAAGCGGAGGCGAACGGATCGCAAGCGGAGGCGAAAGGATCGAGCGGAGGCGAAAGGATCGCAAGCGGAGGCGAAAGGATCGCAAGCGGAGGCGAAAGGATCGGCACAAAAAACACCCCTCTACCACGCCCGTGCCATGCGCCGCGAACCAACCCCGCCTGAACGCAACCTGTGGAGGGCCCTTCGGAACGGGCAACTGAACGGACTGAAATTCCGCCGCCAGGTCGTCATGGGCCGCTACATTGCCGACTTCTACTGCTCGCCGGCACGGCTGGTCATCGAAATCGACGGCGCCACGCACGTCGATAACCCCGACGACCTGAACCGCGATGCGTGGATGGCCAGCCAGAGCCTCCGGGTTCTGCGGTTCTGGAATAACGAGGTGATGGGGAATCTCAACGGCGTTTTGCTTGTGATACAGGCGGCTGCGGGCGAACCCCTCCCCCCAGCCCCCTCCCACAAGGGGAGGGGGAGAAGGTAAGTGGGCTTCTCTGCCCCCTTCATCGCCCGCCCCGTCGCCACCATCCTGCTGGCGATCGGCATCCTGCTCTCCGGCATGGTGGCCTACCGCTTCCTGCCGGTCTCCGCCCTGCCCAGCGTCGATATCCCCACCATCGTCGTGCTGGCGTCCCGCCCAGGCGCCGACCCGGAAACCATGGCGAACTCCGTCGCCGCCCCGTTGGAGCGCCGGCTGGGCGAAATTTCCGGCGTTACCGAGATCACCTCGACCAGTTCGGTCGGTGCCACCTCGGTCGTCGTGCAGTTCGACATCGATCGCGACATCAACGGTGCCGCGCATGACGTGCAGGCGGCGATCAACGCCGCCATCACCGACCTGCCGTCCGATCTGCCGACCCGGCCCTACTACCGCAAGTTCAACCCGGCCGACGCGCCGATCATGACTATCGCGCTGTCGTCCGACACGTTGTCGGTGGCGCAGATCTACGACGCCGCCGATACCATCCTGGGCCAGCGCCTGTCGCAGGTCAGACGGCGTCGCGAACGTCACCGTGAACGGCGCCGAAAAGCCCGCGGTGCGCGTGCAGCTCGATCCGGTGCGGCTGGCCGCCGCCGGGCTGTCCGCCGCAGGACGTTACCAACGCGATCAAGAACGCCAATCCGCTGGAGCCGACCGGCGGGTTTCAAGGCCGCGACGCGCGCCGGCATGATCGCGGTCAATCCGCAGATGTCGCAGGCCGAGCAGTTCCAGCGCCTGGTGCTGAAGGCGGGCAACGGCGCCGTGGTGACGCTGGCTGACGTCGCCACCGTGGTGAACGGCGTCGCCAACACGCGCCTCGCCGCCTGGAACGGCAAGCAGCCGGCAATCCTGCTGACCATCACCAAGGAAGCCGGCGCCAACGTGATCGACACCGTCGATCGCGTGCAGCAGCTGCTGCCGCAGCTGATGGCGTGGATGCCGCCGGACATCAACCTGTCGGTCATCCAGGACCGCACCAACACGATCCGCGCCAGCGTGGCCGACGTGCAGTACACCCTGGGCATCACCATTGCGCTGGTGCTGATGGTGGTGGCCCTGTTCATGCGCCGGCTGATGCCGATCGCTCGCCGCGGCCGTCACCGTGCCGCTGTCGATCTGCGGCACGCTCGCCGGCATGTGGTTCATGGGCTATACGCTGGATAATTTCTCGCTGATGGCGCTGACCATCTCGGTCGGCTTCGTGGTCGATGACGCGATCGTCATGATCGAGAACATCGTCCGCCATACCGAGCGCGGCGTGCCGCCGATGCAGGCGGCGCTGATCGGCTCGCGGCAGATCGGCTTCACCGTGGTGTCGATCAGCCTGTCGCTGGTCGCCGTGTTCATCCCGCTGATCTTCATGGGCGGCATTCTGGGGCGGCTGTTCCACGAATTCGCGATGACGCTGACCATGGCGATCGTGATCTCGGCCGCCGTATCGTTGACCCTGACGCCGATGATCTGCGGCCGCTGGATGAAGCCGCGCGCATCAGGCGCCGCGGCGGCTGCTGTGGGCCCGCATCGACGCGGCGATCGAGCGGCTGCTGGCGGCCAATCACCGGCTCTATGCGCGCACGCTGGGCTGGGCGCTGCGCCATCGCGGCTTCATGCTGCTGGTGATGCTGGCGACCGTGGTGGTGACCGTGCAGCTTTATCGCACGGTGCCGAAAGGCTTCCTGCCGATCCAGGACACCGGCATCCTGATGGGCTCCACGATCGCCTCGCCGGACATTTCGTTCAAGGCGATGGAGGACACGGCAGCGCGCGGTGGTCGATGTGCTGCTGGCCGATCCGGCGGTGCGACGGTGGGATCGCAGGTGGGCGTGGCCAGCGGCTGGAGCTCGCTCAATCGCGGGCAGCTTCAGGTCAGCCTGAAGCCGCTCGATCAGCGCGGCATCTCGTCAGAGGCGGTGATCGCCCGGCTGCGGCCGAAGCTGGCCAATCTGGGCGGCATCCAGACGTTCCTGTTCTCGGCCCAGGATTTGCGCGGCGGCGGACGCAGCGGCGGATCGCAGTTCCAGTTCGTGGTGATCAGCCAGGACCTCGCAGGCGCTGCGCCACTGGGGCCAGCTGCTGGAAGACAAGCTGAAGGCCACGCCGGGCGTTACCGACGTCACGTCGGACCAGGACCGCGCCGGCCCGCAGGAAAACGTGGTGATCGACCGCGATGCCGCGGCGCGGCTGGGCGTGCACGACCACCGATATCGACAACGCGCTGAACAACGCGTTCGCGCAGCGGCAGGTCTCGACGATCTACACGCAGCGCAACCAGTACAAGGTGGTGGTGGAGACCGATCCGGCGCTGCAGACCAGCCCGTCGATGCTGGACCGCGTCTATGTCGGCATCGAGCAGCGGTGCGCAGGTGCCGCTGTCGGCGATGGCGCATTTCGAGCGTGGCGATGCGCCGCTGGCGGTGCGCCACCAGGGCCAGTTCCCGGCCGCGACGCTCAGCTTCAATCTGGCCCCCGGCATGGCGCTGGGCGATGCCGAGGCGGCGGTGCAGAAGGCCGCCGCCGATCTGCACATGCCGCCCGAGGTGCGCACCGAATTCGCCGGCAACGCGCGATGGCTGCAGGACACCACCGGCACCGAGCCGCTGCTGATCGCCGCGGCGCTGATCGCGATCTACATCGTGCTCGGCGTGCTGTACGAAAGCCTGCTGCACCCGCTGACCATCCTGTCCACGCTGCCGTCGGCCGGGCTGGGCGCGTTGCTGGCGCTGCTGATCACCGGCCAGGACCTGAGCATCATGGGGATGATCGCGATCATCCTGCTGATGGGCATCGTCAAGAAGAACGCGATCATGCTGGTGGATTTCGCGCTGGAGGCGGAGCGGCAGCGCGGGCTGAGCCCGTTCGACGCGATCCACGAGGCCTGCCTGGAACGGTTCCGGCCGATCCTGATGACCACGCTGGCGGCGCTGTTCGGCGCGCTGCCGTTGGCCTTGCGTTCGGAACCGGGGCGGAGCTGCGCCGCCCGCTGGGCATCGCCATCGTCGGCGGACTGATCGTGTCGCAGATGCTGACGCTTTACACCACGCCGGTGGTCTATCTTGCGCTGGAACGGCTGGCCGGCAAGCGTCCGCCGATCCTGGTTCCGGCGGAATAGGGGAAGCCTCATGCGTGCGCATCGAGCGGAACGTGAATTCGCGTCTCAGCGGTCCTGGGCGGAATGCCATACGCGCAGAATGGTAACCGCGCTGGTCCGACCAACGCGATAAACCAGGATATATGGTCGGAACTCAACCAGCTCTCGGGTTCCGACCAGCAGCACGGGTCGGCCGCGGCGAGGAAAAATCGTTACGCTGTCCGCAGAGAGCAGCAACGCCCGGGCGACACGAGCGGCAGCGACGGGCTTGTCCGAACTACTATAGCGGGCGATTCGGGCACACGTTAGCAAGAGCCCGCGTGCGTCAGACAACGGGCACGCCTCAGTGCGGTTCGGGTGGCGGAGCCTCGAATTCACCGCCGGCAAGTCGCAGCAGCCAGCCGCGCACTTTCTCGTGCGGGACGGTACGGGGATCGGCATCTGATTCAGCGATTGCCGCCGCAAGCGCGCGTGCTTCGACTTCATCGTCCTCGATGAGTGGTGTCGGAGCTGTCATGCGCCTACAATAGCGCAAAAGCCCAGGCCGGTTCCAACACCGATCCGGTCCCAGCGGAGGGGTAAATGCGCATAACAGAAATGAACTGGCGCCAGGTGGAAGACTACCTTCGCAACGACGACCGTGCCGTCGTGCCGCTCGGCAGCACCGAACAGCATGCGCACCTTAGCCTTTCGGTCGATAGCATCCTGTCCGAACGCGTCGCGACCGAGGCCGCCGAACCGCTGGGCGTTCCGGTCTTCCCCGTCCTGGCCTATGGAATCACGCCGCATTTCGCCGCCTTCCCCGGCACGGTATCGTTGCGGATCGCTACCTACCTGGCGCGTGATCGGCGACGTGCTGGACAGCCTGGCGCGGCACGGATTCCGCCGCATCCTGCTGGTCAACGGCCATGGCGGCAACGCGCCGGCGCAGGGTTTCGCGGTCGAGTGGATGGCCGCGCATCCCGATGTCACCGTGCGCTTCCACAACTGGTGGAACGCGCCGCGCACCTGGGCCAAGGTGCAGCAGATCGACCCGGTGGCCAGCCACGCCTCCTGGATGGAGAACTTCCCCTGGACGCGCCTGCCGGGGGTCGCAATGCCGAAGGAGCCAAGACCGATGATCGACATCGACCGATGCCCGCCTGCTCGATCCCGCCGCGGATGCGCGCGCTGATCGGCGACGGCAATTACGGCGGGCGCTATCAGCGCCCCGATGAGGACATGCTGGCGATCTGGGCCGTGGCGGTGGAAGAAACCCGCGCGCTGATCGCGGACGGCTGGCGATGAGCAGCGGTGCGATCCGTCTGGGGCGCCGGCGCGATCGGCGGCACGCTCGGCGCGCATCTGGCGCGCGCCGGGCACGATGTGCTGTTCGTCGATCGCGCGGCGGATCACGTGGCGCGCATCAACGCGGCACGGCCTGAAGATCATCGGGCCCGTGCGGGAATTCACCGCGCCGGCCCGCGCGGTCACGCCGGACGCCGTGCACGGCCCGTTCGATACCGTGCTGCTGTGCGTGAAAGCGCAGGACACGCGAAGCGGCGGCGCGCGATCATTGCGCCGCATCTGGCGGATGACGGCTGTATCGTCTCCGTGCAGAACGGGCTGAACGAGCGGGTGATCGCCGGGATCGTCGGTCCGGCGCGGACGGTCGGCGCGTTCGTCAATTTCGGCGCCGACTATATGGAACCCGGCGTGGTGCAGTACGGCGGGCGCGGCGCCGTGGTGGTCGGCGAGATCGACGGCCGCATCACGCCGACGCGGCAAGCGGCTGCATGCTATGCTGCTGCAGTTCGATGACCGCGCCGTGCTGACCGGTAATATCTGGGGCTATCTCTGGGCCAAGCTGGCCTATGGCGCGATGCTGTTCGCCACCGCCCTGACCAACGAATCGATGGCCGACTGCCTGGCCTCGCCCGCGCACCGGCCGCTGTTCATCGCCCTGGCACGCGAAGTGCTGGCCGTCGCCGCCCGCGCCGACATCAGGCCGGAGCCGTTCGACGGCTTCGACCCCGCCGCCTATGCGTCGAACGACGAGCGCCGGCCGTTCGCTGGACGCGCTGGTGGAGCACAACCGCCATTCCGCCAAATCCCATAGCGGCATCTGGCGCGACCTGGCGGTCCGCAAGCGCAAGACCGAGGCTGACCCGCAGCTCGGACCGATCGTAACCACCGCGCGGCAACACGGAACGGACGCACCGATCACCGCGCGGCTGATCGCGATGATCCACGAGATCGAGCAGGGAACGCGACCGATGCACATGGGCGAATCTGGACGAGCTGGCCGGGCGATGCCGGCATGAACATCGACTTTCAATGGCCGCACCGCCATCGTCACCGGCGCCGCGCACGGCTTCGGCCGGGCGATCGCGTGCCAGCTCGCCGCGCTCGGCGCCCAGGTCTGGGCCACCGACATCCTTGCCGACGAACTCGCCGAAACCGCCCGCCTCGCCGGCGATCGCTGCCGCGCCGCACCGGCTGGACGTGACCGACCGCGCCGCCGTGCAGGCGCTGGCGCAAACCGTGGAACAGCAGACCGGCCGCATCGACATCCTGGTGCACAGCGCCGGCGGCGTCGTCGGCCAGGTCGGCCGCCCGCTGGAGGAGATCACGGAACACGACTGGCGCGCCATCATCGAAGTGAACCTGACCGGCGCCTTCTGGTGCGCCCAGGCGGTCGCTCCGGCCATGAAGCGCGCCGGCGGAGGACGCATCGTCGACGATTTCCTCGGGCGCCGGCCTCGGGATCAGCCTGACCGGCATCCAGGCCTACGCCTCCGCCAAGGCCGGCGAGATCGGCCTCACCCGCCAGCTTGCCCACGAGCTCGGCCCATTCGGCATCACCGTGAACAGCGTCGCCCCCGGTTTCGTCCGCAGCAACCCGAGCAGCGAGAAGCAGTGGCAGTCGTACGGCGAAGAAGGCCAGCGCCGCCTGATCGAACGCATCGCGCTGCGCCGGCTCGGCAGCGCCGGAGGACATCGCCAACGCCGTCCTGTTCCTCGCCGTCCGACCACGCCGGCTGGATCACCGGCCAGACGCTCAGCGTGGACGGAGGAAAATGATCGCGACGATCGGCAGGACGGCTTGGGCAGCTTCTGCTGGTCATCGTCGGCGTCAGCATTATCGTCTTCCTGCTGATGCACGTCCTGCCCGGCGACGTCGCGCAGATGCTGCTGGGCGATCACGCCACGCCGCAATCGCTGGCGCGCCTGCGCGCGCAGCTCGGCATCGACCGGCCGATCTGGGTCCAATACGCGCGCTTCGCCGCCGGGGCGCTGCACGGCGATTTCGGCATCTCGCTGCAGACCAACCATCCGGCCTTCGACGACGTGCTGACCGCGTTTCCGGTCACCTTGCAGCTCACGCTTGCGTCGCTGTCGATCGCCACGCTCGTCGGCGTACCGCTCGGCGTGGTGGCCGCGCTGCGGCCCAATTCCTGGCTCGATAACACGCGTGCTGACCGGCAGCCTGCTCGGCGTGTCGATGCCGATCTTCTGGCTCGGCCTGATGCTGCTGCTGCTGTTCGGCGGCATCCTGGGCTGGCTGCCGATCGGCGGCCAGATGCCGCCGCGAACTTTCAGCCGCCGCATCGTCACCGGCATGAGCGTGATCGACGCGCTGCTCACCGGGCAGCCGCGAGATGATCCTCGAAGCCTGCGCCATCTGCTGCTGCCGGCCTGCACGCTGGCCACCGTTCCGCTGGCGCTGATCACGCGCATCACCCGGTCCGAGATGCTGGCGGTGCTCACCCAGGATCATGTGCGCACCGCCTGGGCGAAGGGCCTGCCGGCGCGGCGTGTCATCCGTGCGCCACGTGCTGCGCAACGCGCTGATCCCGGTGGTGACGGTGATCGGGCTGCAACTCGGCCTGCTGCTGTCCGGCGCGGTGCTGACCGAAACCATCTTTTCGCTGCCCGGGCTCGGGCGGCTGATGGTCGATTCCATCCTGTCGCGCGACTACCCCGTGGTGCAGGCCGGCGCGCTGTTCATCGCCGTGGTGTTCGTGCTGGTGAACCTGGTCGTCGATCTCAGCTACAGCTTTCTCGATCCCAGGATCCGCCGGGCGTGAGCGTCTCGGTCGCCCGCGCGCCCGATCGTCCGAAAGCCCGGCGCGGCGAGGCTGCGACCGCCCTGCTGCGCCGCGGCACGCGTGCGCGATCGGCTGGCGATCCTGGTGCTGGTTTCCTGGCGCTGACCATCCTGGCGCCGTTGGTCTCGCCATACGATCCGACCGACCAGGACCTGTCCAGCGCGCTGTCGGCGCCCTCGCTCGATCATCTGTTCGGTGCGGACCAGTATGGGCGCGACGTGTTCAGCCGGGTGCTGTACGGCACCCGCGACGCGCTGCTGGCGATCGTCGTTGCCGACGGGATCGCGCTCGGTGCCGGCGGGGTGCATGGGCTGGTGGCCGGCTTCGTCGGCGGAGCGGTCGATGCCGCTGATCATGCGCATCGTCGATGTGCTGCTGGCGTTTCCCTATCTGCTGCTGGCGCTGATCATCGTCGCCGCGCTCGGCCCCAGCCTGACCAACGCGCTGATCGCGATCGGCATCGTCTATACGCCGCAATACGCGCGGATGATGCGCGGCCAGGTGCTGGCGGTGCGCAGCGCCGATTACGTGCGCGCCGCCCGCGCGCTGGGCAGCTGCCGGACACGGCCTGATGCTGCGCCACGTGCTGCCGAACTGCTTCACGCCGGTGCTGGTGCTGGCGACGTTGCAGGCCGGCTCGGTGGTGGTGGAAACCGCCGGGCTGGCGTTCCTCGGCCTGGGTGCGCAGCCGCCGGCGGCGGACTGGGGCGCGATGCTTGCCGGATGGCCACGACTATTTCCTGTCCGCCTGGTGGATCGCCACCTTCCCCGGGCTGGCGATCTTCGTCGTCGTGCTCGGCTTCAACCTGATCGGCGACGCATTGCGCGACTACGCCGACCCGCAGCCGCCGCGAATGAGCGAAGCCGCTGCTGGAAGTCAGCGGCCTGTACGGTCGGCTTCGCCGGATCGCGGCGGCATCCTGCAGGTGGTCCGCGACCTGTCGTTTTCTCTGCAACGAGGCGAGACGCTGGTCATTGTGGGTGAGTCCGGGTCCGGCAAATCCGTCACCTGCCTGGCGCTGATGGGCCTGCTGCCGCGCCCGGCGGGACGCGTGCTGTCCGGCGGCGCATGCGGCTGGCCTGCAAGGATCGGCACGGTGCGCGACATGGCCCGGCTGGAGCAGCGCGACATGCAGCGCATCCGCGGCGCCGAGATCGCCATGATCTTCCAGGAGCCGATGACCTCGCTGAACCCGGTGTACACGATCGGCGAGCAGATCATCGAAGCCGTGCAGTTCCACGAATCCGTCTCGCCGCGGGCGGCGCGGGCGCGTGCGACCGAGATGCTGGCGCTGCTCGGCATTCCCGATCCGGCGGCGCGGCTGGATTCCTATCCGCACGAGCTTTCCGGCGGCATGCGCCAGCGGGCGATGATCGGCATGGCGCTGGCCTGCCGCCCGGCGCTGCTGATCGCCGATGAGCCGACCACCGCGCTCGATGTCACCGTGCAGGCGCAGATCCTGGATTTGCTGCGCCGGTTGCAACGGGAACTGGGCATGGCGATGATCTTCGTCACCCACAATCTCGGCGTCGCCGGGGAGATCGCCGATCGGGTGCTGGTGATGTATGCCGGCCAGTGTGTGGAGGCAGGAGCCGCGCCATGCGGTGTTCGCCACGCCGCGCATGCCCTACACGATGGGGCTGCTGCGCGCGGTGCCGCGGCTCGGGCAGGACCGCGCGGCGGGACCGTTGGCAACGATACCCGGCAACGTGCCGGACCTCGCGCACCTGCCTGCCGGTTGCGCGTTTCATCCGCGCTGCGGTTTCTTCCGGCCAGGGCTGTGCGATGCGCGCGAACCGGCGCTGGAGCCGTGCGGTCCGAGCGCATGACGTGCGCTGCCTGCGCTGGCGGGACATCGAAGCCGCATGACCGCGCCGCTGCTGGAAATCCGCACCTGTCGGTGCATTTCTCCGCCGGCGGCCTGCTGGCGCGCGGCCGGCCGATCCGCGCGGTCGATGACGTATCGTTCGATATCGGCCGCGGGAGGTTGTCGGGCTGGTTGGCGAATCCGGCTCCGGCAAGACCACGATCGGCAACGCCGTGCTGCGCCTGGTCGAACCGACCGCCGGGCGATCATGTTCGCCGGGAACGATGTGACCGCGCTGCCGGAACGCCGGTTGAAACCGTTCCGCCGCCGTGTGCAGCCGATCTTCCAGGACCCGTTCGGATCGCTCGATCCGCGCATGACGGTTGAGGCGATCCTGACCGAGCCGCTGGCGATCCACGGCATCGGCCGAGGTCGCGCCGACCGCGGCGAACGCGCGGCGGAACTGTTGCGCGCTGGTCGGGCTGCCGGCCGATGCGCTGCGCCGCTATCCGCACCAGTTCTCCGGCGGCCAGCGCCAGCGCATCGGCATCGCCCGCGCGCTGGCGCTGGAGCCGGCGCTGATCGTGGCCGATGAGGCGGTCTCGGCGCTGGACGTGTCGTTGCAGGCACAGATCGTCAATCTGCTGTCGGAACTGCAATCGCCGGCTCGGGCTGGCGATGCTGTTCATCGCGCATGACCTGGCGGTGGTGGAATACCTCTCCGATCGGGTGATCGTGCTGTACCTGGGCCGCGTGATGGAAACCGCCGCGGCGCACGATCTGTATCGCCGTCCCGCGCCATCCGTACACGGAAGCGCTGCTGTCGGCGGTGCTGGAACCCGGCACCGGGGCGACCGGCCGCCGCATCCTGCTGGAAGGCGACCCGCCCAGCCCGGCCAATCCGCCCTCCGGCTGCGTGTTCCGCACGCGATGCCGTTACGCGCTGCCGGCCTGTGCGCAAGCGCGTGCCGCCGCTGCGCAACGTCGCCGACGGCCACGCGACGGCCTGCATCCGGGACGATGTTTTGTGACGGGTCGCTCGAACCCCTCCCCCTGCCCCCTCCCACAAGGGGAGGGGATCACCGTCCGGTAAACACCGGCCGCCGCTTTTCTGCGAACGCCGCCACCGCCTCCCGGTGATCGTCGGAAAGCCCGGTGCGCGCCTGGTGCACCGCCTCCAAGTCGCACACCGCGGCCAACGGCTCTGTTTCGGCGGCGTGCAGGTTCTTCTTCATATACGCATACGCAAGCAATGGGCCGCCTGCCAGCCGACGCGCCATCGCCATGGTTTCATCCGCCAGCACCGCGTCATCCACGGTGCGCGTCACCAGACCGGTCCGCGCGGCTTCATCGGCGTCGATGATCTCGCCCAGCAGGTAAAGCTCGCGCGCTTTCGCCGGGCCCACCAGCCGGGTCAGCAGCCACGAACCGCCAAAATCGCCGGAGTAGGCGATGCCGGCAAAACCGGTGCCGAAGCGGGCCGAACGTCCTGCCAGCCGTAAATCGCACGCCATCGCCAGGCCAAGCCCGGCGCCGATCGCCACGCCGTTCACCATCGCAATAATCACCTTGGGCAGCCGGCGCATGAGCTGCGGCAGCTCGTGCATGCGGTTCAGCCGGTCGATGCGCTGCTCGAACGTATGGTGACCGCGGCTCGCCATGTCCTTCACGTCGCCACCGGCGCAGAAGGCGCGGCCGGCGCCGCTGATGACGATCGCCCCTACCGCGTCGTCGGCGCCAAGACGGGTCAGCGCGGCGTGCAACCCACGCAGCATCTCCTGCGACAAGGCGTTCAGCCGGTCCGGGCGGTTCAGCGTCAACACGGCGACGCCATCAGCGATGGTTTCGGTCAGGTCAGGCATCGCACGCTCCGCTCCGGTTGCGCCAGCAAGCTTGGCGGTCAGCGGCCGGGCAGGCAACATCGGGCATGGCAGGACGGACCCGATCATGGACCTGAAGCTGGACTCCCAACTGCGCATCGGCATCCAGACCATCCACCGGCGAACCGAGCCGGCAAGCGCGCCGTGGCAGCCGACGATCGACCAACTGGTCGCGCTGGTGGAGCTGGTGGACCGCGCCGGATACGATTCGCTCTGGGTCGGCGATCACATCTCGTTCCCGGTGCCGGTGTTCGATCCGCTGCTGCAACTGGCGCAGGCAGCGGTGATCAGCCGGAGGCTGCTGCTCGGCACCTCGGTCTATCTGCTGCCGCTGCGACACCCGGCACCGGTGGCCAAGCAGGTCTCCACGCTGGATCACCTGACCGAAGGGCGGATGATCTTTGGCGTTGGCGTCGGCGGCGAATTTCCCCGGGAATACGAAGCCTGCGGCGTGCCGCGCAACGAGCGTGGAGCGCGGCTGGCCGAAATCCATCGCCGTGCTCCGCAAATTCTGGTCCGGCGAGCCGGTCAGCCATCACGGCCGGTTCTACGGCCCGTTCGCCGAAACAACGATGAGCCCACCGCCGCGCCAGTCCGGCGGGCCGCCGATCTGGCTGGGCGGACGGTCCGATGCGGCGCTGCGGCGCGCCGGGCGGATCGGCGACGGCTACCTGTCGTATGTCGTTACACCAGAAATGTACCGCGACGCGCTGGAGAAAATCGCAACTGCCTCCGCGGATGCGGGCCGCGCCGTGGATTGCTTCGGCACGGGACACCTGCTGTTCGCCCGACTGGACGACACGTACGACAAGGCGCTCGGCGCGGCGACCGAGACGCTGTCGGTACGCTACGCGATGGACTTCCGCAGGCCGGCGCAGCGCTATTGCGCGCTGGGTCCGCCCGCGGACGTGGCAGCGCGCATTCGGGAGTTTCATGCGGCCGGCGTGCGGCACGTGATCCTGGACCTGCTCGGACCGTATGAGCAGCGTGATCGGCAGATCGAATGGTTCGCCGCGGAGGTGATGCCGCTGCTGAAGGACCTGACCCGCTCGCGAGGCCCCGCGGAACATGTCATTGTGGATAAGCCAATACGAATGACCCCGCGAGGAACGCCATGAACGCTCCGGCTCCGTTCGATCCCGTGGAGCACGCCGGATCGATGCCGCTCGACAGCATCGACGTCAGCGATCCCAGGCTATATCAAAAGGACATCTGGCCGCCGTATTTTGCGCGGCTGCGCCGGGAAGACCCGGTGCATTACACAAAGGACGGCATGTACGGGTCGTTCTGGTCGGTGACCAGGTACCGGGACATCATGCAGGTCGAGGCCCGTCACCAGACCTACTCGTCCGATGCCGGGCTCGGCGGCATCACCATCACCGACCGGCCGATGGACTTCCGGCGACCCAGCTTCATCTCGATGGACCCGCCGAAACACGACGAGCAGCGCAACGTGGTCAGCCCAATCTTTGCCCCCGCCAACCTGCGGAACATGGCGGAAATCATCCGCGACCGCGTCGCGGCCATCCTGGACGGGCTGCCGCGCAACGAGACGTTCGACTGGGTCGATCGCGTTTCGATCGAACTCACGACGCAGATGCTGGCCACGCTGTTCGATTTCCCGTTCGGGGAGCGCCGCAAGCTGACTTACTGGTCCGACGTCGCAACCGCCGATCTCGGGGCTGGCGGAGAGATCGACTCCGAGGAGAAGCGGCTGAACGTGCTGACCGATTGCCTGGACTCGTTCACCCGCTTGTGGAACGAGCGGGTCAACGCGCCGCCGCGTCACGACCTTATTTCCATGCTGGCGCACAATGAAGCCACCCGGGACCTGCACACGCGACCACAGGAATTCCTCGGCAACCTGGTGCTGCTGATTGTCGGCGGCAACGACACCACGCGCAACTCGATCAGCGGCGGCCTGTGGGCGCTGTCGCGCCATCCGGACGAATACCGCAAACTGCTCGAAAATGCTGGTCTGATCCCGACCCTGGTGCCGGAGATCATCCGCTGGCAGTCGCCGATCGTGCACATGCGGCGCACCGCGCTGGCGGACGCGGAGTTGCGCGGCAAGCAGATCCGCAAGGGCGACAAGGTCGTGTTGTGGTACATCTCCGGCAACCGTGACGAAGACGCCATCGTCGATGCCGACCGTTTCATCATCGACCGCGCGCGCCCGCGCCAGCATCTGTCGTTCGGCTTCGGCATTCACCGCTGCGTCGGCGACCGGCTCGCCGAGCTGCAACTGACGATCATGTGGGAAGAAATCCTCAAGCGCTTTCCGATGATCGAGGTGGTGGCCGAACCCAGCCGGATCTATTCGAACTTCATCCACGGCATCAGCGCATTGCCGGTGAGGATTCCCGGATGAAAATCGCGCCCTTCACGATCCGGATTGCCGACGCGGTGCTGGCCGATCTTCGCGATCGGCTGGCGCGCACCCGTTGGCCCGATGAGGTCAACGATGCCGACTGGGGTTGGGGCACGCAATCCGGTAGCCTGCGCCGGCTGGTCGAATACTGGGGCTCCGGTTTCGACTGGCGGGTGCAGGAAGCGGCGCTGAACCGGCTGCCGCAGTTCCGCGCCGAGCTCGACGGGCTGAACATCCATTTCGTGCACGTCCGCGGTACCGGCGAAAAGCCGTTGCCGCTGGTGATCACCCACGGTTGGCCCGGCTCATTCATCGAGATGCGCAGGATTATTCCGATGCTGACAGATCCCGTCGCGCATGGCGGCGACCCCGCCGATGCGTTCGATGTTGTCGTGCCGTCGCTGCCCGGGTACGGATTCTCCGATCGGCCGTCCCAGCCCGGCATGTCGCCGGCGGCGGTCGCGGATTTATGGGCGCGGCTGATGCGCGGACTGGGCTACGAGCGGTTCGGTGCACAAGGCGGCGATTGGGGCGCGGCGGTGTCCGCATGGCTCGCGGTCCGCCATCCCGACCAGGTCGCCGGCATTCATCTGAACTTCGTTTCAGCCCTGTTCGATCATGTCGATGACGGCAGGGACGCGGCGGAGCAGGCATACCTGACAACGCGCGGCGACTGGCTGGATACCGAAGGCGGCTACAACCACCAGCAGGGCACAAAACCCCAGACCCTGGCTTATGCATTGACCGATTCCCCGACCGGGCTTGCGGCCTGGATCATCGAGAAATTCCATCGTTGGAGCGATTGCGGGGGCGATCTGGAAAGCGCGTTCACCGCCGATGAACTGCTGACCAATATTTCCATCTACTGGCTGACCGAAACCATCTCCTCCTCCATTCGCATCTACAAGGAATCGCGCCGCCAGCCGCTGCGCTTCACCGCCGGCCAGCGCGTGCGTCCGCCGCTGGGGTTCGCGCGCTTCCCGGTGGAGATTCCCGCCCCGCCGCGAGCGTTGCTCGAGCGTGTCTTCGACCTGCGCCAATGGGCGGAGATGCCGCGCGGGGGCCATTTCGCCGCAATGGAGCAACCGGCGCTGCTGGCCGAGGAAATCCGCCGCTTCTTCCGCCCGCTGCGGAAAACTGCCTGAACGGGTTGTCGTCGCCGGCTCATGCGGCGACACTGAGGGTTCGCGGCCGACCCCGCGCGCCCGTTCATGGGAGGACCCAACATGCTCCAGTCGCCACCGGCCCAGCCCGGCATGCGGGAAGACGAGATCGACACCCCGGCGCTGATCATCGACCTCGATGCGTTCGAGGCGAATCTCGACCGCATGGCCGGGCTGCTCGCCCCCACGGGCACCAGGCTGCGGGCGCATGCCAAGACGCACAAATCGCCGGTCATCGCGAAGCTGCAGATGGCGCGCGGCGCGGTCGGCCAATGCGTGCAGAAAGTCGCCGAGGCCGAGACGCTGGCCTGGGGCGGCATCCCGGATATCCTGGTCAGCAACGAGGTGGTCGGGGCGACGAAACTCGCGCGGCTGGCGGCGCTGGCGCGCATCGCCAAAGTGGCGGTCTGCGCCGACGATGTGGCGCAGGTGTCGGCGCTTGAAACCGCTGCCGCCGATGCCGGGATCCGGCTGCCGGTGCTGGTGGAGATCGACGTGGGCGCCGGGCGTTGCGGCGTCGCGCCAGGACCGGATGCAGTGGCGTTGGCGCAGCGTATCGCCGGCTCGCGCCACCTGATTTTCGGCGGCTTGCAAGCCTATCACGGCAGCGCGCAGCACAAGCGCACCGTGGAAGAACGCCGGCGCGCGGTCGATGGGGCGGTTGATGCCTCCCGCCGCACAGTCGAGCAGTTGCGCCAGCAGGGGCTGGACTGCGCCATCGTCGGCGGCGCCGGAACCGGCACCTTCGCGCTGGAAGCAGCATCCGGCGTGTACAACGAGATCCAGGCCGGCAGTTACGTATTCATGGATGCCGATTACGCGCGCAACCTGGACGAGGCAGGCCGTCCGGTCGGCACGTTCCGTCACGCGCTGTTCGTGCTGGCGACCGTCATGAGCGTGCCGAACCGCGGTGTGGCCGTGGTGGATGCCGGCCACAAGGCGGTGGCGGTGGACAGCGGGCTGCCAACGCTGTGGCAGCGGCCGGAAATCCGCTACGTCGGCGCCTCTGACGAGCACGGCAAGCTGGAGGTTGGGGCGGAAACCGCAGCGCCGGCCTTGGGCGAGAAGCTGCGGCTGGTGCCGGGGCATTGCGACCCGACGGTGGATCGTTACGACTGGTATGTCGGTCTGCGCGGCGGACGCGTGGAATGCCTGTGGCCGGTGGCGGCGAGGGGAGCGATGGCCTGAGCGGACCCTCGACTTCCCGCCGCCGATTCGCCATCTGAGGCAGTACCATGTCCCAGACCCTGCTCCGCCCGCCCGCCCCGGTCCTGTTCATCCCGCAGAAGCAGCCGGCCAAGCCGAACACCACCCGGCTTCAGGTGGTGTCCGAATACGAACCCTCCGGCGACCAGCCCACGGCGATCACCGAGCTGGTCCGTGGCGTGCGGCAGGAAGAACGCGACCAGGTGCTGCTGGGCGTCACCGGCTCCGGCAAGACCTTCACCATGGCGAAGGTGATCGAGGCGGTGCAGAAGCCAACCCTGATCCTGGCGCCCAACAAGACCCTGGCCGCGCAGCTTTATGGTGAGATGAAGAGCTTCTTCCCGGCCAACTCGGTGGAATATTTCGTATCCTACTACGACTACTACCAGCCGGAAGCCTATGTCCCCCGCACCGACACCTACATCGAAAAAGACGCCCAGATCAACGAGCAGATCGACCGCATGCGCCACTCCGCCACTCAGGCGCTGCTGGAACGCAACGACGTGATCATCGTCGCCTCGGTGTCCTGCATCTACGGCATCGGCTCGGTCGAGACCTATGCGCGCATGGTGGTGAAGTTGCAAACCGGCGGCCGCATCGACCGCGACAAGCTGGCCAAGGGACTGGTCGAGCTGCAATACCGCCGCAACGACCAGGCGTTCCAGCGCGGCACCTTCCGCCTGCGCGGCGAAACCGTGGATATCTTCCCCAGCCACTATGAAGATCGCGCCTGGCGCATCAGCCTGTTCGGCGATGAGGTCGAATCCATCCACGAATTCGACCCGCTGACCGGCGAAAAAGCCGCCGCCCTGGACGCCGTCACCGTCTATGCCAACAGCCACTACGTCACGCCGCGCCCGACACTGCACCAGGCGATCATCGACATCAAAAAGGAACTGAAGATCCGGCTGGATGAGCTGGTCGCCAACGGCAAGCTGCTGGAAGCCGAACGCCTGCAACAGCGCACCACCTTCGACATCGAAATGATGGAAACCACCGGTTCGTGCAAAGGCATCGAGAACTACTCCCGCTACCTCACCGGCCGCCGGCCCGGCGATCCGCCACCCACCCTGTTCGAATACCTGCCGGAAAACGCGCTGCTGATCGTCGATGAATCCCACGTCACCGTGCCGCAGCTCGGCGGCATGTTCCGCGGCGACTTCGCCCGCAAGTCCATCCTCGCGGAATTCGGCTTCCGCCTGCCGTCCTGCATCGATAACCGTCCGCTGAAATTCGAGGAATGGGAAACCTACCGTCCGCAAACCATGTTCGTCTCCGCCACGCCCGGCCCGTGGGAGATGGAGCGCACCGCCGGCGTGTTCGCCGAACAGGTGATCCGCCCCACCGGGCTGATCGACCCCGTGACCGAAATGCGCCCGGTCGAACACCAGGTCGATGACCTGCTCGCCGAATGCCGAATCATCGCCGGCCAGGGAGGGCGTGTGCTGGTCACGACGCTGACCAAGCGCATGGCCGAGGACCTGACCGACTACCTGACCGAGCACGGCGTGAAAGTGCGCTACCTGCACTCCGACATCGATACGCTGGAGCGGATCGAGATCATTCGCGACCTGCGCCTCGGTGTGTTCGACGTGCTGGTGGGGATCAACCTGCTGCGCGAGGGGCTGGACATTCCCGAGTGCATGCTGGTGGCCATCCTGGACGCCGACAAGGAAGGCTTCCTGCGCTCCACTACGTCACTGGTCCAGACCATCGGCCGCGCCGCGCGCAATATCGATGGAAGGGTGATCCTGTACGCCGACACGCTGACCCAAAGTCTGCGCCGGGCGATCGAGGAAACCGAACGGCGCCGCAACAAGCAGCGCGACTGGAACGAGGCCCACGGCATCACCCCGCAATCCATCAAGAGGCAGATCGGCAACGTGCTCGCCTCGGTGTTCGAGCAGGATTACGTGACGGTGGCGCCGGTGGCGGATGCCGGGGTCACCGAATTCGTCGGCAAGGACCTGAAGGCCAGCATCGCCGAGCTGGAGAAGCGGATGCGCGCCGCCGCCGCCGACCTGGAATTCGAGCAGGCCGCCCGGCTGCGCGACGAGATCCGCCGGCTGGAGGCGCTGGAGCTCGGCCTGGAACCGCCGCCGGTGGCCAGCGCAACCCTGCGTCCCCGCCGCGATCGCACGCCGGAGCCGCTGGGTCCGGGCGGCGGCGGCTACGACCCATCGAAGCGCCGCGGCGGTCCGCGGCAACGGCGCGGACCTTAACCCGACGCTCCGGCAGGGGCGGGATATCAACCGGCGCTGCTGCCAAAATGCGCATCGAGTTCCGTGCTGAGGTTCGACCCACGAATTGTGCTTATCTGGTCACCGATGGAGGGACTTTCGCCGGAGCCGTGACCAAGATCGAGCAAGCACCGGCTGTGGCTGCACGAGCTGATCGAAACACTTCCGCGCACTTGGCATATCGAGGTTTCTGCCACTCCCGGCGCCATGCCCGCTTTCGCGAGAATGACGATCGAGCGTCGAGAAATTGCCGAATCTGCATAGTGTCGGCAACGGCGCGTCGGCTAATTCCTGCTGCCATAAAAACAGGGGAGAGGCTGGCATGATCCCGCGATCGGGAGCCGGCGAGGTCGCGGCGGGTGATACCTTGGCGCTCGGCATGGCGTGGATTCCCGGGGGGCGTTTCGCATGGGCGCGGAGCGGTCCTATCCCGAAGAAGCGCCGATCCATACGGTGATGGTCGACGGCTTCTGGATCGACGAGCACACCATTACAAATGCAGAGTTCGCCGGCTTCGTGGCGGCGACCGGCTATCGCACCGTCGCTGAACGCCCGCTTGATCCATCTGCTTATCCCGGCGCCGCCCCCGACCTGACCGAGGCCGACAAGACGAAGCTGATGCACGCCCATCGCCACAACGTGACGAGTCCATAACCGAACGCTCCATTTCAACAAGGGAAGAGGAAGCCATGGCCAACTTACGCAAGGCACCCGTCATCGTCATGTCGTTGCTATCTACCACCATCCTGACCGGATGTGTCGTGTGGAAGAGCGATTACGACGCGCTGCGGGCGCAGAAATCAGCAGCTCCAGCAGCAGGTTGCCACGCAATCGACCGAGATCAGCGCAAACAAGGAGCAGATCGGCCGATTGCTGGGCGCCATCAAGTACACCGTTAACAGCGACCTGCTGTTTGCCCCTGGAAGCTGGACGATGAACCCAAGGGGGCAGCAGATCATCACCGGGTTCGCATCAAAGCTGGCCCCGACACAGCAAAACAAGCTGCTGGTGAGCGGCTATACGGATAACTCCCCGATCGGCCCGGAGCTGCAACGGCAGGGCGTCACGTCGAACCAGGATCTGTCGCAGAAACGTGCCGATGCGGTCATGCAGTACCTGATCTCCCAGGGCGTGAATCCCGACCTCGTCATGGCGAAAGGGTTCGGCGATGCGAGCCCGATCGCGCCGAACACCACCACACAGGGCCGGGCAAAAAACCGGCGAGTCGAATTGTCGCTCTCCGGCCCAACCGGTTGAGGCAGACGGCAGTCGTCATCAGGAAGAAGCCGGTGCAGCGAGGCGCGCCAATGCCAGTATTAGCGACAAGCCTCGTCATGCTGCTACAGCTTCTCGTCGGACACCGCGACGCTCCGCGGAGCTGAGCAGACTACAGCCTGCTCAGCCACGAATCCTTGTTGGCCTGGAACCGCTGCGCCCGGGCCGCATTCGCCTGGCCCTGCGCGGCGGCCTGCGCCTGAGACGCGCCGGCATAATTGCCGTTAGCCGCCGCCCAGTTGGCCGCTGCCTGGTCTTTTTGCGCGCTGTACGCGTGTTCCTGCGCCCGCTGCTCATGCGATGCCGACGCCGCGCCATAATCGGCCGGACCCGGCGTGGGAAAGGCGCAACCGGCCAGACCCATCCCGGCACCCAAACAGACCGCATATCGCATCACACGTGCTTGCATCATCGTCTCCCAGGAAATCGACTGGCACCGCCTGCCGTCCGTCCGGAAACGTGGCGCGGCGCCAGCGGTTTCGCGCCAGTTCCCGGCAGCAACATCCGGGCGGCCTTTGCACCCGCAGGCCGGCAGCGATACAGCACCGGCAATGAGCACCGGGATCGCCACCACCATTCCGCGTACCGCGCTGGTCACTGGCGGCGCCCAGCGCCTCGGGCGGGCCATTGCCCTGGGGCTGGCAACCGCCGGCTTCGATGTCGCCGTCCATTGCCATCGCAGCATCGCCGCGGCCGAGCAACTGGCCGCCGAGCTCCGCGGCCTCGGCCGCCGTGCCGCCGTGCTGCAAGCCGACCTCGCCAACGAACCGGAACGTCGAGCGGCTGCTGCCGGCTGCACAGACCGCGCTGGGCCCGATCGGCGTGCTGATCAACAACGCCAGCGCCTTCGAGCGCGATGAGTGGCACGACGCCACCCGCGCGTCATGGGATGCCCATCTCGAAACCAACCTGCGCGCGCCGTTTGTGCTGATGCAGCGTTTCGCCGCCGATCTGCCCGACGGCGCCGAGGCGGTCGTGATCAACATGCTCGACCAGCGGGTCTGGTCGATCACCCCGCATTTCATTTCCTACACGCTGTCGAAGGTCGGGCTCTGGGGACTGACGCAGGCCATGGCCCTGGCGCTGGCGCCGCGCATCCGGGTCAACGGCATCGGCCCCGGCCCGGCCTTGCCCAATCAGCGCCAGACGGAGGAGCAGTTCGCCCGACAATACGCCTCCACCCCGCTCGGCCGCGGAACCTCCCCGCCGGAGGTGGCGCGCGCCGTGCTGGCCATCCTGTCGCTGCCGGCGATGACCGGTCAGATGCTGGCGCTCGACGGCGGGCAGCACCTGCAATGGAAGTCGGGCCAGGTTCCCCCCAGAGATGAGGAATGATGCCAATTTCAGTGATGCCAGTGCCAATAATGCCGGTCCCGGCGACTCTCCTCCGCTTTTGAGAGCGGGCAGGAGGAGGCGGCTCGCACGGTATGCCCATACCAGCCACTTGCCACAGCGAACCCGGCCGGCCTTGGAAACCTCCGACCTCCGATTTGTCCACCCGCCGCGCCGGCCCTCAAGCAACAACAGAGGGATGGCGTATTGTGTTAAGTTCGTGACACTGGCGTTAATGGGAATCCAATCAATTCAACCACTTGCCTGGATGCCCATATCTTGGGCAACGCATGTCCAGCCCAGGCAGAAAGCCATTCTCACGAAGTCGCGATCACACCTGCCCACAGACTTATGCACAGCTTCGGTGGAAAATGCGTCATCGCCGTAGCAGCCGTCTATTGTCCCGTGCCCTGGTGCCTGCAATGAGCGTGCCCGAACCTGCCACCACCCCCACCGGTGTCGCCGTGATCGAGGCGGCGCTGATCACCATGCCGGCCGGGCCGGGCGTCTATCGGATGCTCGATCCCAAGGGGGAAGCGCTGTACGTCGGCAAGGCGCGCAGCCTGAAGAAGCGGGTCGCCGCCTACGCCCAGCCCGCCCGCCTGCCCGAGCGGCTGCGCCGCATGGTGACCGAGACGGCGGCGATGGAGATCGTCACCACCCACACCGAGGCCGAGGCGCTGCTGCTCGAAGCGAACCTCATCAAGCGCCTCAAGCCGCGCTTCAACATCGTGCTGCGCGACGACAAATCCTATCCGTGGCTGATGCTGACCGAGGACCATCCGTTCCCGCAGATCGCCAAGCACCGCGGCGCGCAGTTGCGCCGCGGCAGCTACTGGGGGCCGTTCGCCTCGGCCTGGGCGGTGAACCAGACCGTCACCGCCATGCAGCGCGTATTCCTGCTGCGGTCCTGCCAGGACACGGTGTTCGCCAACCGCACCCGGCCCTGCCTGCTGTATCAGATCCGCCGCTGCTCGGCGCCCTGCGTCGGCCGCATCAGCCAGGAAGAGTACGGGCGGCTGGTGGCGCAGGCCAAGGCGTTCCTGAGCGGCAAGTCGGCCAGCGTGCAGCAGGAACTGGCCGCCGAGATGGAGCACGCGGCCGCCGCGCTGGAGTTCGAGCGCGCCGCCGCGGTGCGCGACCGCATCCGCGGGCTGACCCACGTGCAGGGCAGCGACGTGATCAACCCGGCCAGCCTGCAGGACGCCGACGTGATCGCCGCGTGGCAGATCGCCGGACAGACCGGCGTGCAGGTGTTCTTCGTCCGCGGCGGTCGTAACAACGGCAACCGCGCCTTCTTTCCCACCCATGCGCGTAACCTGGAGGCCGGCGAGGTGCTGGCCGCCTTCATCGCCCAGTTCTACGACGACAAGCCGCCGCCGCCCTGCGTGCTGATCAATCACGCGCTGCCCGAACAGGAGCTGGTCGCCGAGGCGCTGACCCTGAAAGCCGGCCGCAAGGTCGATATCCTGGTCCCCCAGCGCGGCGAGAAGCGCGCCGTCGTGCAGCACGCCGAGGTGAATGCGCGCGAGGCGCTGGAACGCAAGCTCGCGGAATCCGCCGGCCAGGCGAAGCTGCTGGACGGCGTCGCCCAGGTGTTCCGCCTGCCGGCACCGCCCGAGCGGATCGAGGTGTACGACAACAGCCACATCATGGGCGCCAACCCGTACGGCGTGATGATCGTTGCGGGTCCCGAGGGCTTCATCAAGTCCGCTTACCGCAAGTTCGCCATCCGCGGGCCGGTCGCCCCCGGCGATGACTTCGCCATGATGCGCGAGGTGTTGCAGCGGCGGTTCGGCCGCCTGCTGCGGGAAGAGGGAGCGCAGCCTGTGACGACACCTCCCCCTAAGTCCCTACCACACGGGAGGGGGAGTCGGATCACGCTCCCCCTCCCCCTGTGGGCTTGGGCTGCGCAGCAGGTCAGGTCGGGGAGGAGGGGGCGCCGCGCGACGACGGCCCGCCGCGCTCGCACGAATGGCCGGACCTGGTGCTGATCGACGGTGGCGTGGGTCAGCTCTCGGCGGCGCGTGGCGTGCTGGCCGATCTCGGCGTCACCGACCTGCCGCTGGTCGCCATCGCCAAGGGCCCCGACCGCGATGCCGGACGCGAATGGTTTCACAGCGACGGGATCGAGCCGTTCCAGCTCCCGCCGCGCGATCCGGTGCTGTATTTCCTTCAGCGTCTGCGCGATGAGGCGCATCGCTTCGCCATCACCACCCATCGCGCCGGCCGCTCGAAGGCGCTGACGACCAGCGAGCTGGACGAAATCGCCGGCATCGGTGCCGCGCGCAAGCGGGCGCTGTTGAACCATTTCGGCTCCGCCCGCGGTGTGAAGATGGCGGGTCTCGCTGATCTGGAGGCGGCGCCCGGGATCAGCCGCGAAACCGCGCGTCGGGTCTATGCCCATTTCCACCCGGGCGTGCGGATGGAAGGCGTTTCGTCCTGAACTCCGGCAGTTTGCGCGGCGTCGTGCTCGGGCGAGGGACTACCTGTTCACGAGCACCGACAGCAGAGGAGACCGGGCATTAAGCCATTACACCGACCTGCAAAAAGATTGAGCCTTGGCGGGCTGACGCCGTCTTCCAGCGTCATGGCCGGACCCGAGGGCCGGGCATGACGGCGTTGGGCGGCGATGGGTCCCTTTGAGCGGTTGAGAATGTTTCTCACGGAGAACCACGAAGACTGCACGGAGAGCCACGAAGGTCGGGAGTTGGTGCTCTGATCGGGAAATCGTCGTGTGATGGACGTTGAAGCTGCGCGATCTCGCGCTGTAGCGTCGGGATGGGAAGAGACAGACTTGCCGGCGGATGGTTTGCATTCCCTATGATCTGGCGCCAAAAGGCTTCGAGGAGCTTCCGCGAACCTGATGCCGCAGCGCTTCGGATCTCGTTCCTGGACGGTGGGTTTTGCGCTGGCCGTGGTCGCGCTGGTAAGCCAGCTCGCCCTTGGGGCCATGGTGCTGCGCGACGACCAGCCGGCCAACGGCATAGCGGCACTCGACGCGGTCAGCATCCTGTGCACCGGCGCCAAGCCGCCGTATCACCCCGGTCCGGCGCATCACAGGCATGGCGATCCCGCGGTCTGTCCGATCAGCATCGCCCTCACTCTGCCCAGCGTGGTTCTGGGCAGCGCCCCGGCGCTCCTCCCGCGATCCGGCGCAATCCTGGTTTTCCGCGATTGGGGACACCCGCCCGGACGCGGACCGCCGCCGTCAACCGCGCGGGTCGGTGAGCCCCGAGGACCTCCTGTAACGGCCTGAGCCTTCGTTGCGCCGCCATGGCCGACCAGACGTGGCGATCGATGTCTCATGACGATAAGGAAAGTCTCATGCGTACCAGTCTGTTGCCAAGGTGCTCGCCGCCGCGGGCATCGCGGCCCTGTGCACCGACAAGGCAAATGCCCACGTGGTCGTGGGTGCACGCACGTTTCCGGTGACGCTGACCTTCGATGATCCAGGCGTCGGGGATGAAGCGACGCTGCCGCAATTCGTCTACCAGCCCGGCGACAGCGGCTCCAAGCAGTACCAGTTTCAGTGGGAATACGATAAGACCATCACCCCGACGACAGCGCTGATCTACAACCAGGGCTACGACATCCTGACGCAGCCGGGGATGCCGAACGCCCACGGGATCGAGAATGCCTTCCTCACCGGGAAATGGCAGGCCATCACGATACCCAAAACCGAAACAGTGGTCTCCCTCGGCGTCATCACCGAATTCAGCGGTGGCGCGGCAACCCAAAGCATCGGCGGCGATATTACGGGCTCCGAAGCGCCGACCGTGTATTTCGGCCAGGGCCTCGGCGCTCTGCCCATCGGCCTCGCCCGGCCATTCGCGATCACCGGCGAGCTGAGCTACAGCATCCCGACCGACGCCTCAACTCGACTGGGGATAACAAGGGCCAGCCGTATTTCTGGGCGGGCGGACTGTCGCTGCAATACAGCATCCCCTACCTGCAGTCCCAGGTGAAGCATTTCGAAATTCCGAACTTCTTCAGCCGCATGGTTCCCCTTGTAGAACTGGACCGGTTTTCTCCCGCTGCCGGACCGGCTCACGGGTTCCCTGAACCCTGACCCTCGCGCCGGGCTTTATCTACGAAGGCGATACTTACCAAGTGGGCGTGGAGGCACTGATCCCGGTCAATAAGGCTGCCGGCCCGCATGTCGGAGCGCTCATACAGGTCCATTTCTTCTTCGACGATTTGTTCCCGAACACCATCGGCAAGCCAATCTTCCACTGAAAGGAAAACCGCACATGTCCTCTATATCCACAATCATCCTCGCCGCCGCCGTCGCCCTCTGGACCGCGCCCGCCTTTGCCCACGCGTTCCTCAAGACCGCGAGCCCTGCCGTCGGCAGCACCGTGTCGCCGCCCAGCCAGATCGAGATCAACTTTACCGAGGGCGTGGTCCCCAAGTTCAGCTCGATCACACTGGATAACGCCAAGGGCGCCAAAGTCCCGACCGGCGCGCCGCATCTGGTTGGCGGTGATACGCATCTCGCCGTCTCCGTCCAATCCCTGCCCCCCGGCGCCTACACCGTGATCTGGCACGCCACCTCGACGGACACCCACAAAACCCAGGGAAAGTTCAACTTCACCGTAGCGTCCAAATGACCTGAAGCGCTCGGTGCCGACTTTCGCGCCGAACGGCGGGGCTGCGCTCGTTCTCGCGCGCGGACTCGCCGTCGCCTTCCTGCTCTCGGTCTCCGGTACGCTAACATTTCGCATCCTGGTCGCGGGAAAGACCTACGCCCGAATGACGAGCGACATGGCCGCGCTGATCGACCGAAGTCTCGCCGTCTGGGTCCGGATCAGCGCCGTCCTGGCGTTGCTCGGTCTGTGCGCTTGGGTCGCCACCGTGACCTGGAGCCTCGCATCACCCAAGTCATTCGCCGACTGGGTGACGGGCGTGCGGACTGTGCTGACCGGTTTGACATTCGGGCAGGTGATCCTTCTGCAAGCCGGATTGCTCGTGCTGATCCTGTGCGTGTTAGGGCGTCGCCGCGCCGAGTGGCGCTGGCGTGCCGCCCTGGTGCTCGGCACCGCCGCAGTGATTGCGGAAGTCGCGCACGGGCACGCCTTCGCTATGGCACGAACCATCAGCTGGCTGGAACTCTGCGAGGTACTGCACTTCTGGGCGGCTGGTGCTTGGCTCGGGGCGTTGATACCCTTGGGGATGATCGTCGTGCTTGCCCCGCCAGGACTTGCTGTGACGGCTTGCCGTTGGTTCTCCCCGCTGGGGAAAGTTTGCGTTGCGCTGCTTGCGGCGACGGCATTGCTGCAAGGCTGCATATTGATCGGCAGCACGAAAGCGCTGTTTCAAACCGCCTATGGCTGGACTGCGTGGATGAAGGTGATCCTGTTTGCCGTGCTGACCGGCTTTGCTGTTCTGAACCGCTATCAACTGGCCCCGGCGCTCGTTATAGGCAGAGTGGAGCAGGCGCGGCCGCGGCTCATCGTCAGCCTCGCGCTGCAGACCGCATGCGGTCTCCTGATCGTCCTCGTCGCCGCCCTGCTCAGCCAGCTCCGACCCGGCATGGACATGGGAATGGCCGGATGACCACGCGGCGCAAAACCAGAAGGACCGGCCTGATCGTATCCTGCGCGGCCGCAGCGTTGCTTACGCTGACCGTCGCTTATCTGGCATTCCTCGGCGGCACGGTACCGGGCAACACGCCGGCGGTCGGCGGCCCATTCCAGCTGGTCGCGGATGGCGGACGCATCGTCGCCGACCACGACCTGCGCGGGCGCTATCTGCTGGTCTATTTCGGCTACACATCTTGTCCGGATGTCTGCCCCACGACATTGAACGGTGTCGCCGATGCGATGACGGTTCTCAAGCACCTCGCTGCGCGGATTCAGCCGGTGTTCATCACCATCGATCCTTCGCATGACACCCCCCGGATCGTCGGTGATTACGTTCGGAAGTTCAGTCCCGACATTATCGGGTTGAGTGGATCGCCGGCAGCCATCCAGGCTGTCGAGAAGGAATATCGGGTGCAGGTTATTCGGGCAGCCGATTCCATCGATCACTCGGCCGTCCTGTATCTGATCGGGCCGGACGGAAGATATCTGGCCCCTCTGCCCGGGACAGATACCGGAGCGGAGCTGGCAGCCAAGCTCAAGCCGTATCTACAGCATTTTCACCCTGCCTCGCGATATCCGGCGTGGACGAGCGGTCCGCGATAGTTACTGCCTCACCACCCGAACCGGCAGCAGCTATGACCCAGGAGCGGGCGTACGACCGCCATGGGTGGCGAGCGGCCATCAGCGCGACTGCCGAAACAGGACCTCCTAAATGTGCTCGTGCGGTTCGTTATCGGTGTACCCAAATCGTAGCGCTTCTCAAACTTCAGCTGTCCACGCTCGAACAGTCGGGATCGCATCACCAAAGTCATGGGGTGCTTCCCACGGAAGATTGTGGCCGCAGTCCACAACGCGATGCTCGTAACGAGAAGTGAACATCGTGGCGTGGTTCGCAGTACCACCGGGTTTGAGCGGGTCTTGCGTGCCATCCAAAGTGATCGTGGGAACGCCGATCTTGGGTTTTTCCGCCAAGCGATCTTCCAGCGATGCGAGAGCCGGGTCGCCTGCCGCCGTCCCGAAGCAGAAGCGATAGCGGCGAATCACCACATCGACGAAGTCCGGATTGTCGAACGAGGAAGCCGTCCTCTTGAAGGTGGCATCGCCTTGAGAAGGAGAGGCTCATCGGATCGTAGGATGGGCGGTATCCGTCGGTCATGTCCCCGGTAGTGGTGTAGGAGCTGTGAATAGGTGGCCTGCCGGAGCAACCATCAAGAGTCTGACGTAGCCAGGCCACTTATCAACAGCGGCGGCCACCGCGGTGAAGCTGGGTAGAATTGGGTTGCGACTCGCAACTCTGTCCCAAGGACACCGCAGGATGGGGGAGGTGATAATGTCCTGGTATCCTTTTGAGCGTCTAAGGGAGAAGCCTCGCCAGTGCGACCGACGACAAGATCGCCCTTCGCGAGCTGCTGGAGACGGGCTCCGACACGACATTCCTGCGCGAGATGATTGGCTTTGCCGCCCAGCGGTTGATGGAACTGGACACCGAAGCGCTGTGCGGCGCCGGGCACGGCGAGTGCAGCCCCGGCCGCCGCAACCAGCGCAACGGCTTCCGCGACCGCGACTGGGAAACCCGCGCCGGCACGGTCGAGCTGCGGATCCCGAAATCGCGCAAAGCCAGCTACGTCCCGGGCTTTCTTGAACCGCGGCGCACGGCCGAGAAGGCACTGACGGCGGTTATCCAGGAGGCATACGTTCTCGACCCGTAACGTCGATGATTTGGTGCCGGCGATGGGGTGCTCGGGGGTATCCAAGAGCCAGGTGAGCCGGCTGTGCGGCGAGATCGATGAGCAGGTGAACGTGTTCCTGACCCGCCCGATCGAAAAGCCGTGGCAACGGGTCGGAGCGGGGTCGCTTCCAATCATGGCCGCGCCGATGGAATGGGCAGCAAAAAAAGCGGACGGCCCGGTTGGGGACGGGCCGTCCGCCCGACGCGCTCAGCCCGGCAGCAGCACGCGATCGATCACCTGGATCACGCCGTTGGACTGGTGCACGTCGGTAATCGTGATGTCGGCGATATCGCCCTTCTCGTCCTTCACCACGATGTTCGACGAGCCGTTCATCATCAGCCACAGCTTGCCGCCTTCGACGGTGGTCAGCGTGGCGGTTCCGTTGCCGGCCAGGATCATGCTGCGCAGCCGGGTCGCGTCGTAGTCGCCGGGCACGACGTGATAGGTCAGGATCTTGGTGAGCATCGCCTTGTTTTCCGGCTTCACCAAGGTATCTACGGTGCCGGGCGGCAATAGGCCGAACGCCTCGTTGGTCGGCGCGAACACGGTGAACGGCCCCTTGCTGTTCAGCGTATCGACCAGCCCGGCCGCCTTTACCGCGGCCACCAGCGTTGTGTGGTCGGCGGAATTGACCGCGTTGGCGACGATCGTCTTCGACGGGAACATCGCCTGACCGCCGACCCGAACGGTCATGCCGCCGGACGGCATGGTTTGCGCGAAGCAAGGAACCGACGCGAGCAGCAACGCCGTCAGCAGGGCAGTGCGCTTCATTGATTTAACCTCCATTGGGGGTTTCTCTCCCTCGGGTTGCACGGCCACGGCGGACCGCTGCCCCCCTTCGTTGCGGGCGCGCCGATCGGATGCAGGCAGATCAGCTTTTTTCGCAATGAGCATTCTCCATCGGCCTCTTTCGGCGTTCGGCGTGCCATGTCACAAGCCGCGCCTCACCGCCGGACGAATCTGCCCGATGCCCCGCCGCAAACCCAAAGGCCGCCCATTGGATGGCTGGCTGGTGATCGACAAGCCACCCGGGCTGACCAGCACCGACGTGGTCAATCGGGTGCGCCGCGCCTTCGATGCGCAGAAGGCCGGGCATGGCGGCACGCTCGATCCGCTGGCCACCGGCGTGCTGCCGGTCGCCTTCGGCGCCGCCACGAAGACGGTACCCTACGTGATGGATGGCACCAAGCTGTATCGCTTCACGCTGCGCTTCGGCGAGGCGCGCGACACCGACGATGCCGACGGGCAGGTCACCGCTGCCTCCCCGACCCGTCCCGCAGATGCCGAGATCCGCGCGGCGCTGGCGGGCTTTCGCGGCGCGATCATGCAGGTGCCGCCTGCCTTCTCGGCCGTGAAGGTTGCCGGTGAGCGGGCCTACGACATGGCCCGCGAAGGCCGCGCCCCGGTGCTGGAACCGCGCCCGGCGCGGGTGGACCGGTTCGACCTGATGGAGCGGCCGGATGCGGATACCGCGGTGTTCGAGGTCGAGTCGGGCAAGGGTGTTTATATGCGCAGCCTCGCCCGCGACCTGGCAATCGCTTGCGGAACGCTCGGTCATGTCGCCGCGCTGCGGCGGCTGCGCGTCGGGCCGTTCCTGGAAGCCCAGGCGATCGCGCTGGACACGGTGATCGGCCCGGATCACGCGCTGCCCGCTTCGCCCGATCTGCTGCTGCCGCTCGCAACCGCGCTGGCCGATATCCCGGCGATGACGCTGACCGAGACCGAGGCAGTTGACCTCCGGCACGGCCAGCCCATCAGCTTGGTCACGCTGATGGGCCGCATCCCGGCAACGGCCGACCCGAATGGAGGATTGGCCCGCGCGATGGCCGGTGGCCGTGTGATCGGACTGTGTCGCCTGGCCGATGGATTGCTGAAGCCCGAGCGGGTGCTCTGAGACGGCGACTGGCATCAGACGAAACCGCCCTGCGTTCCCGGCGGTCACGATCGCCTACGACGGTGAGCTGGTGCTGGTCGGCACCAACGAAATTTTCATGCACGGGCGCAACCTCGACTACATCGCGGCGGCGTGGCCGGCGCTTCCGGCTTGCCGGATCAAGCTGTTCAGCAACGGCGATTATCTCTACCGCTCTCAACTCGATCGGCTGATCACGCTTGGCGTTGATACGTTGGGTGACGTTCCATCCGGCGGCCGGCAAACCGTATGACGCGCCGCCCGCTTTGCCGACCGGCTTGGGATAACGCTGCGACTGGCGTCCGCCGAACCGGGACGGCAACTCTATTTCAATGCCCGGCTCGGCCGGTTGCACCTGATCGCCGGGCTGCAGAACTTCGCACTCACCGGGCACAGTTGGGCCGGAGCGGTCGGCGATGCCGGGGAGTTCCGCCGGACGGCGCCATGCGCCTACCCGGTCCCCAATTCGTGCTCAACTACGACGCCGACCTCTTCATGTGCGGCTTCCCGGTGAAGGAGCGCACGGAGCTCAACATGCGGTCCGGCGCGGTCGTCGGAACCTGCGGGAGTATCCGTCGATCTTCCACCCCTATGCCAGCGACAAGCTGCTGGCTTGGCGGCGCGCTCTGCTGACCGACGGGGAGCAGGCCACGCCGTGCCTGAACTGCACCGGCCACGCCGGCATCGACGAAAGCCGGTTCGGCGATCTCGCGGCGCGTGCCAGCCGACTGATGCGCTGGGACGCAGCAAGCGTCATCCGCCGCCCCGGGGTTGCCGTAACCGCAAGCTGCGGCGCGGCCCCGCACGGGGCCGGGTGGGGCGCAGCGCAACGGCTGGCAGACCGGGCCTGGCGGGCGTGGACTGGCGTTGCCGGGGGTTGATCCGGCAAGTTGGCGGTAACAGGGACAGCAGGGGCCGCGTGCATGGCTTCCGACCTTTTTGCCGGCGCCGGCAATCGACCGGCGACCGCACCGCTCACGGTGTTCCGCGCCGAGCTGATCGCCCATGAGCAGACCAACTGGGAAACCCTGTTCGACGGCTTCACTGCGCTGAAGGCGATTACCTTCTCCAGCAGCATTGAATTCCTGATGCGGCTGGCCGACCGGCTGGACGACATGGAAGTGGTGTTCGGCGCCGAGGGCATCCTGTCGCGCGAGCACCTCGCGCTGCTGCAAGCCAGCCAGACCGTCCAGTCCTACGGTTTCGCCAACGCGCTGGCCGACCAGAAGGCGCTGGTCGAGGCACTGTCACGCCTGCTCGGCCGCAGCGGCCGCACGCTGCTGGAGCGTGTCGCCGGCGGCAGCCTGCGCTTCCGACTGCTGCGCGGTCGCCCCAGCCACGAGAAGCTCTACCTGCTGTCCGGATCGGCCGGGCGCCGCGTCATCACCGGCTCGGCCAATCTCAGCCTGGCTGCGTTCGAGGGGCGCCAGCACGAGGTCACTGTCGCCTTCGATGGCGCGTCGGCCTGGGCGCTGTTCGAGAGTTATTACCAGCGCGACTGGCGCGACAGCATCCCGGTCGAGCCCGACGCGCTGGTCAGCAGGCGCAACGGCGCCGTGGTTGCGCGCGATACGCCGCTGGCGCTTGAAGAGGTGCCGATTGTGCGCGTGCTGAATGCCGGCGTCGCGCTGGTCGAGCAGCCGGCACGTCCGATGCCGCAGGGCTTCGCCGGCGACGCGTTGCGGGCGGCGGCCGCGCTCGGCGCCGAGCTGAAGGATCTGGCGCTGCCGAAGGACAAGGCCGGGCGCACCGTGGTGAACGCGGCCAGCATCCTGCGGGTGATCCGCACCCATCAGGCCCGCCCGCTAACTGAGGCCACCGAGGACCGCATTCCCCGCGCCGACATCGATTTCGCTACCGGCACGGTGCTGCTGGACGGCCAGGCCTGGCTGCGCCCCGACGACATCATCTCCCCCGACGCCATCGCGCACGATGCGCGCATCCTGGTCGATTACCTTGATAGCTTCCGGCATTTCTTCGGCAACGCCCAGGGCGCGATCGAGGTCTATTGGGCGTTCCTGGTCTGGCTCTACGCCGCGCCCACCGCTCCGTATTTGCGCCAGGCCGCGATACCGGTCGGCATCGACCCCTGGGTCTATCCCGTCTATGCCGTGCTGTTCGGCCGTTCCAGCGGCGGCAAGACGCTGTTCACCCGGATCGCCGCGCGGTCGATGTTCGGCTTCGAGAAGATGATCCGGAGCGGCCAGTTCACCGCCAACCGGGCACTCGGCCTGCGCGACCGGCTGGGCGCCATTCCGCTGCTGGTCGACGACGTGACGCGCGAAAAATTCTCCGCTTACGTGCCGGATCTGGTTCGCACCGACCAGGAAACCAGCAGCCAGTACGCTCCGGTCGTACTGACCACCAACCGCGATGTCAGCACCATCCCGCCCGACCTGACGAAGCGCATGGTCACCTGCCACATCGACGCGGCGATCCCGGAGAACCGTTCGGTCACCGAGCGTATCGCCCGACGCGCGCAGCGGGAGATCGGGACCGCGCTGTACCGTGCCTATCTGCAACGGCTGATCCCTGAAGTGCGCGCCATGCGCGCCGAGATCGACGCCGAGGCCGAGCATTTCCCCGACCTGCTGTCCCGCTCGTCGGCGTTGTTGCGGGACCTGCTGGGCGAAGCGCTGGGTGAGCCGCCGGCCTGGGCGAAGCCGCTCGGCTTCGCCGATTATTTTGGCATCCGGCATCGCCGCTTTCGCGATCAGCTCGGCGACATGTTGGCCGATGCCGAGGACCGCATCACGGTGAACCGCCGGACCGGGGAGCTGCTGATCAGTTTCGGCGGTGACAATATCCAGGCGGGACAGTTTGCCCGCAGCGTGCCGGATTTCGTGCTGAAGGGCCGCTTCGCCGATGTCGTGCGGCTGGATCTGCAAGCGCTGGAGCAGGAGATGGGCATCGCCCCCGGTGCCACGCGCGCCTGGTGGCGACGCCTGCTGCGGCGATGAGCGGCGAGCGCGGGTCGGGTCGGCAGCTCGACCTGTTCGCGGCAGCCGGCTTCAGTCCGGACGTCGAGGTGGTTCGACCGGCTGAGCCAGCACTCTTCCCCGGCTGAACTCGATGACGCGGCCCTGATCGCCGCGATCCTCGGTGCCGGCCAGGCGAACTGCCATGACCTGGCCGGGGAGGCCGGACGCCGCCGGCTGACCGGGGCGGTTGCTGCTTTGGAATCGCTCTGCCGGCGCTTCCGGGGCTTTGGCCTGGACCACGCGATCCCGGAGCAGACGGCCGCGCTGTCCGCACTGGCCACCATCGGCGGCTCCGAGGCCGCGACGGCGGTCACCCGCATCATCGTTGACCAGGTGGTGCAGGGACCGGGGCTGCAAGGCGCAATGGACGCCGCCGCGCGGCTTGGGGCGAAATTGCCGGCCAATACGGCGGCGCCGCTGCTCCGCCATGCCGCTCCCGAGGTCCGTGCCGATGCCTGCCGGTGCGCGCGCGGCGGCGGCGCAACGGTGGCGCTGCTGATCGAGCTGCTGAATGACCTGAATGCTTCGGTCGCCCAGGCGGCGGCGTGTGCCCTCGGACGCCTGGGGCGGCACGAGGCGCGGTCGGCGCTGCTTGGATTGTTATTGCAGGACCCCTCGCCGGAGGTGATCGAGGCGGTGGCTGACATCGCGGACCAGGATTGCATTGTGCTGCTCGGACGGATCGGACTGACGCACCCGGAGCTGGCTGCGCGCGTCCTCGCTGCTCTGGAGGGCATGGAAGAACCCGTCGCGATTCGACTTGCTGAAACAATCCGCCGGTCGCTGAACGGGCTTCCCCACTCCATTCGGGGAAGAGGGTTGGGTGAGGGGGCAACCGTCATCCTGATCGAGTACTTGGCGAATTTGGTCGCCATCCCCGGCCCGCGCACCTGCGTTGTCTGCGCACCGCTGAAACTGGCCAACAGCGATGGGGCCCCGGCGCGAGCGATTGCGCTGGAGGGCATCCGCGGCTGACGAAGCGGTGCCGGAAGCTCTCACAGGAAGGAGCCTTAGCAGAATTAATTTCTTCGTTTGCTCGGTGAAAAGGCACCACGTTTTTATTATCAGCGGGTAATTGCAGGTCTTGTGGAAATTGCTTCTATCTTGGCCAGAAGTCCCGGAGCCAACCGCATGTCCCCCCGCATTCACGTCCTGCACGAAAACCTCGCCTGGCTGCCGCCGCTGGCCGAAGCGTTCGATCGCCGCAATCTGCCCTGGACCGAGTGGTTCCTGGATGCCGGCAGCTTCGACTTGTCGGCCCCGCCGCCGGAGGGGGTGTTCTACAACCGCATGAGCGCCTCGTCGCACACCCGCGACCATCGCTACAGCGCCGAGCTCACCGCCGGCCGTGCTGGCTTGGCTGACCCGATGGGGCCGGCGTGTGGTGAACGGCCCCGACGCGCTCGACCTGGAAATCAGCAAGGCCCGGCAATACGCCGCACTTGAGCGGCACGGCATTGACACGCCGCGTACCGTGCTGGTCGCCGGACGCGAACGCCTGGCGGAGGCCGCCGGGCGGCATTTCAGCGACGGGCCGGTGATCCTGAAGCCCAATCGCGGCGGCAAGGGGCTGGGCGTGCGGCTGTTTCCGACCGCCGCGGCACTGGCCGCTTACACCGAGAGCGACGGAGTACGAGCCGCCGGTCGATGGGATGCAGCTCCTGCAGGACTACGTGCGCGCACCACGCCCCGTCATCACCCGTGCCGAATTCGTCGGCGGACGATTTCTGTATGCCGTGGAGGTGGACACCAGCCAGGGCTTCGAGCTCTGCCCGGCCGATGCCTGTGCCCTTGGCGACACCGTCCGTCCCGCCGAAGCGCCGCCGGCAAAGTTTCGTATCATTCCCGGCATGCCGGATGGGTTGCGTGCGCGGGTCGAGCGGTTCCTCGCCGCCAGCGGGATCGAGGTGGCCGGTGTGGAATTCATCACCGACCAGTCGGGGCGGCCGCTGGCTTACGACGTCAACACCGAACACCAATTACAATGCGGAGGCGGAGGCGCGCGATGGGCGCACCGGCACGCGCTCGCTCGGGCCCGGGCGCGATCGCCGCGTTCCTGGGAGCGGAGCTCAGCCGGCTGTATGCGCGGGCAGCCTGATAATCAGCGCACGAAACTCTTCCCCCGGCCGCCTCCTGCAAGAGGACAAATCAGCCAGATCCGGTCGTGATGGCGCGCAGCGCGGCGGCGGCGCGCTGCATCGGGCCGCTCCAGTCGCCCAGCACCGGTCTGGCGAAAGATGCGCAGCCGCGGGTACCAGGGGCTGTCGTCCCGGTCGCTGAACCAGCGCCAGCAATTGTCGTAGCGGTCGAGCAGGAACACCGGCTTGCCCAGCGCCCCGGCCAGATGCACCACCGAGGTATCGACGCTGATCACCAGGTCCAGATTGGCGATGATCGCGGCCGTATCGGCGAAATCGGTGATCTCCGGCATGGGGTCATGCAGCACCAGACCGGGCGGGGGCGTGCCGGCCTCGGCCGCCGGCGGACCCTTCTGCAGGCTGATGAAGCGGACGCCGGGAACCGAGGCAAGCGGGGCGAAGCTGGCGAGCCCGGCGCTCCGGCGTGCATCCAGCGTGGAGAACCCCGGCAGCCAGGGACGCGCCTGCCCGGCCCAGACCAGCCCGACCCGCCTGCCGCCGGCGGAAGACGGCGCGCCCAGGCCGCGACCAATGCCGGATCGGCGAAGAGGTACGGCGTCGCGGACGGGATCGTCGTCGAGTGTCGTGCCGAACGCACGGGGAAGGCTGAACACCGGGCAGTGGAAATCGAACCGCCACTCGCCACAACTCCACCTCTCCCGTTCGCGGGGGCAGCGTCGGAGTCTCCGGCGAACGGGAGAGGTGGAAGGCCGGCAGGCAGGACCTCGACAGCACCCCACCGACCGTAGCGGCGATCCGGGCAAGCGCCTGCGGCACCGCCAACAGCACCTTCGCCCCACGCTCCGCCAGCAGCGGGACGTAGCGCAGGAACTGCAGCGTATCGCCGAACCCTTCCTCATGCGTCACCAGCACCGTGCGTCCGGCAAGATCCAGCCCGGCAAGGTCCGGCAGCAGCGTTGCCAGCGGGAAGCGCGGTGTGGCCGGGCTGCCGCAGCCGCCATTCGTAGTCGCGCCAGGCCTCGGTCATCCGGCCGGCGTGCAGCAAGGCGACGGCGCGGTTAACGCGGATCTGCGGGTCCTCCGGCGCGCGCGCCACTGCTGCGTCGTGCGCGGCGACCGCCTCCTCGAACCGCCGCTCGATCTTCAGCATCATGCCGAGATTGGACCAGCCCATTGCCGGGCCCGGGTCGATCGCGACGGCACGGCGGAAATGACCGATCGCGGTCTCGGATCTCGCCCAATCCGGCCAACAGCATGCCGAGCGCATGATGCGCCGCCGCAGTCGTCCGGCGCTGCGCGCCAGCCAGGCGCGATACTGCTCGCCGCTTCGGCGGGACGGCCGAGCCGCAGCAGCTCCGCCAAATCCCGGCACGGATGTGCGTGACCGGGTCGGTGGCGGCGCGGCGCGGTCCAGCAGCGGTCCCGCCTGCGGCCGTGCGGCCCTGCGCGCCGAGTGCCAGGCCGAGCAGCAGCTCTGCTTCCGGGTCGCGGCCGGGATTCGCCAGCAGCTGATGGCAGATCGCTTCAGCCGCGGCGAAGCGTCCCGGCCTCGATCGCCGCCGCAGCAGGCACTGCGCAGCAATTCGATTCGTTCGGCCAGCACGCTTCACCTCCGGCGGTAAGCGTGGGCGCGAAGCGGATTAAGCGGTGGTGAATGCCGCTCGGTCAGGCGTAATCCGCCGGCGCGTGGTCACGTCGCGGTGGCGGTCGGAGACGACCGGGTTGAACAGCAGCGACAGCACGACGGAGACGATCAGATTCACCATCAGCGACGACAGCGCGATGTAGCAGGGGATGGTGGTGCCGAACAGGCGTCAGCGGATAGACCGGCGCGAAGTTCACCGCGGCCGCCATCCAGGTGCCCGAGAATGACGCCCGCCGCCCAGCCGATCAGCAATGCCCAGCCGTTCAGCATGCGCGTATAAAGCGCCAGGATCACCGACGGCAGCGTCTGGATGATCCACATCGCCGCCGAGCAACTGCAGCCAGAGCGCGTATTGCAGCGGCAGCGCGAAGATGAAGACCAGCGCCCCGGCCTTCACCAGCAGCGAAACGATCTTGGCGACCGAGCTCTCCTGGGCGTCGGTGCAGGCGGGATTGATGAACTCGCGATAGATGTTGCGGGTGAAGATATTGGCGGTGGCGATCGACATGATCGCCGCCGGCACCAGCGCGCCGATGGCGATGGCGGCGAACGCAAGGCCGACGAACCAGCCCGGGAAGGCGGACAGGATCAGCGCCGGGACCGCGAAATTGTTGCCGTAGGTTTTGAACCCGCCGGCGAATTCCGGCATCTTGCGCCAGCCCGGCGGCAACCGCCATGAAGCCGAGCAGCGCCAGCAGGCCCAGCAGCAGCGAATAGGCCGGCAGCAGCGCGGCATTGCGCCGGATCACCCGGCCGCTGGAGGCGCCGAGGATGCCGGTGATCGAATGCGGATACAGGAACAGCGCGAGCGCCGAACCGAGCGCCAGCGTGGCATAGGCGCTGAAGCTGCCCCAGGATCCGGCGGGCGGCGTGGCGAGCAGCAGCTTGGCCGCGGGAACGGCGCCGAAGATCTTGCCGAACCCGCCGAGCTCGATCGGGATCACGATGATCGCGGCGATCACCGTGATGTAGATCAGCAGTGTCCTTCACCACCGCGATCATCGCCGGCGCGCGCAGGCCGGAGGTATAGGTGAACGCGGCAAGGATCACGAAGGCGATGATCAGCGGCAGATCGCCGCGCCACGCCGGTCGTGTCGAAGCCGAGCGCGCCGATCACCACCTGCATGCCGACGAGCTGCAAGCGCGATGTACGGCATCGTCGCCACCATGCCGGTCACCCCGATCGCCAGCGCCAGCCAGCGGTTGCCGAACCGGCCGCGCACGAAATCCGCCGAGGTGACATAGCCGTGCCGGTGGCACACCGCCCACAAGCCGGGGAAACACCAGATACAGGATCGGATAGATCATGATCGTGTACGGCACGGCGAAGAAGCCGATCGCGCCGGCGCCGTACAGCAGCGCCGGCACGGCGATGAAGGTGTAGGCGGTATAGAGATCGCCGCCGAGCAGGAACCAGGTGACGACGGTGCCGAAGCGACGGCCGCCCAGCCCCCATTCATGCAGCAGGTCCAGATCGCCCTTGCGCCAGCGCGCGGCGACGAAGCCGAGCCAGGTGACCAGCAGGAACAGCAGCACGAAGACGGTGATGGCAATCCCAGTTCATCGGACTACGGCTCCCGTCCGGTGTTCGAGCAGATAGACGAGGCCGATCACCACGCGCTGAGCAGGATCCACAGCGAGCTGGTACCAGTAGAAGAACGGAAACGACCAGAGCGTCGGCTCGGTGCGGTTGTAGAACGGCACCCAGAGCACCGCGACGAACGGGATGATCAGCAGGATGCGTGCCCAGTGCCAGCGATGCACGGTGTGGTTCCTTGATTGCCGACGGCAAGTCCGCCGGCGCCTTCGAGCCCAAGTCAGGGCGTGCGCAGAATCGAGGCTCCGGTTGCCGCCCGAAATCTCAGCTTACCTTACCGGAACGGCCTCACGTTGCGTCCAGCATGCTCCACCGGCTCGCGCGCTCCGATCAGCCGGGCAGGACGTTTCGCCGACGACACCCCATGAAGGCGCCACAGGGTCCGTGCGCCGAAATCCGACAGTCGGCCGCGCGGCGGCAGGCCGACAGCCTTGAAGATCATCCCCATGCCGCGCTCGATGTGGCGGAACCGGTAGAAGCCGATCGCCGGCACCATGTAGGCGGCGATGCAGCGGCGCCGATCATAGGGCGATGACACCGGCTCGTTGCCGCAGTGCCAGGCGAAGGCCAGTTCGTCGTCCTCGCTTTCGGTGATGCGGCCGGCGGCGATCAGCAGGCGGCGCGGCAGGCCGATGCGCTCGCGGCCGAGATAGCGGCGCATGTGGTCGTAGAACAGCTTGAAGTGGCGGAACTCGTCGGCGGCGATGTGGCGGCAGATCTGCGCCAATACCGGCTCGGCCGTGGCATCCGCCAGCGCGGTGTAGTAGCTGGATGTGCCGGTTTCCACCATGCAGCGAGCGATCAGCTCACCCGTGCGCGATCCCGCGCACCGAGGCCTCGGCGTCCAGCGGCAAGCTGGTATCCGGCCTTGTAGCGGGCGAAGGCGGCGGCGTAGTCCCAGCCCGGATCGGCCAGCATCGCCCAGCGGCCGAGCGCGTCGCCGTGCTGGACTTCTTCCTCGGCCCAGTAATCGGCCGCGCCGCGGAAATCGGGGTCGTCGTGGAACACCCGGTTCAGGTAGATGGCATAGTCGGTGCCGTTCCGCTCCACCATCGCGGCGGCCTTCACCAGCGGGATGATCGCCGGATCCAGCTTGGCGGTGTCGAAGCGGTCCCACGCGATATCGGTCGATTCGCCAGTGTTTCATGGGGGGTGATCATAGAGCGGCATTGGTGCCGGGTGCCAACCCGGGCTCCGGCGCCAACCTGACACCGCTTACGATATCGCTATGATCCCTGGACAATCGGTTTACCACTGTCCACGCCACCGGCTGCCAACAGAAACAGCCGACGCGGTTTTCGCAATTGAGCAAGCGTAGGGCTGATCACGGATTGCGGCTCAACCCCCGCGTGGCCAGCGCGTCCAGGTAGCGTTGCCAGCGCTGCTCCTGCTCCCGGCCCAGCTCGTGCAAATACTCCCAAGAGAAAATACCGGTGTCGTGCAGATCATCGAAGATCAGCCGCACCGCATAATTGCCCACCGGCTCGATCGTCATGATCCCCACATGCCGACGGCCGGCGATCACCTTGCGCTCGCCGGGCCCGTGGCCCTGCACCTCGGCGCTGGGGCTTTCCACGCGCAGATATTCAGCCGGCAAGGTGAACCGGACGCCATCGTCGAACGCGACGTCCAGCGTGTGGTCGGCGCGGTTAAGGCGAAGCTCGGTGACGACCGGCATTATGGGTGCGACCTCTCCCTCAGCCCCTCCCACAGGGGGGAGGGGAGATTGCGATGTTCACGCTTCCAGCGGCCGGGCTTCCTCGGGCAGCATGATCGGAATGCCGTCGCGCACCGGGTAGGCGAGGCCCGCCTGACGGCTGATCAGCTCCCCTTTGTCGCGGTCGTACTCCAGCGGTCCCTTCGTCAGCGGACACACCAGGATTTCCAGCAACCGGGGATCGATCGGCGCCGGGCGGACGGGTTCATCGGAAACGGGTTCATCGGACATCGGGTCAACTCACGCGATAGCCGGCCGGAGCGTCCGGAGCGGCCGCCCCCATTTGCAGCAACGCCAGCAGCGCCACCGCCCGGTCGGCATCCGTCGGGGCCTCCAGCAAGGCCTGCTTCTCGGCCGGCTCGAACGGACAGATCATGGACAACGTGATCACCAGCATGTCGTCGGGGATCTTGCGGATCGCCTCCCAGTTCGCCTCGAAGCCGCGGCGGCTGAAATAGCTGCGAAGCGCAGCCAGCACCGCCTCGCGCTCCACTCCGATCGAGCGCGGTTCCAGGTCGAGGTCGTCGAGATAGTCGGAAATGTCCCCATGCACCCCGCGGTAGCCGCGGCGCGGCGGAAGCTCGGCCGCGACCGAAAAGCGGATCACCCCGGTGAGCGTGATCAGGAACCGTCCGTCCTCGGTCTCGCTGAACGACGAGAGCCGCCCCAGGCAGCCGATCCGATACAGCCCAGGCCCGCATTTTCCGGCCGGACTGGCAGGATCCGGCTGGATCATGCCGAAGATCCGTCCGGCGCCCATGGCATCCTCGACCATCGCCAAATAGCGCGGTTCGAAAATATTGAGCGGCAACTTGCCGCGCGGCAGCAGCAACGCACCCTCAAGCGGGAACACCGGAAATTCGGCCGGCAGCTCCTCCGCCCGCGGATGGAAACCCGTCATCAGGAAAACAGCAGCGCCGACAGCTTTCGGCGCGCCGCCATGGTGGCCGGGTCGTCGAACCCCCACGCCTCGAACAGCTTCAGCAATTGCAGCCGCGCGGCATCCTCGTTCCAGGCGCGGTTGCGGCGCATGATGTCGAGCAGATGCTCCGCTGCCGCCTCACGGTCGCCGCTGGCATTGAGCGCGCTGGCGAGATCGTAGCGCGCCTGGAAATCGGCGGGATCGGCGGCTACGCGCGCTTGCAGCGATGCAAGCTGGGATTTCGCCTGGCGCCCCTCCTGCGCCAGCGCCAGCGCACTGCGGGCGCCGGCGATCTCGGCATGGTCGGCGATCCTGGCCGGCACCTGAGCCAGAGCGTCGGTCGCCTGATCCTCCTGACCCAGCGCCATCAGCGCACGGATCAGCCCGCCCCAGGCCTCCGGGTTCTCCGGTTCCTGAGCCAGCAACTCGCTGAACACCCGGCCGGCCCCCTCCGCGTCGCCGCCCTCCAACGCCGCCTTGGCTTCCGCCAGCAGGTCAGCGGACGGCATGGAACCGCCCGCGAGTTTCAACAGGGTCTCGACGAACCGTTTCACTTCCGATTCCGGCTGTGCGCCCTGGAACAGGTCAGCGATCTGACCCTGCCAGAACGCCGCCACAGTTGGGACGGACTGCAACGGGAGCCCAATCTGCGCGAGCTGCTGCACCAAGGAGCGGTTCTGGTCGATGTCGATCTTGACCAGCTTCACCCGCCCGGCGGCGCCGCGCACGACCTTTTCCAGCGTCGGCGTGAGCTGCTTGCAGGGCCCGCACCAAGTGGCCCAGAAATCCACCAGGACGGGAAGCTGGCGCGAGGCTTCGATTACGTCCTGCATGAAGGTCTTCTGGTCGCCGTCAACGATCATGCCGGCGGCGCCGGCGGCAGGCTGGTTTTGGCCGATGATCACGTCCATGACACTGGGTTTTCCTGGTCTTCCTGGTGGGCCGGGGGGATGCCCCGGGATGGGTCTGGGGAGCGTTGCCCGGGGGGTGTCCGGGGGTGTCCCGGGGGGAGCGTGCCTGAGTGCTGCCCGATAGATGTTACGGCCGGCACGGCAGACAAGCTCGCCGGGTGGACCGCGACCATGCCGTTGGGGCGGGGCCTCGTCCAGATGCCGGCAGGACCGGCAGGCGACCGGCCGAGGCAGCCTGGCAGCTTGCAAACCGAGGGGAACGCTTCTAGGTAGCCTGCTCGGTCCGCTGGAGCGCGGGCGTAGCTCAGGGGTAGAGCACAACCTTGCCAAGGTTGGGGTCGAGGGTTCGAATCCCTTCGCCCGCTCCAAATTTCCTCAGGAAATCAATCGATTAGAACGGCCCTTCGGGGCCGTTTTTGCTTCCCCATCCTCGGCATGAAAGTCGGGGAAGCAGGGGGGAAGCAGCTGAAAGCGCAAAGCAGCGAGCTTTCAGCTTTGGCCGGCATGGGAAGGGTCTCGAAGTCCCAGTTTTCCGCCGGCGAGATAGGCCATACCAGCAGCCATCGTATTCCATCGCGGCGCCGCGCTTTAGGCGTCGTCGTGCTTCCCCGGATGTCAAAGCGACGTCCATTTTGCTTCCCCGGGTGCTTCCACGGTGCCAACTTCGAGCCGGATGGGAATCTCATCTTTCAGGACCTCCGCCTGCTAGGTGCATCGTGCATCAGTAGCACCAGCAGTTGCGAGTCCGGCAATCGCACGAACCGTAGCTGCATAGAAACCGGCCGCCGACTCGTCCAGCGCATCGACGATCACTATCGAGGACCCAACCGTGCTGGCGCTCTCGAAGACCCGCTTGAGCCCGTCGGCCAAGCAGCCGTCAGCATCTGCAGCCTTCAGCATTTAGAGACGATGGGACTGGCGGCTCCGGCTGGTCCCGGCGACTGGTTGGTCGGGCCCAAGAGGCCGAACGCACCCTGCAGGGCCTGGGCTTGCGCGGCGACGTCACCAAGACGATGCATCGCGCCCTCACCGAGAGGGGCCCGACCGCGACATCGGCGACTATGTGATTGAGACGGACGCTGAAGCAGACTCCGCCAACTTGACCAACGGATAGGTTGGCCAATTCGTTTACGTTTCGGTCGCAAGGGTGTGGCATGAGCGGCAAATCCCCGGTATCGGCGAGCGAGGAGCAACGCTTTGCCCTGACGGCTCTGGCTGGCTCGCGTGATCGCGGCAAGGCGGATAGAGCACGCGCCATCCTGCTGACGCTTTCGGGTTGGACCAGTCCGCGCATCGCCGAGGCGTTCAGCGTGCGCGAAGACACGGTTCGGTTGTGGCGCAGCGATTTCAGCCGCGGCGGCACCGAAGCGTTGAAGGCGAGCGTCGCACCCGGTCCGCCACCAGTGAAGAGTGAAGCGGCCTTGTGCGTGCTCACTCCGTTACTGGAAGAACCCGTCGGCGACAGGCCGAACTGGACGATCGCCCGCATGCGTGCGGAGATCGAGGTGCGCGAGGGCGTGCGCATCAGCCGCTCGCAACTGTCCAAGACGTTGCGAAAAAAAAAGTTCCGTTACCGACGGCCGCGGCACACGCTGAAAGGGCGGCAAGTTGCCAGCGAAGTCGATCGGATTGGCTTGCGCCTGCAACTGCGCGAGCAGCAGGCAGAAGCCGGCGACATCGTGCTTCTGTATGGCGATGAGAGCGAGGCGTTGACGCATCCCTGCCTCGCCAGAGCATGGGCGAAATCCGGCGCCGATCTGCGCGTGCCGGCACCAGGCCAAGCCAAGAAGGTGGCGATGCTGGGCTCGCTTAATAATGTCACACGTGAACTGATTGTGCATACCAGTCCGACCAAACGCAGCAGCGACTTCGTGGCGCATCTCGAGCAACTCGACGCTCTTTATGGTCCGATGCCTGGACGCGCGGCCAAGCCGGTCGTGTTGGTCGAAGACAATGGGCCGATCCACGTCAGCAAACTTTCACGGTTCGCGCTTACCGCTCGCGCGCACTGGCTGACCGTCGAATGGTTGCCGAAATATACCCCCGAACTAAACCGAGTTTCCCGCCACTTTTGCGGTGAAGTTGTTGGAAAAATTCGCAAAGCCGGCTGATTTTGTCCAAATCGTAGCCATGTAAGATCATATTTGGGACTTGTACACAGCGACCGGATGTGCGCATGCTTCGCCATGTACATCGAAGCCGTTCCGAATCGGAACTCGCCGCCCGCGATCCTGCTGCGCGAGAGTTATCGCGAAGGTGGCAAGGTGCGTAAGCGCACGCTGTGCAACCTCTCTGACTGGCCCACAGCCCACATCGAGGGCCTGCGCGGTGTGTTGAAGGGCGGCACGGTCATCCCCGCCGAGCGTGAGGCCTTCAGCGTGATCCGCAGCCTGCCCCACGGCCACGTCGCCGCTGCGCTCGGCACCGCCCGCCATATCGGTCTCGACCGCATCCTCGGCCCCGATGGCAATCGCTGCCGAGACCTGGTCCTCGCCTTGCTGGTCAGTCGCATCCTCGATCCCGCATCCAAGCTGGCCGCCGCCCGTGCGCTATCGCCCGCCACCGCCGCATCGAGCCTCGGCGAACTACTCGGCCTGGGTGAGGTCGATGAGGACGAACTCTACGCCGCGCTGGACTGGCTGCTGGAGCGCCAGCCCGCGATCGAGACGGCGCTGGCCAAGCGCCATCTCACCCACGGCACGCTGGTGCTGTACGACGTGTCATCGAGCTACATGGAAGGGCGATGCTGCCCGCTCGCCAAGCGAGGCTACAGCCGTGACGGCAAGAAGGGCACGTTGCAGATTGTCTACGGCCTGCTGTGCGCGCCCGATGGCTGCCCAGTCGCCATCGAGGTGTTTGATGGCAACACCGCAGATCCCATGACGCTCGCCGCACAGATCGAGAAGCTCAAGCGGCGCTTCCAACTCGACCATGTCGTGCTGGTTGGCGACCGCGGCATGATCACCCAGGCGCGCATCACCGAGGACATCAAATCGGCAGGCCTGGACTGGATCACCGCCTTGCGCGCACCGGCGATCAAAGGGCTGGTGGAAAGCGGCGCGTTGCAACTCTCGCTGTTCGATCAACGCGACATGGCCAGCATCACCGCGCCGAATTCCCCGGCGAACGCCTGGTGGTCTGTCGCAATCCCGATCTCGCCGCCGAGCGAACCCGCAAGCGCGAAGACCTCCTCACCGCCACAGAGCGCGACCTCACCCGCATCCAGACCGCCGTAGCGCGCAAGCGCGATCCACTACGCGGCACCGCCGAGATCGCGCTCGCGGTCGGTGCGGTGATCAACAAGCACAAGATGAGCAAACACTTCGAGCTCGACATCACCGACGCCGCCTTCAGCTTCGCACGCAAGACCACCGAGATCGCCGCAGAGGCGGCGACCGACGGCGTCTACGTCATACGCACCAGCCTGCCGGCGGACACCTTCGACGATGCGACGACGGTGCGCAGCTACAAGTCTCTCGCCCTGGTGGAACGCGCCTTTCGCTGCATCAAGACCGTCGATCTGCACGTCCGCCCCGTGTATCATAGGTTGGCCGATCGGGTCCGTGCGCATGTCTTTCTCTGCATGCTGGCCTATTACCTCGAATGGCACATGCGTCAGCGTCTGGCACCGATGCTGTTCGACGACACCGACAAGGAAGCGGCCGAGGCGCTGCGTACCAGTGTCGTGGCGCAGGCACGGCGCTCACCGGCCGCTGTTGCCAAGCAGACCACCGGCCTGACCAGCGACGGGCTGCCGGTGCACAGCTTCCACTCCTTGCTGGCTGATCTCGCCACCCTGGTGCGCAATACTGTCGTCACCGCGATCACACCAAACTATCCACTCACCGTGCTGACCAGACTGACCCCGATACAGCACAAGGCATTCACCCTACTCGGTGTCGCGATGTAGCCAGTAGCAGAGCCCTCTCGCGATGCTTTCCCTCAACATTTCAAGCCCTTGCGCGTATCGCTCTCAGGAAGCTCGGACCATTCCGTCGCCGCCCAGACGAAGGCGAGAACGGTGGCGCTGACGAGGAGCACCTGGCCCCAGAGGATTCTTGGTCGCATTCATGGCGACGAAGGATCAGGAGGCTCCCGGAGTGTGATCTCAAGCCTGAATTGATGGTGCTCGGGGCCAGGGATACCTTGGCGAAAAAATCGGACAGCTCATGGGGTACATGGTCAATGTCATCCGTTCCCGTTTTCGTTGGCATCGACGTTGCCTGCGCCGTCAATAAGCGATTGCCGATTTGCGTTGTGTCTGCCGGCCGCCAACTGACGCCGATGATGATCCCGAAGAATTTGGCAGCAACAATTCCTTTGGCAGCAACAATTCCTCGGGGCGTAGGCAACAAAGAGATTACGGCGGGGACGCCTTTTCGTGAATCCGCGCATGGCGTGGCAAGCGCGCTAAAATCCATCGCGAGCCAAATGGGATGGCAGGTTGAACGGGTCGCCGTCGATGCCCCGGCGGCGCCACCCGAAACGGGTTCCCGCTTGTCCGAGAACGAACTCGGTCAGCGAGGCCTATCCTCATTCCGAACGCCGGCGACGGCGGCTTGGCTTGGAATACGTGAAAAGTGCATCGAGCATCTGAACGGTGGCGGCGGCGCAGCAACTCTTCCTCACGCCAACAAGATCTGGATGCTGTTTGGCTTTGAGCTATTCGCTGCTCTGAGGCAGCGTCTCGAGGCCGAGATCGTGGAGGTATACCCGTTCGCAATTGTTCGAGCTTTGCTGCCAACCTGCCTGCACAAGTCCACCGAACAAGGCTACCGGGACCAACTCGTTGCCGTTGCTTCTCGTACAGGTTGGAAACCGCGGGATCTTGAAGCCAAACTGCATGCCACGGTTGCCGGAAGCCGGCACGATCGGTTGGACGCTTTCATGGCCGCCTGGGTCGCGAGCCTACCGGAAGAACTGAGATGCGCGTTCGGCGATCCGGGGCGGCCGGATGACGCGATTTGGGTTCCTCGATGAATGATTGTCTGGAGATCTCCATTGATCAAATGCCCAACCCCCGCTTGCGTCCAAAATTCCAATCGACGCCACCATCCGGTGACATGACGCCAGCCACCTGCTTACCGAGCTGCTGCTCCAGCGCCGGCCGCCACGGCACGAGCTGGAAGCCCATTCCGTCATCGATCATGGCGAACCGGCCGGACGACAAGGTGATGCGTTGGCGGTAGATGCCGGAGACGTGCTCGCCCTCGGCGGACGGGCCGATGCGCGAGGCCTGTTTCCGCCGATAGCTTGACGCTGCGCCGTCCAGTTCCTGGCGGCGCAGCGTGTTGATGAGATCGCGGGCGAACATGACGCGCTGGCCTTGCCGCTCGGCCATGCCTTGCTGGGCGAGGTGATCGATCCTCCGATCCATCGCTTCGCGAACCTCGGCGCCGAAACCGCCGCTGCTGAAAGCTTGGTCTTTCGCGAGAAGCTGGCGGTCGATCCAGGTGGCGCCTGGGGCCGAAATTTGAGCCTCGATCGTCAGGTCGGATCGTGTGGCGAGGGACAGGCGTTGCCGGCCATTGGCATCCTCATACGCCCGCGTTTCGACGATAGCGCCGGGCCGCGCGTCTCCGGTGAGTTCGAGATCGGAGAAGCGGAGGTGATGGGTGCGCCCATCGACGCCTTCGACGATCGCGTAGGCAGAACCCTTCAGCTCATCATCGAGCCCGCGTTGCACGAGGCGGCCCAGCACCGGGTCGGCCGGCGACATCACCGTGGATCGCGAAGCCGGCGATGTCAGGCTCCCGATCTGCCCCGCTCATCGCCCGGTGCATGGTCTTGATGATGTCGCCGCGGATGGACGAGGTCGCGCAGGCTCTGCTCGAGCGCCGGGCTTCAAGGTCCATCGCGCGGGGCCGATCTTGCTCGGCAAGTCCGAGCCGTTCGAGTTTCGCGGCACGGCCGAGCATCAGGCGGCGCAGCTCCGGGTCCTCGCCCGGCGCGCCGGGCCGCAAGTCGGCGACGCCGCCGCCATCGTCGGCGATGTCGCGAAGCGCGCGGTCGAGGCTGGTCCAGCGCTCGGCCTCAACCTCCTTTTCCAGGGCGGATCGGATTTCCTGCTCGCTGCGGGGCCCGAGTTCGAAGGTCACGCGCTCGGCGGCGCGGTCGCGGAAGCCTTGGCTGATGTAGTCGCGGCTGATGACGAGGTCCTTGCCGTCATCTGCGCGGCCTCGAATGAGGACGTGGATGTGTGGATTGTCGGTGTTCCAGTGATCGACCGCGACCCAATCCAGCCGCGTACCGAGATCCCGCTCCATGTCGCCCATCAGTTCCCGCGTGAAGGCTCGAAGGTCGGCCATCTCGCCGGCGTCTTCGGGCGAGATCGATGAACCGGAAATGATGCCGGTCATCCTCGCAGCGCGCGGCGAATGCCCTTCGTATCGGCGGACTCCGAGGTGGCGTCGAACATGCGCGCATCCTGCCCGTCGCGGGTTACACCCTCACGCTTCAGATAGGCGATGTGCTTGGCGAGCGGCGCGGAGCGTGAATCGCTTGCCGTGGTGGCGGACGATCCGCGTCATGACGACGACGCGCCGGCCAGGCGATCTGGCGGACAGAGCGAGCGCCGCGCGGCGGCCTCGTCCGAAGGTCGAGCGCTGCTTGCCGCCGCCGGAGCGGCCGAAGCTCTTTCCGGTGTGACCGGCCCTCTTGGCGGCCCGCATCACCTCGCCGACGAAGCTCTTCGGGCGCTTGGCGCCCTGGTTGCCGTGCTGGATACGACCCGGCTGGATGCGGAGGTCATCGTCGCCGGTCGTCATGGGCAGCACGGCGTTCCTGAGCGCGTGTGCCGGCGGTCGGAGCATTGAAATCGTTGGAGAATTCGGACGACGCGCCAGCAGGTGGCAATCTTGCAGTCTCAAAAAACCCAACACAACCAACCACATGCGCCCGACCCCGGTCGGCGCTTTTATCTTGCCGTCCGTTGGTCGGGTTCCTGAGCTCCCACCTTCCAACGCTCCAAGGTCCGCCATAGCCCGCCAGCCTGCGATGAAGCGCGACCCGCTTCATGGCTGCCGATTTCCATGAGAAATGCCGATAAACAGACCCGGTGATTGCGGCGCGAGCCCGGTCCAATCCTGCGCTGGGCTGTCGGTCGATCGCTGGCCTGAACGTAAGTTGGATGAGGCCGGCGACTTCGCTGCGGTGCTCTCGTTAGACACCACGAACAGCGGCGCTTCGGTCCACGAACGCACGACCGCATTGACAACCGTCGCGTCGTCGATCGCCTCGCCGCCGATCACCGGAGCGAGGGCGGCCACGTAAGCCTGTGTCTCCGCAGGCAGCGCCCGACCAGTCGCAAGATGATCTTCGTAACGCGCCGGCCCGGCATTGTAGGCGGCCAGAAAGCCAGGGGAACCGTAGCGGTCCAGCAGTTCGCGGAGATAGGCAGCACCGGCCAGTATGTTGTCGTGCGCGTCATATGGATCGGCGCCGAGTCCGTAGCGGGAACGCAGAGTAGCCCACGACTCCGGCATGATCTGCATCAGGCCCATGGCTCCCTTGGGCGACAGAGAACGGACGTCGCCGAAGCTTTCGACCTGCATGACGGCGCGTATCCACGACGCCGGAATGCCAAACCGCTGCGACGCTTCGGCAACCATGGCGCTGATTGGAGCGGCCGCCGTAGCGACGTTGTGCTGCTCTGTGGTGACAGGTTCGGCATGAGCAATGCAGGCGTCGAACAGCACTACCGACGCGACGCTGACCCAAAGGAGGGAACGTGAGCGGCGCCAGCGCCGCGGCGTCGGGACGTTGCGAGCGCCAGGCGAATTGACCGGGAAGGAGGAGGAGTCGAACCGAGATGGTTGCAGCGTAGCGCCTCGCCGAAAGCAGGATTGCGGCATGGTCAGTGCTCCTGATCGGTCCAGAGTGGATCGGCCCGGCCGATGACGGTGGTGGTGGGGAGCGGGCCGAAATACCGGCCGTCGAGGGAATCCCCGGACTGCCGATTCATGAGGAAGACATTGCCGGCGCCAACGACACGGCAGCCGTGCCAAATGGGCAGCGGGCGGCCCAGATGATCGCGGTCGAGCGCGTCGCCCATTGTGACGCCATCGACGGTGATCGTGCGGTCGGACCGGCAGACGGTCTGGCCTGGAAGGGCAAGGACGTGCTTCAGCAGCGGCACGCCCTGCGGCAGGTAGCGGCGCTCGTCGAGAAACGTCGCGAGCGGCTCCGGCGGCATGACCACCAGCAGCTCGTTGGCATGCAGCGCGCCCGCAGGATGCACAGCGTAGAGGCCGATCGGAACGCTGGCGCTGGCGTTCCAGATCAGCCTGGGCGCGGGACGAAGCAGCACCGACAACCCGACGCCGAGCACCACGGCGCTGGTGGCGGTGAATCGGCCGAAGCGCGTCACGCGTCGATCCTCCGGCGCAGAAGCCACGCGCGATGGCGGTCTGCGGTGTAGGCGCGCGGCGGTTCGCCAGACGCGAGCCGGTTGTGGAGTTGCCGCCAATGATCGGGGCTAGGCATCCGCTGGATCGACGCCGAGTTGCTCGACGGCATCGATGGCCTGGAGCACTCGCTCGACCTTGGGCCAGCCGGAAAGGCGGAGAAAAATCTCGCCGCCCGGCCGCACAAATGGCACGGTCGAGAAAGCTTCGCCGGGCATGACAGCGCGCAGGATGTCGATCCGCGAGACGACCGTGCCGAAGTCGTTCGCCGCCCACCGGACATAGGCGAAGATGCTGCCGGGCGGGAAGCTCAAGATGCGACGCCGGCGGTCGAGGATCTGCTCGGCGACATCGTGGCCGAAGCGGATCCCACTGCTCGATTCTCCGCTTCTCGAACCAGATCAACTCGACATGCGTGAGCGTGTCGGGGGCCGGCGCGGTCATGGCGCGGCTCCGCCATCGGCGGGAAACTCGCGGTCGAGCAATGCGCGGAGCATGTCTGCAACCGTGAGGCCGCGCTGAAGCGCGGCGATCTTGATCCGGCCCCGCAGCGCCGGCGTCACGTCAATCGTCAGCCGCGCGGTGAACTCGGCGTTCGGCGTGCGGCCGGTTGATAGCTCAGGCGCACGGACCCAGGAATCCGGATCGCCGGGCCGAGCCGCGAAACCGCGCTTCGGCGACCGCTCCGTCATGGCACCAAGCCAGCCACTTCAAGGGCGAGCGCGCTGATCTCGCATGCCGCCGGGCCGACCGGGTCGAGTTCGGCGACGAGCCGGCCGGACCGCGCGACATCGGCAAAGCTGACGCGCTGACCGATGCGCGCGGCGAGCACCGGCGGCTCGTGCTCGGCAAGCGCCTCGGCCGTCTCGCGGGCGATCACCGTGCGTGGCCACAGCGGTTGCGGTCGGATCGGCGATGAATTCGGGTCGGGCGATGAGTTGCGGGCGGAAGATGCGCGCCTCGTCGACCAGCTTCAGTATCTCGCCCGAGGCCCAGCCGTCGAACGGTGAGGGCTGCACGGGGATCAGCACCAAGTCCGCGGCGAGCAACGCCGAGCGCATCAGCCCGGCGATGCGCGGCGGGCCGTCGATGACCACGTGATCGGCATCGCGGGCGAGCTCCGGCGCCTCGCGATGCAGCGTGTCGCGAGCAAGCCCGATGACGCCGAACAGCCGGCGAAACCCTTCTTTCGCGCGCTGTTCGGACCAGTCGAGGGCAGAGCCTTGCGGGTCCGCGTCGATCAGCACGACCCGCTTTCCTTCCCGGGCCCATTCGCCGGCGAGATGCAGCGCGAGAGTCGTCTTGCCGACGCCACCCTTCTGGTTGAGGAGCGCCACGATCATCGCGGCCGCCTCGGGGTTTTCCACCGTTCGCGGCTGTCACCAGCAACAGAAGAGTTAAATTCTGGTGGCCGATTTAAGTTAGGCGGCTCAGAAGTAATTGGATTACTTGAAGAAAATGTGGATTCCGGTTCCTGATAGCACGTGGGCCCCGTTCCTGATGGCACGTGCCCATTCGTACCCGATAGCATGTGCGGTTCCACAGATTGTCCACA